>NZ_JBQUYT010000006.1:0-235186 GCF_056314225.1 Sphingomonas sp. DMC6
GCGTCGCCACCCGATACGACAAGCTCGCGGCCAACTTCCTTGCAATGGTCCAGCTTGCCTCAATGCGGCTGTGGCTCAGGGCTTATGAGTCTACGGCCTAATTGCCCGGTCTAGCTCCCGGCCACGTTGCGGGACCGTGCGCTCGGCGGCGTCGTCAAAGCCAATGACGCGATAGAGCGAGGAGAGGATGACCTCGGAGCTTGCATACTCCGGCGCCGGCGACATCGCGAGGCGAGCCTTGGAATAAGCGTCGTGGGAGTTCGCCCAGGGTGAATCGCGGAACTGCGCGAGGGTCATCGGCGCCCGCCGTCGCGCAAGAGACCAAAGCCGTCGCGTCGTTGCTGGACGGCAATCCCGCCCGCCCCGAGCCTGATCTCGGCGCGGGGGAGTACGATCGCGTCGCGGACGATCGGGCCGCCTAGTCGCGCGCCGGTCGTATCCAGGAGTGCGAGAACGGATCGCGGCAGGGATGCAACCGACATGCCCCGGTCGACTTCCTTGACAGCCTTGAACAGGTCGTATGTCAGCGCGATCTTCTGGGCTGAGGCGCCATCGCCGACCTCAAGGAACTGAAGCGGCGATTTCGGCCTACCATCGCTGGACATGCTGGCAGGCTGGACATGTCGCCGCTGGACAACCAGCGTTGCCCGGCGGGTTGGAGGCGGCATCGGCTGCCCGAACGTCGTGGTGAGCGAGACTTCAAAATCCTGGTTGTTGTTGAGCAGCCGCTCGACCTCGCGTGCTACCTCGAACACGCCGTCGCCCCGCCCATCCTCGACGACGTGCTGAAACTCGCCGAGGACCTCTGCATCGAGGACGGTGGCGGTGCGGGCTCCGATGCTCCTGCGGACCAGCCGGCAGGCGAAGTCGCGCACCAGCCGCTGGACGCGGGTCGCCACAGCAGGCTTCTTGCGCCGGACCTGCTGCCGTGAGAGCAGCTGGTCGAGCTCCGACAGTCGGCCGAGAAGGTCCGCCTCGATTCCGGACAGCACGCGGGACTTCCGGACATAGTCCAGTCCCTCGGCGACTGACCGGCTGAAACGCGTGTCCAGGTCGCGCAGCAGGTAGGTCGTGCCTCGCGTCGCCTGCGCCTCGCTCTCCGGGCTCGCGATCGCCGGGTCAAGGAGGAGGTCGAAACCCTCGAGCAGCCCAGAGATCATGGCCGGCAGGTATGGTGCCCGGCGCGAGGACAGGAACCATTGCAGTCCCATCGCGGTGTTGTTGTCCTTGATCCCAAGCTCACCAATGTCGCGCAAGAGGGCGGGACCCGCCTCCTTGTCCCAGCCGTGGAACAAGGCGTGCTGGTATTGAGCCGCAACCAGCCTGAAGATCGCCGTTGAGCTGTCCTTCCGCGGACGGGCGCCAGCGGATGCCTCCTGATCGAGCCGGGCTAGACTCGCTGCCCATGCGCATGGCGAGGCGTCCTCGGGCGCTTCATCCTGGTGCCCGGCAAGGAGGTACGAGACGAGGGAGAACAGGTCGCGAAAGCTCCAGCGCTTGCCGCTCCCGATCTCGAACCAGCGCAGGCTCTGGAGGAGTGCGGTCTCGTGGCGCTCGCGCGCCAGCAGGGCGCGGCTCGTACAAAATGGGCACGACGAGCCTGCGGGGCAGCTATCGGCCTCGGGCCACATCTGGGCGTCGAGCGCCTTCCGAAAGATCTCGATCGCTGGTGCCGGGTCGCCGCCCTCCGTGCCCGCGAGGAGCGACTCCATGTCCATCGGCCAGACCGCGACCGCCGGGTAGTCAGCCAGCGGCCAGCACGCGGGGGCGTCGGGGGCAAGGCTGACCGCCTGACTGATGCACTCCAGTAGTTGACGCGCTTCGGCGGCGCCGGTCTCGATCGCCTCAATCAAGGCGTCGTCGAGCACGCCCCGGTTAACGCAGCACAGGTAGAGTCCACCAGCGCCTGGCTGCATCACTTCATTGAGTTCCCGGAGAAGCAGGCTCGCGTGGGTAAGGCCGGTCGAGCCAGCGATGACGGATGCATCCTGCACGATCGACAGCGGAAGGGCTCGCCTGGGCGACGCAAGCTCGCCGACATCGATCGAGATCGTCCTCGGTACCTTGCCGGCGTCGGGCATGAACGCCGTTTCCAGCGCGGACAACAGCTTGCCGTCGCACCGAAGCGCGTCGTCGAGCCAGGTCATCGTCGTCTCGATGGCTTCGGTCTTCCCGTTCCCCGGCCCGCCGACCAGCAGCACGATCCGCGGCGTCCCCTCCTTTGCAGCCCCGATGTCGGCGCACCATTGTTGCAACCGCGCAAGGAGGTTCGTCCGGAACACGGTGGCGCCGGGCCGACCGCTATTCTCGTCAAAAAGGCGACGGACGCCGCCCGAGCGGTTCCCCGCCCACCTAAGCAGCTGCGCCGGGAACGGCGCCTCGGTGGCCCCATCCTCCACGCCTACCTCGACGCCGCCAGGGGAGGACGCGACGATGCCTGGCCGAAGACCTTCTGTGTTAGCTCGATCTCGGCAAGTGCCTTTCCGAGCGCGCTACCGATCGCGCGGGCAAGATAGGGCGGGACGGCATTCCCGACCTGCGTATACCGGGGGCACTCCTTGGTGCGACGATCCCCGCCGGTCGTGTACTTGCCCTTGAACTGGAACCAGTCCGGGAAGGACTGGAGTCGTGCGCTCTCCCGCACCGTCAGGATGCGCGGCTCGGAATAGTGGAGGACATCGTCCGGGAGGGTCGTGATCGTCGGCGCCGGGCTGGCGTCCGACATCGGGTAGATCCGGTGCTTCTTGAGCCCGTAGCTGCGGCGGGACTCGTCGTTCATACGGACGCCCTTCCGGCACTCCGCGAGAATGCGCGCGAAGCGCTCCCTTACGTCGTCGCGGTGTCTCGCAAGCCGCATGCTGTCCGGCACCGCGTCGCCGTCCCCCCGCATCAATTCCTGGTAGCGCGAGCGGGCCTCGGACCGGCTCGCCTCCATGAAGCCGCGGGCTGATTCCGGATCCTCGCACGGCCGCAGCGGGGCGCGCATGGTCTCCAGGTCCGAGATTGCATCCGCCGCGGACACCTCGTCGCCGAGGCCAAGTTCCGCGAGCTGCGAGGCGCGTTCCTCCTCGAGAAGCGCGAAGACCCGCGCTATGCCGCCGTCGAGCCACTGAGACAGTTCCCTGCTCACGCCGATCGCGATCAAGCGCGAGCGTCGCTGCGGCACGCCAAACCGCGACGCATCGACCAAGATGGCTTCGACGTCATAGTCGATGCCGTCCAGACTTTCCGCGAGCTTGTCGTAGAAGGAGCGCTTCTTGGGCGCCGGCCCAAACGGGATCTCCACGACGTTCGCGCGGCGATGGACGACCCGCATCCCCGGCACGTTCTCCAGGATCAGCGCGGCTGGCCGGATTGCATCGACTGCCTCGACGTATTTCTCAAAGAGCCGGTTGCGTGGATCGTCTTCCACCCGGCGTCCTGCAAAGCTGAACCCCTGGCACGGCGGTCCGCCCGCAAGGACATCCACCTTCCCCCGCAGTTGCTGCAACCGGTTGGCATGCTGATCGAGAAGCTCGTCAATTCCCCACGCCCGCTGGTCAAGCCATTCGGGCCACTCGAACCCGTAGCTTGACGCAGCGGCATCGGAGACGAAGTTGGCGGCGAAAGTGTCGAAAGCCATGGGATCTCGCTCGATGGCGAAGAGGCCTCGCATGCCAGCCATCGATAGGCCAAGCGACAAGCCCCCGCATCCAGAAAATAAGTCTACGAACCTACGCGCCTTCATTCGAACTACTCATCCAATCCTGCCCGTGACTTAGCGGGCAAGGCAGAACGAGGTGCCGGGCTTCGTTCTTCTTGGGTCCGATTAATGGCAACCTACCCCCGCGCGTCGCGGGAGCATAGCAACAAATATAGTGCGCCGCTATCGTGATCGTCGCCGGAACGGAAGGTTCTAGCCGTGCTGGGGCGGTCGCACCATTCAAAGTGCCAGCACGCGCTGCGCGGGTGCTTTTTGCCTACTTCCTCGACCACGGATATGCGCCGACGGTGTCACCCGCGTTTCGTTGTCTGGGACCGTGCCGTCGAGCCAGTCCAATATCCGGCGACGCTCGATGATCGCGCCATGGTGCTCCTGCTAGCGGGTGACCGCGGGTTTGGCCGCGACCGTGATGATCCTGAACGCGAGACTGTAATCGCGATCGCGTGGAAGAGGCGGTGAGAGCCGTCGGCAGTAGCGCGGACGTTGTGGAGAATTCCTCAAGGGTTAGCTCTACCTAGCTGATCGCGGGACCGGCCCTGCCGCGACCGAACTGCCAGCTGATGCCGTCGGCCTGCAAGATTCCGGAGGCCGTTTTGCCGACATGGCGCTCGAGCATGTCGCGCCACGGAACCAACGTAAAATCGCGCGACCGCTCGACCAAAGCATAGGTGCCGCTTTCAAGGTCGACACGCCGAGCGATCACGCCCTCGACGCGCTGGCCCATCCGGGCCGGCTCGAACCGCTTGCCCAGCTGCCCGGCGAACCGCCTGCCGGCGTTCTCCTGCTCGCGCCGCCGCAGGATTTCCATGGCGCCGCTGCGCAACCGAAAATCTTGGCCGTGGCCATCGGCCAATTGCTGCTCGATGAGCCACTGGCGGCGGACCACCAATGCCGTTCGCACCTCGCGGCCGAAACCGCCATCGCGCATAGCATTGGGCGCACCCCTCCCGAGCTCCCGGTCGAGCCAGGTCGGCGCTTCCTTTGCCGCCAGTTCGGCGACCGGCGTCGGCGACAGAATGGCGAGGGTCACCGGCAGGTCCCGTTGCTGCCTTTGGGCGAAGGCTTCCGCGCGGGCGAGATGGTCGTGCGGAATGGACCAACTGCCGTCGGCCTGCGGCTCCGGTCCCGCGCCAGCGCGCCGCATCGCTTCGAGCCTTCGCACATGGCTTGCCGCGAACGCCTCGCTCGCGTTCGCATCGTGCCGCAAATGAAGGTCGACCGAATAGCGCCCGCCGTTGACGCGAGCGACGGCATCGACCGTGCGGTCCGCCTGGCTCGCTTCGGCCTTGGTCGGGTCGATCCGCACGGTCGCATTCTCGGGTAGCGAGATGGTCGCGCTGCCACGTCCGATGTCGACATAATGGACCCGGCCATCGATGCCGTCGATCATCACATAGTGGCGGTCGCGGTGCTCGTCGGAAAAGCCCCGCTGGATCAGCCGCCCGACGATGGGTTCGCGCAGGTCGGTCGCGACCACCTGCTCCACCCCGGCGCGGTCGAGCCGACGCGCGGTTAGCTCGCGTTGCATGAGGCGGATGATGTCGCCCCGCTCGCCCATCCGGCGCAGGGTGTCCTCCAGCCCGTCGGCGAGGCGGTAGCGGCCGCTGCCGATGTCGTCGGCGAGATCCATTGCTTTCAGCTTGCGTAGTCGGCCTGCCGCGATCGACTGCTGGAAGGGATCGTTATCGGCCGGCGAGACTTCGCGCTGGCTATCCATCCGCCGCAGCAGGCGCCGGTCGATCGCGGTCAGGCGCTCCTGGTCGACATCGTGGCGGAGACGCGCTTCGATTTCCCTGTCGGTGCGCGGGCCAAGGTCGAGCGTCACCAACTCGGAGGCGCGCTCGCGCAGGCCATGCGAAATATATTCGCGCGCGATGATGAGGTTGTCGCCGCGATCGTCGACCCCACGCAGCACGATATGGGTGTGCGGGCGCTCGGTGTTGAAGTGGTCGACGGCGACCCAATCGAGCCTGGTGCCCAGGTCCTGCTCGACCTGCGTCATGAGGCGACGGACATAGGGCTTGAGGTCGGGATATTCGGCACCGTCCTCGGCCGAGACGATGAAGCGAAACTGGTGACGGTCGCCAGATGTCCGCCTGAGGAAATCGTCGCCGTCGGCCCGGTCGGTCTCCGGACCATAGAGTTCGCCCGGCAGGCCTTCGCGGGTCACGCCGTCGCGCTGGATGTAGCGCATGTGAGCGCGGGCGACCTGACCAGCCTTGCCCTGGAGCCGGATCAGGCTCGCCTTCACCACTGCACGGCGACCACGAAATCCGGCCAGCCGATCGCGGCTGGAAAGCAACCGCCCGATGCTCGCGCCGCGCCCAATACGGCTGCCATCGAACCGGCGCGACCGGACGCCTGTCTTGGAGCCGGCGAGTCTCGCTGCAGCGAGGATGCGCCCACCATATTTTCGCGTGAGCTTGGAGTCCTTGCCTGCCTTCCCGCCGAGCTTCGGGGTAAACTCATCGTCAGGCATGGCGATGATCCTGCATCTCGTGATTTCGGCGAAGGAATGGCGGTATTCCTGCGTTCCCGACCGGCATGTCTCGCGCCTGTGATCGCCTGTCTCGCAGGAAAAGGATGTGCAGACAATTACTTGGGCAGGGTCGAGAGACACTGCCTTTATCTTGTTTCCCCTTTCCTTCCTCTCCGACCACCCTGCCCCGCCCGTCCTGGCGCGACAAAAAAGCCGGGACACGATGCCGATGTGGCACCGCGTCCCGGCATGAATTGACCGGAAGCTCAGGCATCCGCGAACGCCGCCATGGCCGCCCGTCGATGCCAGAAGCTACGCTTGCCCAGCATCCCGTGCGGGTTTCCGTCGCCATCGACGATCATCATCGCGACGTACCAGCGACCCGCCAGCCGCCCGACGATCCGGACCCGGTCCAGCTCGACATCCGCTTCGCTGTCCGCGCCTTCATACGACCCGATCCAGCGCTCCTGGTCACGCGCTTCCCAGAGAAACTCGGCCTCCTCGGCATCCAGGAACCGATGTGCCAAAGCCTCGCCGGCCTCATGGCCGAACTCGCGCTCCAGCCCCGCAACCAGCGCCGCCAACACGCGATCCTGGGCAGCGCCCGACGCTGCCGAAAATGAATGTACCATCGCCATGACCGTCTCCTTCGCTTCTGTTCTCCTGATCGAGAACATCGCCTCGAAGACGGGTGGCGGAGCGGCTGTCAGGGCCGCTGGAGCGCCAGCGGAAGCGCCGCGAAGCGGACGTGGGGGGAACCGATTTTCGAAGAAAATTGGGGGGCACCCGCGGGCCTTGAGAGCCGCTTCGCCACCCGTCATGCTCGGACTTTCGAGACGAACCCCTCCCCCGCTCTCGGTCATGGGACGACCTTCCGGACTGCGAAAAGCATGCTCGGGGCCATGTCCTTCCGCTCCGGGAAAGGGGAGACAGCGCCCTTCCGCCCCACCACGAACAGCCCCGGTCCCCGGGCGGCTTGCCGGCTCGGTGAAGGGACCAGCACCGCATCGCCCGTGACCGCCGCCAGATAGACAAGGGTTTCGCGCGGCAGCGATCGCCTGCCCGCCAGATACGCCGCATAGGCGCCCGGCCCGGCATTATAGGCGCCGAACAAGCCGGGATAACCAAAGCGATCGTACATGAGCCGCAGGTAGAGGGCACCCGCCAGGATGTTGTCGCGGGGATCGTCGGGGTCGTTGCCCAGGGCCAGCCGCGCGCGCATCTCCGCCCAGGTGGCGGGCATCAGCTGCATCAACCCGATGGCCCCAGCCCGGCTGCGGATTTGTCGGCCACCGAGCATGGTGCGTCCGCCGCTTTCAGCCCGCATCACGCGTTCGATCCAGGGGGCCGGGATGCCGAACCGTGCCGATGCTTCCGCGATAAACGGGCGCCACTGCTCGACCGGATCGGCCTGTGCCGGGGTGGCGAGGAGCAGCAGCGACGCGGCCGCAACCGCCCTCAGCGCCGCCATAGCAATGTCGCCTTCCCGATCACGTGCGCGCCCTCGGTCGGGCCGAAATAGCGTCCGTCGAACGACGCCGGAGTGCCCGGCATCAGCAGGAACAACTGGCCCTGCCGCAGCCGGATGCAGCCATGCCACCAAGGCAAAGGACGACCTGCAGCATCGGCGCTGCGGCGTTCGGCAATGGGCCTGCCGTTGACGCGGACATGGGCACCGACGGCACAGACCTGGTCGCCCGCCACCGCTGAGACCTGCTTCACCAGCGGCACGTTGGCAGGCAGATAGCGGCGCCGGGCGGCGAGCATCCGCCAACGCTCGGGCAACCGCGCGACGACCATGTCGCCGGCCTGGATCGAAGCGCCGGCCTCCACCGCATAGAGCCCGATCGGCGCGCTGGCGCTCGCGTTCCAGACCAGCCGCGGGCTCGGGGGGACGGCAATCGTCAGTACCAGCAGGCTGGTGCCGAGGCCGACCGCGGCGGCCCGCCAGCCCAGGCGCCGCGGCACTTGTCCCCGCGCGGGAGGCCGGTCGCTCCAGGCGAGCAGCGGCAGTTCGCCGGGCGGTTTCTCACGCCGAGCCATGGCCGTCGCCGCGAACCGACTGGGCGTCCGACCACGCTCCCAGGTCGTCGATATGATATTGGATCAGCTGGCTGTGGCGGCGAAAGGTAGGGCCCTTGCCGTCGCGCCGCAACTGCTTGAGCAGCCGCGTCGAGATCTTGAGATAGGCCGCCGCCTGGTCGGTATTGAGGTAGGGCGAGCCGCGCTTGGCGCGGTTCGCGCGCGCGATGTCGTCGTCGATGTCCATCCGCCACTCCCGTCGCATCGAGCCGGCGGCGGGACTGCCGTCGCTCGCGCCTGGGATGGCTGCCGAAGCGCGGGCTGCGGAGTGTCGGAATCGACCTGCATCGGTTCGACACCCCGCTACCCCGCAAGGATCGAAGCCCCCCGCGCGTGGCGCGAGGGGTGGTCGATGTCAGCGCGACCAGATGAGCTTGTATTCGCCGTCGTCGCCCTGGGTCAGGGTCGCGTAGATCGGCGAGGGGAAGGACGGATCGTCGAGCTTGAGGCTGAGATATTCCGCGCCGGTCTCGCGCGCCGCCTTGGTCCAGCCAGCGCCGAATTCGACGCCGCCGGCATTGACGCGGTGGTCGGGGGCCTTGTCGTGCTCACGCTCGACGGGGCGGATGCTCGCCTTGACGCGGAGCGTGAGGGTGCGGATCTCGCCGGTGTAGATGCCGTTTTCGCCGCGGGTGAAGCTGCCGATCTGTGCCATGGTGATGTCTCCTGATGCGTGTCTCGATGCCGCCCCATGCGGCCTCGATGGCAGGCGACCAGGCGATGGGCGGACGACGCGCACCGGAAGGCCGCAGCGCCAGCGAAGGACGGCCAAAGCCGGCTTTCTTGGTCCGCGAGGAGCCCGCCAGGGCGGGGAAGAAAGTCGGCGACGCCGTTGCGCGGCCCCGGCCGGACAGCGCCAGACCTGCCAGCAAGAGAGGCCATTGGGGCGGTCGCGACCGACATCGGAAGGCCACCGACGATCGGAAGCGCTTCGCGGCGACACTGCGCATTGGGCATCGCGGATTGCTGAGCTATCGCTACGCTCGATGAGCCATGAATCCGTTCTCGCCGACCTCGCCCTGCGTGCGCCCGACCTGGCCGTCATCACGGTCGAACAGAGCACGGCGACCGTCGCCGAAGCCGCGATCGCGCTGGATGTCGTGCCCGGCCAGATCGCCAAGACGCTCGCGCTTCGCGTGGGGGACCAGGTCGCGCTGCTGGTGACGCGCGGCGACACGCGGCTCGACAATCGCAAGACCAAGGCAGCGCTCGGGGGACGACCGCGGATGCTGGATGCTGCGGAAACGCTGGCGGTGACCAGCCATCCGATCGGCGGCGTCTGCCCGTTCGGATTGCCCGCAGCGCTGCCGATCTACTGCGATCAGAGCCTCAAGGCGTTCGCGGTCGTTTATCCGGCGGCCGGCTCGCGCAACACGTCGGTCGCGCTGTCGCCGGATCGGCTTGCAGCGATCGTCGGCGCCGCGTGGATCGATTCCTGCAGCCTTCCCGAGCCGACGGTCGGCTGAGCGCATGGCAGACGCAGCGTCCAGGACGATTCGCATCGCCGCCGCCCTGATCGACGACGGCGACGGACGGCTGCTGCTCGTGCGGAAGGCGGGGTCGCGGTGGTTCATGCAGGCGGGCGGCAAGATCGAGGGACAGGAAAGCGCGCTGGCCGCGCTCCGGCGCGAACTGGCCGAGGAGATCGGGCTGGCGCTGCGCGCGCGGGATGCAACCTATCTCGGCCGATTCTCGGCGCCGGCCGCCAATGAGGCCGACACGATCGTCGAGGCGGAGCTCTTCCATCTCCGTGTCCGACACGCGCCGATCGTGCAGGCGGAAATCGCGGAAGCGGTCTGGATCGGTATCGCGGAGGCAGCCCATTTGCCGCTCGCGCCGCTGACCCGCGATGTCGTGCTGCCGCTGGCGGAGACGCTCTGATCGCCTTGCGCTCCGCCCCTACAATGCGCCCGAAAGCGGCTGGAGAAAGAGGCGCTCATAGCTTTGGTAGGGGGGGTCAGCGAAGCGCGCGATGACCTCGGCGGCTTCGGGATCTTGCGGCAGCTCGGTGCGATAGCGGCGATAGGCCGCGTCGTCCGGAAAGCCGAACAGCGCGACGGCAATGTCACCCTCACCCTGCCGCCCCTTGCCGGGGAAGCTGATCGTCGTGTCGCTGGGCGCCTCCCGCGGCAGAAAGAAGCCGTAATGGGTTCCGCCGAACCGCTCGATCAGGCGCACCCAGGCGCGGCCATACTCCTCGAATTCGGCGAGCCGTTCGGGGTCGAGCCGATACCGCACTTCGCAGACGATCGCGGTGGTTTGCATGCGCCCTGTCCTTTCCGTGAAGCTCTTCGGCAGACTACGCCCGGAACACGGCGCGACGCAAAAATGCCGCGTGGCGCGCCCTCGGGCGACGGCACGCGGCCGAAATCTCGGGGCCGGCTGCGGGCGAACCGAAGTCCACCCGCCTCCGATCACGCCGCCTGCTGCAGCGGTGCAGGCGCGGTGTCGGGGTCCGGCTCGGGGGCCTGCGCGGACTCGGCCGGATCACGCGCACCAACGGCGTCGTTCCCGCCTCGGCCGGTATAAGCGGACGCCGGAAAGCCCAGCCATCTCGGCACCCAGCGCTCGACCTTTTGGCGCCCGTCGGCTCCGTCCAGATGATCGCGAATGATGCGCTTGAGGACCTTGGTCTTCTCGGCCGCGTTGGCGGCGGCGACCGTCTCGCCCGCCACCTCGGCGACGATCCGGAGGAGCACCTCGCGGTCACGGATCAGGTCGAAAAAGGCGGTGTCCGCCTTCCACCAGTCGGCCATGTCGACGCCGAGATGGACGCCTAGCCCCGCGACGACGGCGCTGCCGCTCGCCAGCGTCTCGCCCATGACGATGGTCAGGATTTCCATGACGACCGCGTCGGGCAGGTCGACCAGCCGCAGGAAGAGCGCGGGCACGCCGCCCTCATGGCCGCTGCCACTGGTCACGATCGGCTCGTCGGGTGCAAGGCCGAGCACGGCCAGCACGGCGCATCGGCGCTCCTCGAACAGCGCCTCGGCGGGGCACGTCTCGACGCTCTCGCGGACCGCGTCGTTGCGCGTCGCCTGCGGTTCGGGCGACACCCGCCAAAGATGCGAGCCGCTAATGGCATGGGCGACCATCAGCCGCAGCGCGACGCCGGGATGGCCGAGCAACGCGGCGCGGACGGCGGCATGGCGATGCAGGTCGAGATAGGTCTGCATGGTCGACGTCACTTCCGGACGGGGCGCCCTGGCGGGTTCCGACGCTTCGCCGCGCGCGCGGCGGCGCGCTTCCCTGGCCGACAGATAGCCCTCGTGGAAGGTCACCTCGCCGCTCGCCCGGACATCGACATAGACCCGTCCGCCTTTGCGCTTGGGTGTCTTCCCATACTCCCAGCTATGAAAGTGCTCCGAAGGCGGCACGACCACGACATCGCTCCAGCCCTGTTCCAGATAGGCTGTGCGGCGCGCCTCGATCGCCGCATTCTGCGCAGCCCAGAAGGCATCGGGATCGGCAAAATAGCGGTCCTCGCCGAACAGGTCGGCGACGATCGCGCCGCCGAACGCATCGAGGTCGAACAGCGCAAAGCGTGCGGCAATCGACTGGCCGCCGAACAGCCATGCCTTCAGCTGGTGACCGGTCGGAGCATAGCCCTCGGGGTCGTCGAACAGCGCCAGCCAGCTGCGCTGCTGGTGCTTGCTGGCGAGCGTCAGGTGGCGGATCGTCGTGCGGTCGATCTTCTCGGCGGCATAGAGCTGGCGGATGCGCGGCAGCAGGTTGCCGAGTGCCAGCACCCGCGCGATGGTGAGGTCAGGCAGCCCGAAGGTGGCGGCGATATCGGACACGTCGCGGCCCTGCCGGACCAGCCGGGTAAAGGTTTCCCATTGGGTGACTTCGTCGGCGTCGAGGCGGGACAGGTTCTCGATCATCGAGGCCTCGATGGCGGCGGCATCGTCGGTATCGGCGAGGATGCGGCAGGGCAAAGGCTCGGGCTCGCCGGTTTCGGCGGCGACGATCCGGGCAGCGTGGAAGCGCCGCGCGCCCGCGACGATCTCGAACCGCCCGGCCTCGGCGGCCGGGCGCACGAGCAGGGTCTGGATGATGCCCCGCTTGCGGACGGTGGGCAGCAGGTCGGCCACGTCGGGGGCCTTCTTGCTGTAGCGCATGTTGGTCTTGCTGACGGACAGCTTGTCCTGGTCGATGAACATCAGGGTCATGGTCGTACTCCTTGCGAGCGCCGGTCCGCCTTTCGTTTCGATGGGACGGACCGGGCTGTCGGGGATGGCGGCGAAGCGCGCCGCCGGCGCTTCAACCGCCATTCGGCGGAAGCTCGGGGTCCGGCGCTTGCCCACCGCGCACGGCACGGCGCAGCAGCGTTTCGGCCCAGATGATCGACCCGGCGCGCCGCGCCCACTCGGCCCAGTCGGAGAGCGGGACCAGACCTTCGAAGCCGAGGTCGCGCTCGATGCGGAGGCTGAAGGGAAGCCGGATCGCGGCGATCTCGGAGAGGCTGAAACTACCGAGTTCCGGGCAGCCAAAGCCAAGGTCGGCAAGGCCGAACAGCGTGTCGCCGTCTTCGTCGAGCTCGGTCGCCAACCAGGTCGCGGCGCCCAGCGGGTTGAACAGCTTGACGAGCGGCACCGGGTCGGGCTCCGGCAGCCCCTCGCGCCGGGCAGTCCGGCGGGCGATGTCGTTGGCGCGCAGCGCCGCGCGAAGGTCGGGGGTGAGGAGGATCATGCCGCCGCCCTCCCCGCTTCGCGGACGGCCTCGGCCTCGCGGTGGCGGGCGAGCAGCCAGTCCGCAGCCTTGCTGGCAGCGCTCGCCGCCCGGAAGATCGCGCGATGGTCCTCGCGCAGCACTTCCAGCCAGCTGCCGATATAGTCGGCATGCCGCACGGTCGGCACAATGCCGAGGGCGGCACAAAGGAACGCCGATCCCATCTCGGCGACGAGTTCCTCACGGGCATAGTCCTTGCTGCCGAAGGCGTTGGTCAGGTCGCGGCCCAGCCGCTTGGCATGGCCGGTGGCATGGGTGAGTTCGTGCAGGCAGGTGCGGTAATAGTTGACCTGTTCGAAGAAGGCGGGCTGCGGCGGCACCTGCACGAAGTCGTGCGAGGGCACGTAGAAGGCGCGATCCCCGCCGACGCGGAACTCGACGCCCGAGGCGGCGATCACTTCCTCGGCGACCGGCACGATCTCGCCCTCGGGCAAGGGCGCAGGGTCGCAGGCCAGCCCTGCGCGCAGGCCCTCGCACTGGGCGACGTTGAAGACGGTGAAGCGCTTGAGGAACGGTACCGCCTTGGCGTCGTCGCCGTCGCGGGCGGCACGCGCGCGCTCGGCCTCGGGGGTGAAGCGATCGGCATAGACGACGCACTGCCCGCGCTCGCCCTTGCGGACGCAGCCGCCTGCCTCCAGCGCCTGCCGGAAGGTCAGCCAGGATTGCGAGGGCCAGCCCTGTTCGATGACCGCACCCCAGAGGATCAGGACATTGACGCCGGAATAGCTGCGGCCGGTCAGCGCATTGCGCGGCAGGCCGGGCCCGATCCCGCCGGTCCTGCCCCATGGCTGGACCCAGGGCAGTCGCCCGGCTTCGAGTTCGGCGACGATCCGCGCGGTTACTTCGTCATAGAGATTGGCTCGGGTCGCAGGCTGGCGATCCTCGCAGGCACCGCGCGAGCGGGCAGATCGGCTGGTGGCTTGGCGCATCGGTTCCTCCTCGCCGCCCCAAAAGGCACCATGCCTCCCCGCAAAGGCGGGGTGTGGGCGGCAGCAGCGACCCAGAGGCCCGGCGCCAGGGGCCGGGGGCACCGAAGGGCGAAGCGCAGCGGAGCACCCCGGAGCGCCAGCGGAGGGGTTGCCGCCGGCCACGCCGGGCCTAGCCGGGCGCGCCGTCCTCCCCCGCCGTGCCGGGAGAGGCACGGACAAGCCGCCGCGCGGGGAGCGCGGCGTCCACAGCCATCGCCGCGGTGCGCCGCCAGCGGCGTGCACCGATCGCTTGAAACCGAGGTAGCAAATTGCTACCTATAGACGTGGAGGTGCGGGATGGCCCAGTCGATCAAGCTTGGCGACGACCTGATGAAGATCGTGCGCCGTGAATCCGAGCTGCAGAGCCGGTCGCTGGCCGGGCAGATCGCCCATTGGGTCCGGATCGGGCGCGCGATCGAGAAGTCGGGCAATTTCGACCATGCCCGCATCACCGCAGCGCTTGCCGGCGGGATCGAGACGTCCGCGCTCACCGACGAGGAAAAGGACGTCTGGCTCGACGGGTTCGTCGAGAAGATGGGCCAGGCGAGCCCCGAGGAAGAGGCGTTCTTCGCCCAGCGTCGCCAGCTTGGCCTCGGCGTCGGGCTCGATGAAGGCGGCAACCTCGTGCACGAGAAGCCCGGCCGCAAGGCATGAAGCCGACGATGATCGTGCTTGCCGGACCGAATGGCGCCGGCAAGTCTACGCTCTATGCCACGCGCGTCGCGCCGAGCTTCGCAGGTCCGTTCATCAACGCCGACCTGATCCAGCGCGACGAACTGCGCGATCCCTCGCCAGCAGCCTCCTATGAAGCCGCGCGGATCGCGACGGCTCGGCGTGCCGACCATCTCGCCCGGGCCCAGGACTTCGTGACCGAGACGGTCTTCTCGCACCGGTCGAAGCTCGACCTGATCGACGAGGCGAAGGCGCGCGGCTTTACCGTGGTGCTGATGCATGTCGGGGTCGAGACGCCAGAGCTCTCGGTGGCGCGCGTCGGCGCGCGGGTGGAGGAAGGCGGGCATGTCGTGCCCGACGACAAGATCCGCGCGCGCTATGCCCGCGGGGCACCGCTGATCCGGGAGGCCGCGCTCCGGTCCGATCGCGCGATGGTGTTCGACAATTCCACGCTCAACCGGCCTCCCAGCCACTGCCTGACCTTTGCGAACGGGCGGCTGGTGTTCGCCCTCCCCCATTTGCCCGCCTGGGTCCGCGCGGTGTACGCGGCGGACCTTCAACTTTAGCGCGCGCCGGGAGCCCGATCGTCGCGCGAACTAGCGCCGGTGCCGAACAGCGCACGCCAGCCGCCGGCTGCCATGCGCGCCGCTTCGTCAGCTCGCCGGCGGACGCGCGACAGCAGGAAGTCGGACCGGCCCTTCCATTCGTCGCGGACCAGGTCTGCACCGTAGAGCGCTGACGCCATCTCGCGATAGGTGGCGCCCGCCGCCACTGCGTCGCCGACGCGCAGCGCCTCGATCCTCCGCCCCATGCCCGGCTCGGGCGGGTGCAATTTCGGGGAGAAGCGTCCGGTGCGCCATAGCTCCAGCATGCGCCGCAGGGTCAGGACATGGGCATCGACGCGGGTCATGCCCGAGAGGAGATAATCAAGCCGCGCAGGTCCCTCCTCGACCAGCGACCCGCCGACCACGTCCAGCCGGATCCGGTGCCATCCGTCGGAAAGCGCGACATGCTCGCGGCCACCGCCGCGGACGATCGTCGCCCACCTCAGCAGACGGGCTAGGTCGATGCCATCGGGGTCCGTCGCCGCAGTCGGCGAGACGCGGACTTCGAGCACGAAGGGATCGAGGTCCGCGTGCCAGAGCAGGCGCGCCTCGGGTGCAGGCCGCCCCGGATCCTCGGCAAAAGCAGAGCCCGAAAGCTCGGGCGTCCGCCTCCGGCACCAGAGACTGATCCGCGACTGCACCAAGGCGCCCGAGCCGGGCAGCCATTGCCGCATAGCCGGGATCGCGGCGCAACCACTCCCAGGCGAGACCGGCGCGATCGATGCCGGCCAGCGCGCGGTACGGCGCGTCGTCGCGCCAGTCAGGTCGCGGGTCAGCCGCCGGCCCCATGGCTGGTACGCAGGACAAATACCGAGCCTGTCAAATGGCTTGCAGGCCACTTCCCCCAAGATAATTTGCGCAGTGCACCAAAAGCTAGTATCGATTGCACTTCGATCGGGTCGCGATGCCGACGGAAAAGCGGTGGGCGCGGCGCGGGCTTGGCAATCACCTCGGCGCAGCGGCCTGGGGCGCGTCCGGCAGCGGGTGGGTACGCCCGATGGTCATCGCAACCGCGCAGCATTTCGGCCAGGCCGCCCTGGCGGCCACGACCCTCAGTGAACTGAGCGATCTCCTCCACGCGATCACGCACGAGATGGGCTTCCAGTATTTTGCCCTGTCGCACCATGTCGACGTGCCGCGGGCGCCGCAGCCTGCGCTCCGGCTGCATAACTATCCGCGTGACTGGGAAGCCTATTATGATGCCGAACGGTTCGGCCCTTCGGACCCCGTGCACCGCGCCAGCCACCTCACCAGTACGGGCTTCTGCTGGTCGATGCTGCCACGGCTGCTGGCACTGACCAACCGTGACGAGGATTTCCTCGCCAGGTCGCGCAGGATCGGGTTGATCGACGGCATTACCATTCCGGCGCATGTGCCCGGCGAGGCCGCCGGCTCCTGCACGTTCGCGGTGAGCTGGGGCAACAGTCCGCGCCCCGAATGGCTGCCGCTCCTCCAGTTCGTCGGAACCACGGCGTTCGAAAGCGCCAGGCGGCTCGTCGGCATGCGGCGGGCGCAGGCGGACCGGCCGCGACTCAGCGACCGCCAGCGCGACTGCCTCTATTGGGCAGCACAGGGCAAGTCGGACTGGGCGATTGCGAAGATCCTGGGCATCAGTCATGAAACGGCGATCCAGCACCTGAAGGAAGCGCGCGGCCGCTACGGAGTGGGCAACCGGACCCAGCTCGCGATCCACGCGATCTTCGATGGAGCGCTGAGCTTCACCGACGCGCTGCGGCGTTGAAACTCCCCAGATCTGGGGAATAGCGACCGTCCAGATCGGGACGGAGGATCGGGCTTCCACAGCGAGGGAAGCCGATCATGCAGTTCATCCAGGGCGATGGCGCCGCCGCAGGCGATGCGGTGATGCGCGCGATGTTCGAAGCGCGGAAGCGGGTATTCGTCGACCTGCTCGGCTGGGACCTGCCGGTCCTCGCCGGCCGCTATGAGGTCGACCAGTTCGACGATATCCATGCCCGCTACCTGATCCTCACCGACGGCGAGGGGCAGCATCTGGCATCCGCCCGGCTGCTGCCGACCGAGCGCCCGCATCTGCTGGGCAGCCTGTTCGCCGCGCTGTGCGACGTGCCGCCGCCCAGTGGCCCCAGCATTTGGGAGATCACCCGCTTCTGTCTCGACCGGCGCCTCCGCGCATGCGAGCGGCGCAGGTGGCGCGACATGCTGGTCCACGGCATCGCCAGCTATGCACTGGAGCATGGGATCACCCGCTATGTCGGCGTCGCCGAGCCCGGGTGGCGCGAGCAGATCCTAGCCTTTGGCTGGGAGGCACATGGGCTCGGGCCGGTCGGCACGGTCGGCGGCATGCGCCTTGGCGCGCTCCAGATCGAGATCCGGCCCGACACCCCGGCGCTGCTCGCGGCCAATGGCATCCCGCCGCAGGTCCCACCCGCCCAGGCGAAGGCAGCATGATCGCGCTCCGGCCACGGGAACTGGCCCGATGAGCCCCGGTGCCACTTTCGAGCGGGTCTATGGTGCGATCAAGCAGATGCTTCTCGAAGGCGAGCTGCCGCCCGGTGCCCCGATCGAGCCTGCCATCATCGGCCGCGAGATCGCCGCCAGCATCACACCGGTGCGCGATGCGCTCCACCGGCTGACCGGCGAGCGGCTCGTCGAGGCACCCAATCACAACGGCTTCCGGGTGCCGCTGCTCTCCGAGGCCGCGCTGCGCGATCTCTACCAGTGGAATGGGCGGGTGCTCGGCCTGGCGGCACGACAGGTCCAGCCTGCGTCCGACACCCGCATCCAGCATTCCGGCAGCGTTCAGGAAATCACCGCCACGCTCTTCCTCCGCGTCGCGCAGGCAACCGAGAGCGCCGAGCTTGTCGCGACGGTCCGGTCGCTCAACGATCGCCTCGCGATAGTACGAAAGGCGGAGGTCGCGTCCCTGCCCGTCATCGTCGAGGAAATCACGGGCTTGGGATCGATCATTGCTGCCGGCGACCGGATCGCACTGACGGCTGCGCTGACGCGCTATCATCGCCGCAGGATCACAGCCGTAGCCGGCACCGTCGCGCATATGATACGCCCCACCCGAAGATAGACGAGCCGCGCCCTCTCGACGAAGCCGTCAGGCGGCGGCGCTGCGCTCCAGCGCCGCAATCCGCTCCTCGCAGATCACCTGGACGGCACGGCCGAGCACCTCAACGCGCTCGCCGAGCCAGGCAAGCTCCTCGTCGCTGATCCGATAGTGCTTGGAATAGCGCGCCTTCACATAGGCTTCCTTGAGCTTCTCGAAGCGACCGCGATCGGCACGGCTGTCGCGCGGCCATGCATCCACGAGCCGCGGATCGATCCGTTCGGCCTGGGTGCGCAGGAACCCGAGATTGTGAACGTGCGGCGTATAGAAGGTGCAGACGAGCAAAACGCAGTGGTACAGGAACTCGGCGGTCTGGTGTAAATCGAACGCAGCCGGCTTTTGAAAACCCCGCTCCATTCCAACCGTAGCCAGCTCGAAGCGCTGCATCGCAGCCGGAAACCACTCGCCGAAGTATTCCTGCGCCATCGCCAATGCCTGCTGCGGCGTCTTGGGCTTGGGCTCGTGCAGCCCGGTGCTGTCGCTCTGGTAGAGCGCGATGCCGTCGCGGGCGACATCCATGAAAAAGTAGCGGCCATGGGCGAGGCCGTCATTCACTTCCTGCAGCGTATGGACGATGAAGTTGACCGGGGTGCGCAGGGTCCGGGTGACGGCAAGCTCGCGGTTGAGCCGCTCCTCGGCATTGGCCCAGAACTCGACGCGGTCGGTCAGCTTGTCGTGGTTGACGATGACCAGCAGGTCGAAGTCGGACTGGTAGCCCTTGGCGGTATGCGGCTCGTCGACCCAGCCGCCGCGCGCATAGCTGCCATAGAGGATGACCTTGAGGATGCGGGCGTGCCGCTTCCAGTCGACCGTCGCGGTGGCGGTCGCGTCGCCGAATTCCTCGAACAGGATCTGCACCACGCGCTCGAGCTCGCGTTGCTTCGCCGCCGGTAGGTGATCGAGATCGGTGCGCATCAGCCAGACCCTAGCCAGCGTGCGAGGCGATGCAACAGCGCGCGACGCGCTTTGCCGCCGAAACCAACGGGATCGCGCAGATATCGCGCATCGCGAAGGCTCCGGTCGACGGCGATGATGGCTTCTCCGAGGAGGTGTTCGACCTCGGCTGTACTGATGCCGAGCCGTGCGCCGGCTTCCGGATAGGCGAGCCCCTCCACGGCGCAAAGCTGGAACACCGCGCGCTGGGCCTCGGGCAAAACGGCGACCGCGCGCTGCATCGCTGCTTGTCTCTCCTTCTGGTTCGTCGACATGATCCTGCTCCGCTGCGCCGCCCCGACGGGGCCGGTCGACGGCGCTGCACACGGGCGCGATCCAGCGGCGGCCCGCACCGCAGGGCGAAGCGCCAGCGAAGCACCCGGCCCTGGCCGGGTTGCGGGACGCCCGCGCCGCGCCCGACATGCGGCGTCCGGCCCCGAGGGCGGCGGACGGGCAACCAAATCAGTCGCTTGCCGGGAGAGTTGCACAGCCGCGCGAAGTGCCGCAGACTGCATAGGCAGCGCGGTCCAGGCCGGCAGCCCGCTGTGGAGTTCGACCGCCAGGCATCACACGCATTCGACCAGCGCGGTCGGGTGTATCCCCCGAGGCATCTGCCCGGCACGAGATGGGTTCTCGTGCGATCCCCTTCCCCTGCCCGCGCGCTGCGCGGCGGCTTCGCCTAGGTCCGCCCATGCGGCGACCCGAGCAGGATCCTGGCGCGGCGCCCCACGGGGACGGCCATGCCGAAGTGCGCATCGACGCGCTCTACCGCGAGCAGGCACCGCGCCTGCGTCGCTGGCTCGATGCGCGCCTGCGCTCGAGCGAGGACGCCCATGATGTCGTGCAGGATGCCTTTGCCCGGCTGCTCGGGTCGAGCACTCGCGAGGGTCTGCGCCAGCCCGAGGCATTCCTCAACCGGATCGTACGCAACCTGCTGATCGACCGGTCACGGCGGATCGCGAACCGCATGGCGCATGTGCCGATCGACGCGGCGAACGAACCCGAGACGCGTGCTACCCAGGAGGATGCGATCCAGCTCGACCAGATGCGCATACGCTACCGGGCGGCGGTGGACGCGCTGCCGCCCCGGACGCGCGAGGTGTTCCTGCTCCACCGGATGGAGGAGCTCGGCTACAAGGAGATCGCGACTCAACTCGGCATCAGCATCCGCACCGTCGAATGGCATGTTGGCGAGGCGCTGGTGCGGATCGGCAAGGAGCTGGGGCAATGACCATCGCCGAAGAACCCACCGAGGGTGCCGCCGAGGCGCTGGCCCGCGAGGCCGCGCACCGCTTTGCCAGGACGCGCGGCCCGGACGCCGAGGTGCACCGGGCGGAACTGGAGGCCTGGCTGGCGGAGGCGCCGGAACACCGTGCTGCATATAATCGCGCCGCCGAGATCTTCGCGATGGGCAAGCTGCTCTCCGAGCCGGATGCGCCTCCCGCCGTCGCCGCGCCCGACCCGAAGCAAAGGCGCAAGGGCCTTGCCGTTGCACTGACCACCATCGCCGCCTGCGCGATCGGCGTCGGGGGCTGGATCACCTATCCATCCTCGGCGCCGCCATCCGATCGGCCAGCCGCCGTGGCGGGCACGACCGACCACCGAACGTTGTCGACGAGCACCGCCCCACAGACCGTCCAACTCGCCGATGGCTCGACGGTGACGCTTGCAGCCGACACGGTAGTCGGGGTCGAGATCGCGGCCGGCGTGCGTCAGTTGCGTCTGGTCCGCGGCAAGGCGCGGTTCGAGGTCGCGCACGAACGCCGGCCCTTCATCGTCCTGGCTGGCGGCGGCAGCGTGACCGCCCGCGGCACGATCTTCGAGGTTGCACTGGCACGCGCCGGCAAGGTCGAGGTCCGGCTGCTCCGCGGCGCGGTGGATGTGGCGCTGCCGCGAGACGCCGCCAAGGCAACGCCGGCGATCCGCAGGCTGACGCCGGGCCAGGAGGTAAGCTACCCAGCCGAGCCAGAACATCCCGCAGGGCACGTAACCTCGGCAGGTGCCGCAGGCTTGCAGAGCGACACGCCGCAATCGTTCGAAGCGGTGTCCGTCCAGGAACTCATCGCCTTGGCGAACCGCACCGCCAGCCGGCCGATCCGCCTCGCAGAGCCGTCCCTGGGCGCGCGGCGCGTATCGGGATGGTTCCGTGTCGACGACACGCTCCTCCTGGCGCGCCGGCTGGGCGCCCTGTTGTGCAGCGATGTCGACCTTCGCGACGCGCACCAGATCGTGGTGGCGCCGCAGGGGGGACATGGAAGCTGTGCAACCAGGGAGGCACAGAAACAGGCCGCGCTTTGAACCGTGCCCCGATCGAACGGAGGCCGCACAGGCAACGACGAAGCCGGGCGGGAAAAGCATGCGCCTGGTGGGCATGCGCCACCACCTTTAGCCGCGAGGCCTGGACATAGTGGTGGCCACCCGGCCGCTGCCGATGGTCGGTCCGGCCAGTTGCCAAAAGGTTTATCGCAAAGCCTGCGCAAACATTCGAATTATAATCGGATTATAAACTTCTCATAACCAGCGGGCCGGCTACCTTCGATCGGGTCATGGCCATGACATTTCCCATGATTGGAGAAGTGCCATGAACACCGAACAGACCATCGAACTGGGCGTCGCCAGCGTCGACACCAAGGGCGGCACGATCGGCTTCGCCGATGTCGAGACCAGCCTGCGGCAGAATGTCGGCCTCACCGACGACTGATCGACCCGGGCGCGTGCCTTCGGGTGCGCGCCCTTTCGCTGGCGGATCCCGACATGTCGCTACCTTCTCATGCCAATATCTCCTGGTGCCTTTGTGCAGGCCAGGCTGTCTTCCTGGACCTGGAACGCGACCGCTATTTCTGCCTGTCCGAGCCGTTGGATGCGATCTTCCAGCGCTGGGCTGCCGGCGAAGCGATCGACCGGGACGCCCACGCCGCGCTGGTCGACGCCGGAGTCGCTGGCGCCGATCCCACGCAACGCCCGCGAGCCGTCTCGTTTCCGGTTGCAACGCGAGACCTCGCCCATGCCGGTCCAGGCAGGGCCGCGTGGATCTCGGCGCAGGCGATTTTCGGTCAGTTGCGCGCGAAGCACTGGCTCCGACGGCGGCCGCTTGCGAAGATCCTGCGAGGGCTCCTGACACCCGCCGCGCCGGCAGCTCGATCGCCGGGTGAAGCGTCGCTGCAGGCAATCGCTGGCGCGTTCGCGACGAGCGCCATGGTCCTCCCCGCAGCTGACCAATGCCTGCCCCGGGCGATCGCAGCAGCCCGCCTCTGTTGGCACCGCGGGTTGGATGCCGCGCTGATCCTCGGCGTTCGCCTTCACCCCTTCGCGGCGCATAGCTGGGTTCAGTCCGGTGATGCCGTCGTCGTCGGCGATCTTGAGCAGGTTCGGCTGTACACCCCGATCCTGGTGCTGCGGTGAGGCCGCGTTATCTCCTACTGGTCGCGGACCGGGAGGCGGTCGCTCGGGCAACGGCGCGTATCGCGACCCGTACCGGCCTCGCGGTGACGCACAGCGCCCACGGTTTCGCAGTGCTGACGAACGAGGCCTGCAACTGTGTCGCCATCGAACCGGAAGCGGTCGTCATCGGCACCCTGTTCCCCAGCCAGGGTCCCGCGCGCGCGGTGACTGCCCTCAGCGAGGCAGAACGGGCGCACCTATCGCGCCATGGCTTCGCCGCTCTGCTCGAAGCCTGGTGGGGCGGCTATGTGGGGGTGCGGTCCCAAGGCGGCAGGACGCAAGTCCTTCGCGATCCCTCCGCTGCGCTGCCCTGCTACCGGACCGAACAGGACGGGCTGAAGCTCTTCGCTTCGGATGTCGCGCTTCTGGAAGCAGCGAGCGGCCAGGGATATTCGGTAGCATGGGAAGCGCTCGGCCGGATCCTGTACTCGGCCGGTCTGCCGACCCCCGAAACCGCGCTTGCCGGTATCCGCGATCTCCGCGCCGGCGACATCGTGATGCTCGACGGCGCGGCCGAGCAGACGACCACCGGCTGGTCCCCCTGGGCGTTCGCCGATCTCCACAACGACGAGGGCAGCGCCGCGACCGCCGAGCGGCTGCGGCGGGTCGTCGAACACTGCGTCGCCGGCTGGGCCTCGCTCTACCGGCGTCCGTTGCTGAGCCTGTCGGGCGGGCTCGATTCTTCCATCGTCGCAGCCAGTCTTGGCAAGGCTGGGTCCGGCGCCGAGTGCCTGACAATGTTCACCGACGACGCAGCGGGCGACGAACGCGCCTTCGCGCAACTGGTGTGCGACGCGGTTGGCCTGCCGCTCTCCGAACACCGCTACGACCTGGATGCGGTCGACCTGTCACGACCACTCGGCGGGCACCTGCCGCGTCCCGCAGGCCGTGTCGAAGCGCAGCCCTACGAGGCCGCGCATCGCGCCCTCGCACGGCAGATCGGCGCCGACGCCTTCTTCACCGGCAATGGCGGCGACAATGTCTTCGGCTATTCGCAGTCGGCTGCCGCGCTCGCGGACCGGACCCTCCACGAGGGACCCGGCGCCGGCGCATTTGCGACGCTGCGGGACGTCTGCCGACAAACCGGCGCGGGACCGCTGCGCGTGACGCGCGCCGCCATGCACCTTGCACGCCAGCCCAGAGGCTATCGCTGGAAGCCGAACCCGCGCTTCCTGCATCCCGACCTGGTCGCCTCGCTCGCAGACGCGCCGCTCGATCATCCATGGCTCGACGCCCCCGCCTCGGCACTACCGGGCAAGGCGGCGCACATCGCCGCGCTGGTCCGCGCGCAGCTCACGCTCGAATCCGATCGCAGCCAGATGCTGCCGGTGGTCAATCCGCTGCTTTCCCAGCCCATCATGGAAGCCTGCCTCGCCATCCCGAGTTGGCGCTGGCGCGAAGGTGGCCGGGACCGGGCAATGGCCCGCGCGGCCTTTGCCAATCGTCTCCCCAGCGTGATCGTCGAGCGGCGGATGAAGGGCACGCCTGACCCATTCTGCGGCGAGATCGTCCAGCGCAAACGCGAGGAGCTGCGCGCCCGGCTGCTCGACGGACAGCTCGCATGTCACCGCATTCTCGATCCCGGCGCGATCGAGGAAACGCTCCGGCCCGAGCGACCGACAACCGGAGAGGAAAATGTGCGCCTGCTCGAACTGGCAAATGTCGAGGCCTGGCTGAGCACCAGGTCCTCCGGGTCGTCCTGGGCCGCCCCCGCGTGCAGTGCGAGCATTGTTGGTTGAACAGACGACATTGGAGAAGCACGATGGACACCAAGCATATCACGACGATCGAACTCGGCGCCGCGAGCCGAGCCACCCGCGGTTCGATGATAGGGTTCGCAGACAGTGAGGGCGGCCTGACCTGGCAGCCCGGACCGCAGGCCGACTGACCCAAGCGGGCGGGTGCCACGGCTTCCGCCCGTCTCTCGAGTCTACCTGGCGTCAGGGCGTGGGTGCTGGCGCGCCTGTGGGCTTTTCGGGAATCGCCTGTGCCTTCCGCATCGCCTCCCACCGCGCGATCTCCGCCTCGCGGCCGGGCGCCTTCACCCCGTTCAGCCAGAAGTCGAACCAGTCGATCGCCCGCGTGTAGGTCGCGAGCCTGTGCGCCGGCTGCCATTTGATATGATGTTCGCCCGGGAAAACGAACAGGTCGATCGGCCGGTCGAGGTCGCGGAGGGCCGTGAAGCTCTGCAGCGCGGTCCAATATTCGTCATCGGAAACCTGCGCGAGGATCGGCGCGTGGATCCGCTCGACATTCGGGGAAATGGCGATCTGCCGCCACAGGGCGCGCGCTTTCTCGCTGTCATCGGTGATTCGAGGATATCCGATGCGGTAGAATAGCTTTGCAGCACCCGGCCCGACCCGAACGGGCATGCTCGTATCCCAGCAGCAGCTGCTCGACGCGAACGCCGAGAACAACGTGCTGTGCAGCAGCGCGAACTGCATGGTCGAGGAGCCGTCGCTCAGCCCCGTGATCCCGATCCGCGCCGGATCGGCGATGCCGCGCGCGATCGCGACACGCACTGGCGCCTCGACGGCTTCGAGCACGCTGCGCCGATCGGCAAAGTCCTTGAGGTTGATCCGGTCGCCCTCGACAAAGTCGGGCGCCGCCCTCGCGCCCACCGCCTCGGGCTTGTCGATGCTCAGCACCGCAAAGCCGCGATTGGCGAACGCCTGGATGGGGTAGTCATCGCCGGTGCCGCCGCGCAGGAAGCCGCGCGACACATATTGCACCACGACCAACGGGTAGCGCTTGCCCGGCTGGTACCCCGTCGGCAGGACGAGATCCGCGAAGGAGTTCAGGCCGAAGCTGTTGCGCGCATAGAGGCGTTCGACCCGCCCGAGAGTCAGGCTCGCGAACTCCGGATTCGGGTCGAACAGCACCTCGCGCCGCCCGGTGCTCGGATCGAGCCGCTCGAGCCTTCTTGGCTGCACGGCACCTTCACGGAGGCAGAGGATTTCGGCGCCGTTAGGGACGCAGCCGATCAGCAGGTCCTGGGTCTGGTACAGCCGACGTGGCTTTGGTGTGCCAGGCCGCCATTCGTAGATGCCGATCTTCTCGCCTCTCACCCCTTCGCGACGGAAGAACCGCACCCGGTCGCCGACCCACCAGGGGTTGCTTGCATTGGCGCACTCCGGCGCGGTGCAGGTGCGATGTCGACCGCCGAGCTCCGTCTCCAGCACACCCCGATCGGGACGAAGGCTTCCGGCCGGGACGCGTATCCTGGCGATCCGCCCGGCGGGGCCGACCGACTGGGCCCAGCTCCCCTCCTGCATCGAGGCGGCCCCGAGCAATCCCGCCTCGGCGTCGGTCGCAGGCCGCGTATTTCCCGTCGCTAGGTCGCGGAACCACGTCTTTCGCGCAAGCGGAGCAGGCGGAAACGGGCGATTGCTCGCCGAGGGCGCGAAGCGATCGTCATAGTGAAAACCCGATCGCCCCTCGTCTTCGATCGCGGCTAGTGCCTCGCGCAACCCGGGATCGGTCGCATAGACGACCCCGCTCCCGTCCGCCGTCAGCCGAAAGTCGTCGACGTCGTCGAGGCTGTCGGTGATCGCCTCGCTGCCACTGCCGTCGCTTCGGGCGCGCCAGAGCTGGATCGCGCCTTTATCGAGACGTCGGTAGACGATCCACCGGCCATCGGGCGTCCAGCGCGGCGTGATCGCGTCAGCTAGCCCCGTCGGAAAGTGCGCCTTTCCCCGCACGTCGATGCGCAAGCGGATGAAATCGCCACCTCGGTCCACCACAACCGCCCGACCGCTGCCCAGATCGACAACGACCATCGCGAGGCAATACCCATTGGCGACAGGATCACCGCGCCGCAGCTGGAACGCGGCCTTGGTGCCGTCCGGCGATACCGTGAACAGCCCGCCATATTGCTGATTCGGATCGACGGGTCCGATGTCGCGCAGCCGGACGAGGTCCTCGGGGAGCAGCGCGCGTTTCGCCTGTGGCGCCGCGATCGTCGGCGGCATGATGGCGTTGCAATCGGGCGGTACCGCCGCGCGGCACGGGACCGGAAGCCACACGGTCGCGAGCAACGCCGCTAGCAGATGCCGCCTCACCATTGCTTGGTCACCGTGAAGCTGACGAAGCGGCCGATCGGCGACTGGTTGGTCGAGTCATAGGCCACATAGGTCGGGTTGGTGACACGGATGGGATCGGGCTGCTCGTTCAGCAGGTTCTGCGCGCTGAGGCGCAGTTCGATCCGATCGAGCGGACCATGTCCTTCCCGCGTCCGAACGGAACCACTCAGGTCGATGGTCGTGAAAGCACCGATCCTAGTCGGCACGGAAAAACGCTTGTCGGTAGTCCCGTCTAGATAGTTGAGCGCCGCTGACAGCTGAACGACCGAGGTGTGCCAGCTCACCGCGCCCCGCGCGCGAAACTTCGGCGGCGTGAAGATCAGGCCGGAGCGGCCTGCGGTGGGCAGATTGGGCGCGGCCTGGCGATCCGCGTCGAGATAGGTTGCCGACCCGGCAATCGTCAGCTGGCTGTCTTCTCCCAGCCGCGCGTCATAATCGATCGACAGGTCGACACCCCGGATATGCTCACGGGCGATGTTGCGCAGGCTCGAATCCACGATCGCTGCGACCTTTGCCGGATCATATGGCTGGCCGCTCTGGTTCGACAGCCCGGCTGCTGCCTGCGCAACGGTCGCCTGCGCCTCCGCGACACTGGGCGCGAACTGGACAAAGTTCGCTGCGGCAGGATTGCTCAGCGCGGAGAGCAGATCGCTGATCGGAGAGGCGATGCGGTCACGATAGTCAATTTCATACCAGGTCGCCTCGACCCGCAGCCCCGGGAGGAAGCGGGGCCGCACTTCCGCGGACAAGGTCGAACTCTTGGCACGCTCGGCGTGCAGGTTCGGGCTCCCGCCGCCGATCGCCAGGATCGTGGCGCCCGCCGGCAGCGGCGGACTGGGCTGCGGTGCGAACACCGATGCCGGCAAAAGTATGACCTCCCGTGCCTGGTTGACCTGCTGCAGCGTCGGGATCTTGAACGAGCGGCCCCAGCTATATTTGAGGGTGATGTCGCGGTGCGGCGCGTAGACCAGGCCGAGCTTGGGCGTCGCGACAGCGTCGATTCCCTTGTAGCTTTCATAGCGGACGGCCCCGCTCAGTCGCAGGGCGTCGATGAACGGCATCCGGTTGGTCGCCCCAACGAGCGGCACCGACAGCTCCCCATAGCCGAACGCGCTGGTGCGCCGCTCGACGGAGTCGCGCGAGACGGTGGTCACAGCGCCGCTCGTCGTGCGCACGTCGAAGTCGAGCTGGAAACGACGATAGCCGCCCCCCAGTGCAAGCCGGATGTCGCCGCCGGGCAGACGGGCAAGCGGGCCCTCGGCACTGGCCTCGAAATTGGTCAGCCGGTTGTCATAGGCCGCACGACTGACGAACAGGGTGCCGTTGGTATAGCGCTGGGTATTGATGACGGTGGAGCTCTCGCCATCGGTCATCTGGAGGGTCGCCTCCCAGCCGGCCCATGGCCGGAGGTGCAGCGACGGCGTCACCGCATAGCTGCGCACCACCGGTCGGTTGTCCTGCCCATAGAAGGTGGTCGGCGCGGTCAGCGAGAAGGCGTTGACCTTGCGCGACCGGCGATCGGCGAGTTGCACGTCGAGCTCGAACGACGCCCAGCTGGCAAGATCCTGGTGGCCGGCCAGCACGCCGCTCACCTGCCGGCTGGTGGTCGTCAGCATCTGCCCGGCGTTGAGCTGGCGGGTATAGGGTCGATCGTCGGCATAGATCGGGGTCGCCTTGCTGTAGTCGAGTGCGGTCATGAAGCCGCCGCCGGCCCAGCGCGTGCCGCCGACGCCCGAATATTGCTGCTGGACGTTGCCGCCCTCGGTCGATGCGCCGACGCGTGCACTGGTGAGGAGGCCATCATAGTCGCGGCGCAGGATCAGGTTGGCGACGCCGCCCACCGCGTCCGAGCCGTAGAGCGCCGAGGCGCCGTCGGTGATGACCTCGATGCGTTCGAGCGCCGCCAGCGGGATGATGGAAATGTCGACGCCTTGGTTAACGGCGTCGTAAGGAAGGCGGTGACCATTGATGAGCGTCAACGTCGCGTCCGAGCCCAACCCGCGAAGGTTGAGCGTCGTCGCGTTGTTCGCATTATTGTATCCGCCCTGGTCACCGCCCCCCGCGACCCCGGGGTTTTGCCCTCCGGTGAAATTCTGCGGGAGTATCCGCGAAACACTCGCCATGTCGGGGATGCCCTGCTCCTCCAGCCCCTGGCGCGACACGATAATGACGGGCGAAGGCCCCTCGGTACCGCGGATGCGCGAGCCGGTTACCGTGATGGCATCCTGCGTCTCTACCTGGGCTGCCGCGCCCCCGGCCCGGCCAGGGTTGCCCCGCACGACGAGTGCGCCGGCTTCCTCGCGCACCACCATGTCTTCGCCTATGGCGAGGCGCACGGCCTGCTCGGCGGCGAAGCTGCCCCGAATTGCCACGGCGCGCTTGCCTCGCACCTCCTCATCCTCGAACAGGATTTCTCGCCCGGTCTGGCGCGCGATCGCGCGAAGTGTCGTCGCTAGCGCCTGCGCCGGCAGGTCGAAGCTGGTCGTCGCTGCCTGGGCGTGTGCCGGGACAACACCCATGTCGCTGTAGGAAATCGTCGCGGCAAGCATCGCCGCACAAAGGGCCCTTTTCGAGATCGTCATTCTTTTCTCCCCGCTGCCGGTGTCCCGGCACTGGAGCGATTGACGCAGCCGACGGCGAACTACGGGGTCGCGACATGAAAAAAGTTTGCGGGGCCGTAGCAGCGCTGGGTTCCGCGATTTGCCAGCAACCCTTGTCCCGTCGCCGGGTAGCGCTAGGCTCCCGCGCCGAACCATGTCGCGCCTTCACAGCCTCCGTGCCACGATCGACGATGTCGCCCGCTTCCTGGACGCGGAGTACGTCGGACAGATCTCCCTTCCGCCCGACGTCACCGAGGGCCGCCAGGGGCTGGTGATGTTCGAGGCCGGTGGGCGTCGACGGCTGCGGATGATGCGCTGGGGCTTCCCCCGCCGGATCCGCGACACGCAGTTGCAGCGGAACGAGCCCGAGATCATCGGCCTGGTAGCGGATCTCACCAATCCGCTCTGGGAGCAGACCGTCGTTGATCCGCGCTACCGCTGCATCATCCCGATCACCCATTTCGGCAACCCGGACGGCGACGAAGGCGCCAAGACACGGACATGGTTCTCGGTCCGCGACCAGCCGATCCTGGCCTGGGCGGGCTTCTGCCGGAACTTCCCCGAGGTGGGCCCCTCCTATGCGGGCATGACCATGGAGGCGAACGCGGCCATTCCGCCGACCAATGACCGCATGCCGGTACTGCTCGAGCCGCACGAGCACGCGCGCTGGCTGCACGGCTCGATCCAGGACGTGATCGTCTTCCAGTTTCGCGCGCCGATCGCCGCCGAGCGGATGGCCGTCCTGCGCACCGAAGATCCCTGGCGCGGCGGCGGCCCGCCGCCCGATGGCACGCAGTTGGACCTGCTCTAGCCGCGAACCATGGGCTGCGCGTTGCAGCACGCTCGCCTTCGACCTAGGCTGCCGCCATGTGCAACCTTTACCAGCTTCGGAAGAGTGCGGCCGAAGTCGCCGCGCATTTCGGCATCGATAATCCGGTGCAGTCCAATGCGGGCGAGGAAGTCTATCCCGGCTATCCCGGCATGGTGGTGCGCGAGGAAGCGGGCGCGCGCGTGCTGCAGTCGATGGTCTGGGGCTTTCCGCTCCGGCTCAAGAGGATGAGCCCGAGTGCCAAGCCGAAGCCGGTCAACAATATCGCCGATCTCACCAAGCCGATGTGGGTCGGGCTGGCACGTAAGCCCGAGTGGCGCTGTCTCATCCCGCTGACCGGCTTTGCCGAAGCGGAGGGCGCCAAGGGAGCGAAGACTCGAACCTGGTTCAGCGTCAAGGATGCGCCGATCTTCGCCTGGGCGGGACTGTGGCGGGACACCGCCGAATGGGGGCGGGTCTATTCCGGCGTGATGACCGACTGCAACGAGGCAATACGCCCGGTGCATGACCGCATGCCGGTGCTGCTCCACCGTGACGACCATGATCGTTGGCTGCGCGGCAGCTTCGACGACATTCTAGGCTTCCAGGCGCGCTGCTTTCCCGATGACCTGATCTTCATGGAGCGGACCAGCGAGCCCTGGGTGAACCGCAAGGGCGCCGTCGAACAGGCGGCCCTGTTCTAGGCGTGAAACCGGCTGACCGCCCGCCGCCACTCGACGTCGCTCGGAAGCGGCAGGCTGGTGATCGTCGGCGGATCGCGGGTCAGGCTGATCGTCGTGCCGCGCTGCCCGCACCGCGAGCATCGGAGGCGAGCCCCCACCTCGGTGAGCGGGCTAGGCCATTGCCTGCGCTCGAACAGCCGCCAGAGCGCCGCCGCGTGAAAGACACCGATGTGTCCACACTCCGCACAGGCTGCCCGGACCGAACGGTGGAACGCCGCAGCCTCGAACAGCGTCCGCGGCACCTGCCCGCCGTCAGCGTCATAGCGTGCCATGTCAGCCCACCAAGCGCAGGCGCGGACCTGCAGCGGCGGGCGCAGGATGCAGGCCGAGCGCAGGCACCTGGTCCTGTGGCACCACCCGGATTAGGCAGTCCGGCCAGGCGGGGAACATCGCGCGCACCTTGGCGGAGAGGAGCGTCGCCGCGGGTGCATCCATCAGCAGCGTCGCGTCATAGCCGCACCACAGCTCCGGCGGGATACGGCCCAGGCGGTACTTGCCGGCGACCACCAGCACGGCGGGAGGATGAAGCTCGCGCCTCCTAGCAATGAAGCGCGCCAGGCACAGCGGTCGCTGCGCCGCCTTCCAGGTCTCGAACTCCGCAGCGGAGTTGACCTGCCCCAGGCGATGCCCCTCGACCCTACCCACATGGATCAGCCATCCCCCATAGGAGAAGGTTTCGAGCTCGATCGGCCAGCGATGCGCCAGCCAGTTGGTCCGTTCGATCGCATCCATCGCGCGGGCGTCAGGCGTGCACCTGCTCGGCGAACAGGCTGGGTTGCACCGCGCGATCGTGCAGCGCCCGGCGCGCCTGCAGCGCCGCGCCGACGGCCTGGCGATAGTGGATGGTCCTGAATCGCTCCGCCTCGTCGAAGCCGAACGGCGCCCATTCCTCGCTCGGATAGCAGGCGTCGTAGATCGCACGCGCAGCAGCGCGCAACTGGAGGTCGTGCTCCATGCCGAAGCTCCCAATGATGTCGAATCGCTGCATCGGCAGCGGATCGCCAGCTAGAACAAAGTGGGAACGAAGAGCAAGAACGCAAAGTCTCTGACTTGTGCCATGCAGGCTCAGGTGCGCTGCAACCTCGGCGGCGACACCCTGGTGCAGACGGACCGCTCGCACAACCGTCGATTCTCAGTCGATGTACATGCCAGCCTGCACCGAACAGTGCCATTTCAGCCCCAGACGAACCCTTCTGCCGACAAGCCGTTCGGGTCCATCTTGCGTCGAAATCCTCCACCAACCCCCGAACCATGCAAGGTGATAGCAATGCACTCCAACGCAACGGACCGCATCCTGCGGCTCAAGGCCGTCCTCGCTCTAACAGGCCTCACCCGTTCCACCCTTTACCGGAAGATGGAAGCAGGCACCTTCCCCGCTAGCACGCAGATCAGCACCCGCTGTATCGGCTGGCGCGAGTCTGCTGTGACCTGCTGGCTTGATGATCCGATGACATATGAGGCTGCCCCGACCCCGGAGCGATGAGGCAACGATTGACCGGGTGTGGGACAAAACGGTCGTGCCGGAAAGATATGTTCAACGGCAGCTTCAGTCAGGAGCCGGCCATCGCCCTCCTGCAGCATGAAACCGCGCCCATCCTTCAATAACCTACCGTCGTCCACGTTCCACGCCTATAGCGATACGCCCGCGGCCTCGATGGTCAGCCCGAAATGGTTGGCATGCGAATCATGCTTTGCCTGCTTCGCTGGATGTGCCGGTTCCGTACCTGATCGTCAGCCAGCTTAAGCCTGACGCCGCAGCACGGCAGCCGATAGATGCAATCGCATCTATTCATAGCGCTTCGGCGTCCCCATATTCAGTCTATCGCAGCCCCCGCCACGAGCGCCGCTGCGACTGAGAGATGCTACGTGCTCCCGCTCGGCGAGGACACACGCATGACCATCGACCAGAAAAAGACACGCCTGCTCGACCAAGCTGCCCCGCGCCCCTGCGCGCCAGCCGGATCGGATGCGGATGCGCTTGAGGCCGCGCTTGCGGACATGACCAGGGCGTTCTCCAGCGACTTCGTCGCCGGTCGGGTGGGGGAGCGCCATAACACCTATCAGCATCGCACCCGCGTGCTGCGCCAGTTGAGCGGTCAGTTGGCCACGCTGCGCGAACGGGAAGCGGCGGGGCACTGAGGGGGAGAAAGCCTGAGCGTGGAGATGCGCTCCGCCGAACAACGATCAGACATGGCGGTGCCAGCTTCTTTCGCACGCGCCGGCACCCGATCCGCTCGGCGACCGGTTAAGCAACGATGGACCATGCCAGCTTGCTCCCCTCCACCTATATCCTTGTCCTGACCGGGACGGGCCTGTTGGTGGCGCTGGTGGCGTGGCTGCCGCTCGCACTGCGCAAATTGCCGCTATCGCTGCCGATCGTGTGCATGGGCATCGGCGCGACGATCTTCCTTCTGCCCCAGGTAACGCTGCGACCGCTGCCCATGCGGTATCCGGACATCACGGAGCGATTTTCAGAGCTGATCGTCATCATCGCGCTGATGGGCGCCGGTCTCAAGATCGACCGGGTGTTTGGATGGGCGCGCTGGGCGGTCACCTGGCGACTGCTGGCGATCACCATGCCGCTCAGCATCCTTGCGATCGCGGGCATTGCCGGATGGACCCTGGGGCTGCCGCTGGCGACGGCGCTGCTGCTGGGGGCGAGCCTCGCGCCCACCGATCCGGTGCTCGCCTCGGACGTCCAGGTCGGCCCGCCGAAGACCGGGGAAGAGGATGAGGTCCGCTTCGGGCTCACCTCGGAAGCAGGGCTCAACGACGGCGCCGCCTTTCCCTTCGTCCATTTGGCCATCCTGCTCGCGGCCAGCGCCGTGTCGGGCGCGCCGTGGCTCGGCGCGTGGCTGGGCTATCGGGTGGTGTGGGAAATCGGCGGCGGCATTCTCGGCGGATGGCTGGTTGGTCTCGCCTTTGGCTGGCTCACCTTCCACGTGCGCGCCGACTCCAAGCTCGCCAAGACGGGCGACGGTCTGATCGCGCTTTCGGCGACGTTCGTGTCCTACGGCCTGACCGAGATCGTCCATGTCTACGGTTTCCTGGCCGTGTTCGTGACCGCGCTGACCTTCCGCCACACGCATCGCGAGCACGAATTCCACCATGAGATGCACACGATCATCGAGCAGCTCGAGCGGCTGGTGATGATGGCGCTGCTGATCCTGTTCGGTGGCGCGCTCGTCAGCGGCCTGCTGGCGCATGTCGGCTGGGTCGACATTGGCGTTGCGGCGACGATCCTGCTGGTCGTGCGGCCGGTGGCGGGGTGGATCGGGCTGCTCGGCTACCGCGCCGATCGCAGCGAGAAGCTGACGCTGGCCTTTTTCGGCATCCGCGGCGTGGGGACGATCTATTACCTGGCCTATGGCATGAACCATATGACGGTGGTGGAGGCCGAGCGGCTATGGGGCATCGTCGGGCTGGTAGTGCTATTCTCGATCCTGCTGCACGGGCTGACGGTGACGCCGATTATGCGGTCCCTGGATCGTCAGCAGGGGCGGGATCCGGACACAGGCCGAGCCCCTGCTGCCCGCATCGCCGGGTAAGCCACGTCATGCGCCCAAACCACAATCCGAAGTCAATCGTCCGAGCCAGCACCGTTGCGGAAAGCCACGACCGCAAGCGCAACCGGCGCCGATTCCCGATTTGCAAAGCCGCGGTCCGGGTTTTCACTCAAACTGCGGTCATCGAACGGCGAAGTGGCCCGGCCGAGGTTTGCCTCGCCTCGGCGGCGACGGGTCTCGCGGTCTCGGGCCTCGCGCTTCTCCGCGGCCAGGGCTTCCTTCTCCCAGGCGGCAGCCGCGACGAAAGCGATGTCGCGTACATTGGGCAGCGATGCGTTCGCGGCCAGCTGGCGCTGACGCGCTTCCTGCGCGCGGCAGGTGATGGCGGTAGGCTGCATCAGATGGAGTCCTCGGACGTGGGATTGGAAGCGGCGGCGCGTTCCGCGCGACGGGCGGCGGCCAGCGCATCCTTGAAGCTGGAGTAGCGATAGCCACCCCAATGGAAGACGTGAGCGGGAACGCGCGCGATTCCATAGCCGGCCATCAGCCGATGCTCTTCCACGGTTGCTGCGTCGGGCGCGGGATCGGCGGATGGGGACATGCAAGGATTCCTTCTGGAGGCAGGCTTCGGAGGAAAGTCAGACGCGCCTTCGGCCGCCGCTGGTCCGCGTGACGGCGCCATCGAGGAGACGATCGCGGTAGAGACGGCGCATGCGCTCGGCATCCTCTACGCGGGCAAAGACGACGTGCGTGCCGCTCGGTGATATCGGCTCGATGGCGCTAATCCGCGCCTGCTGCTGCGCGCAGGTCGCGAGTACCTGTTGCACGGCCGCGTCGATGTTGACGACGCGCGACATTCACGCGGACTTTGGACTGGGTGGCCCTGCGGGATCGTGCCGGGGGGCGAAGATCGACAGGACCGGCCGGCGGCGCACACTGCCATCGACAAACGGAACGACGTTCGGGGACCGCGGAACGAGGGAGAAAGAAGACATGGGGCTGCTCCTTGGAGAAGAGCGGGAGCAGGATTCTCTCTCAGCCGCGGCCTTGCTCAGGCAGGGCGAACCGCGATGCTATCAAGATGGGGACTCCACCGCGTATTTACTAGAGCGGCCGCACGAGATCGTCGGCAAGCCTGTGGTAGAATTGGCCGACACCCTGCAGGTCCATCGGTACAACGACGAGCATCATGCCCGGATCGGGCACCGGTGGCGTGCCAGCCCTGCCTAGGCCGGTCCAGCACGCCGCCGCCATCGCGCGGCTGCGCAGGATACCGTCACAGTGGAACAGGCAGGCGCGCGTGCTGCCTAGCGCCAGCAGACGCGCGTAATCGTCGCCGCCTCGCCCCAGCGCCGCGTGCAGCGCGCGCAACTTGTTGGCGCCGTTCCGCTGGGCGGGCGCAGTACCAAGGCCATGGGCGTGCGCGAACGCGTCGAGCAGATGGTGGAGGAACCGATCCAGTTCGCGCAGGCCGTTGCCGATCCATTTCGACCGGTGCTGATGACTGATCGGCACGACGCTCTCCGGCCGCGTCGCGGCTTGCCCCATGGGGCCGGCGACGAAGCGCGCGCCCCGGCACAACGTCCGATAGGCGCGATCGAGTTCGGCGGCGCGTCCGTTCGGGTCGGGCATCTCAGAGGGCGAAAGCGTCGAAGGCACCGGAGGGCGTGCTGCTCGTCTCGACCGTCACGTCGACCTGCATGTCGAGAAAGTCCTCGGGCGCGCCGAGATAACTGCCCCGCACAGGGTGAATCTGCGCGATATTGCCTGCGACTGCCACCGGGATGAGGCCTGCCCCGCCCATGCGGCCATGGGTGGGATCGAAAGGGATCCAGCCGGCACAGGGCAAATATACTTCGGCCCAGGCATGGGTGGTGCCGTGCTGGTCACCCGGCAGGTCGGGCTGGAGATAGCCAGACACCGCATGCGCGCCAAAGCCGAGGTGGCGCACCGCCTCGATGAACAGCGTCGCGAAGTCGCGGCACGATCCGCTGCCCCGGTCGAGTGTCTCTTCCGGCGTCTGGGTGCCCTCTTCCTCCCGCACCCGATAGGCGAGGCTGGTGGCGATGGCGGTGTTGATCGTCTTGAGCAGCGTCAGCGTATCGGTCGGCCCGGTGCCGCGGAACTGCGCCACCCATGCGCCCACCCGGCTCGCCGCCTGCGGATATTGGGGCAGCCGCATCCCACCCAGATCGGCGATGTCCGCATCGGAATAGGCAAAGGGAAATTGGTGCGCGGACGGCGCGATGCTGAAAACCGGCCATGCCGCGGCGGAATGATCCACCACCATCCGGCTGTCGATCGTCAGCGTCTGGGTCGCCTCCGCGAAGCTTGCCGTCGCGATCAGGTTGCCGAACACGTCCTGCGTCCAGTCGATCGCGGCCGGCGGCACGCAGCCGAGCTCGGTCGTGCGCAGCCGGAGGTCATGCTGGCCGCGTGGGCACAGCATCATCCGGTGGGGCTGCAGCCAGACCGGCCGCGCATAGCGGTAGCTGGTGCGGTGACGGATGGTCAGCAGCACGGCAGCGATTCAACGGCGCTCGGCGCGGGCGGTGATCGCCTGCTCCACCGCCTCGCAGCCGACCGGGCTGGCGACGGCAAGGTCGAGCGGCCGCCCGCCCAGCGCCTCGTCATGGCTGTTGAGAAAGGCGATCGCGGCATCGCCACCGAGCAGGTTCCAGGCGAGCAGCGCGACACGGCTCTGCCGCTCGAGACTGTCCGGTGAGGGGCGCGGCATCCCGAACGTGCTGCGGAACTGCTTGCGTGCCGGCGCGCGCGTGGCAGTCGGTTCGTTCGTCGTCGGAGCGGACATCGGCATTCCTTTTTGTCGCGAAGCGCGGGAGAAAGGGGCGCGAAAGCGCAGGCCAGCGCATCGGATCTGCGTTCAAGGCAGCAGAGGATCGAAGGCGGCTGCACGGACCGAGCCTTTCGACTCGCGAAGAAGATCAGCCCTTTTTGGGCAATTGCGCCTGCGGCGTTCCCTTGAGCGAGGGATTGGAAGCATTCTGCTTCGGCGGCTCCGGTTTTTTCGGCTTGCGTGCCTCGCGGTTGCCGCGCTGCTGTCCTTTGGCCATGTCGTACTCTCCTTGGTTTTGGGGTCGGATGGGCCCCGCGTGCAGATGATGGTCCGTTCGGGAAGCGCGATAGAAGCGGACGAGCTCAGCCCAGGCGGCCGGCGCTGCGGTATCGGCCACGCGCGGCCCTCTGCTTGGCGCAGGACTTAGGGCACGCTAGTTTGAAGGGTCTTATGAGCCGCATGTCGGAAATCGAAGGCATGAGAGCGTTCCGCGTCAGAGCGGGAGCATCGATCGCTCTCGGTCGCGGCCAGGCTCGGGAAGGACGGCGCGATGAGCCCTATATGGGAACGTCGGGACGCGTGGGCTACCCCCAATCGTACGGAAGCCGAAATAGTTTGTGGTGCGCTTGTGATTCAATCGCCAAGACACGACATCGCGTGTGCGATCCTGAAGCTGATGCATCAGCCCTTGTACCGCGGATAGGGCGACAAGGATGACAAGCTGATGTTCCTCGACGATCGCGACGCACAGCCCGGCCAAGAGACAGCCTTGCCGTGGAACACGCAGCCATCCAATCTGGGTTCGGCCGAATGCCGTTGGTGCTGGCGTTTCATCTACGCACCTGCGATTCCATGTTCGATCGAGGTTCTTCCAGGGCTCGCGGAAATCGCGATTTCTTCGGGGCTTGGTGCCCGATGCAAGTGGGAGCTTGCGACCCGCGTACAAGATGACAGAGTCCCCTCGAAGGTCAGCCGATGACGGACACGCACCAGCGCTGGACCCAGACCAACATCAACGATTTGAGAAGCGGCATCACCGCCGGCATCGGCATCGAAGCCATAGCTGACGATTTAGGCAGGACGGTGGAAGACACGCGGGCGATGGCATTGCGGCTGCGCCTTCGTGTGACCCCGGAGCGGCCATTCTCCAGCATCTAAGCATCTTGGCACGCGCGTAAATAGATCACGCCCGCCCTTGCATCCGCGCCGCGCCGCCCGACATTGTGCGGTGCAGCATTCCAACCAGGATCGGCTGCGTGTCAGGGCTTCCGCCGTGGCCAGGAGAAAAGCCGCATGCGTAACCTGAACGACACTTTGAATCGCCTTTCCCGCTTCCGCGACAGTGCCTTGGTCGGCGGAACCGCCACCGCGACAGAAGATCGGCTCTCCGAGCTGGTGGCGTTCGGCTCGAACCCGGGCGCGCTCCGAGGGCGCTTCTACCTGCCTCGATCGGGGCAAGCACCATCGGCATTGGTCGTCGTGCTGCATGGCTGCACGCAGGATGCCGCCGCCTATGATCACGGTTCGGGCTGGTCCCGTCTCGCCGACGAAGAGGGCTTTGCGCTGCTCTATCCTGAGCAGCAGCGCGGCAACAACCCCAACCTCTGCTTCAACTGGTTCAACGCGGGTGATACCCGACGCGGCGACGGCGAGGCGCTTTCTATCCGCCAGATGGTCGCGACGATGGTGGCAGAGCATGCGATCGATCCGGCCCGCATCTTCGTGACCGGACTGTCGGCGGGCGGCGCGATGGCGTCGGTGATGCTCGCCACCTATCCCGACGTTTTTGCCGGTGGGGCCATTATCGCAGGTCTCCCCTACGGCACCGCATCCTCGATTCCCGAAGCGTTTGATCGCATGCGGGCGCACGGCGGGCCTCCGGCGGCGGCGCTCGGCACACTCGTGACTGCGGCATCTCCACACCAGGGGCCATGGCCAAGAATCTCGATTTGGCACGGCGATCGCGACGCGACGGTGAGCCATGCCAATTCTGCCCTGATTGTCGAACAATGGCGCAGCATCCACGGCGTTGCACCCGAGCCCACCGTTGTCGAGCAGATCGACGGTCATCTCCGCCGCGCCTGGCGTGACGCGCATGGGCGTGCGGTGATCGAGGAATATCGGATCGACGGTCTTGGTCACGGCACACCGCTGAGCACCACGGGTGCGAATGCTTGCGGCAATGCTGGGGCTTACATGCTGGAGGCCGGTATTTCCTCGACGCGCCGGATCGCCGGTTTTTGGGGTTTGGCGGCGACCAAGTCAGGAAATCAGGCCAATCCGGCCCCTTCACAGCCGTTCTCGGCGCCACAACTGCCGAGAAAGGCCGCACCGGTCATTCATTCCGAAGCACCGCCCCAGCCTCAGCCTCAGCCTCAGCCCGCCTCTAACGGCGTTGGACGGGTGATAGAAGATGCTCTGCGCGCTGCCGGACTGATGCGCTGAAGCAGATCACTGCCACGCGGCCCGATCTGTCGTACCGCAACCGTCTTAGTCAGTTAGTCCAATAGCGACAGTAGGATCGCTGCCAGCTCATCCTTGCGAAACGGCTTGGTCAATCTCGGTCGATCAGCATCCACGCCTTCCAGTTCCGCATAGCCGGATACCAGCACACCGGCAGTTCCGGTCGGATCTGCTGTACGTGGCGTGCGAGCTCAGTTCCGTCATTCCCGGCATGAGGTGGTCGGTACGACGACGTCCACCTCTGGCCCCGTTCGAGAACCCGCACGGCTTCCTCGGCAGATCCCGTCTCCACGATGGAGAAGCCCAAATCGGAGAGCATGTCGGTGACCTGCCCCCTGGTCCCGCAGCCATAATGAGAGTCCACCGGTTTGATATCCGTGCTGCACCACGGGCACAAGCGCGCCGGGCGTGACGCCTCCGTCTTGCAGGAACGCTCGGCGCGCTTGCTCCGGTGTTCGGTTTGCTGGCGATCCGCTTCTGGGCGGCCATGGCAGCTTCTGTCAGGTGCTGACGTTCGCCGTGGCCGACCTGAACGACCGAGTCTGGTCAGGATTAGCCGTGCCGATTTGGCCCGATGGCCGTCATCGAACGTGTGCCTTTTCTTCAGACGAGCGTGGAAGCGACCAATCGGCCAATGCCGCCAAACACCTCGTCGAACTGCCCTTCCGTCGGCGCCCCCTCGCGGGTGTACACCGCGATCACGATCGGCGTATCTGACCGAGGCCACGCAACCGCGATGTCGCCGGCCATGTCGCACCCGCTATGCCCGGTCTTGTTGCCGATCCGCCAGCTTGTCGGCAGGCCGCCGCGCAGGCGGGGGTTGGTCTGGTTCCCGATGAGCCAGCGTGTCAGCAGCGCCTTTGACCGGACGGACAAAACCTCTCCGAGGACGATTTTCTGCAAGGTGGCTGCCATCGCCTCTGGGGTCGTCGCGCCCTTTGTCAGGTTGGCCTTGGCGACGGGCCCCCACAGATCCTTCGTGTCCTGGGCTCCATAGCGTATGGCGGCGTTCAGCTTTTCCTCTCCGCGATCAACGCGCGACAGCACGAAGGCCGCCAGGGAGGCTTTGTAGGAGCTGCACATGATGAATCGTTCGTCGGCGCGCCATGCCAGCTTCGCGCCCGTCCTGACGTTGACCGCATAAACGCCGATCCGACCGCCCGTCACCCGCTCATACTGTGCGATCGGGTCGGAAACAGCCGATCGCGCGAGCCCAGGCCAGCAAACCAGCGCGGGCAAACCAAGCGAAAAAACGCGGCGCGTGGGCTTCATGGGAGCAACCTCGTCATAAGCGATGTTGCGAGTTTGACGCAGACGGCCCGAGCCAGCAAAGGACGATATCTCAGTTTTGCCATTAGAAAATTGAGGGATGAATGGCGCGTGCACCCATACCACTGAACGCATTGCGCGCCTTCGAAGCGGCCGCGCGGCATCTGTCCTTCACCCGGGCGGCGGACGAAGTGGTGATGTCCGGCCGCCATCAGTCACCAGATCAAGGCGTTGGAAGATCGGCTGGGTGTAGCCGTTTTTCGTCGATCCAATCGGGGTTTGAAGCTCACCGATGAAGGGCTGGCCCTGGCGCCGACACTGTTCGAGGCCTTTGGCGCCATCGATCGCCTTTTCGAGCGGTTCGAGAATGGCGGCGTGCAGGAAGTATTGACCGTCAGCGCCGTGGGTACGTTCGTCGTCGGGGCGCTGCTCGAACGCTTGCCGGTGTTCAGAGCGATGCATCCGGGCATCGACCTCCGCCTGCTCACCAATAACAACAAGGTCGACTTGGTCGCGGAAGGCCTGGATTATGCGATCCGCTTCGGGGACGGTGCCTGGCACGGCGTCGAGGAACAGCCGGGCTATATTCTCAACTCGCTCCTGGTGCCCTTCCTCAGGGCGGCATGGGAACTGAATCATCTCGGCGTGGCCGATCCCGAGACGGTCGACAAGACATGGATGATCGCGACCGGCGCGCCGGTCGGCCCCTTTGCAATCATGGATGTCGTCGGCCTCACAACGGTCTACAACATCGTCAAGTTGCATGCTGACGCCACCGACAATGCGCAGGAACAGAATTCGGCGCAGGCCCTGAAAGAGCAATTTCTTGACCAGGGCAAGCTCGGCGCGCTGAGCGGACAGGGGTTCTACTGCTATCCCGATCCGGCGTATCTGAAAGCCGAGTTTCTCAAATAGCGCAGCTCAACCTCGCGCCGAGGCATGAATGACGCTGAGGCGAGGTCCCAGACTCGCCGCATACGCGGTGGGTCCGGGGTGGCGCTGCGGAAGTGCGAGACCCGCTCGCTTTGGCCCGTTACATAAACTTTTGTCCTGCACGAGCATGTGCTCCGCGGCGCGTTTGCCGGAATGTCCCTCCCTGTCGTCGACAGAGCGACAGGAGAAGGATGGAGAGGAAAGGTGGGGCATCGTTTCTGGTGGTTTCCCTGCGCGGCGGCGACAATCGTGGTGCCGGCGCAATCTCATGCATCGGGCGGTTTCTACCTCGATGCACAATCGGCAAAAGCCGCAGGTCGGGCCTATTCCGGAGAAGTGGCGGAGCGGGGCGGGAATACCGCACAATCGCGCGATGAACGCCGCAGGCATCGGCGATAGGAGAGGAAATGGCGGACCGGATCGATCGCGTGCACGGTGACAGCGTACACGCAGAAGTTTGCCTGGACGTGCTCATCATCGGCGCGGGCTTTGCCGGGATCGGCATGGCGTACGGGCTGATCGAGCGCGGCACGACCAACTTCATCATCCTGGAAAAGGCGCAGACGGCGGGCGGCGTGTGGCGCGACAATGTCTATCCGGGGGCGGCCTGCGACGTGCCCTCGCATCTCTACTCCTTCTCGTTCGCGCCAAATCCCGACTGGTCGCGGATGTTCGCGCCCCAAGCCGAGATCCATGCCTATCTGGAACGCTGCACCGACGAACTCGGCATACGCGCGCATATCCGCTTCGGTGCCGAAGTCGTGGCGGCGGCGTTCGATGCAGCGCGTGATCGCTGGGCGGTGACGCTCGCCGATGGCCGCACGCTGCACGCGCGGATGGTGGTCAGCGCGGTCGGCCAGTTGAGCCGGCCGGCCATACCCAGGCTGCCTGGCGCGGATACACTGACGATCCCGGCCTTTCATTCCGCTCATTGGGATCATGGATGCACGCTTGCCGGCAAGCGCGTCGGCGTGATCGGCACCGGCGCCTCGGCGATCCAGTTCGTGCCCGCCATTGCTGATCAGGCGGCTCCGCTCACCGTCTTCCAGCGCTCCGCCGCCTATGTGATCCCAAAGGCGGACCGCGCCTATTCGGCGGACGAGAAGCGCCGCTTCGCCGCCAGTCCGGGCCGGATGCGGAGGCACCGGCTGGCGATCTATCTGCGCTACGAGGCGCGCGCACTCGCGTTCACGCGGTTCAAAGCGCTGATGGACGTGTTTGCGGGAAGGCCGTTCCGCGCGCAGCTGCGGCGCCAGGTGTCCGATCCGGCGCTGCGCGCCCAGCTCGTCCCCGATTATCCGATCGGCTGCAAGCGCCTGCTGCTCTCGAACGACTATCTGGCGACGATGGCACGCCCCGATGTGACGCTGGTGACGCAGGGGATCGAGCGGCTGACGCCGGATGGCGTGGTGACGCGCGACGGCCGACATCACGCCTTCGACGTGCTGATCTACGGCACCGGCTTCGCCGCGACCGAATTTCTCAGTCCGATCCGGGTCACCGGGCGCGACGGCCTCGACCTGAACCGCGCCTGGCGCACCGGCGCGTCCGCCTATCTGGGGATCAGCGTACCGGGTTTCCCCAACTTCTTCCTGCTCTACGGCCCAAACACGAATCTCGGGCATAATTCGATCGTCTACATGCTCGAATCGCAGATCATCCACATCCTTCGCTGTTTCGACCGAATGGACGCGATGGGGGCGAGCCGGATCGAAGTGGCCGAGGACGCCTTCACCCGCTACGATGCCAGGGTCCAAGCACGGCTGACGCAGACGGTATGGACCGGATGCCAGAGCTGGTACGTCAACGAAAAGGGTCGCAATACCACCAACTGGCCCGGCTTCACCCTTACCTATCGCCGGCTGACGCGCCGCGCGAGCCTCGACGCCTATCGGTTCAGCCGCCCGGCCGGAGGAGTTGGCCGCCTGGAACTGCCGCCGCAGCGACTAGGCGAGCGGGCGACGGCCGGTCTGCTGCGCGGATTCCTCCGCACCGCATTCCGGCCCTGGATCGGCCCGCCCTTCCCGGCCGCACTCCAGCGCGGGATCGTCAGGCTGCTGTCCCTGGGCATGCCTCGCACCACCGGCGTCCGCCAAGCGCGGGCGGACGCGGGCACGCTGCGGATCGATACCATCGTACCTGACAGCGCGCCCGCGCCGTCCTCGCCGGGTGCGATTCTCTATCTTCACGGCGGCGCCTTCTGCCTGGGTAGCGCCCATACCCACCGCGCCGTCACCAGCCGGTTGGCGCGCGCGGCGGGCCTGCCGGTGTGGGTACCCGCCTATCGTCTGGCGCCGGAACATCCCTATCCCGCCGGCCTGCAAGATGCGCTGGCCTGCTGGCAGGCGATGCGCCGCGCCGGATATCGTGCTGATCAGATCGTGATCGCGGGGGATTCGGCGGGCGGAAGCCTGGCGCTGGCGCTCGCGCTGCTGCTCCGCGATGCGGAGGAAGAAACGGCGGCGGGGCTGGCGCTGCTCTCGCCCCTCGTCGATCTGGGCCTGCGCCGGCTGAAAGCGCAGGCGGGCGATCCGATGCTCCGCCGCGGCTGGCTGCAACAGGCCGCGCGCTGGTATCGGGCGCCTGCGGATGCCCGGGCGCATCTGCCGCTGAAAACGTCGCTCGCCGGCCTGCCGCCCATGTTGGTCCAGGTCGGCGATCAGGAGCTGCTGCTGTCCGATGCGCAGCGGCTGGCCGAGAAGGCGCGGAAGGACGGCGTCCCCTGCCGGTTGGAAATCCACGCCGGGCGCTGGCACGTCTTCCAGCTACAGGCGGCATTTCTAGGCTCGGCCCGGCGGGCGCTGGCCGACGTCGGAGCCTTTGCACAGAGCCGGGTCGCGGCACGCGAGGCGCCGATGGCGCCCGCTGCCGACACCGCGGTACAGCTGACGGCGGAGGCGTAACCCGGGCCCCACACAAAAAGATAAGAACGAAGGAGCGGAAGGATGATCGAAACGGCAGACTATATCGTCGTCGGCGCAGGTCCCGGTGGATGCGCGGTCGCGGCGCGACTGGCGGAAGCGCGGCCCGATCGCACTGTCGCGCTGCTGGAAACCGGCCCGGAACATCCCTCTATCCTGTCCGAAGTACCGATCGGCATCGCCGGGCTCGTCGCGTTTCGCGGTCGGCACAACTACGCCTATCGCACCGAACCCCAGCCAGGTCTGGGCGGACGGCGGGGCTATCAGCCGCGCGGGCGCGGCGTCGGCGGCTCCAGCCTGATCAACGCGATGATCTATGTGCGCGGCCAACCGCAGGATTATGACGGCTGGGCGGCGAGCGGCTGCCCCGGCTGGTCCTGGTCCGACGTGCTGCCCTATTTCAAGCGCGCCGAAGACAATGCGCGCGGGGCCGACGCGCTGCACGGCGCCGGCGGACCGCTGCGTGTCGAGGATCTGCGCGAGGACAATCCCGCCACCCGCGCCTTCGTGGCGGCTGCCGAACAATGCGGCATCCCGTTCAATCCCGATTTCAACGGCCCGGTGCAGGAAGGCGCGGGCCCGTATCAGGTTTTTCAGAAAAGCGGGCGGCGGTTCAGCGCAGCCAAGGCCTATCTGGGCAGCGGGCTGCAGAACCTGATCGTGATCGCCGATGCGCAATGTTCGGCGGTGCTGTTCGAAGGCAAGCGCGCCGTCGGGGTCCGTTTCCGGCGCGGCGGCATTGAGCACCGGCTCGCTGCCCGGCAGGAGGTGGTGCTGGCCGCCGGTGCGTTCGGCACGCCGCAGCTGCTGATGCTGTCGGGCGTGGGCCCGGCAGACCAACTCCGCAAACATGGCATTCCCGTGGTACAGGATGCCCCGGGGGTCGGCGCGAACCTCCAGGATCATGTCGATTACACGATCAGCGTGAAGACCGCCGCACCCGGACTTTTCGGGATCAGCGGCGCCGTGCTGCTCCAGGGGGCCGGCGCGATCGGCGCGTGGCGGCGGGACGGCCGGGGGATGCTGACCACCAACGTCGCCGAAGCCGGCGGGTTCGTGAAGAGCGATCCGGCGCTTGATCGCCCCGATCTCCAGCTCCATTTCTGCCTGGGTATCGTCGACGATCACAACCGCAAGCGGCACCTCGGCCGCGGCTATTCGCTGCACGTCTGCGCGCTGCGTCCGTTCAGTCGCGGCGCGGTACGGCTGGCGAGCGGCGACGTGCGCGACGCGCCGCTGATCGATCCCCGCTTCCTCACCGACATGCGCGATCTCGATACGCTGGTGGCCGGCGCGCGGATCGCCCAGCGCATCCTCGCCGCCCCGGCGCTTGCCGCGCTGGGCGGTACGCCGATCTACGGCACCGGCCGCGACGACGACGACGCCCTTCGCACGCTGATTCGCGACCATGCCGACACCATCTACCATCCGGTCGGCACCTGCCGGATGGGCGAGGATGGCGGGGCGGTGGTCGATCCGCAACTGCGAGTGCGGGGCGTGACCGGGCTGCGCGTTGCCGATGCCTCGATCATGCCCAGCCTGATCAGCGGCAACACCCAAGCGCCGACGGCGATGATCGGCGAAAAGGCGGCCGATCTGATCCTTGGCGCCAATGCTGCGGCGTCAACCGACCGGCTGGTCGCCTGAGGCATGGCGAATGCGGCGGCGAAAGGCGCTGGGTGCCAGCCCCGTCCAGCGCTTGAACGCCTGCGAGAAGCTCGAAAGATCGCTGAACCCCAGTCGTTCGGCGATCGCGCTGATACTGAGGGCGTCGTCGGCGAGCAACGCCTCCGCCATGGCCCGCCGGCCGTTGGCGGAAAGTGTGCGGAACGAGGTGCCCTCGGCGTTGAGCCGACGCTTCAAGGTGCGCTCGCTGACATGGGCAAGTTCGGCGAATGCACGCAGGCTGGTCGGCGCGGCCTCGGCGGCGAGCGCGCGGTAGCGCGACGAAAGCGCTCCGGTCCTGAGGCCGCGCTTCTGCTGCTCCAGCCGCTGGCGGCACAGTCGCTCGGCCATCGCCGCGGTGACGGCATTGGCCTGGGGCAGCGACCGATCGAGGAAAGCGTTCGTGATCACCAGCTGGTTGGCAGAGGCACCGCCTTCGACCCGCGTGCCGAAGATCGCGGGGTCGGCCGATGTCGCGCCCCGCGGCGCGGCTTTCATCGTCACCCGCACCGGCGCCAGATCGGGCTCGATTGCTTCGCGGAGCAGCAACGCCGCGGTCACCATGTCGCGCGCGACCGCAAAGTCGCGCACCGCCTCCGGCAGGTCGGGCTCCACGAACGACAGCACACCGCTAGCACCACGTTCCGCGAAGCCGATCGTGCTGAACGCGTGCGTCAGCGGAAGGAAGCGGAGTGCGCGCTCGATCGCCTCGCGTCCGGTCGCGCTGCTGACCACCGCCAGCCCCCAGACGCCGAAGGTGGCGAAATGAAATTCCAGGCCCACCGCGATTCCCAGCGCCACCGGGTCGCCCAGCGCGTGCACCAGATTGCGCAGCACGCGCAGCTCCTGCACCGCGGCGATCTCCACCTCCGGCGCTTGCAACTGCGCCCGGGTGATGCGGCTCCCTTCCAGCAAGGCATGCAGCGCGAGGCCGCGGCGCGCCGCAAATTCGGCGAGCACCAGAATGCCGGCCGGGCTGCGGGGATAATCCCAGGATTGCATCCGTCCTCCCATGGGCGGCCATATTTTTGGCGACTTGACCCCTTTGGTAAAATACTTGGCCGCTGCTGTCATGGGGCGCGTTATCGGGCGGTGCGGGAACGAAAGCAGCAAACCGCAGGACCGAGAGGAGATTGGCGATGACCGGACCGCAGTGTCCGTCGTCAGAACATTCGGCACACCTTGCGGCGTAAATTAGCGGAGAGAAAGCGTCGGCGACCGCTACGACAACGCTTTGGCCGAGACGATCAATGGCCTTTACAAGGCCGAGGTCATCCACCGTCGCAGATGACGTGCGCCCCTGATTGTTACCAGTCAGAGGTAGAGTCTCGCTCCTTCATGATGGTTGCTTGATGGGATGCCAAGGTGTCCGGGGGCATGCCCCCGGACACCTTGGCCGGCGATCTCGACGGGGGTCTTCCCGCCCAGTTTCGAGTGCGGCCTGACGTGGTTGTAGTCATGCCGCCAGGCGTCGAGCACGAAGCGGGCGTGGGCCAGCGATGTGAACAGCGTCTCGTTGAGGCATTCGTCGCGCAACCGCCCGTTGAAGCTTTCGACGAAGCCGTTCTGCATCGGCTTGCCCGGCGCGATGTAGTGCCATTCGACGCGCCGTTCCTGCGACCAGCGCAGAATGGCCGACGAGGTCAGCTCGGTGCCGTAGCACATTGGGAAGCGCTGGTTCGGGAGCCGCTATGGCCCTGATGAAGACAAGGCCGCGTAGCGGCCGCAGGCTTCATCAGAGCAAGCCATGGCCGGCCGGCAGGTATCTAAAGTGAGGTTGTCGAGACAACACTTTGGAGGCCGACCGACCATGACCAAGCTCACCTCTACGCCTGCTGGCGCCGTGCTGGTAGCCATCGACATGTCCAAGAACCGGCAGGAGGTCCTCATCGAGCGACCGGAAGGCGGCCGGCGTCGGCGGATGACCGTCAGGGCGACCAGGCAGGACTATGACGGCTTTGCCGAGCAACTCGCTGCCATCGGTCGCCCCATCATCGTAGGATTCGAGGCGACGGGTAATTACCATCGCACGTTGGCACATCGGCTGCTGATGGCGGGGTTAGAGCTGCGCCTTATCTCGTCGGTCGCCCTCGCCCGAACGCGCGAGGCGCTGCACAACGGCTGGGACAAGAACGACCCCAAGGACGCGCAGGTCATCCTGCACATGCTGCGGATCGGTGCGACACAGTGTTACGTCGATCCGCTGGTGGCCGGGATCAACGACCTGCAGGAGCTGTCGAAAACCCACGAGATGATCTCCAGGATGAAGACGCAGACCTGGCACCGGATCCTGACTCACTACCTGCCGCTGTACTTCCCCGAGATCGCCCGCTTCGCAGGCAACAGCCGGTCCGACTGGTTCCTCGCGCTCATCGAGCGGTTCCCGACGCCGGCTACTATCACGGCGCTGGACCGCGAGGCGTTCGCGGCCGCGGCGTGGCCGCTCATCGGCCGGAAGGTCTCCAAGGCGCGGCTCATCAACGACATTTACGAGACGGCGTCCGCCTCGGCGGCACTGCCGGTGCCGGAAGACTCCGCAGCCATCACCATGTTCCGCATGGTCATCGCGCAGGGCCGCAGTCTCATTCAGCAGCGCGACGAGATCGAGCGGCTGGCTCATACGCGGCTCGCCGATGATGTCGACTACCGGCTGCTGCGCAACATTCCGGGCATCGGTCCGATCAACGCACTGACCATCCTGGCCGAGGCTGGCGATCTGCGCCGCTTCAAGCATCATCGTCAGTTCCTGAAGTTCTGCGGTCTCGATCTCGCAACGTGTCAGTCAGGCACGTTCCGCGGCCGCACCAAGCTGTCCAAGTACGGCAACGCGCGCCTGCGCCGGACCTTCTGGATGGCTGCTCAGGTCGCCGCGCGTCAGCGCGACAACAGCTTCCGCGACAAGCTCGGACGGTACACTGCCGGGCACGCGGACGACGCCGACCGTCGCCGCAAGGCGATGACGGCGCTCACCGCCAAGATGGCGCGTGTGGCTCACGCCGTCGTCAAGACGGGGACAGAGTACCGGCCGTTCCTCGAACGGTCGGATGCCAGGTGGAAGGACCCCTCTCTGCAAGTGCCGTGAGGGCGCTCGTCGAGCGACCCTGTAGATAATGTTCGGGCCTTCCACCTGGGTGCGTATCTCGTTTTAAGGATGGTGGGGACCACGGCCGCTTCGGCGCTGCTGGATCCTGTGTTTGCTATGGCAGGGAGCGATCCCGTTGACGGTGGGAGCCATCTGGCTCAGATTGCATGCCGCGCCGATGGTTGTCGGCGCATGGATATCTGCTGGCCAAAACCCGGCGCTGCTTCCTGACATAGGACGTTGTCGCTGACCACCATGCACGGCAGCCCGCGACGTTCGGCGATGGCGCTCAGTTCACGAACGACCCGCCGGCCCGACAGCGACGTATCGACGATACAGGCCAGGCATTCCCGGCTGTAATCGTCGATGACGTTCAGCATGCGGAACCGCCGGCCGCAGGCCAATGCGTCCGACACGAAGTCGAGCGACCAGCGCTGATTGGGTTCCTGCGGAATCGCCATCGGTGCCCGCGTGCCGAGCGCCCGCTTGCGGCCGCCACGCTTGCGCACCGTCAGCCGCTCCTCGCGATACAGCCGGTACACCTTCTTCAGGTTCATGCCCTTGCCCTCACGTCGCAGCAGGATCGCCAGCCGTCGGTAGCCGAACCGTCGACGCTCGTTCGCAATCTCGCGCAGCCGCTCGCGGACAGCATCGTCCTTCCCGCGAAGCGGCTCATATTGCCACGCCGACCGATTGACCCCGGCCAGCCTGCAGGCGCGACGCTCGGAGAAACCGTGATCGGCCATCAGCTTCTCCACCGCAGCGTAGCGTTCCACAGACCGCGTCAGTTTTTTCCCAACAGATCCTTCAACGCCGACACGTCGAGCATCGACTCCGCCAGCAGCTTCTTCAGCCGACGGTTCTCGTCCTCCAGCGCCCGCAACCGCGCGGCGTCGGAAACCGTCAGGCCACCATATTTCGACTTCCAGGTGTAAAACGTCGCATCGCTGATCCCATGCTTCCGGCACAGGTCGGCGGTCTTCACGCCAGCCTCATGCTCCCGCAGCACACCAATGATCTGATCCTCGGTAAATCGGCTCCGCCGCATCACTCGTCTCCATCTGACGAGCTAACTTACCAATGGCATGATTTCTGGGGAGCAGGTCAAGCGTCCCGAGGCAACGCTGGAACAACTTGGCACCATGTTCGACTACACTGCCTGCGGGACGTTGCTGCAAGAGGCGATGCCTTGACGGAGCACGACAAAGGCGACACTGACCGAGACGCGGGTACGCTTGAAAGAATAACTCCGAGCCTATTTGCCGCCCGCCCTCAACGCGGGCGGTGGAGCAGACGGCGATAGCCCCCGCTCGCCATGGTCCGGGCATCGCGCACCAGACGGCGGACGCGAGACCGCAGCGAATCGCCGGCTTCGCGCCAGTCGAGCAGGATGCGCTCCTCGCCGAACAGCGCGACGCCGATTTCGCGCTGGCTGGCCCCCGCAGCGAGCGCGTCGTGGACGCGTAGCACCGTCAGCCAGCGGTCGATGCGCGGATCGTGCGGGAACAGCGAGCGCGCGAAGCAGCCGCGTCGACAAAGCTCGAGGAAACGCCGGAGCGGCAGGATCCCGGCCTCGGCCGAGGCGCCCCCTACCGCTGTAACTTGGTCGCGAGAATGACCGATGAAGTTGTCCGCTCGACGCCTTCCAAAGCGCCGATGGCATCGAGCAGGTCGTTCAACTGGCCTACGGACTGGGCCTCCAGCATCGCGATCAGGTCATATTCACCCGAGATCGCGTGGAGCGCCGCCACCGCCGGCATCGTTGCCAGCTGGTCCTGCGTCGCTTGCGTAGCCTTGGGATAGACCTTGATCATCACATGGGCGCGGATCAGGCTGCGGTCATAGCTGTCGCCCAGCCGAACGGTATAGCCGGCGATGGTACCCTGACGCTCAAGGCGTTCGATGCTGCTGTACACCGCAGTGCGCGATATGCCGAGCAGATGGGCTAGTTCGGAAACGTTGCGGCGCGCATCGGCGCGCAGCAGCGCCAGCAACTGCTGGTCGATCTCCTCTGCCCGCGCCGTCATCCCGGCTTCGGCGCGTCGATGAGCCTGCCCGCGACAACCCGGGCGACGCCCGTGAACGCCGGGCGGGTAACCCGCAAGGTGTTGAGATCGATCCGCCCCTCCGGGCCGATGCCGGTGATCCGTACCCCGCTCCAGTCCAGCGGCGTCCCCGGGCTGAGCGACGCGGTGCCTTCCGGCTGCACCAGCCAGGCATGACCGCCCGGCGGCGTGTGCAGCCGCGCCGTCCCGTCCGCCTCGACACACAGGGCCGCGCCCTCGTCGATGCCGAGGCCGATCGCCTGCGGATCCGTCTGCCTGGCCTTGGCGACGAAGGCGATCAGTCGCCCCAGCCGGTCGCGCACCTTGAAATGGGTGTCGGTAACGATATGCGCCATGCGCGGCAGATGCAGGAAGCCGGTGACCAGTGTCACTGCGGGCCCGGCCGGATCGGCGAGCGCCACCGGGCTTTCGATGCTGCCGCCGTCCATTGCGCCATAGGCGGTGCCGCCCAGGATCGCGAGCCCCGCGCTGGTCCCGCCGAGCGGGCGCCCGGCGCGAACATGCGCGTCGAGCGCGCGGGCCACGGGACTGTCCTTCCAGTAGCGGACATAATTGGCCTGGTCGCCGCCAGCCAGGAAGATGCCGTCGGCATGACGCAGGATTGCGAGCACGCGCGGATCGCTCGACGCGCTGCGATCGCGGAAGACAATCGTTTCGACCGAGGCCACGCCGCCGACCTGGCGGTAGATCTCTTCGCCCGCCTGGCCCTCTCCCGATGCGCGCAGCACGACGATATGGCCATGTCCGGCATGCGCGGCGAACCAGCGAAACGCGGAATAGTCCCAGTCGCCGCCGCCCACCAGCATCAGCGCCGGCGCGGTGGGCGCCGTGCGCTTAGCCTGCGTGTCGCCGACGACATAATAGCTATAGGCAGGCCCGGGGCGCGAAAGCGCGCGCTCCCCGAACGTGAGCAGCGAGAGCAGCGCCAAGGCGCAGGCGACCAGTGGCTTCCTTGCCGTCACCCTGTGCAAATCGTGCCCCACAAGCCATCAGATTGCATTTTTGTTATTCCACTTTGGCGATTTCCAGTATCAATATGTCACATTCTCTCGGGGGGGTCGAGTTCATGCAACAGCGGCGGGCAGCGATTTTTCTGGCGGGATGCAGCCTTTGGGTGCTTCCTGCGGCGGCGTTTGCGCAGACGGTGCCCTCAGCACCGCAAAGCGATGCGAGCGCCCCAGAGATCGTCGTACTCGGCTCGCGGATCCCGCGCATTCAGAAGGAAGGCCCTGCACCGGTGACGACGATCACCGCCGACGACATCCTGCGCAACGGCTATCAGAGCGTGCCCGATGTACTGCGCGCGATCACCCAGAATGGCGGCGAGACGCAGAGCCAGCAGAGCTTCGCCGGCGCCGACTTCACCCCCGGCGCCCAGCAGGTCGATCTGCGCGGGCTGGGCCCCAATCACACGCTGGTGCTGGTGAACGGTCGCCGGATCGCCGACTTCCCCCTGCCCTTCAACGGCAACAGCAACTTCACCGACATCTCGAATATTCCCGTAGGCCTGATCGAGCGGATCGAGGTGCTGAGCGGCAGCGCCTCGGCCATCTATGGCTCGGATGCGATTTCGGGCGTCGTCAATTTCCAGCTCAAGTCGAAGCCGGACGGCACCCGGATCGACTATCGCTTCGGCGATACCGAACATGGCGGCGGATCGTCGCACCGGCTGAGCGTCACCACCGGCTGGGAGACGGGCGGCTTTCACGGCGTGGTCGGCGTCGAACTGCTCGATCAGCGGCCGCTCTGGCAATATCAGCGGCGCAATCAGGATTCGACCGCCGACGATCCTACCGGCCCGGCGCTCGCCCGGCGCACCTTCCTGCGCGCCGACGAATATCTCTACTATATCAACCCCGGCAAGGCGACGTGCGACGCACTTTCCTCACTCAACGGCGGCTCGACCTATTATGCCTCGCGTCCCCGCCGCGACACGATCAGCGGCGACGGCTATTTCTGCGGCAGCAACACCTCGGTTGCCTATGGGACGATGATTTCGGAGCGCCAGTCGATCAGCGGCTATGGCGCGCTCGGCTACACGTTGAGCGACCATGCCGAACTGTTCCTCGACGTGCAGGTGAGCCGATCGAACCTCAAGCTGTTCCGCGACGTGCTGAGCTGGAACTATATCGCGCCGAACGGCAATGAAGAGGGCACCTTCTACAACCCCAAATATCTGTCACCCGGCCAGACCGACAGCGGCGCCCAGCTCGACAACTGGACCCGCCAGTTCACCCCCGAGGAAATGGGCGGACTGGACCAGGGGCTGACGCGCAACCGGTCGACCAGCTACAATGTCACGCCGGGCATCAAGGGCCGGTTCGCGGATAGCTGGAGCTACGAGGTCAACGTCAATCACGCCGAATACAGCGCGCGCGTCGCTTTCCCGCACGTCGTCATTTCCAAGGCGAACGACTTCTTCCTCGGGCCGCAGGTGGGCGTTGACCCGTCCTCGGGCTATCCTGAGTTCGATGCCGATCCCGCCCGGCTGTACAAGCCACTTACCCCGGCGGAATATCGCTCGATTACCGCGACCTCGGTCTATCACCCGAAAAGCTGGGTCAACAATGTCGCCGCGACGGTGAGCACCACCGATCTGTTCCGGCTGCCCGGCGGCACGGCGGGCCTCGCGATCGCGGCCGAGGCAGGCAACCAGGGCTATGACCTGCGGCCGGATCCGCTGGCGCTGACCCAATATTATGTCGGCCTGATCGATTCGGATGGCAAGGGAACCCGCCGCCACTGGGGTCTGGGCGGCGAACTGCGCCTGCCTGCCCTGTCGTTCCTCGAAATCGACGCTGCCAGCCGCTACGATCATTATGCCTTTGCCGGCAACGGTTTCGGTCGCTTCACCTATAATCTCGGGGCGATCGCGCGGCCGACCAGCAAGCTGATGCTGCGCGCCGCCTATGGCACCGGCTTCCGCGCGCCCGACCTCAACTATGTGTTCCGCGGCCCCGGGAATACCCATCCTTCGGCCACGGACTATTATCTCTGCCGCACCGATCCCGGCCAGCCGAGCGACATCACCGATTGCAGCTATGCCGACGAAGGCATCGTCTCGCGTCGCACCGGCAACCGCAAGCTGCGCCCGGAAACCTCCACCTCGGTCAACGCCGGGGTGGTGTGGCAGCCCTCGCGCCATTTCGACGTCTCGGCCGATTATTTCCGCGTCGCGATGAAGAACCAGGTGCTCGACATGAACATCGACACGCTGCTGCGCGACGAGGCCGATTGCCGGATCGGCAAGACGGTGGCGGGCACTTCGGTCGACATCACCTCGCCCACCTGCGTCGATGCGCTCGCCCGCGTCCAGCGTTACGTCGGCGGCGCGCTCGACGGACAATTGCAAAGCGTCGCGATCAACCCGATCAACGTCGCCGAGGAAACAACCGACGGCATCGACATCGCTGCGCATGTCCGGGTGCCGACCGCGGCGCTAGGCAGCTTCGCGCTGAGCACCAGCTACACTTATGTGTTCACGCACCGTATCCGCCAGTATCCGGGCGATCCGGTGATCAGCAAGCTCGCCTATGACAGCGGCTACGACATCCCCCGCGACAAGGGCACCGCGAGCCTCACCTGGGATCTGGGCAAATTCTCGACCACCCTTACCGGCCAGCGGCTGGGCGAACTGCCCAACTATGCGGAAACGGGCAGGATCAAGGCGAGCTATCTGTTCAATCTTTCCGCACAGTATAGCATCACCGATCGCATCCGGCTGTCGGGGACGATCAACAACCTGTTCGATCAGGACCCGATCAAGGACCGCACCTACGGCTCCTACCCCTATTACGACATCTCTTGGTTCGACGGGGTCGGGCGCAGCTTCTACGTGCAACTCACCTACAAGCTCGGCGGGGCGCGGCTGTGATCGGGCGGGGTCTGCTGGGCGCCGCACTGGCGCTCGCGGCGATGCCGGCGGACGCGCAGCGCCTTTCCTCCCCTGAGGCGGTGATCGTCCGTACAGTCGATGCCGAATATGAACGCTCGGTATCGCTGCTCCAGCGGCTGGTGGATCAGAACAGCGGCACGCTCAACCTCGAAGGCGTGACCAGAATAGGCGCGATGATGTGCGCCGAGCTGGAGCCCCTCGGCTTCACGGTTCGCTGGAAACCGATAGCGGAAGTGCACCGCGCCGGCCATCTGATTGCCGAACATCGTGGCAGGCCGGGCGGCAAGCGCATCCTGTTGATCGGCCATCTTGATACCGTCTTCGAGCCGAGCTCGCCCTTCCAGAAATTCGTCCGCACTGGCGACAAGGCCGAGGGTCCGGGTGCGGGCGACGACAAGGGCGGCATGGTGGTGATCGTTGCCGCACTGCGCGCGATGCAGGCCGCCGGCACGCTCAAGAACGCGACTATCGAGATCGTGCTGACCGGCGACGAGGAAGATGCCGGCACCCCGCAAACGCTGTCCCGCGCCGACCTGATCGCCGCTAGCAAGCGCGCGGATGTGGCACTCGATTTCGAGGGACTGGTGATCGAGGATGGCCGCGACATGGGCTCTATCGCGCGCCGCTCGGTCACCGACTGGCGGATCACCGCGAGCGGAAAGACCGGCCACAGCTCGTTGATTTTCACGCCCGAATTTGGCGATGGCGCAACCAACGAACTGGTACGAATCCTCGCGCGCTTCCGCCAGGAACTCCCCGAGCCCAATCTCACCTTCAATGCGGGCATCGTCGCCGGCGGCGCGCGTGCGCAGATCGACGATAGCGGCGTGGCGACGGCCGCAGGCAAGACGAACATCATTCCGGCAACGGCGATCGCCGCCGGCGACTTCCGAACGCTCAGTGTCGAGCAGACCGCGCGGGTACGGGCAAAAATGGAAGCGATCGTTGCCGCCCATGCGCCCGGCACCGACGCGAGGATCGAGTTCGGCGAAGGCTATCCCGCCATGGCGCCGACCGCGGGCAACAGGGCGCTGCTGGCGGCACTGAACGGCGTCAATCGCGATCTCGGTCTTGCAGAAATGCCCGCGCTCGATCCGCTGAAGCGCGGGGCCGGCGATATTTCGTTCGTGGCGCACGATGTCGACAGCCTGGCGGGGCTCGGTACCTACAGCACCGGCGACCATGCCCCGGGCGAGACGGTCGACCTTGCCAGCATCCGCCGCCAGGCCAAACGCGCTGCCATCCTCATCACCCGCCTGAGTGCCCTGCCCCGCAACTGACGGTTGATGCCGACCCGCACGGCATCGGCCGCGCGAGCGCGCTCCCGTGCACGGCCTGCGCGACGCGCCGGGCAAGGGCAAGAGCGGATGCGGGCGCTCAGCGTTTCGGCAGCAGCGCCTCTAGTCCCGTAAGCACCGGTTGCACCATTCCCGATCCGAGCGCGTCGGCATAGGCGGCAGCCGCTGTCGGCGTCCATAGGCCGCTGTTGCCGAGTTCGCGGGTCGCCACATCCTCGCTGATGATCCGCCAGTCGAACATTACGTTGCCAATTGCGTTGCCGAAGGCGTCTGTCATCGGCGCCGACTGGAAAACATGTCTCGCGTCGGGCGCACCGATCGGGACCTGGCCGACCAGCGTGGCGACGGGCGCGTCGTCGATTGCGACAGCGAAGGCGAGCTGCTCGAGCGCTTGATCCGGGCGCATCGCGACGTGCACGACCTGATCGAAATAGTGGTGGAAACGCGTGTTGGTCCGGCCGCGCCGATCCCACATGCGGGTGTCGAGCGTCGCTTCCCCGCCGCTGGCACGGAGCTCCAGACGGACCAGCGTGTCCGCCGGGATCGGCGTGGACGGCGTCAAGGCGAGATCGAAGATGGTGATCGACAAGACACTGCCGCCCAGGGTCTGACAGTCGCGCCAGCCGAGCACGACAGAGGCGGCGAGCCGCGCGCCGATCGTCGCCATTGCCGAATCGAACAATGTCGCGACTGCGCTCGCGGGGCCGGGCGGAAGCGCCGAAAGCGCAGCGAATATCCTCTCGATCCGCACCGCAACCGGCGAGGATGGCGGGGCCGGATGGGGAAATGCAGACGTAGCAGCGAGCGCGGCATCGAGTGCGCGCGTATAGAGCCCCGCCCCGAACTGCTGGATCGTGGCGACGACGTCTTCCGCGCGCGCCGTAATCAGGGGAGCGCCGCCAGCGAGCATCCCCTCGAACAGTGCGACCGCGGCGACGGCCCAGGCGTCGTCCGCACCGAAGACCGGGAATTCGGGCGCAACCAGATAGAAGACCCCGTCCTTCCCGGCCCAGAATTCCTGGGCTCCTCCGGGACTGAGGTTTACGTCGTACAGCGGCGTATCGTCTGTGTCCGGTGGCAAGGCGGCGACGCCCGTCACCTTGACCGCGCTCGCAGCCCCACCGCCGATCCGGCCGAGCACGGTCGCCTCCTCCGCAAGCGTGCCGATGCCTTCCGGCGCCAGGCTGGGTAGCTGCCAGCCCAGCCAAGCGGGATCGATGGCCAGCACTGCCGGTCTGGCCTCCCCGGCATTCTCGGGAGCGCCGTTCACGAACGGATGCGTTGCGGTGAAAACGGGGCCACCACCGTTCAGCCGGTAGAGCGTCCGCCCCGCCCGCGGCGGGCGCGGAATATAGCCGACCGTCGCGACGCCGCTGCGCGTCGCGATGATCTGCCCCGGGCGGAGATCGGCGAGGCGGATCGGGGTGCCGTCACCGGCCAGTATCTCGGTATCACCGGTGAAGCACGAGCCGGACGGCGGCTGGCGGAAGCGATTGCCCGGCTGACTGTTGGCAGTGAACTCATAGCAGTTGCCATTGGGCATCTGGGCGGGCATGCCGCCGCCGAAATTCGGCAGATAGGTCGTCTTCTGGATCCCTGCCGCGGCGACGTCGCGGATGTCGTTCTGGTCGACCGAAGGCTTGTTGCGCAGCTGCTCGGAATAGCGGCGCCAGGCATTGGCCTTCACAACATCCGGCAGCGGCAACCCGGCGGCGAACAGTTCGTTGGCGAGCGCGTCCACCTCCGCGTCCGAGGCGCCGAGGATCATATATTTGGCATATTGATTGAACACTTCCCAATCCGGGCTGGTCCATTGCCCCGCCTGATACCAGAGCTGGCGGCTCTGCACGTTCTGCAGCAACGCGTCGTGGAACTTGCGTTTGGCGGTTGCGGGATCGAGCCGGCGGACAATGTCGGAAATGGGAGGGAAGGTCGCGTTCAGCATGCCGGCATAGGCGCGCGTGCATCGGGTGCGAATGGCGTCGTTGCGGCTGGCAATATCGGCATTGATGCTGTCGACCAGCATCTGTCCACGGATCGACGACGCCATGTCGGCGATTGCCTGGCAGAGTACCGCGACCGAAAAGTCACTCCACCAATTGTCGTCGAGCCCCAGACTGTCGAGGAGTGGCAGCAGCGCCGACGCCTGATAGCCCGGATAGAAGATGCTCAGGAAGCTCGGCCCCGTTCCGATCAGCTGCGAGTAATTGCCTGGCAACCGGCCCATCAGCTTGTTTACGAACAGGCCGTGCAAGCGATCGCCCGTGCTGTAGTCGGGCAGCACGTTGATCAAGTCCTCGATCAGCGGATCGGGGTTGCCGAGCAGCGCCACCCGCGGGGTGGCGGGATTGAGCAATTGCATGTCGCGGCCTCCGCGCGAAAGTCGGGCAAGAAAAGCCGGCGCCGCCCGAGCTGGTCCGGCGCCGGCACTGCGTCAGGTGCGAGCGAAGCCCTTCTGCACCATCGGACCGTTGACGAAATCGGTAATGGGGTCCGGCGGTGGCGGCGGCGGATCGATCCAGTTCCAGATCAGCTGGACGAGCACCACGATAATGCCGACGGCGGCCACCGCCAGCCCGACCGGGCCGGCCCAGGCGACGCTGAACAGCTCCAGCCCGATAAAGACCAGATCGGCAAGGGCGAAGAAGGTGTTGAGCGCTTCGAAGACAATATCGCGGATGACGCCCGAGCGGATCGCATCCGCCAGCATGAAGGAGGACAGGACCAGCCCGACCACCGCCATTGCTGGTCCGATCCGTTTCGCCATGAACTCGGTTGCGTTTTCCCCGAAGATCGCGACGAAGGCCTTGCCCATCTTGCCTTCGGGGACGATCTTGCCGCCTTGCTTGAACCACGTTGCAATGTCGCCCGCGAAGGTTCGAAAGGCGCCACCCTGACCAGCGCGCGAGAAATTCTCGAGGAAGCGGCCGACGCCCAGCGAAAACATCTTCTGGGCACCTTTGACCAGCAAGGCCATCGCGAGAATGCCCATACTGACGTCCGCGACAATCTGCCGCGGCGTCAAGGGCTTTTCCGCACTGTCGGCGATGGAGTAGATCAGGAAGGCGGCGCTGGCGCCATAGAACATGGTCTGGAGGATCCCGCCAACCTTGCCCTTGCGCGACAGGTCTGACCAGGCCTGGTACTGCTGCCCTTGCAGCTGATCGCCAACCAGCCTTTGCAACTCGCCATCCTGGGCCAGCTGCTGCAACGGTCTGGTGCCATGCTTGTTCTGCCAGATGGTGATCGCGTCGGCGATGCCGGTCACCAGCGACTGGATATGATCGGCCGTCTGGATCAGCGTGCGGATCTGCTCCTGAATCTCCTCGGCTGCCTGGCGCTGCGCTTCGTCCATGACAGTCGGGTCGGTCGTGCCATCACGGGCGTTTTGCAGCGTCGCCTCAAGAAAGGGTCGCAGATCCTCAGACCATTGCGACTTCGCATAATTGACCCCGAGAAGCGCCGCATAGGCGATCGTGAGGAAGCGCTCGCCGAAATCGCGATTGGGCGCCAGCACCTGCAACTTGACATACCATTCGTACATGCGCTGCCGGACATTGTCGAACATCTTGCTTGCGACCTGGATTTGCCAGGTCTGAATGCGCTCGGGCGCGCTCAGCCAGTTAAAATAGGCCTCGGCCCAGCGCTCGGGATCATCCTTGAGGAAGGGCTGCATCGCCGGGACACCGTTGCGATACCCCTCGATGTAGAGTGCACCGCTGACGTCCTGGTAGCTCGGGCCTTCTTTGGTCGTCTTGCCCATTTCCTCCCACGCGGCCTTCAGCGCATCGGGCTTAATCCGCTTGATCAAGTCCTTGTAATGTTCATCGCGGGCGAAATTGTCATAGAGCATCTGTCCGGTGCTCAGCACCGAGTTGGACGAGAAGAACTGCTTCTTCTCGTCGAAGACCCGCTGAACGCCATCGGGCACGGAGAAGCCATGGCCGTAAATGCCTTCGATCCATTTCGGCTCGAGGCCGTTCGCGAGGCAGCGGCTGAAATAGCCGCCGCACGTCGTCTGCGCGTAATCGACCGTGATTTGCTTGCCGTCTTCGCCGGTGACGATCTGGATCGAGGAGATATTGTCCAGCTCCTGCAGGCGGGTAGGGTCCGGTTCGGCTGCAACCGCCGAGCGAATGACCCGGCGCGCCACTGCTGTCGCAGCAAAGAGCGGCGCTCGCTGCGCCAGCTGGGCTGGGGCAAGCGAACCGCGCCATTGGAACGGCGTATCCGCGTCATCGGCATAGGTACCGAGGAACGAGTGACTACCGGAGGAGAGCACGATCAGAAACTGGTTCTGCGCGAAGGGCGGGTTGAGGAAATCGGGCGGCATTTCGAGCGTCGTCTCGCCCTTGCGCCGATCGACGCTGGTTACCCGCACGCGATCGCTGACATCGGTGGTGCCGAGAAAATAGAGGACCTGCAGCTCGCCATCGTGCCATTCGGTCTTGATGATAAAATTGTCCCAATCGACCCAGGGTGCGGTGGGCTGGTCGGCTGGCTGGCGCTGCGTGTGGTACACCGACTCGATCGCGGCCCCGCGGATCGAGACCGGATCGGAAGTGCCGGTCGACATCGAACCGACAAAGCCGTGCCCGCATTCGGTGAGATCGAGGCGCGCGCTAAAACTTCCATCGCTCTGCCGGCCGCGTAGCACGAGCGCGTGGCTCGCCCCCTGGTAGCCGATCGCGTCGATCAACTCGCCGCCGAGCGTCGCGCCCTCGCTGGTGACTACGAGTTGCTGAAAAGGACGCCATGTATCCCCGTCCAGCTGCTCGACTGCATAGACGCGTCGATGGGCTGCACGGCAATCCACCAAATCGTGTTTCACCACTGCCAGTTTCATTGCCCGTCCCTCCAAAAAGCAAGTTCAGCAGATTTCAGAAGAAAAAAACTTCCGAATGCCCCACGCATTAGTAAAATATGCAAATTATAATGAAAAACTAATACATTAATCACTAGCATAGCCAATGATTTTAGACCGATTCGGAGAAATCATACAATCGCCGCCTCACCTCAACAATAATACATCTCACGAACAATTGATATAGATGTCAGCGATAATCCAACCATAAACGCGACACCTTGCCCGCGATCACAGCGCGGGCGCTTGCAATCTTCACTGCGCCTGAACCGCACAGCCACCGTCTCCCGCCGAACCGGCTTCGGAGAAAAAGCGCCACCCGACTCGCGGTCGACGACAATGCGCTGGACCGGCAGCCTCTCCGTCGAAACTAGCCCTGTCCGACACTGCTGCGAACGCCGGACCGCGCCCCGTCTCCGGAAGCACGAAGCCAGCGGGAAACGCCCAGCCATTTGCCACACAAAGCTTCAAATACGCGCCAATTCAAAAGAATGCACATAAACACATGTGAAATTGCCCCGCCCCGGCAAAATAGCCCAGCAAACGACGAAATCACGAAATAAATCTCAACCGAATTGGCGGCAACCTCCTTGCCAACTATCAAGCCTCATGAGAGGATAACCATGTTGACTATCCAAGACATAGGAGAACACCATGTCGGAAAGCAAATCCCCCGCAAAAATCGTCGAAGTTCACTCCGATGACTCAATAAAGGCCGCCAAGGACGCCCATCGCGCAGACCTTTTCGTCAAAACAGGCCTGACGGGTAATCGCCGCTTCCTCGTCAGCGTCGAGCACGAGGGTGCAAAGCCGACGCTGATCGCGCTTCACCTGTAAGCGATGTCGGAAGTGGCCCATATGATCCGCCCTCGCTTTCGAGGGCGGATCATTGCCGAAGCCGACGCGATTCTCGTTGATGGCGACGGGCGCAAGTTCGCCGCCGGAGACATCAGTGCGCCTGGTCTGGTCGAATTGATCGGCCAAATGGACGGCAAGCTTTCGATCGAAGAGCTTGAGACACGTCTCGCACCGGGGCTCAGTTCGCTTTGCGGCGCTATTGTCGCCGAGCTCGACGACGCCGACCTGATCGACGACAGCGCGACACCGGACGTTATCCCGGCGCTGGAGTTCCTGATCGAGCTCGAAGAGCTCGTAGATCGCCTCAGCGCCTCGATGATAGACCACAATCCTTTCTGGCAGGCCTGCCTTGGTGCGCGTGGTCCGGGCGATATGCCGTTGAACGTCGTGCACGGAATGGTGATCGAGAACTGGCAGTTCCTCGTGCGCGAGAGCTATTTCGACGCGCCCGTCCTGTCGTACGTGCCCAATCGCTCGGTACGCCTCGCGCTGAACGCGTTTTTCGCCGAAGAATATGGCCATGACGAGATACTGCTTCGCGCGCTCGAGACGCTTGGCCTGACCCGAGCAGATCTCGCCGACTCCATTCCGCTGCCGCAAACGCTCGGCCTCTGCAATGCGCTGGCCTTCTGGTCGCTGACCGACCCGCTCTTCTTCTTCACGACACTCGGTCTGCTCGAAGGTCAGGGAATGAAAACCGACTCCTTCATCGACGCCTGCGAGCGCATGAAGATCGACCCGGCGTTCGTACATCCGCTCCGCCTTCATTCGAACATCAACATCGATGCCGATCATGGCAGCCTGACCCGGACCATTTTCGCGAGCCTGGGCTTTGTGGACCGTGCAACCCGCCAGCGGCTACGCGCCCAAACGCATCTGTTCGTCGAACTCTATGACGCTTTCTATCGCGGCGTATGGGACCATTATTCGCGTGCGCCCGCGCTTCTGCGGCGTGTGTCGGATCTCTAGCGTGGAGCGGGTCTCCCTTGTTGCCCCCCGCCTGCGGGCGTCGGTGCAGGTCGATCTGGCGCCGGATCACGCGGTCTTCCGTGGCGCGTCCGGGATCCACAAGCTGCGGTTTCCTGCCCACGGACGTCCGGCAATGGCGCGCCTGATCAGCGATCTTCGTCGCGGCGGCGCATCCATATCAGCGCTTTCCGAGGAACATGACGAGATCGACGAACTTGCCGGACTGCTCGAGCAGCTCGACAGTCTCCATCTGTTGACAGAAAGTGCGTTCGCGCTGCCCGAAGGCGTGATCTCCGGTGCGCAGCTGAACCGGGACGTTCGGCGCATGGTCCGCCGGCTACACGAGCGACTCGCATCCTCGCGGTTCCACAACGCATTGGTCGATGGAACCGCCACCCGCCGCCAACTCGTCGGCTACGCGCTCGAATATTACTGGCTTGTCCGCGCGGCCCCGGCGCTCGTCGCACCTTCTCTGGCAACCGCCACCAGCCCGGCAATGCGCGCAGCATTGCAGGCGTTTTTAGTGTCTGAACTCGATCATGACCGATTTCTCCTGAAGGCGCTTCGCGCCGTTGGCGTCGCTGCCAGTCTGGAAGGGCTCCAACCGCTTCCGACAACTTTCCAGATCTGCGCCTCGCTCGGCGCCTACGCACAGCAGCATCCCCTTAGCTTCCAGGCCGCCCTCTTCCTCTTCGAACAGCCCCAGCCCGCTTTCATCGAGGCGTTTGAGATGCGATGTGCAGCCCTCGGCCTGGCTGAGGATTTTTACCTGCCGCTCCGCCAGCACTCGGGGGTCAACGAGGACGCCGATCACGGAAGCATTTCGATGCAGCTCCTCGGGCTGGTGCCTGCGGTATCGGCAGAGGAGCGCGTCGTGGTCTTGCGCAATGTTTCGGTGCTGGCGGAGACCATGCTCCTGCAGGAGCACGAGATCCTGACCTATTATGGGGAGCCGTCGAACCGGTCCCCACGCGTGTTTGACTAGCCCATGGACGCTTGGGAAACCGCCAGATATCGTCGGCCGCGGCTGGCGCCCGATGTCGAGGTCCGCACATCGGGCGACTTCGTGGAGTTGCTGCGCGCGGGTGAATGCCGGACTATCGGCGTTGACTCCGCCGCTGCTGCGAGCGCGATTGCGTCGGATCTCGAAGCGCTGCGGGATCCCGCCGGCGAACCATGGACGCGGATTGGTGCGCAAGGCGAAGGTAGCTGGCGAACGCTCATCGAACATCTCGACGCCTGGGCATTTATTGATGATGCCGACGACGACCCGGCGCCCTGGCTGCATCGGTGGGATGGAGAAGCCGTGGAATGCGCCACCGCGGCAATTGCGCATGTCCGGCGGCTGACGGGTCGCGGTATGGACGACGTGGTCGCAGGGGCGGCGCAGGATTGGCTCGAGCGCATCGACCGCGACGGTGACGAGGCGCACGATGCCTGGCACGATGACAGGTTCCATCGCGCCGTGGCGCGCCTGAGCATGGCGCGCCTGCGGACCAGCCACCCCGCGGCGTTTGAGGTCGCGATACACGTTCTGCGCGAACTTGCCGGCATGCGTACGCGCGCGGTTTCGGCGCCGGCCCGCGGGATCGCTGGCTACTCGCTCGCCGAAATGCGCGCGCATGTGAGCGCAATCGCGACCCTGTTGGTGCGCAGCCTCGGGTCGGATGAGATGCGTCGCTGCCAGGCGACGCGCGCACACGCGCCGCTCTCGGGTACAGCCTTCGCCAAACTGACCGAACGATCGATGCGCAGCCATGCCGATACGCTGGGCAGCGGCGCCTTTGCGCAGGCATGGTCTAATCTCGCTGCCGCGGACGCACCGCTCGCGATTGGCTGCCACGTCGAGGAATATCATGTCACGCGGCGTTTCGTGGAGATGATCACGCCGCTGATGGCTGCGGACCTCGACGCCCCCTTGCGCGCCCTCATCTACCGCTATTTCGCGGAGGAAGTTGGCCACGAAAGCTTCGAACGCGCGACCTGTGCGGCCTTCGGAGTCGCGGGAGCGTCCCTGGATGCAGCGTGTCCGCTGCCACTGCACCTGATCTTTGTCGATGTCTTCACGATGCTCTCGCGGCGCGGACCCATCGGCTTCCTGGCCGCTGTCGCCATTACCGAGGGGATGCTCGGGGAGACCTCTCCGCTAAACGAGCGCGTCGACGCGCTGATGCCCGAGGATGCAGAGGTCCGTTCCATCTATCGCAAGCACGAAACCCTTAACCTTGGCCTCAATCACGCCAGCATTCCCCGCTTGGCCCTTGCGCTCATTCCGGCGATCGATGTTGCCGAGCAGCAGCAGGCCCTGGATGCCCTTGCCCTGGTCTTCGAACTAAACTTCAGGGCCTGGGAGGCGCTGTTGGACTTTTACGGAAGCCAGACGGAGCTCCGGTTGCCGCAAGCGTTCGATTCCGCGCTCGCTTGCCGACACAATGCACCCGTACTGGCGTGATCGACCGCACGAGAAAGATACTCGACCTTCACGCGCGCGTGATAAACCCTGGCTGGGCGGAAATTCTGGAAGCTGTTGGTCTGCCCGTCGATGGATTTCGCGCGCACGGAAGCTGGCTGAAACGAGACGACGGCACGGGCCTGCTCGACATGGTCGCAGGCTTTGGCGCTGCGGCTCTTGGCCATAATCCGCCGAGGCTGATCACCGCGCTGCAGGACGCTTTGGAGCTGGGGACACCCATGATCGCGCCGCTCAGTGTCATCCCCGAAGCGGGCGAGCTGGCCGCGCGGTTACTCGCGCTCGCCGGCGGCCATCTCACAAAAGTCCAGTTCGGCAGCACCGGTGCCGAGGCGATCGACACCGGTCTGAAATTGGCAGCCGCGCACACCGGGCGCCGCAGATTTCTACGGGTGCGCGGCGGTTTCCATGGTCTTTCGGTTGGCGCGACGGCGCTTGCCGGAGCAGACTGGTGGCGCGCGCCTTTCCCTGACATCTGGGTCGGCGCCGCAGAAATCGCAGCCGAGGATCTCGATGGCCTCGAAGCGCACCTCCAGTCCCGAGAGTTCGCTGCGCTCGTCCTCGAGATCGTCCCTGGCTCAGATGCGGGCGATGGCTGGTCGCGCGGCGCGCTGGAGCGTACCGCCGAACTTTGTCAAACCTTTGGTACCTTGCTCGTTATCGACGAGGTGCAGACGGGGCTGGGACGGACGGGCAGCTGGTTTGCGTTTCACGCCGGAGGCCCCGGTTTCCAACCCGATATCGTGTTAGTTTCCAAAGCGCTGACAGGGGGCATGGTGCCGCTATCCGCCGTCCTTATGTCGGAGGAAGTATTCGCCGCTACCTATGGTCGACCCGGCCGTGCCAAAATCCACGGAAGCACGTTCGCCGGCAATCGCCTTGCCATGACCTGCGGCCTGACGATGCTCGACATGATCAACGACGATGGACTCATCGATCGCGCCACAAGAATCGGGGAACGAATCATCGAGGGAATCGCGCGCATAAACCCGCAGCGCCCGGTCCGCGTCCATGGGCGAGGGTGTCTTCTCGCGATGGAAATGAGCCCAGATCCCCAAATCGCCAACGGCAAATGCGTGGACCTGATCCGAAGCGGCATATTGGTGACGGGCGTGGCGCACGCGCCGTGCTCGATCCGCGTGACGCCTCCCCTCAACCTGTCGGATGAGGATACGGATCTCTTTGTCGAATCGGTCGCGGCGGTGCTCGCCTGAGACGGGCAATTCGACATTCCCCCGGTGCAACCCTCGCCAGGCGGCCACCGAGAGGGAATGGAGCGCGGTTTCCACCGTAATTGCTTCCGAACCGGTGGTATCGCCCGGTCCCGCCGCTGTCCGCCGCGCTGCCTCGCCGCTAGGGTCGATGGCATAAAGGGAGGCTTGCCACATGCCATCGCGTCTATTGCGCCGCACCGGCGCCGTGCTTGCGCTGCTACCGCTGCTTACCGCGCCGCCTGTACTGGCGCGCGGACAACACGCGCGGCACGATTCTGCGCGCCCGGGCCATGCCTCGCACCATCATGCCCCTGCGCGCTACGGCCGCGGCTATTATACCAATGTCGATGGCCGGCGGGTCCACCGTCCGGTCTATGCCCGCCATGCGCCGGGCGGCGCCACTGCCCGGTGCCGCGACGGCTCGTACAGCTTCAGCCTCCACCATAGCGGCACCTGCTCGCACCATGGTGGTGTCGCCCGCTGGCTGTGAAGCCGATCCGGTCACGGGCGCATGCAGCGGCGACGAAACGCCTTGCGCGGCTTGCCGTGCAACCCTTGGGCATCTGCCTCGGCCGAACAGGCAAGCGAACGCGCCGCGCGATCTGCATCCTCCCCGCCCATACCGGCGGGGGGCGGCGTTCCGCCGGCAGGCAGCGCTGCACCCGGCGCGCCCCCAAGGCTTGTATTGAGCATCCATGCCAGCCGGACGCCCGCGCGCTCGATCTGTATGGCAGCGATGTCACGGGCGCGCGCATCGTACCCCGGCGGAAGCGGGATCGGCGCGGCATTCGCGTCGCAACCTGCAGGCGCGCCGAACGTATAGACCGAGGACCGCGCGACGGCATTGGCTTCCATTGCCCAGTCGCGCGCACTGCCTGCCTGCCAGGCCGCCAGCTCGGCCGGCGTGATGCGTGCACGCAGCGTCGTCGCGAGCGTCTCGGCATCGGGGGCAAGTTCGCCGACCACGACGCTGTCCCAATAGCTGTGGAGATTGACCGTTCGCGTGCCGCCCAGCGTCACACGCACACAATTGCCGCCGCGATCCTGATGATCGGAGGCATGGAGCGGCTGGTGCACGTCGCCGACAAAATGGAGCAGAAATTTGAGCGCGAAGCGCTGCTCTTCAGCCGAGGTAGCGGGGTCACGCAGCTCGGCGGCGAACTGCTCGATCTTGGCGACCACACAGTCCCCGGCCGGCCCGGCACTCGCCGGACCGGTTCGGGCGGGAAAGCCCGAACACGCCGCCTCAAGACTGCCGCCATCGATTTCGATATCGGCGAAATGCCAGCCCGCGGTGACGCGATGACCGTTGCGCCAGGCATCGGCCCAGGTCGCGCGCGACGCCATGTCCGCCGCGGTCAGCGGATCGGTATCGCCGGCAAGGATCGCGTCGACACACGCAAGGGCTGCCGGCGTGAGATAGCTGCGCGCGATCAGCGCAATCGCATGATGCCCCGCATTGCCCCAGGCAAAGGCAGGTACCGGTGCCAGAAGCGCGGGCAACAGGATCAAGGTCTGCCGTCGCATGTGCTCTTTCTGCCCGCGCCGCTTCATCAAGGAAAGCCCCGATGCCGCGATTATGGCCCGATCCCCGCGATGACGCGCCCGAACCTCGCTGGATCGCGATCATCACCGCGATCCTGATGGCACTGCCGCTGCTGGCTGCGCTCGCGGACTGGCTGGGGTAAAGTCGGCGCACCGGCGCGAGACGCCGCAGTCCGCGCCGGCGCTCAGCCGCGAGGCGATATCAGGGGCATTTGGTGAACTGGCCCTTTTTCGGGCCGCTGGCGACATGACACTTGCCCTTCGCGTCCTTGACGACGCCACCCGCCGCAGCAGCCGGTGTCGGTGGACATTTGATGAACTTGCCCTTGGCGTCGCGGCACGGCCCGGCAAATGCCGGGCTGGCGATCATCGCAAGAGCAACAAGGGCAGACGACAGACGAAACATGGCGGTGCTCCTTTTTTCGAGTCGCGTCGGCATTATGCCGCCACGCCGGTACCGTGCGAATACAACCCGTTCCTGTCGTTCACGCCGGCACGCCAACATGCCCGCTGAACGGAAACAGCGGCAAAGAACTTCGCTGCCTGTGCGACAAGGCCATGCTGGTCTGCAACCGCCCGCGCCGCGCATCGATGGCAGAAAGAGCCGAAATGGTCCAAAACGAAAGCAGGACAGGACCGCAGGCTGATCCGATCCGGTAAGCAGCCCAGCCTGGCGGAATTCGCTTCCTAGAACGAGGCAGGAAACCTGCGTCAGTCAGCGGAAACCTTGATGCACCGAACAATGTCATGACGAGATGAACTTCGACCCGTTCATTATGTGGCAACGCAGGCCCGATGCCTCCGGCACGATGCTGGATAGATAGTAATTGCCGATGTTTGCCTGACTAAACTGCGGACCTATATCGATCCCGTCCGAGGGATGGCCAGTCGCGAGTAGGCGTTCGGTCAGCCAGCCACATACCATGACGGACACCATCGTTAGGTACGGAGCGCTAGCGGCGAGCCGGTCTTCTATATTTGCCGCTAGCAGATGCGTCGTCAGCCGGTCGACCTGATCGACGAGTTCGATCACCATGGGATGGCGCGCCTCTCCTCGAACGTCTGCGATCAGCGCACGCATCGCCGCCCCGCCGTCGTTCATGAGCTTGCGCCCCACAAGATCCGCCGCCTGGATGCCGTTCGTGCCCTCATAAATCGGCGCGATCCGCGCATCGCGATAATGTTGCGCGGCACCGGTTTCCTCGATGAAACCCATGCCGCCATGAACCTGAATTCCAAGGCTCGTCACCTCGCAACCTACATCGCTAGCATGCGATTTCGCCAACGGCGTGAGCAGATCGAGCCGCTGCTGCGCACCTGCTTTGCCCAGATGGGTGCGATCGATCTCCGCCGCCGCGGCATAGACGAGCGCTCGAATGGCTTGGGTCTGCGCGGTCATTCGCATCAGCATCCGCCGGACATCGGGATGCTCGATGATCGGCACCGGCCCGCGCGCCGGATCGGCGGCAAGCGGCGACTGGACCCGTTCGGCAGCATAGGCCATGGCCCGCTGGGTCGCGCGCTCGGCGATCTCCACGCCCTGAAGACCAACGTTGAGGCGCGCATTGTTCATCATTGTGAACATCGCCCGCATGCCTCCGCCTTCGGCGCCGATCATCCAGCCATGGCAGTCGTCGCTATCGCCGAAGCTCATCACGCAGGTCGGTGAACTGTGGATGCCGAGCTTGTGCTCGATCGACACGCATCGCAGGTCGTTCCTGTCGCCATTCGGGCGCAGCTTCGGCACCAGGAACAGCGAAATGCCCTTTGTACCGGGCGGCGCGGAAGGGGTGCGCGCCAGCACCAGATGGATGATGTTGTCGGCGAGATCATGTTCCCCGAAGGTGATGAAGATCTTCGTTCCCTTGATCCGCCACTCGCCGCCGCTCGCCGGCGTCGCCATGGTGCGGATCGCCCCCACGTCCGAACCGGCCTGCGGCTCGGTGAGGTTCATCGTTCCGGTCCATTCGCCGGAGATCAGCTTCGGGAGATAGAAGGCTTGCAGGTCCGGTGCCCCATGCGCCACGATTGCTTCGATCGCACCGGCGGTGAGCATGGGGCAGAGGTTCAGCCCCATGTTGGCTGCGCCCAGACTCTCGGCCACCGCCAGACCGAGCACGGCGGGCAGGCCTTGCCCGCCAAATGCCTGCGGTGCCGAGATGCCGCCCCAACCGCCCTCCACATACGCGCGATACGCCTGCCGGAGTGCAAGGGGCATATGGACCACGCCATCGGACCAAAGCGGCGGCGTGGTGTCTCCGATGCGATTGGTTGGCGCCCAGACATCGGCGGCGAGCGCGCCCGCCCCTTCGAGAATGGCGTCGATCATGTCCCGGTCGAGGTGCGGGAATGCGCCATCGGCGAGGAAATCCCCGATCCCGGCGATATGGTCGAGGACAAGGCGTTGCTCGGAGAGCGGTGGTCGGAAGGTCATCGGGGTCTCTCGAAAGGGCGGAGCGGGGTCAAAGCTGCGCGGTCAGCGCGGGAACGGCCGCAAACAGGTCGGCGACGAGACCGATGTCCGCCACCTGGAAGATCGGCGCTTCCTCGTCCTTGTTGATCGCGACAATGACCTTCGAATCCTTCATCCCCGCGAGATGCTGGATCGCGCCGGAGATTCCGATCGCCACATAGACTTCCGGCGCGACGATCTTGCCGGTCTGGCCGACCTGATAGTCGTTGGGGACATAGCCGGCATCGACCGCCGCGCGGCTAGCACCGACAGCGGCGCCGAGCCTGTCCGCCAGCGGCTCGATCAGCTCGGCGAACTTTTCGCTCGACCCCAGTGCGCGGCCGCCCGAGACGATCACCTTCGCGCTTGTCAGTTCGGGGCGTTCCAGCTTGGCGATCTCGCTGCCCGAGAAGGCCGACACGCCGGCATCCCCGGTCGCTGCTACCGGCTCGATCGCTGCGGCACCACCCTCTGTCGCCGCCTTCTCGAACGCGGTGCCCCGCACGGTGAGGACCAGCTTGGCATCCCGGGTACGAACGGTGGCGATCGCGTTGCCGGCATAGATCGGCCGGGTAAACGTGTCCGGCCCCTCGACCGAGAGGATATCGCTGATCTGCATCACGTCCAGCAGGGCGGCGACGCGCGGCGCGATGTTTTTCCCAGTACTGGTCGCAGGCGCAACGAAGGCATCGTGCGTTGCCATCAGCGCGTGCACCAGCGGCGCCACGTTTTCGGCCAGTGCATGCGCATAGACCGCATCGTCGGCGACATGGACCTTGCCAACGCCGGCAATGCCGGCGGCTTCGGCTGCGACCGCATCCAGGCCCTGCCCGGCGACCAGCAGATGGACGTCTCCCAGCTTCGCCGCCGCAGTGACCGCAGTCAGCGTCGCATCCTTGACGGACCGGCCGTCATGTTCGACCCAGACGAGGGTTTTCATCTTGGAACCTTTCCTGAGCCCGTCCGCGCTGCGCGAACGGGGATGTTATCTTGCGACGCCCAGCGCCTTGAGCTTGCCGACCAGTTCGTCGACATCCGCGACTTTCGCGCCCGCCTGGCGTCTCGCAGGTTCGACGACCTTCAGCGTGGTCAGGCGCGGGTCGACGTCGACGCCGTATTCGGCAGCGGTCTTCACTGCGAGCGGCTTCGACTTGGCCTTCATGATGCTCGGCAGCGAGGCATAGCGCGGTGCGTTGAGGCGCAGATCGGTGGTGACTACCGCCGGCAGCGTCAGCACATCGGTTTCCGCGCCCCCATCGACCTCGCGCGTCACCGCGACCTTGCCGTCCGCGACATCGACCTTCGACGCGAAGGTTCCCTGACCCCAGCCGGTCAGCGCGGCGAGCATCTGGCCGGTCTGGCCATTATCGTCATCGATCGCCTGCTTGCCGAGGATGACGAGCGAAGGCTGTTCCTCCACACAGATGGCCTTGAGCAGCTTGGCGACGGCCAGTGGCTCGACTTTGTCGTCCGACTGCACGAGAATCGCGCGGTCGGCACCCATTGCCAGTGCGGTGCGCAGCGTCTCCTGCACTTTCGCATCGCCGATCGATACCGCCACCACCTCGGTGGCGATGCCCTTTTCCTTCAGGCGGACGGCTTCCTCGACCGCAATCTCGTCGAACGGATTCATGCTCATCTTGGCGTTGGCGAGATCGACTCCCGACCCGTCGGCCTTCACCCTGGGCTTCACATTGTAATCAAGCACACGCTTGACCGGCACCAGCACCTTCACCTTCGATCCTTTCCATGATTGTGGACGCGCCGCGACCGGCGCAGCCGCTGCGTCAAAAGCCGGTGATCGCCTTCACGATGGCGCGGCGCGCTTCCCAGGGTGTCGCGTCGATCTGCGCCGCGACGGCAGAATCCGCGTCGGTGACGAACCAGTGAACCTGTCGACCCGTCGCAGCCGCATAGACGGTGTCGGCGACCTGCCGGGGAAGCACGTTCACCCCGAGAATGTCGACCGACTTCGCCTTGCGCGCGGCATCCAGCACCATCGGTGTCGCGACATAGGCGACAAGAACGTCACAGACCCAGATTCCCGCACCTTCCAGCTCGATGTTGAGCGCCTCGGTCAGGCCGCGAACGGCGAACTTGCTCGCCGAATAGACCGCCTCTTCGGGTATGCCGTAGAGCGCGGATACGGAGGACATGGTGACGATATGCGCGTCACGGCCCTTGCGCAGCCAGGGCAGGGCGGCGTGGATGCCGTTGATGACGCCGGTCACGTTGACGTCGACAATGTCCTTCAGCCGCTCGGGATCGGTGTCGGCGAAATCGCGCATCGACAGGATGCCGGCGCTGTTGAACAGCACGTCAAGGCCGTCCTGACCGGCGCTGAACGCAGTGATGGCATCGGAAAGCCCACGAAAGTCGCGCACATCGGCTTTATGCGCCGACACCAGCTCGCCCAACTCCTCGCGGAGGAGGTGGAGCGCCTGCGCGTCCCTGTCGGACAGGCCGACCCGCCACCCTTCCGCAGCAAACCGGTGGGCCGCCTCCCGCCCGATACCCGATGCCGCGCCGGTGATGAAAATCGATCGGGGATCCCGGTTCATGCTGCAATCTCCACTACGGTTCGGCCACGCACGCTGCCGGTCAGGATCGCCGGTGCCTTCTCGATGACATCGCCAAGCGCGATCTCGCTCGTCATGCTTGCCAGCAGATCGAGGTCGAGTTCCTCCGCGAGCGCGGCCCATGCGCGTTGCCGCGCGTCGCGCGGCGCGTGGACGCTATCCACACCGCAGATGGTAATGCCGCGCAATGCGAGCGGATACATGGTCGCCGGAAAATCGGCGCCCTGCGCAATCCCGGTTGCGGCGACCGTGCCGCCGTAGCGGAGCGAGGCGCAGATATTGGCGAGCGTGTGGCTGCCAGCCGTATCGATCGCGCCCGCCCATCGCTCGGCTTGTAGCGGCGCGCCCCGCTCCCCCAAAGAGGCCCGGTCGATCACCGATGCCGCACCGAGACGGCGCAGATAGGGCGCCTCCGCCGCACGCCCGATGGCGGCGACCACGGCATAGCCGCGACCGGCGAGCAGCGCGATCGCGACACTGCCTACCCCGCCGCTGGCGCCGGTGACCAGGATCTCGCCCTGTCCCGGCACCACGCCCTGCCGCTCGAGCGTCTGGACGCACAACATGGCGGTATAGCCCGCAGTGCCGATCGCCATCGCCTGCTTCGCGGAGAAACGGTCTGGGCGGGCTATCAACCAGTCGCCGTCCAGCCGGCACTTCGCGGCATAGCCGCCCCAATGCTGCTCCCCCAGCCCCCAGCCATTGGCGACCACCTGGTCGCCGACACGCCAGCCGGGATGCGTGCTCCATTCGACGATGCCGGCCAGATCGATGCCTGGCACCATCGGGAAGGACCGGATCAGCGGGATGGCACCGGACAGGAGCAGCCCGTCCTTGTAGTTGACGGTCGACGCCTCGACCCGCACCAGGACGTTCCCGGCTGGCAGTGCGTCCGCATCGATATGCCGCAGTTCGGCGTGCTGGCGCTGGCCGTCATGATCAATGACGACGGCGGGGAAGCGCTCGCTGGTCATGCGGTATAGCCTCCGTCGACCACCAGCTCGGCGCCGGTCATGTAGCTGGAGTCCTCCGAGGCGAGAAACACGACCGCGCGCGCGATCTCGGCCGCTTCGCCGAACCGGCCCATCGGCGTCCGCTCACGCGCCTTCTCGGCAAAATCGTCGGGAACGAACGGCAGCGCCCCGATCACCATCGGCGTGGCGACATAGCCGGGATGCAGGCTGTTGATCCGGACGGGATAGCCCGCCCGCGCGCAATGGAGCGCTGCCGATTTGGTGAGCAGGCGAACGCCGCCCTTCGACGCATTGTAGGCGGGAACATGCGGATTGCCGACGATCCCCTCGATCGACGAAAGGTTGACGATCGCGCCGCCCCGCGCCTTCATGTGACGCACCGCCGCGCGCGTGCCGAGGAAGACGGCATCGAGGTTGACCGCCATCGTGCGGCGCCAGTCTGCGAAGCTCTGCTCCTCGATCGAGCCCGGAAGGGCGATGCCGGCATTGTTCACCAGGATGTCGATCGGGCCGAACGGCAGGGCGGTCTCCGCGAAGATCGCATCCCATCCCGCCTCGTCGGTGACGTCCTGGCGCCGAAACACGGCCCGGTGACCGGCGGCGACAAGCGTACCGACCAGCGCCTCGCCTTCGTCGACGATCAGATCGGTCGCCACGATCGCCGCGCCTTCGTGCGCCAGCGCATGGCAGATCGCATTGCCGATCCCGCGTGCGGCACCGGTGACCAGCGCGATCCTGCCCTCAAGCCTGCCTGCCATCCGTTTTCCTCCTTATTGGATTTTCATTCGCCTCTTCGCCGATGCGACGTGATGAAGCCGCGCCGCATCGGCATCGTCAGCGGTCAGAAGCGGGCCGTGAGTTCGACCCCATAGGTGCGCGGCATGCCGCGATTGAGATAGTCGACCCCGAAGATGTTGATGTTCAGGCCGTAGTTGTAATAATATTTATTCGTCAGGTTCTTGCCCCAAATCGCGAGCGCCCATTTCGGCGTTTCATAAGATATCCGGCCATTGAACAGCCAATATCCCGGATTTCCGCACGCGATAGCGGGCCCCGCCTGGAGGATGTTGAACCCGGGCGCAGGCTTGTTGCACGGTGTCTGGCCATAGTTCTTGAAGGGATCGAAATAATATTTGCCCACATAGGTCGTGTCGCCGTGCAGGCGGAGCTTGTTGCTCCCCCGTTCGTATGCGACCCAGTCCAGCGACGAAGACAAGGTGACGTTCGAGGCGTTGGGGAAAGGATTGCCGTTGATCGGCAGCGTGGCGCTGCTGGGATTGGTGGGATCGATGGTGTTGCCGGTATATTCGGTGTCCAGCAGGCCCAGCGACGCATCCCAGCGCAACCGCCTGGTCGGTTGCACCGTCAGTTCCGCCTCGCCGCCGAACAGCCGGCCATTGCCGCTGCGGGTGAACGTGGTGGCGCCGATCACCTGGGTGAATTGCTGGTTCTGATAGTCGTAGTAGAAACCCGCCAGGTTGAGCTGGACACGGCGATCGAAGAAGCGCGTCTTGAGGCCAGCCTCATACGCATTCACCTTCTCCGGCTGGATATAATAGACCTGATTGAGCCCCTGATAGGCCAGTCCGTTATAGCTGCCGGCCCGATAGCCCCGGCTATATTGCGCATAGCCCATGATGTGATCGGTGAAATTGTAGCTGAGGTTGAACCGGCCGGTCAGGCGGTTTGCATGCTCCTGCTTGTTGATCGCCGGCAGGTTGGGGTTGTAGGGGAAACTGTACGGAATGGTGCTGGCGGCGATGTTCTTCCCGGACAGGTCGTAGAGGATGGTGCGGCCATCCTCATATTTCACCTTGTCCCAGGTATAGCGAAGGCCGGCGGTCACGGTAAGCTTGGCGGTGACCTCGTAGCTGGCATCGGCGTAGATCGCCTTGGACGGGCGGTCGATCGTGTAATATTGCTCGCCCAGGATCGGGCTGAAAGGCGGCGCGCCTGCGGCCCGGCAGCCCGCGGAATAAGCGCCGCCCGCTCCGCCGTTGCCGCTGTTGTTGATGGAGACGTCCGTCAGAAACGCGATCAGCGTCCGCGCATCCAGGAAGCCGTCCGCCTTTACCCGAACCGGCGCACAGAAACCCGGCGAGGAAGGGGTCAGCGACGGATTGACCGCAAAGGCCGGCACGATGCCGATCGAATCCGGCGTCGCGACCGCCGGGTTACTGAACGTGCCGGGCACGCCCGCACCGAGCAGCAGCGGGCGCAGCACCCCGAAGAAATCGGGCTGGTTGTGCGTATAGACCTTGTCCCGGCCATAATAGAGCCCGGCGGTGAGGTTGAGCGGCCCGTCCTGCAGGTTGAAGCGCAGATCCTGGTTGAAATTGCTGCTGCTGGAGAAATAGCGGACCGAGCAGACGTCGTTCGGCGATCCGTCGCAATCGAATGGCGCGTTGCGATAGCGCCCGTGATCATAACCGGTGATCGAGGTGACCGACAGCTTGTTGCTGAGATCATATTTGATCGTGAGCGCACCGCCATACGCATCGGTGAAATAGTGGCCGCTGGAGTTGGAATTGATCTCGTTCTCGCCGAGCGGGGTGCCGCCATTCTGCGACGGATCGAACCGCGAATAGCCGAGCACATCGCGCCCCCCGGCCAATTGCCCCAGGCCGAATGGTGTCGCCGCCAGCGGGTTGTCGCGCGCGCCATAAACCTTCAATCGGATCTCGAGGCCCGCGGAAGGCCGCCAGCGGAGGGTTGCGCGACCTGCGATGCTGTCGGTCGTGCCGACGTCACGCTTCTGCGCGCGATTGTAGAGCCAGCCATCGCCCTTCGCATAGGTGCCGGCGACCCGGATGCCGAGTTCGTCCGGCACCAGCGTCACTTCCGCCGCACCCTCGGCTGTGACCATGTTGTAATTGCCATAGCCGAGCGTGACATAGCCGTTGTTGCGGCCCAGTTCCGGCGCCTTGGTGAAGAAGCTGATCGCCCCCCCGGTGGTGTTGCGGCCATAGAGCGTGCCCTGCGGGCCGCGCAGCACCTCGACGCGATCAAGGTCGAATAGCTGCTGCCCGTGGCTGGCGCGGAAGCTCTGATATACCTCGTCCACATAGACGCCGACCGGCGAGGCGGTCGATGCTGCGAATTCATTCGCGACCGACACACCGCGCAGCGAGAAGTTCGGCTGCGTCTTGCCGTAGGGCGTGGTGATCTGGAGGCTGGGTAGCGCGCCCATAAGGTCCGAGGTGTCTGTGATGCCCTTCGCCTTCAATGCGTTGCTGTCGATCGCCGACACCGCCACCGGCACGTTTTGTAGATTCTGCGACCGTTTCTGTGCGGTGACGATGATGTCTTCGATCCCGTCACTGCTGGCCTGCTGCGCGGGTGCGGCGGTCGGCGCGGGCGCCGTCTGTGCCGATGCATCCTGCGCGATGGCCGCAACCGCCGCGCTCGTCATGAGCGCAACAATCGTGCGCCGGATAGTCCCTTCCATGCTTCCTCTCCCTTTCAAGCCGCGACTTTTCCGCCGCCGACCCAGCCGCCGGCGGTGATGTCGCGATCCCTGTGCATTACGATACGGTGGCCGCCTTCGGCGGCGCTCAGCCCGGCGTCAGGTGGCGGTGGCGGACCAGGCGTGGTAGCCCTTCTCCGCCCAGGCGTTGAGGATGTGGCGCGCGCCGATCGCATTCGCCGCAGACTGGAAGCCCGTCGCGAGGAGCTTGCCCGCCACGATGCGGCGACACGCCTCGGCCGCTAGCTCTCCGGTCTGTAGATAGGGTGAGTTGCCACGCATCACGACCGTCACGCCGGCCATGTTGCCGCGCCCGATGCACGAGATGACCGAGCGGTTGCGATCAGGATCCTCGCGGTCGGGTTCGACCTCGGTGATCTGCCCCCCCAGTTCGTTGGTGATGCGTTCCTGCTCCGCGGCGTCGAGATGGCGGTATTTCTCCTCGAACTGCTCCAGCACCTGCAGCACCGCGCCGAACATGAGCTGGTTCTTGAAGCCGACCAGCGTCGCGCAATTGGTGACGCGCGGATCGTCGCGATACCAGAGGGGCTCACCACCGCCGCCCCATGGCAGGGCCTTGAACGAGCGATGCTGGTCGGGCGACCGCACCTCATAGGCGGTCGCATAGGGCCACATCACAAGCTCATTGTGCTCGAGAAAGTATTGCGGCTTGGTGCACATGCGCAGGAACGACTTGGTCGAGGCAACGCTGGTGCTCGAATCCGCCAGATAGAGGATGTCGAGCGTGTCGATGCCGGGGGTTTCCAGCGCGATCTCAGCGGCGATGTTGCCGGCCGCCCACATATAGGAGGATGCCGGGGCCAACAGCAGGCCCTTCGCCTGGAACTGCGCGCCATAGCGGTCACGGCATAGGGCCATCCAGTCCGTCTCGCCGGTCGTGTCCAGATAATGGCATCCGGCATCCAGCGCCGCCTGCACCACGGGCTCGCCGAGTTGCATGAACGGGCCGGTGACATTGTACACGATCTTCGCGCCGCGGCAGAGTTCGGCAAGCGATTCGCGATCGTGCGCCACTTCCGCAATGCTGTAGTCGGCGCCGGCGAGTTCCGGCACCTTGGCCATCTGCGTCTCCAGGCGCGCCTTGCTGCGGCCCGCAGCAATGAAGGGAATTCCAGCCAGCGCCAGATGCCATACGATCAGTTTGCCCGTATATCCACTGGCGCCGTAAACCACGACAGGTGCCGTCATGATGCAATCCTCTCCTGCTTCTTCTTCCATGTTGTAGGGCCGTTGCGATCGTACAGGCGGCACGTGCCGCTCTCGATCATCGCGATCAGATGCCGATCCTGCGGCTTTTCCGATGCCGTCTTGGGAATGGTATCGACGATCTGGAGGTAGGTGGGCGTATTCGCCGAGCCGAGCGCTTGCGCGCAGTTGAGGATGATGCTTTCCGGATCGAAGCCGCTGCCGGCGACGATTGCCGCGATCACCTCCTTCTCGCCCGGGGTATTCTGCGGCGTGGCCAGACCATAGACATAGATGTCCGCCACGCCAGCCATGCCCGCGATTGCCGTTTCGATCGCACGCGCATCGATGAAGTCGCCGTTGCGCCGGATCGAATGTCCGTCGCGGTGCGAGAAGAAGAGCCAGCCCTCTCCGTCCTTCCACCCGATATCGCCGGTGTGGAACCAGCCGCCGCGCGTCTTCGCCGCCGAGGCGGCCGGGTTGCCGAAATAGAGCACCGGCGCGACCGTCCCGTCGGCATTGCGAAAGCAGATTTCGCCTGGCTCTCCGGGCGGAAGAATGGCGCCCGCCTCGTCGAGGATTTCGCAGATGCCGCCCAGGGGCGGCTTGCCGATCGAGCCGACCGGGCCCGTGCCTGGCGGATTGAGCGACAGGCCGCCCTCGGCCGCGCCAAAAAATTCGAAGATCGCGACGCCAAACCGCGCTTCGAACGCGCGCCACATCGTCGCTGGCATCCCCGCGCTCAGCACGAAACGCACGGCATGCTGCCGGTCGAACGGACCGTCCGGCTCGGCGAAGATCGCGGTTGCCATCCCGCCCAGCAGGTTGAAGCTGGTGCAGCCGTAGCGCGCGAGGATTTCCCATAGGCGCGATTTGGTGAACTGCCGGCTGATGACGACCGGCAGGCGCGCCGACAGGCCATTGCCCAGCGTTATCAATTGGGCGTTGGCATGGGTGAGCGACAGCCCGGTATAGAGCCGATCGCCGGGCGCCAGGCCCATCACCGGGCCGAGCGACGCCACCGCGGCGAAGCGGGCGTGCGGCGCGAGGATGGCCTTGGGGTCGCCGGTCGTCCCCGAGGTGAACAGCATCTGCATCGGCGCATCGCCGGAACGTGGTGACACGTCCTGCACGGGCACCGCCGCCGCACGGACGTCCGCAAGCCCACGATGCCCGGGCTGGTGGGAGCCGCTGGCGTCGATCACCCAGACCCAGGCGAGATCGGGCAGGCCCCCGCGGATCGCATCGAGATGCGGCAGCACGTCGCGGGTGACGATCGCGCCCCGGCACCGCGAGAAGCGCAGCATATAGGCCAACTTGTCCCCGCGGGTGCGCGGATCGATGGGGACGAACACCGTTCCGGCGATTTCGGACGCGACCATCGCCTCCACGAACTCGGGATGGTTGCGCATGATGATCGCGAAAGCGTCGCCTTCGCCCATGCCTTCGCCGCGCAATCCGCCAGCCAGTTCGCGCCCCGACCGCAGCAGATCGTCATAGCTCCGCACTTCTTCGACAAAGGCGCCGGCAGGATCGATGTCGACGAAGGTCAGGATCGGTGTGGCGCCGTCTGCGGCTGCGCCGTCGAGCACCATTGCCAGCAGGGTCCGCAAGGGGACGCTCATCGCGACAGCACCGTGATGGCGATCGCGGCCGCGTCCGAACCGATGAAGCCGCCGCCGTTCTCGGCCAGCGCCAGCCGCACGCGCTCGCTCTGCCGCGCACCGCACCGGCCGCGCAATTGCTGCACCAGCTCGTGAATCTGGCCCAGGCCGGTGGCGCCGATCGGATGCCCCTTGCGGACGAGGCCGCCGGAAGGATTGACCGGCACGCGACCGCCCAACGCCGTCGCCCCACTTGCCAGGAAGGCAGGTCCCTCGCCCGGGCCGCATAGCCCCAGCGCCTCGTAGTAGATCAGCTCGGCTGGCGAGGTCGCATCGTGCAGCTCGACGCAATCGATGTCGCGCGGATCGATGCCTGCCGCTTCGTAGACCTGGCGCGAAACGGTCGTAGTCACCCCCGGCGCGCCCGGTGCGACGTCGAAACCGCTCGAAACGATCGACGCCCGGACATGGACCGGATCGGCGATTCCAAGTTCCGCCGCAATGCGCGGGGAAACGATCACCGCCGCCGCGGCGCCGTCACCGATGGGCGAGCACATCGGGAGCGTCAGCGGCGGCGAGATTGGCTTGGCCGCCAGCACGTCCTCGACGGTCAGCACATCGCGGAACTGCGCATTGGGATTGAGGGCGCCATGCCGCGAGTTCTTGGCCGATACGCTGGCGAAGTCGCGCTGGGTCGCCCCGCTCTGCGCCATGTAATCCCGCGCCATCCGCGCATAGATGTCCATGAACAGCGACCGCCGGTCGCGTGGTGCCGCCTCCAGTTGCGCAGCGGAGAGGTCGCCGGTCAGATAGCGGTCGAGCTGTTGGGGATGCTCGGTGTCCACGCACCCGGCATAAACCGCCATCGGGCGTTCCTTGTCGGGATGGTAGAGCTTCTCCATCCCGAAGGCGAGGACCACGTCATAGACGCCGAGCGTCACCATCGTGCACGCCTGCTGGAACGCAGTCGATGCCGTCGCGCACGCATTCTCGACGTTGATGACGGGAATGCCGCCTAACCCCATCTGCCGCAGCACCACCTGGCCCGCGACGCAGACCTGCCCGGTGACGATCGGGCCGCCGGCATTGCCCGACCATACCGCCTGCACCCGATCGAGCCCCATGCCCGCATCGGCAAGCGCCTGCCGGATCGCTTCCTGGGCCAGGCTTGCAAGGCTGCGATCGAGATGTTTTCCGAACGGGGTGATGCCCACCCCCGCGATGATCGCCTTCTGGCGCAAGACACGTCTCCCCGTTCCGTGCCTCCCAGCGAGGCACGGTTGATACTGTTCGAAAGCCGGGGCCTTCGATTTGACAGGTTCCTTCGGCCGCGGACATCGCCGCAGCCGCGGCGCTTCAGGCAGTCGGCTGGAGCAGGTCCGGATCGATCATCAGCGTGCCGCCCTTGATCGCGAGGATCTCGTTGCAGCCATCTTCGATCAGCGACGAGCGCGCGTCGCGGAATATCTTCTCCACCGGATATTCGCGGGTGACGCCGTTGCCGCCGAACATTTGCACGGCGTCGCTGGCAACGTCGACCGCATGCTGGGTCGCGGTCACCTTGGAGAACATCGCCGCCTGCAGGGCCGGCATGTCGTTGACCATATTGAAGGTGGTGACCCGCCGGGTGATCGCGCGCGACAGCTCGACCTTGCGCGCCATGTGGAACAAGCGCTTGGCCACGTCCTGGTGTCGGATGATCGGCACGCCGCCCTGCTTGCGCTCATGCGCATAGGCAAAGGCATGTTCATAGGCGGCACGCGCACAGCCGGTGAAGACGCCGCCCATCAGCGCATTCGCCTCGCTGTGGATGGCATAGACGCCCTTCTTGTACTCTTCCGGCGCGACCAGCAGATGGTCGATGTCCAGCTCGACGTTGTCGAAAAAGATCTCGCCCTGCGGGAGCGCGCGCTGCCCCATTTTCTCCAGCGGCTTGCCCTTGCTGACACCAAGCGACTTGAGCGGCACGACGACCACCGCGCCGCGGCGCGGATCGACGCCCTCGCTCGTTTCCGCCGCGCAATAGAGGATCGCCAGCTCCGCAATCGGGCCGTTCGAGACCCAAGCCGACTTCTGCCCCGAAAGGATCACCTTGCCGTCGGTGATCTTGGCGACGCAGTTCGGCCGCCCATACCGCCCCTGCGGGTGGAAGATCGCGCCGTTCGCATCGAGCGAGTCGCTGCCATGGTCAGGCTCGGTGATTCCCCAGCAACCGATCAGATCCTCGGAATAGGTCTTGGCAACGAAGGCGTTGCCGAATTTCGCCGCCATGTAATGCGGCAGCAGATCGACACCGGCCGAGATCGCAAGGCCCGCATCGCCCCAGCCCAGTTCTTCGAACAGGATGGCAAAGATGTCCGGCATCGCCGCCGCCGGAAATCCACCGAGCGCCTCTACAGTGATGCCGAGTTCGGCATAGGCCTTGCGAAAATCCCATAACTGCGATCCCGGTGCGATCACCTCTTCGGCGGTCAATCGGTCAAGTTCGCGACCCACTGGACGCATGACCCGGTCGGCGAAGCCATGCACGGTACGGTGCAGTTCGGATACCAGATCGTCGAGTGGCGGTTCGGCACCGAGCGGTCCCAGCTTGACGTTCGGATTTGCGTCCCAGCGGCCGAATGGCCGGGGACCGGATTCATCAACGGGCACGGCCCGGAGCGCTGCTGCCTGGCTCATTTCGTCCTCTCCATTGGCATCCGGGATTGGTTCCCGGGTTGTGCTGGTGGTGCCACGATCGCCCGCCCGCCAGAATAGCCGCAACTGCCAAAATTTGACTTAAACTGCCATCCTCGCGTAGCGATCGCGCCGGAGGCAGACGATGCAGATCGATCTTCTCGAAACCGTGCGTCTATCGAACCAGAGCCTGCGGATCATGGCGTCGGCGATGCGCGAGCATGCGATCGATCCGATCCCGGGGCTGATCGAGGCCGGCATCGAGACGGATATCCTTACCAATCCCAATGGCGAAGTGAGTTGCGCGCAGGAACTGCGTTTCCAGCAATTCTTCGCCAATGCGACGCGACATATTCCGGGCGTGTGGATGCGGACAGGGCAACGCTACCGCGTCATGTCCTATGGCCCCCTTGGGCTCGCGGTCTTGGCTGCCGGCAACGTCGCAGAAGGGCTCCAGGTGCTGGGCGCGTTTCAGGCGCTCACTTTCTCGCTCATGCATTATGACGTTCAGGTCGAGAACGGCCGCGCTATCGCCCTCACCGGCCATGACCGCGACGCCCCCGCAGGCTTGCGCGCATTCATCCAGGAACGCGCACTGGGATCGGTGACGATGTTCCTCAACGACATGCAGCCACCCCGCTTCCCGCTGCGGCACATCGAATCGTCGCTCGACCGCCCCAGCGGCTGGCAAGGCTGTGATGCCCTGCTCGGCGTCCCCGTCTTTTTTGGTGCGGAACGGACGCGCTGGGTGTTCGAGGGAGATGTCGGCGACCTGCCACTTCCCATGGCCAGCCCGCTACTCGAGGAGACCTACAGCAATCTGTGCAAGAAGCTGCTTGCTGCGGCGCCGGTGCAGAACCCGTTCGTCGGCCAAGTGTTTGGCTTGCTGGTCCGTTCCGGGCGCGGATTTCCTTCAGTCGCCGACGTAGCCGAAAAGCTTCATGTTTCGGAACGCACGCTGCATCGTCGCCTCGATGCGAATCACACAAGCTTCGGCAAGCTGCTCGACCAGATCCGCCGCGAACGCGCCATCGACCTGCTCGACAAGTCGACGCTGTCGATCGAGCGGATCGCGGAAATGCTTGGCTTCTCCGAAACGTCGAGCTTCACCAGGGCATTCACGCGGTGGGAAGGAATATCACCCCAAAAGCACAGACAAAAGTAAGCAAGAGCCGCGCCGACAGGAGTATTGCCCGGAGTACTTCCAAGCCCCTGCGGGATAAATTCAGCACTGAGGTCGGCTTGAGCCCAACCGAGTCGGCTGGCTGCAGCCGCGTTGCTAGTTGCGGCAGAGGCGGGCAAGCTTGGGGCACCCTGAGCGCCGCCATTCCCGGACGTGACATTGACGCTGTCGGGCGTGAGCGCTGGTCGCGTGTCGAACGTCGCGGTGCCGCTGCCCGAGAGGCTGGCCGCACCAGATGACGCGGCACCGCTCTGTTCGATCCCGCCCGCTACCGGTTTAGCGATCGCCTGGGCGTTGCCTGGGGATAGCGCGCCCACGGCGGCGCGATTGATCGCGGCCTGTTCGGCGGCGTTTGCGACCGCCTTGGCCTCAGCCGCCGCCTTGGCGGCGCTGATCGCATCGGTTGCAGCCGATCCGGTGGCACGCACCAGCCCATCGGTTGCTACCCCGACGGCGAGATTGGCGCTAGCGCTGGCCGCCGCGCTGCCGCAGGCGCGCGACGCCTCTTTCCCGCCCAGCCCACAGCTTTGGACAACCGCACGTTCAATTATCGTCCTACACGTTCCGGGCAACAGGTCTGCGAGAGCCTGCGGAGAGTTCCTGGGCTGCAAAGGCCTGGTCGCACTGTTTCTCGGCTGCTGAAGTCTGGCGAGCACGCGGTTTCGGCCGGAGCAGACGTTCGTCTTTCCGCCGCGGAACGACTCGACCTGGTCGCCAGCGGCCTAACGATCACGGGACATTTTCGACGTTCGTAGTTGCTTAACCCGATCGCGTTTGTGCTTCGAACCCGATTTACGAGAAGGGGAGTGGGGCCTGTCCCCTGGGGCTCCATTTTTGTTGCAGTGCGGTAAGTGATTGTTTTAAAAAAAGCATTCCGATCCATTCGATTCCTGCAACCGCTGGCGATTAGGCTAACTCTACCCGCGCTTTCGGAACTTCGCCTTGATCACCGCACCGCCAACCCGAAGCTGGTCAAGGTAGTCAGACCACCACTGCGCCATGCGGACCCGCTCATCCCAGTGAGCGCCTCGGTGATAGGCCGCCCGGACGCGATCCCGTTCGCCGTGAGCCAGCGCGCGCTCGATTGCGTCGGGGTGCCAGAGGCCAGATTCGTTCAGCAGCGTGCTGGCCATTGCGCGAAAGCCATGGCTGGTCATTTCATCATGGTCGAAGCCCAGCCGTCGGAGTGCGACGTTCATCGTGTTGTCTGAAATCGGCCGTTGCGTCGTGTAGAGCGCGGGGAACAGATATTCGCTCGCTCGAGGAAGCGAACGCAACTCCTGCAAAAGAAATATCACTTGGCGCGATAGCGGCACGGCATGCGGCTGCTTCATCTTCATGCGCTCGGCCGGCACGCGCCAGACCTTGTCTACGAAGTCGATCTCGTTCCATTTGGCCTGCCGCAGCTCGCCCGGCCGCAGGAAGACGTGGGGCGCGATGCGCAGGGCATAGAGCGTTTCCGGTCGCCCCTTATAATCCTCGATGGCCCGAAGCAATTCTCCCACTTTCTTCGGCTCGACGATCGCAGCGTGGTGCTTCACGCGTGGGACGATTAGCGCGCCGCGGAGGATCTCGGCAGGATTTCGCTCGGTGCGTAACGTCGCGAAGCCGTAGCGAAACACGCGCCCGGCGAAGGATCGTAGGCGAACCGCAGTCTCGTGGTGCCCCTTTCGTTCGACACGCTTGAGCGTATCCAGCAACTCGTGCGGGGTGATCTCCGTGATCGGCCGCTTGGCGATTCCGCCCAGCAGTTCCAGAAACCAACGCGCTTTCTTCAGCGTAGCGGCGGATTTCCCCTCTCGCTCCATCTTCTCAATATATTCGCCGGCAACCAGCCCGAAGGTGGTCTTAGCCGAGTGCTCTGCCTCGAGACGCTTCAACCGTTTGGCCTCGACGGGGTCAAAGCCATCCGTGAGCTCAGAACGGGCCTCGTCGCGCTTGCGCCGCGCCTGTTGCAGAGTCACCTGGGGGAAGCTCCCGAGCGAAAGTTTTCGCTCTATCCCGAAAACCTTGTAGCGAAATCGCCAGAGCAACGCCCCGGATGGCTGCACGAGAAGATACAGGCCGTCGCCGTCCGACACCTTGAACGGGCGATCGCGAGGCTTCAACGCACGGATTTCGACGACGGTTAGCATGGTGGGCCACGACTCCTGCGAGGCCCGTGGTCCACCGATTCGTGGCCCACTTTTCGCGGGCCTTAGCGGAACAAAGTGAGAAACCACGGGATTGTCAACCGCGATTTTATCGCAGTTTTTCGCGGATTTCTACAATGTTCTCAATATGTACTGGTGCCCCTGGCCGGACTCGAACCAGCATGCCTTGCGGCGTTCGATTTTGAGTCGAATGCGTCTACCAATTTCGCCACAGGGGCAGCGAAGGCGGCACGGCTAGACGAAGCGTGCGCCGCCCGCAAGCGCCTTCACAATTCCTCCCGCACCTGGGCATGCGCCAGCAGCGCGAACAGCACCGATCCGCCCAGAATATTGCCCAGCAGCGCCGGCGCCAGAAAGCCGAACAACACCCATCCCAGACTCGCCTCCCCCGCCAGCCACAACAGCCATGCCTCCACCGCACCCGCCACCACATGGGCAAAGCCGCCCAGCGAAATGAAATAGGTGCAGAACAGGACCACGAAGAATTCCTGCCGCCGCGCCCCCGGCAGCGACCAGGCCACCGCCGCCATCAGAAACCCCGCCGGCACCCCTGCCCGCACCGCCGCCCAGCCGCTATGTTCGGCCAGGCTGCGCGAGGTTTCCAGCATCGCCGCCGCCGCTTCCGGCGTACCCGACCAGCCGGCGGAGACCAGCCAGGCGATCAGCAGCGTGCCGCCCATATTCGCCACGAACACCAGCCCCCATAGCCGCGCCAGCCGCCCCAGATTGCGCGGCGTCGGATCGGCCGCAGCCGGGATCACCGCCGACAGGGTGCTTTCGGTAAACAACTGCAATCGCCCCAGAATCACGATCATGAAGCCCAGCGAATAGCCGATGCTCGCCACCGCCGGCCGCCACGGCGCATCGGGCAGACGGCTTTCGATCAGCGCCCGCCCCAGCACCGAGGCCGCCATCGCGATACCCGCCACCACCCCCGACCAGAGCAGCGAGCCCGCCGGCCGGTCGAGTTCCTCGTCCCCCTGTTGGCGGATCGCCTCGTGAATGACCCGCGAAGGCGCGGCGCGGCGGCGGGCGACTTCGTCCTCCTCGGCGGCGGGGAGCTGGGCCTCGTCGCCGTCCGCGGCGTCGCTTGGGGATGGTTGCATCCCCGCTGAACGCCGCGGACCCCGGGAGGTTGCCCCGCCAGCTTGCCCGTCAGGCGTCGATCGCCGGCAGCAAGGCGGCGAGCTGATCGAGCTGCATCGGCAGCCCCGCCGCCGAGCCTTCCATCGCCTCTTCCAGCGCCTCCGGCGTGGGATAACGCTCATGGAACGTCACCAGCGTCTTGCCGCCCTGGTCCTCGAAGGTCACGGTGGTGACGGCGCCTTCCTCCCCCTCGTCATTGGTCCAGACGATGCGCTCGCCCGGCACCACGTCCAGATATTTGCCGTAAAAGGCCATGGTGGCGCCCTCTGCGGCCGCAAATTCCAGCCGATAGCTGCCGCCGGTGCGGACATCCATCTCGCAGCCGACCAGCGTGACGCCCACTCCCTCCGGCACCCACCAGCGGCGGAACAGCGCAGCCTCCGACCAGGCGCGGAAGACGATGCGCGGCGGGGCATCGAACAGCCGCGTCACTTCCAGTTCGCGGTCGGACTTGCGCGCCACGGCCGTTCGATGCGCGGCGGCGGGAATGTCAGTCTGGTCGGCCATCTTCGTCCTCCTCCTGTTGTATCTCGGCAAGTACGCGGTCGAGCGCATCGAACCGCGCCGCGAACCGGTTGTGCCAGGCGGCGATCCATTCGGCCTCGGCCGCCAGACTGCGCTGCCCCAGCCGGCAAACCCGCGTGCGCCCCACCTTCTCGGTGGCGACCAGCCCGGCGCGTTCGAGCACGGCGACATGCTTCTTCATGCCGGTGAGCGTCATCTGAAACCGCTCGGCCAGGCTGGTGATCGACGCCTCCGCCCGCGCCAGCTGCTCCAGCACGCCGCGCCTTGTGGCATCGGACAAGGCGGCGAAGGAGAGATCGAGGGCGAGAGACGAATACTGAACCATATGGTTTAGTGTTAACAGTGTCCGGATGGAGAGGCAAGAGGCCGCGGTCGCGCAAAACCGCCGTGTAAAATCAACGCGCCGCCGCGAGCGTTCTTGCGATGAAACGCGGGCGGCAATGAGGTGAAGTTTAGGAAGTTGTCAGTATCGCGCAGTTTTTTCAGGAGCGGCCGCACCCTGGGGTTGGAGAGCTGAAAATAGAACATAAACAGAACATTGGCGTGTAGGGAAGCGTTTTTTGCGGCGACCGGCGAGAGTCAGGGGGTGGCGAGCGGTCGGCGCGGGGACTGGCCGGTTTCACGCGAAGGCGCGAAGACGCGAAGGGGTCAGGGAAGAAGTGTATGGTTCGCGCAGAGGCGCAGAGACGCGGAGGCTCATACCAAGCCGCGTTGATACGGATATTCGCGCAGTGCGCTGCCTCGAATCACTGTCATCCCGGCGCACGCCGGGGTCTCTGCGGGGCTGGGCGAGACCGGAACAGCGCTGGAATGGGGACAGGGAATAGATATACTGTCCCTGTAATTCCCTGCACCTAGTGTGAAATTATGAAATGTTATACATTGGGACGCCAAGATATATTTTAGAAAATCGACTGAATTTTGGGACAGTGCACCACTTTTAACGTCCCCACTGTTTCGCGAGCACCCTAACCCGAAATTTGAACGTGAAATCCTTGACCGGCAAAATTTGTACACCGCGCCGCAGCTATCAATAGGCTTTAACATGGCAAGATTTAATCTTCTAAAATATGCAAATCTTACATTTCCTGATCTAATTCAATTCCACTGGGGCTTTGAAGATTTGATAATTTATGATATTGGTCAGAAAATCGAGTGGTTTGATCGAATTCGCCCAAAAGAGGCCGATGGTTCTGTTTACATTCCCGGAATAACAATTTCACAATGCAATTCTGATGAAGCCATCAAATGGGAATTTTACTCTTTGGAGATACAGAACGACCTTATAACAAGCGTTCGTGCGTGCAGTGAGTTTGAATACGACGCGTTGGATAGGTGCGCTAACGCTCTACTTGCGGGGAATTGACGCCGCCACGACAGACCGGTCGATGCCGCCAACCATTTGCGTTCCTCGAGGAAATTTTAGGGTCAGAGGGCAGAGAAATCCGGGGACAGTATAGCATTTTGAAATCCGGGGACAGTATATAATTTCCAAAGCTTCAGGGGTCAGAGGGACAGTATACCCGGGTCAGAGGGACAGTATACCCATTCCCCTCTCACCCCCGCGGCGCCTGCCGCCGGTAGCTGAGCGCCTCCGCCACATGGATGCGGCCTACGCCCTCCGCGCCCGCCAGATCGGCGATCGTTCGGGCCACGCGCAGCACGCGGGTGTAGCCGCGCGCGGATAGCCGCATCGCTTCCGCCGCCTGGGCGAGCAGCTTGCGGCCGGGGTCGTCGGGGGTCGCGACGGCCATCAGCGGTTCGCCGTCGGCCTCGGCATTGGTGCGCGTGGCGGTGCCGGCATAGCGCGCCGTCTGGACCCTGCGGGCGGTGGCGACGCGCGCGGCGACTTCGGCCGATCCCTCGGCGGGCGGCGGCATCACCAGATCGGCGGCGGTGACGGGCTGGACCTCGACATGCAGGTCGATGCGGTCGAGCAGCGGACCGGAGACCTTGGCCTGATAGTCCGCCGCGCAGCGCGGCGCGCGGGCACAGGCAAGTGCCGGGTCGCCGAGATGGCCGCAGCGGCACGGGTTCATCGCCGCGATCAGCTGCACCCGCGCGGGAAAGGTGACATGCGCATTGGCGCGCGCGACGCTGACCACCCCGGCCTCCAGCGGCTGGCGCAGCGAATCGAGCACGACGCGCTGGAACTCGGGCAGCTCGTCGAGGAACAGCACGCCGAGATGGGCGAGGCTGACTTCGCCCGGCTTCACCTTCAGCCCGCCGCCCGTCAGCGCCGCCATCGAGGCGGAATGATGCGGGCTGCGGAACGGGCGGGTGCGGGTGAGCCGCCCGCCCTGCAGCGTGCCGGCGACCGAGGCGACCATCGAGACTTCGAGCGCCTCGGCCGCATCGAGCGGCGGCAATATGCCCGGCAGGCACGAGGCCATCAGCGACTTGCCGGCGCCGGGCGGGCCGACCATCAGCATGTTGTGGCCGCCGGCTGCGGCGATCTCCAGCGCGCGCTTGGCGGTTTCCTGCCCCTTGACCTGGACGAGGTCCGGCCCCTGCCCCGGCGGATCGACCGTGCCGGCGGCGGGCGCGGGGAGCAGCTGACTGCCCTTGAAATGGTTGAGCAGCGCGATCAGGTCGGGCGCGGCGAGTACCTCCACCTGCCCGGCCCAGCTCGCCTCCGGCCCCTGCGCGGCGGGGCAGACCAGCCCCTTGCCCTCTTCGGCCGCATGCATCGCCGCGAGCAGCACCCCCGGCGACGGCGCGATCCGCCCGTCGAGCGCGAGTTCGCCGACCACGACATAGCCGGCGATCGTCTCCGCATCGACCACCCCCATCGCGGCAAGCAGGGCCAGCGCGATCGGCAGGTCGAAATGCGATCCCTCCTTGGGCAGATCGGCCGGCGAGAGGTTGAGCACGATATGCTTGGGCGGCAGCGCGAGGCCGATCGCAGCCATCGCGGCACGCACCCGCTCGCGGCTTTCGGCAACGGCCTTGTCGGGCAGGCCGACGACGACGAACTTGGGCAGGCCGGCGACGAGGTTGCACTGCACCTCCACCGCCCGGGCCTCCAGCCCGAGATAGGCGACCGTCGAAACGCTTGCGACCAAAGCCACTCTCCCCCCGCGGGCGAGCATAGAGGCTGGGAACCGTTTCGGAACCGGACCCAACCGGAATGGATGCAAGTTTGTTGGGGGCCCTTTCTAGGGCTCCCCTCCCGCTTGCGGGAGGGGTCGGGGGAGGGACTGATGTGGCGGCTCTTTCCGCGACGGGTTCGCGGGCGACCACGTCGCCCCCTCCCCTGGCCCCTCCCGCGAGCGGGAGGGGAACGCAGATCGATAGCGAGCACAACCACCCCAACCGTCTTGCAACCCCAACACACCCTCCCCATCTGCCGCGGCAATGTACGCCCCGCCGCCTTATCCCCGCGATCGCGCGTTGACTCGGGCGCTACATCTGCGTAAGGGCACCCGACACGCGGCCGCCCCTGTGGCGGCCCTTTTACGTTCTAGATACTCGAGGATGAGCGATGAAGCGGACCTTTCAGCCGAGCAACTTGGTGCGTGCGCGCCGGCACGGCTTCCGTGCACGGATGGCGACCCCGGGCGGTCGCAACGTGATCCGCGCCCGCCGCGCCCGCGGCCGCAAGAAGCTGTCGGCGTAATCGCCGGCACTGCTTCGGTGGGCCTCGAACGGCTCACGCAGCGCAAGGACTATCTCGCCGCGAATGCAGGCAAACGGGCACCGATGCCCGGCTTCGTCCTCATCGTGCGCGACCGTGGCGATGCCGATCCGGTCATGCGGGTCGGCATTACCGTATCCAAGAAAGTCGGCAACGCCGTAATCCGCAACCGGATGAAGCGGCGGTTCCGCGTGCTGGCGCGCGAAGTGCTGCCGCAGGCGGGAATCGCGGGCGCCGACCATGTGCTGATCGGCCGCGCGGGCGGAATCGAGCGGCCCTATGCCGAGCTGAAGGCAGAGCTGGCCAAGGCGCTGCGTCGCGTGGCACCGCGAGACGCGCAGTGATTGCCCGGCTGCTGATCCTGCTGGCGCGCGGCTGGCAATTGGGGCCGTCGCTGATCCTGCCGCCCAGTTGCCGCTACCAGCCTTCCTGTTCGGCCTATGCAATCGAGGCGCTTCGCCGCTATGGGGCGCTGAAAGGCGGCTGGCTTGCGCTCCGGCGCATCGCCCGTTGTCATCCATGGGGCGGGCACGGCCCAGATCCCGTACCTTGAGCGACCTTCCGGGGAATCATCGGTGAAAGAAGACCAGAAGAATTTCGTGCTCTTTGCGGTGTTCGCCGCGCTGATCCTGTTCGGCTGGCCGATGATCAGCCACTGGATCTTTCCGCAGCAGCAGCCCGCATCGGTGAAGATGGTCGACGGCAAATCGCAGCCGGCGCCCAGCCCCGCCGATTCGCCCAAGGTGCTGCGCAACCGCGACGCGGTGCTGGGCGAAACCCCGCGCGTCGAGATCGACACGCCGGCGCTCAAGGGCTCGATCAACCTGAAGGGCCTGCGCATCGACGACCTCGTCCTGCGCCAGTACGACCAGACCGTCGCCAAGGGCTCGCCGCCGGTGCGGTTGCTGTCGCCGAGCGGGGCCGAGGGCTCCTATTTCGCGCAGTTCGGCTGGCAGGGCACCGGTGCGCCCGACGCCAACACCGTCTGGCAGGCCGATGCCGACAAGCTGACGCCGGCGACCCCGGTGAAGCTGACCGCCACCAATGCCAGCGGGCAAGTGTTCCAGGTCGAGATTGCCGTCGACTCCAACTATATGTTCACCGTGCGCCAGACGGTGGTGAACCGCGCGGGCGCACCGGTTGCGATGACGCCCTATACGCTGATCTCGCGCGGCCAGCGCTCGACCGATGTGAGCCAATGGGCCGCGCATGTCGGGCCGATGGCCGTCTATAACGGCGCCGCCGACTATATTAACTGGAAGGATGTCGAGACTGCGCCGAAGCAGTTCTCCACCACCGGCGGCTGGGTGGGCTTCACCGACCATTACTGGCTGACCGCAGCGATCCCCGACCAGCGCGGCACCGTGCAGATCGAACAGCGCGGCACTTCGGCCCAGGCCTATCAGGCCGATTATTCGCCGACCCAACCGATCACCGTACATCCGGGCAAGGAAGCGACCTATACCAGCCACTTCTTCGCCGGCGCGAAGGAAGTGAAGCTGCTCGAAGCCTATCAGAAGGATCTGGGCATCGTGCAGTTCGATCGCGCGATCGACTGGGGCTGGTTCGGCATGATCGAGCGGCCGATCTTCGCCTATCTCAGCCTGTTGTTCCGGCTGGTTGGCAATTTTGGCGTGGCTATCATCCTGCTGACGATCACCATCCGCGCACTGCTCTTCCCGATCGCGCAGAAGCAGTTCGCATCGATGGCGAAGATGCGCCAGGTGCAGCCGAAGATGAAGGCGATCCAGGAGCGTTTCAAGGACGACAAGCAGCGCCAGCAGCAGGAGATCATGAAGCTGTACAAGGAGGAAAAGGTGAACCCGCTTGCGGGCTGCGCACCGATGCTCCTGCAGATTCCGATCATGTTCGCGCTGTACAAGGTGCTGCTGCTGACGATCGAAATGCGCCACCAGCCCTTCGTCTTCTGGATCAAGGACCTGTCGGCGCCCGACACCGCGACGATCCTCAACTTGTTCGGCTATCTCCATTATCCGCTGCCCAGCTTCCTCGCGATCGGCGTGGTGCCGGTGCTGCTTGGCGTGTCGATGTTCTTCCAGATGCGGATGAACCCGGCGCCGATGGACGAGATGCAGAAGCAGATGTTCGCGATCATGCCGTGGATGCTGATGTTCCTGATGGCGCCGTTCGCAGTCGGCCTGCAGCTCTACTGGATCACTTCGAACGTGCTGACCGTGCTGCAGCAGCAATGGCTCTATGCGCGGCACCCGGAAATGAAGGCGCCGGTGGCAAAGGCCGGTTCGGGCAAGTGATGGCGGCGGGGCCCTCCCCCTTCCCTTTCCCCTCCCTTGCAGGGAGGGGCACATATCAGGTGGGAACCCACTAATGCCCTTCGACCCCGATCAGATCGAATCCGCCCGCAAGCTGTTCGCCGGCCCCATTACCTTCCTGAAATCGGCGCCGGCGCTCCAGCATCTGCCGGACCCGGTGGCGCCGGAAATTGCCTTTGCGGGTCGCTCCAATGTCGGCAAATCGTCGCTGATCAACGCGCTGACCAACCGCAACAGCCTGGCGCGCACCTCGGTCACGCCGGGGCGCACCCAGGAGCTCAACTATTTCGACGTGGGCGAGCCGCTGCGCTTCCGCCTGGTCGACATGCCCGGCTACGGCTTTGCCAAGGCGCCCAAGGACATGGTGCGCAAGTGGCGCTATCTGGTGAACGACTATCTGCGCGGCCGCCAGGCGCTGAAGCGCGCGCTGGTGCTGATCGATTCGCGCCACGGCATCAAGGATGTCGATCGTGAGATTCTCGACATGCTCGATGCGGCCGCCGTCAGCTATCGCATCGTTCTGACCAAGGCCGACAAGATCAAGGCGACCGAACTGGCCGACGTCACCGCCCGCACCGCCGAGGAAGCCCGCAAGCGCCCGGCCGCACATCCCGACATCCTCGCCACGTCGAGCGACAAGGGCATGGGCCTGCCCGAACTGCGCGCCGCCGCGCTCGAAGCGATCGACTGAGGCGCGGCATGGAGCGGCTATTCTCCTATGGCACGCTCCAGCTCGAAAGCGTTCAGCGGAGCCAGTTCGGGCGCCTGCTGGAAGGGCGTGATGATGTGCTGCAAGGCTTCGTCATTACCCAAATCCAGATCCGGGACCCTGCGGTGCTCGAAGCCAGCGGTATCGAGACGCACCTCGCGCTGGTGCCGGGCGATGGCCCGCCCATTACCGGCAAGGTGTTCGAAGTGACGGCGACCGAACTGGCCGCCGCCGATATCTATGAAAGCGAAAACTACACGCGGGTGCTGGTGCCACTGGCATCCGGCACCCGCGCCTGGGTGTATGTGAAGGCCTAGGCCGGGTTATATTTGTTCAGGAAGGCCTCCAGCGCCTTCAGAAATTCCAGCCGGTCCTGCGCACGGGTGAAGAAATGGTCGGCCAGCGGCTGTTCGATGAACTCATACGTCTTGCCGGCCGCACGCAACTGATCGACCATCAGCTTGCTCTGCTTGAACGGCACGCGGCGATCCTTCTTGCCATGGACGATCAGGATTGGGATCGAGAAATCCTGCGCATGGTATAGCGGCGAGATCGCCTTGAAGTCGGGCGCCTGCGCCTTCAGCCAGTCCTTGCCCGAGCCGCTGGCCAGGAAGCGCGAATTATAGCTGACCATGCGCTGCAGGTCCGACACACCGGCGAACGACACGGCGCAGCGATACAGCGCGCCGTCGCGCTGCGCCGCCCGCATCGCCGCATAGCCGCCATAGGAGCCGCCTACCATGCACACGCGCTTCGGATCGGCGATGCCGCGATCAACCAGCGCCTTCACCGCATCGTTCAGGTCATCCTGCATGGCGAGGCCCCATTGGCCCTCGCCCTTGGCGGCAAACTGCGTGCCATAGCCCGACGAGCCGCGATAATTGGGCTTGATGACGGCGTAGCCGCGATCGGCGAGGAACTCGCTCCACCAGTCGAAATCTTCGGTGTCGCGCGCGAACGGGCCACCGTGCGGCATCACGATCAGCGGCAGGTTCTTCTGCGGACCGCTGCGCGGCAGCGTCAGCACGGCGGCGATGTCGAGCCCGTCGCGCGCCTTGTAGTGGATCGTCTGCACCGGGTGCAGCTTCTTCAGCCCCAGCGGCTCATAGTTCATCGCCAGCAGCGTCATCGAATCGTCTGCGGCGCGGTAAACGAAATAGGCACCCGCGACATTCGCCGCGCCGATCTGCACGATCGCCACGGAATGATCGCGCGAAAGCGACTGGATTTCGACCTGCGCGCCCTGCACCTTGTCCGCCAGCTTCTTTTGCAGCGCGACCATTTCCGGGTCGATCCAGTGCGTGTACGGCCGCTCTTCATTAACCGAAACGCCGGTCAGCACCGTATCGGTAGCGTCAGTCTGGAGCCCTTCAATGTCGTAGCCGGGCGTGCCGAACACTTGCTTGCCCGTCTGCATCGTCTTGAGATCGAGTTCGTAAACGGCGGAATAGCCTTGGTCGTCGTCCCGAACCGCCAGCGCCTTGCCGGGATCGGCAAGGAACAGTGCAGGCGCCAAAAGACTGTCGTGCAGCCCGCGCGCACGATCGACCACGCGGAAGCTCTGGCTGCGACTATCGCGATACAGCAGCCGTCGGCTGCGTCCGTCCATCGATTTGCCGATACCCATACGGACGGTGCCGCTGGCATCGGCATACCAGTCCATCACGCCTTCCTGCCCTTCAAGCACGGTCTTGCGCTTGCCGTTGGTGACGTCGATTTCCTCGACCTTGGGCCAGAATCCGGGCTCGTTGCTGTAGATCGAAGTCTGGGTCGCGATCATCACGCGGGGCGTGCCGTCCCTGGCGACCCAGAGCAGATCGCCACCGCTCTGCGCGGCGTCACGGCTGTTGAGCTTGACCAGCTTGGCGGTGGTCGCGTTCACGCCGAGTGCGCGGGAAATGTACCAGTCGTCGCCTTCCACCTGCTGGGTTTCGCCGATGCCGATCGCCAGCCAGTCGTCATTGACCCAGCGCCACCAGTTCAGGTCGATTTCGCCGAGCCCGATCAAGGCCGGCTTGCCCGCCTCGATCGACTGAATGACGAAATATTGCACACCGTTGATCGCGATCTTGGCGGCAAAGCGCTTGCCGTCGGGCGACAGCGTCGGATTCTCAAGCAGCGGCAGTGCGGCAAAGACTTCCACCGGAATGCGGCTCGCGGCCGGCGTCGCCGGCTTGCTGGCTTCCTGCGCCATGGCGTGCGGCGCGAAAGGAACGGACAGCAACAAAGCGCCTGCGGCCAGCAGGCACGACTTACCGATCATCAATTTCCCCCATCAAAACCCCGGCGCCCCCGCGCGGCCCCGCCAATACCTAGAATGAGACGGTGACGTTACGGTTGCAACCATGATCTTGCGCCGTTCCCGGTTGCCGCGTCGCCCGCCGCTGGGTATCCCGGTGGCATGAAGCTCATCATCGGCAACAAGGCCTATTCGTCCTGGTCGCTCCGCGGCTGGCTCGCCTGCAAGCAATCGGGACTGCCGTTCGAGGAAACGGTCGTGCCGATGTACGATCAGGACTGGGACCGGCGGCGTCAGGGCGCGGAATTCGCGCCTTCCTCGGGCAAGGTGCCGATCCTGTGGGATGGGGAGGCGGTGGTCTGGGACAGCCTCGCGATCGTCGAATATCTCAATGAAAAGACCGGCAACACGCGCTTCTGGCCGGAAGACCCTGCCGCGCGCGCCATGGCGCGGTCGATGGCGGCGGAGATGCACTCCAGCTTTGCCGCCCTGCGCAGCAAGCACAGCATGAACATCCGCCAAGTCTATCCGGCGCGGCCGGTGGACGAGGATGTCGCGCAGGATCTGTCGCGGATCATGGAACTATGGGCGCAGGCCCGCGCCCGGTACGGCAGCGAACAGCCCTTCCTGTTCGGTGCATTCGGCGCGGCCGACATCATGTTTGCGCCGGTAGTGACGCGGATCGTCACCTACTCCCTGCCGGTGCCGCGCTTTGCCCAAAGCTACATGCTCGCCGTGCTCCAGCACCCCTTCCTGCAGGACTGGATCGCCGGAGCGCAGGAAGAGGAATGGGTGATCGAGAAATACGAACTGCCGGTAGCGTAACGCCAGTCCTGGGGCGGAGTGGGCGGCACCTCCTCCTTGGAAATGAGCGATTGAAACCGCAAACTTGTAGTGGAATGCTTCCCCTCCCTGAAAGGGAGGGGTCGGGGGTGGGTTTTGCCGCAGGTGCGGCTCGATGCCGTGCCTGTGGCTTCCAGGGCAACATGAGTCTCTTGAAGCGCGCAGACGCGCGCACCCACCCCTCCCCCTCCCTTTCAGGGAGGGGCGTTAAGGGTCTATTTCACCCGCTGGGTTGCGTAGGGCGTGCCATCCTTGTGGAAATAGCCCTCGGCCGTGAATTTCATGTCGATGTCGGGATAGTCGCCGCCGCCGCGCTCGCCTGCACCGATCGCCAGGAACACGCAGTCGGCGTCCGAGCGGTTCTGGAGGTGATGGCCATTGGCGACGCCCTTTGGGAATGCCGCGCAGTCGCCGGCCTTCAGCAGCGTTTCGCCGCCATCCTCGATCAGCACAGCCTCGCCCGCCAGCATCACGACGAACTCGTCCTCGCTGTCGTGCCAGTGGCGCTGCGACGACCAGGCACCGGGTTTGAGCACGACATGGCTTACCCCCATTTCGGTGAGGCCACCGGGCGGCGCCAGGCGGCGATACCAACGCCCTGCCACCGCTGCATCGAAAGGGGCAGGATAGCCGGTGGCGTTCGTCTGCGGGATTGTATCCAGATCGAGCTTGGGCAATGCCGACTCCTTAGCCTGTTGGAGGAACTGTGCCCGACGTCGTCGAACTTACAAAGGCCTTGATTTCGGCCGAAAGCATCACCCCGGCGCGTGGCGCGGTGTTCGATGTGCTCGAATCGGCGCTGGTGCCGCTGGGGTTCCGGGTCGAGCGGTTCGTGGAGGGCGAGGCGCCCGACGGGCCGGTCGAAAATCTGCTGGCGGTGCGCGGCGAAGGCGGCACGCATTTCGCCTTTGCCGGGCATCTGGACGTGGTGCCCCCGGGCGAGGGCTGGACGAGTGGCGCCTTTGCCCCCGACGTGCGCGGCGACCTGCTTTATGGTCGCGGCGCGGTGGACATGAAGGGGGCGATCGCCGCCTTTGTCGCCGCCGCCGCGCAGATGCCGGCGACGGGCACGACCAGCCTGATCATCACCGGCGACGAGGAAGGGCCGGCGACCTGGGGCACGCCGAAGCTGATCGAGCGGATGGCCGAACGCAGGCTGAAGCCCGACATGTGCCTGGTCGGCGAGCCGACTTCCGCCGACCGGCTGGGCGACACGATCAAGATCGGGCGGCGCGGATCGACGGTGATCGACATCGCGGTAATCGGGCGGCAGGGGCATGTCGCCTATCCCCACCTTGCCGACAATCCGGTGCCGCGACTGGTCCGTGCGCTCGCCGAAATCGACGCGATCGAGCTCGATCAGGGCAATGCCTGGTTCCAGCCGTCGAACATCGAAGTGATCGATCTGGCCGTCGGCAACAAGGCCACCAACGTTATCCCCGGCCGCGCCGCCGCGCGGCTTAGCATCCGCTTCAACGATCAGCAGCGCGGTAGCGATCTGATCGCGCGGATCGAGACGATCGTCCGCCGCCATGCGCCGGAATCAGAAGTGCATGGCCGCGTCTATGGCGAAGCGTTCCTGACAACGCCGGGAGCATTGTCACAGCTGGTGAGCGACGCAATCGAGGCGCGGCTGGGGGTGACGCCAGAACTCTCCACCACCGGTGGCACGTCCGACGCGCGGTTCCTGTCGCGCCTCTGCCCCGTAGTGGAATTCGGCCTGCTCAACGCGACGATGCACAAGCTCGACGAGGCAGTTGCGCTCGCCGATCTGCACGCGCTGACCGATGTCTATGCCGAAATCTTGAAACGGGTGGGTTAGGCCGGCAGCCCGACGATCGCGCGGCGCGGCGCCATTTCGCGTGCCCAGGCAAGGAAATCCCCCTCACCCATCGGCTGGCCCAGCGCATAACCCTGCAGCACGTCGCAGCCAATGACGCGCAGCACGGCGACCTGCGCCTCGGTCTCGATCCCTTCGGCGACGGCTTCGCAGCCCAGGCCATGGACCAGCCCGATCACGGCCTGGGCAATGGTCCGTGCTTCGGGGTCTTCGGCGACACGCTCGATCACGCTGCGATCCAGTTTCACCCGGTCGACGGGCAAATCGCGCAGGCGCGCCAGATTCGAATAGCCGGTGCCGAAATCGTCGATTGCGATGCTGGCGCCGTCGGTGCGGAGCGCGGCAATCGCTTCGATCACTTCCTCCGAGCAATGCATCGCCAGCGTCTCGCTGATTTCCAGCTCCAGCAAATGCGCCGGCGCCTGCGCCGTCAGCATCGCCTCGCGCAGGCGGCGGAAGAAAGTGGCGTGGTCGAGCTGACGCGGGCTGACGTTCACGGCCAGCCGCTGTTCGATGCCAAGCCGGCCCCAGCGCGAAATGGTTTCGGCAACGCGATTGACCACCCATTCGCCAATCTCGACGATCAGCCCGGTTTCCTCCGCGCGCTGAATGAAGGCACCGGGCAGCCGCACCCCTTCCGGATGCTGCCAGCGGAGCAGCGCTTCGGCGCCGACGATACGGCCGTCAGTGGCGGCGATCTGCGGCTGGAAGGCGAGGATGAACTGGTCCTTCTCCACCGCGACGCGCAGGTCGCTTTCCAGCCGGGCGCGCTCGGCCATCCGCTCGGCCAGCGTCTCGGTGAAATGCTCGACCCGGCCGCGCCCCTGCGCCTTGGCATGGTACATGGCGGCGTCGGCAGCGCGCATCAGGTCGTGGAGCGTCGCGCCATGGTCCGGCCGCACCGCAATGCCGACCGAGGCGCCAATCGAGACTTCCTGCTCGGCAAGGTCGAACGGCTCGGACAGCGCGAACAATATGCCGCGCCCGATCCGCTCCGCCTCGCGCGGATCGGCCAGGTCGGGGAAGAACATGGTGAACTCGTCGCCCGCCAGACGGCCGATCAGCGGCAGGCGGCTGATGCCCTCCGCCGCAAAACGATCGGCCACCGCACGCAGACGATTCGCCACCATCCCCAGCAACACGTCGCCTGTCGCATGGCCCAGCGTGTCGTTCACCGCCTTGAAGCGATCCAGATCGATGAAATAGAGCACCGCACGATGGCCTTGCGGCAGCTCGGCGAGGATCCGTTCGGCACTGCGACGGAAATTGGGTCGGTTGGCAAGGCCGGTGACGGTATCGAACATCGCCAGCCGCTGCACGCTTTCGAGATTGCCGTGCAACTGGCGGAAAAGGCCGTCCATCGCGTGCGCCAGCGGCGGCACGGCTTCGCGGACGGTCTGCGGCACCGGGCTCTGCAGGTCGCCATTGGCCGCGCCGCCCAGCCGCTCGATCGCGACATCAAGCGCCAATGCCGTCGCCGCGAGCGCGCGTTCGGCCGAAGCCCAGCTAAGGATGCCGCAGACGATCGCCGCGATCAGCGCGCGGCCCAGCGAATCGAGGCTGGGCACATGGCCACCCGACGCAGCAATGAGGGCGAGGATAAAGGCCACCGCCCCTGCGCATATCGCAAATGCGATTGCGCGGTTCCTGAGCGAAAAGCCCTCCACCAGTGTCCGCTCCGAATCCCCATCCAGCCGGCGGGCGATGCCCGTTTGAGAGAGAGGATTTCGCAGACAGAAGTTAAGAAATTGGCAAGCCCGGTCCGCGCGGCCGACGCAGCACGATGTACAGCGCGCCCGCCCCGCCGTGGCGCGGATGTGCCTGGCGTACCGCCGCAATGCGATCGGCATGGCGCGAGGCGGCCAGCCAGTCCCCCACTGCCGCGCGGATGGCGCCACGGGCATGCGGCCGCTCGGATTCGGGCCGGGGTGGCTTGCCGGTAACGAGCAGCAGCACCCGGTCGCCCCGCGCAATCGCCGCCGCCAGCCCCGCATCGAGCCGGTCATAGGCGGAATGCAGGTTATGCCCGTGCAGGTCGATCGCGCTTTCGGGTGCGACCAGCCCGCGTGACAGGCGGCGATCCCAGCCGGCATCAAGCGTCCGCCGCTCGAACGTATCGGCCGCAGGGGTGGTGAGCGTCACCGTAGGGCGCGGCGGTCGGGCGGGCACGAGCTTGCCCGGTGCGAGCGCGACCGGCCTGGGCCGCGGCGCGGCTTTGGCGCTCGGCTCAGGCGGCACCGGAGCAGGCGCATCCCCGGACGTTGACGCAGGGCGCGCATGAAGCGGCGTGACACTGGCAATCACGCGCTGCCACAGCGCCGATTCCTCGGGCGCCAGGGTGCGGCGCCCGCGCCCGCTCATGGCTGTGCGGCGGGTTGCGTCAGCCGGGCAACGGTTCCCCTCGGCACCAGCAGCCAGGCGGTGCCGTGCGCCGCCATGCCGCCGGCGATTGCCCGCGCCTCCTCGCCCGCGCCCCAGAAGGTATCGATGCGGTTGGCGCCCTTGATCGCACCGCCGGTATCCTGCGCAACCCAAAGCCCGGTCGCGTCGGTGCGGTCCATCGACAGGAACAGCGGCGCGCCGAGCGGCACGAACTTGGGATCGGCCGCCACACTGGTCCAGCCGGCCACCGGCACCCCCATCGCACCGAGCGGACCCGCGCCGGTCAGTTCCTTGAAGAAGACGAAGCTCTTGTTCTCGCGCATGATCGCGCGGCCTTCCTCGGGATGTGCGCGAATCCAGGCCATGATGCCCTGCATCGATGCCTGGCCGGGGGCGAGCAGGCCGCGATCGCGCATGACCCGGCCAATACCGGTATAATCGCGGCCGTTCTGGCCAGCATAGCCGATCCGCATCACACCGCCGCCGGGCAGCCTGAGCCGGCCCGACCCTTGCACCTGCAGGAAGAATATCTCAACCGGGTCCGCCGCCCAGCCGATCACTGGCGCGCGACCTTCGATCGCGCCCTGCTCGATCTGGGCACGATCATAATAAGGAACGAAGCTGCGTCCGTCGACACGGCCGCGGATGTGCTTGCCTTTCAGATCGTCGGAAAACAGGCCGAGATCGACTTCGACCAGATCGCTCGGCAAACCATAGATCGGCACGTCATAGCCGGGGCGATGGTCGCGCGAACCGGCAATCTCCGGCTCATAATAGCCGGTGGCGAAAGCGGCGCCGTCGGCGACCTGCAGCGTCTCGAAATGTTCGTTGAAAAACCGCACCGCATCGTCGGTGGGCCAGCTCGTGGCGACCGTGCAGGCCTCGGCCCAGTCGGCAGGCCGCGTGAGGCCCGTCGCATCCGGGCGGCGCACCAGTCCGGGGCAGCTCAGGCGGAACGCGGTCAGCGCCCGCGCGGCATTATCCTCACCAATGGGCAACGTGTCGACCGCCGGACCGGCGATCACGCCGGCGGCCCGTGCGGTCGTGGCGCCCGCCGGGACCGGAGCAGCGGGAAGCGCGGGCAGCGGCTTCGCACCGACAGGCTGGCGTGCGGGCAAGTTGCGCGGCGTTTCCGGCAGCGCGGCGGAACTGTCAGCGCGGGGCGTGGATTCCGGCGCCGGCCGCACCGGCACGGGCCGGGGACGTTGCGGCGCCTCGGGCGGGGTTCTCGAACCCGGTGCGGGAGGAACGATGCCACCAGAACAGGCGCCCAGCAGCGCAGCGAGCGCAATTACCCCCCAGTGGCGCATCAAATCCCTCAGGCTTCGTCGGTTTCGACCAGCTTCCAGTTCGGATCTTCGCTACGCAGGTTGCGTGCAAAGGTCCACAGGTCATGCGTGGTGACCGCGTCGGTCAGCGAGCCGGCGACGACATTGCCATCCTGATCGCGCGTTACAGCGGCGATGTCGGCATCAAAGCGCACGACAACCCGTGCCACCCGGCCTTCGACCGAAGCGTCGACGATAGTGGCGCGCTCGATGGCGACCAGCCGGTTGTCGAGCACATGGCCATTTGCCTTGCGGTCGGCGATCGCCTCGCCAAACGCGGCGCGCACATCCTCATCGGCCAGCCAGGCAAGCGTGTCCTCGTCGCCCTTCCAGAACGCCTCAAGGATCATCTTGTAGGCAGACTTGGCGCCTTCCACGAACTGCGCGACGTCGAAACCCGAATCGGCCGCTACTACGGCACGCAAGCCCGTTTCCGCGCCCGCCTCGATCGCACGGCTCACCGGCTCGCGCAGCTCAGGCGCGGCGTCGATCGTCCGCGCGACCGGCGACGCGACGATGCGCTCTTCGGCCGGTTTGGGCAGCGGCTGCTCATGCCCGGTGCGCTTGCCGAGAACGGCATAGAGTCGCAGCGCGAGAAAGCCTGCCACCATCGCGAAGAGAATGACGTAAAACACGGGCCCTCCAAAGCCTCCAAGCGTCTCACATAAGCGTTCGGGACGCAGGTTTCAAATCGGGCGTCCCACGTACGATTGCATGGCCGGCATGTGCCTGCTACTCGCCTGCCCGGTAACGCGCCCAGTGCGCGAAATTATCCGGAAAAAAGAGGAAAGTTTGATGGCCGAGAACGACACCTTCGCCGATATCGGCGAAACTGCCGCCAATGGCGCCGACACCGCGCCGCAGGCGGGCGTTCTGTCGCAATATGTGAAGGATCTTTCGTTCGAGAACCCGAACGCCCCGGCCATCTACCAGCAGCAGACGCCGCCTGCGATCGACGTGCAGTTCAACATCGGCTCGTCCAAGGTTGCCGATGACGTGTACGAAGTCGTGCTGAAGATCGAAGTCCGCGCCCAGGCCGGCGAGCAGGTCGCGTTCCTGGTCGACCTGTCCTATGCGGGTCTGTTCGCGCTCCGCAACATCCCGGCCGAAGCGCTGGACCCGTTCTTGCTCGGCGAAGCGCCGCGCATCCTGTTCCCGTTCGCCCGCCGCGTGCTGGCCGACCAGGTCCGCGACGGCGGCTTCCCGCCGCTTATGCTGGAGCCGATCGATTTCGCCGGCATCTACATGACCCAGCGCGCCCAGGCCGAAGGCGAACTCGCCGCACCCGCTGGTAACGCCTGATCCGGTTCCGGGGAGCGCCGCCCTTGCAAGCACCGGTGCGCTCCCCAGCCTCCAACCACAGCATCGTCATTCCCGCGAAGGCGGGAATCCATTGGTGGGAACGCTTCGGTTCTTGCCGTGAGTGCGCCGGCAAATGGATCCCCGCCTTCGCGGGAATGACGGGAGGATGGGCTGCGGCACGTCCTCTTCTTTCCACGATGGCGATCTATCGATGAAGCTCGTCCGCAGCCTGGGTTCAGTGGGTGGCCTGACGCTGGCGAGCCGGATCCTCGCGCTGGTCCGCGATTCGCTCCAGGCGCGTTACGTTGGCGCCAATTTCGCGTCGGACGCCTTTCTCGTCGCGTTCCGTCTGCCCAACATGTTCCGCGCTTTCTTCGCGGAGGGCGCGTTCGCATCGGCCTTCATCCCGATGTTCAACCGCAAGCTGGGCGTGTACGGCGAGCGCGGCGCGGCGTTCGACTTTGCCGAGCGCACCCTGTCGGTGCTGTTCGTCTTTCTGCTCGCGATGACGCTGGCGGCGCTGGCCGCTGCATGGCCGCTGACGGCACTGCTTTCCGGCGGCTTTGCCAAACAGCATCCGACCCATGAACAGTTCGCCTTTGCGGTACAGCTTTCGCGGATCACCATCCCCTATCTGATGCTGATCTGCCTCGCCTCGCTGCTGGGCGGCATCCTCAATTCGCTCGACAAATTCTGGGTCAACGCCGCCGCGCCGATCCTGCTTAATATCGCGATGGTGGTGGCGCTGTTCGTGTTCCACGGCACGCCCGAGGAAACCGCGCGGGTGCAGGCGATCGCCGTCCCTGTCGGCGGACTGCTGCAACTGCTGTGGCTTGCCGCTGCATGCCGCGCCTCGGGAGTGTCGCTCAAGCCCCGCCTGCCCCGGCTAGACCCGGAGGTGCGCCAGCTGATGAAGCTGATCCTGCCTGCCGCACTGGGCGCGGGGGCGGTGCAGCTGAACCTCGTCATTTCCACCGCGCTGTCGGGCCGGCTGCTCGGCGAAGGCTCGATCTCGTTCATCTATTATGCCGACCGGCTGAACCAGTTGCCGCTGGGGCTGATCGGCATCGGCCTCGGCACGATCCTGTTGCCGACAATTTCCCGCCTGCTCGGCGCCGGCAAGGATGCCGAGGCGATGGAGACTCAGAATCGCGGCATGGAGCTGGCGCTGTTCCTCACCCTGCCCGCGATGGTCGCGCTGGTCGTAGCGGCCGAGCCAATCGTGCGTGGGCTGTTCCAGTACGGTCATTTCACCCCGCAGGACACGATCAGCTGCGCGCTCGCGCTGGCGGGGTTTTCGATCGGCCTGCCTTCCTATGTGCTGGTGAAAGTACTGACCCCGGGCTTTTATGCGCGGCAGGACACGAAGACTCCGGTGCGGTTCGCGATGATTTCGGTCGCCGTCAACATCGCCGCCAACCTGATCCTCATCCCGCTGATCGGCCATATCGGCCCGCCGCTCGCGACGGCGCTTTCCTCCACGGTGAACGTCGTACTGCTATACGTGACGCTGGTGCGGCGCGGCCATTTCACCGTCGATGCGCAATTGCGCCGCCGGGTGCCACGGCTTGCGCTGGCGGCGGTCGTGATGGGCGCAGCGCTGTGGGCAGGTGACGGGCTGCTCAACCCCTGGCTCAGCGGCCGGCTGTGGGAACGCTATGCCGGGCTGGTGCTGCTGGTAGGGGCGGGTTGCGCGGTCTATGCCGTCGCCTGTTTCCTGACCCGCGCGTTCCTGGTCGCCGACCTGAAAGCATTGATGCGCCGCCGCGCCGCGCGCTGATCCGGTTTCCCTTCGCCGCAAGCTGCTCTACAGCGCCCGCGTCCTGGCAATTCGCGCGGCCCTAGCACCCCCGCCGCCCAAGGACCCGCGGCCGGTCCAACGGCCGAACGGTCAACCGGGTGCGGAGTGAAAAAGTCATGCGCGTCGTTTCCGGCATCCAGACCACCGGCAACCTTCACCTCGGCAATTATCTGGGCGCCATCAAGCAGTGGGTCGCGATGCAGGATCAGGGCGAATGCCTGTTCTTCCTCGCCGATCTCCACGCCCTCACCGGTACGGTGACTCCGCAGGAACTCGCCAAATCGACGATCGAAATGGCCGCCACGCTGTTCGCCGCGGGAATCGACGACCGCTCGATCCTGTTCAACCAGGCGCGCGTCCCCGCCCATGCCGAGCTGTGCTGGATCCTGCAGGGCACCGCGCGGATGGGCTGGCTCAACCGCATGACGCAGTGGAAAGACAAGGCGGGCAAGAACCGCGACGGCGCCAGCGTCGGGCTTTTTACCTATCCGGTTCTTCAGGCAGCCGATATTCTCGTCTATCAGGCTACCCATGTGCCGGTGGGCGAGGACCAGAAGCAGCATCTGGAGCTGACCCGCGACATCGCCACCAAATTCAATCAGGATTTCGGCGTCGACCTGTTCCCGCTGCCCGAGCCGCTGATCAGCAAGGCGGCGCCGCGGATCATGTCACTGCGCGACGGCAATGCGAAAATGTCCAAGTCCGACCCCTCGGACCTGAGCCGCATCAACCTGATCGACGACAACGACACGATCGCCGCCAAGTGCCGCAAGGCCAAGACCGATCCCGAGCCGTTGCCCGATTCGTTCGACGCGCTCGCCGAACGGCCCGAGGCGCGCAATCTGGTGACGATCTTCGCAGCGCTGGCGGATCGCGAGCCGCAATCGGTGGTCGAGGAATATGCCGGGCAAGGATTCGGCGCGTTCAAGCCGGCGCTGGCCGATCTGACGATTTCGGTGCTGGGCCCGATTCGCGAGCGGCTGACGGCGCTGCTGAATGACCGGGCCGAAGTGGGCGCCCAGCTTGCCAAGGGCGCCGCACGGGCCAGCGCGCTGGCGGCACCGACGCTGAAGGCTGCGCAACAGGCGGTCGGGCTGCAGGTGTAAGAGACTAGGCACCCCTCCCTGAAAGGGAGGGGCCGGGGGTGGGTGCGCGCGTCTGCGCGCTTCAAAAAGTCTCGCTACTTGCCGAATACGAGTCCCGCCGCCTGAAGGCGGCGAACCCACCCCTACCCCTCCCTTGCAGGGGGGAATTATAAGGGCTTACCCCTCGAGCGTGCGCATCAGCGCGCGCACGGCACCGTCAATCTCGACATCCTTCACCCGCAGATCCTCGATCCGCTTGACCGCGTGAATGACGGTCGAATGATCGCGATTGCCGAACTTGCGGCCAATCTCTGGCAGCGAGCGCGTCGTCAGCCGCTTGGCGAGGTACATCGCGATCTGGCGCGGGCGGGCGATCGCCACCGCACGGCGGGCGGAGATCAAATCGAGCTGCTTCACTTCGAAATGCGCCGATACCGCACGCTGGATCTCGTCGATCGTGATGCGGCGCTGGCTGGTGCGCAGCACTTCGCCCAGCACATTGTTAGCGAAATCGAGCGTGATCGTCTCGTTCGACAGATTGGCATAAGCCAGCAGCCGGTTGAGCGCCCCTTCCAGCTCGCGGACATTGGTGGTGATACGCGCGGCCAGCATTTCGACCACTTCGGCCGGCATGTCGACTGCCGGCATGTCCTTCAGCTTGCGCGCGACGATCGCGCGGCGCAGGTCGAGTTCGGCCGGCTTGATGTCGGCGACGAGCCCGGCGCCGAGGCGCCCTGCCAGCCGCGGCTCAAAGCCTTCCAGCGCTTGCGGTGCGCGGTCGGCGGCGATCACCAGCCGTTTGCCGGCGCCCATGAACTCGTTGACCGTGTGGAAGAATTCTTCCTGGGTCGCGTCCTTGCCGCCGATGAACTGCAGATCGTCGATCATCAGCAGATCGACCGAGCGCAGCCGCGCCTTGAACGCATGCGTGTCCTTGTTGCGCAGCGCCTGGACGAATTCGAACATGAAGCGCTCGCCGGTCGAATAGATCGCCGTCGCGCCCGGATTCGCATCGAGGAACGCATGGCCCAGCGCGTGCATCAGGTGCGTCTTGCCCTGCCCCGTGCCAGCATGGAGGTAGAGCGGGCTGAACTGCGGCACGCCCGGCTGCGCCACGGCACGCGCGGCGTTGAAGGCGACGCGGTTGGTAGAATCCACCACAAATCGCTCAAAGGTGAAGCGCGGGTCGAACAGCGGCCGCTCGGCGGCACTGGTCTGTTCCACGCGCGGCTCCGGCGCCGGCTCGGCCTTGAGCACGCGCGCCGATTCGTCGGCAATGGTCTCTACCAGAACCGCGCGCACGCTGGGCAGCGTCGAGCGGAACTCGAGCAGCAGCCGGTCGGCATAGTGATTCTTCACCCACTGGGTAAGGAACGGCGAAGGCAGGCCCAGCCGCACGGTCAGCGAATCGCTGCCGTCGATCAGGACGACAGGTTTCAGCCACTGGTCGAACAGCCGCTGGCCGGCGGAACGGCGCAGGTTGGCACGCACATGCGCCCAAGCCTTCGCCACCGCTTCCCTATCATCACGATCCAGGGCCTGAACCTGATTCACGGTGACGCAACCCTCCTCCACGGGAAACGGGGTTCCCGCGTCATAAGCCAATCCGAAATGAGGCCCCGCACCACTGGTCATGCCCCCATGTGGGCGCAGGGCTCGCAAACTTTCCCGAACACGTCGTGCCGGGACCGTTGTTTTAGGTAGCCAGAACTGAGTCGATCAAGGGGGGAGCACGTAAAGAATCTGAAATAGTTTAGTTGACAGAGCTAACCCCTAGATTTTCCGTGGGTTGCCAAATTTTATCAAATAACATCAGCGTTTTACGACTAGTTCATCACTATAGATCGCCACGACTCGTGGAATTCCGCGATTCGCTGGCGCAACGCCGATTTGGCACCAGAAAGCGTTTGATCCACGGCAAAAAGCCCCGCCGGAGGGCTCCGACGGGGCTAAAATTACGGATTTGTTACGTTTATGCGAGCGCTTGAAGACGCTTGTTGAGGCGCGAGAACTTCCGGGCCGCCGTGTTCTTGTGCAGCACGCCCTTGGCCACGCCGCGGGCCAGTTCCGGCTGCACTGCCGCCAGCGCCGCGGTTGCAGCAGCCTTGTCGCCCGATGCCAGCGCCGATTCGACCTTCTTCACGAAAGTGCGGATGCGGCCGACGCGCGCGCCATTGATTTCTGCACGGCGTTCGTTGCGACGGATGCGCTTCTTCGCTTGCGGCGTATTCGCCATTCGGTCTTGTTCCTGCTCGAAATTGGGTGAGGCGCGGAAGCGAGCCCACGCCGGAAAGACGCGCCCCTTAACGGCTTGTGCGATTCGGGTCAACCATCAGCGCTGGCATTTCGGACACCAGAAGGTCGATCGCCCGCCATCCACCCGGCGCTGCACGGGGCGGCCGCAGCCGCACGCCTCCCCTTCCCGACCATAGACCCGCCATTCCTTGGCGAAATAGCCGAGTTCACCATCGGGCCGGGCATAGTCGCGCAGCGTCGATCCGCCGGCGCGAATCGCGGCCTCCAGCACCTCGCGAATCGCCGCGACGAGCTTTTCCAGCCATGCGCGCGTGATCGTACCCGCAGCGCGCGTGGGGGCGATGCCGGAGAGGAACAGCGCCTCGCACACATAGATATTGCCGAGCCCCGCGACGATTCGCTGGTCGAGCAGCAGCGCCTTTACCGGCGCTATCCGTCCTTCAAAGGCCGCCGCCAGATGCGCGGCCGTGAAGTCAGGCCCCAGCGGCTCCGGCCCCAGCGCCTTGAAAGGCGGCCAGTCGGCAAGCGCGGCGCTGGGCACCAGATCCATCGAGCCGAATCGCCGGGGATCGTTGAGCGCCAGCCGGTGGCGCGCCGTCTCGATGATGACGTGATCGTGCTTGCCCAGCTCCGCCGGATCGATCCGCCAGCGGCCCGACATGCCGAGATGAAAGATGAGCGTATCGTCGCGATCGGTGGCGATCAGGCCATATTTGGCGCGGCGTGACAGGCCGGTGACCGTGGCGCCGGTCAGGCGCTGCCCCAGATCGGCCGAGAAAGGCCGGCGCAGATCGCTGCGGTTGAGCAGCACACGCTCGATTCGCTGGCCTTCCAGCACAGGGGCCAGGCCGCGAACGGTAGTTTCGACTTCGGGAAGCTCGGGCATTTGCCGGTAGAGCTAGGCATTGGAGGGCGGATTGTCACCCTTTGATCCTTCCCCCTCAGGCCCCTTGGTTTGCCCGGCGCACCCCGCTAAGGCACCCCCATGCCCGATACCGTCTCCTTCGGTTACGAAGATGTCGCCCCCGAGGAAAAGACCCGCCGCGTCGGCGAGGTGTTCTCGAACGTCGCCAGCAAATATGATCTGATGAACGACGCCATGTCGGGCGGGATGCACCGGCTGTGGAAGGACCGCTTCGTCCGCCGCGTGAAGCCGCGCGCCGATGAACATATCCTCGATATGGCAGGCGGCACCGGCGACATCGCCTTTCGCATGGCGAAGTCCGGCGCGGCGATCACCGTGGCCGACATCAATGCCGAAATGCTCGCGGTGGGCGTGGAGCGCGCGGCCGAGCGCGGGATCGACGGGCTGGTCTGGACCCAGGCCAATGCCGAGGAACTGCAATTCCCCGATCGCTTTTTCGATGCCTATACGATCGCGTTCGGCATCCGCAACGTGACCGACATCCCCAAGGCGCTGCGTGAGGCGCACCGCGTGCTGAAGCGCGGCGGGCGGTTCTTCGTGCTCGAATTCTCGACCACCCAGTGGCCTGGCTTCGGCGAAGTGTATGACGCCTATTCGCACCATCTGGTGCCCAAGCTGGGCAAGCTCTTCGCCCGCGACGAGGACAGCTATCGCTATCTGATCGAATCGATCCGCCGCTTCCCCGACATGCCCAGCTTCGAGCGGATGATCGCCGAAGCAGGTTTTGTGCGGACGCACGTCGAGCCGCTGCTCGGCGGGCTTGTCGCGATCCATAGCGGCTGGAAGATTTGATGGGGGTTCCCGTTCGATCCTCCCCGGCATGGGGAGGGGGATCGCCGCCGGCGCCACTTTCGTCTCCCTCCCGCTTACGGGAGGGGAGTGAAGCCGCATGACTGCACCTGCCATCCATCTCTGGCGCCTGCTGAAATGGGGCCGCATCCTCGCTCGCCACGGCGCCCTGCGCGGTATCGAGCAGGATGCCAACACCCCGCGTCCGGTGCGGCGCCTGGCCCGCATTGCCCGGTTCGGCGCGCGGGTGCCGGCCGTACCGGCCTATGCCGATGCGTTTCAGGCGATCGGCCCGGCTGCGATCAAGCTGGGGCAAACGCTCGCCACCCGCCCCGATCTGGTCGGCGAGGAAGCGGCGAACGATCTGCTCCGCCTGCAGGATGCGCTGCCGCCCGTGCCCTTCGATGTCATCCGTCAGCGGATCGAGTCGAGCCATGGCCGTCCGCTGCCCGCGATGTTCGCCGAGATCGAGGAAACGCCGATCGGCGCGGCTTCGATCGCGCAGGTCCACCGTGCAATTACCACCGATGGCCGCCGCGTCGCGGTGAAAGTGCTCCGCCCCGGAATCGAGACCGAGTTCGCCCGCGCGATCGACACCTATGAATGGGCCGCCGCGCAGCTCGAGGCCTTTGGCGGCGAGGCGCGGCGCTTGCGCCCTCGCCTCGTCATCGAAAGCTTCAAGCGCTGGACCGCGCGGGAACTGGACTTCCGCCGCGAAGCTGCCTCCGCCTCCGAACTCACCGAGGGGATGACGGCAGAGCCGGACTTCATGGTGCCGGCAATCGACTGGCAGCGTACCACCGGCAAAGTGCTGACGCTCGAATGGATCGATGGCATCAAGCTGAGCGACCGCGAGGCGCTGCTGCGTGCCGGGCACGACACCTCTGCGCTGGCGTCGAAGCTGATCAAGGCCTTTCTGCGCCAGGCGATCGCCGAGGGCTTCTTCCATGCCGACATGCACCAGGGCAATCTGTTCGCGCTGGCAGACGGCCGCATCGCCGCGATCGATTTTGGCATCATGGGCCGGATCGACCGGCGCGCGCGGGTATGGCTGGCGGAGATTCTGTACGGTCTGATCACCGGCAATTACCGGCGTGTCGCCGAAATCCATTTCGAGGCAGGCTATGTGCCGCCGCATCACAATGTCGCGGAATTCGCGACGGCGCTGCGCGCGGTAGGCGAACCGATGCGCGGTCTGCCGGTCAAGGAAATGTCGATGGGCGGAATGCTCGACGGCCTTTTCTCGATCACTCGCGATTTCGACATGATGACGCAGCCGCACCTGCTGCTGCTGCAAAAGACCATGGTGATGGTGGAAGGCGTCGCGCGTACGCTCGATCCCGACATCAACCTGTGGGACGTGTCTGCGCCGTTCGTACGCGAATGGCTCCGCACCGAACTGGGGCCGGAAGCGAAGGTCGCCGACCGGCTGATCGAGGATCTGCGCACGCTTGCCCGGCTGCCCGAGCTGGTCCGCAATATCGAGCGCCGTTTTCCCTCGCCCGGCGGCGCGCCACCCGAGCCGCCCTTGCGCGAAATCCAGGTGGTGCGCGTCGGCGGCGGCTGGCGGTACGGAGCGGTCGCGATCCTGGCGGCACTGGCCGGGGCTGCGGCGACCTTTTTCCTGCTGTGAGGCATTGCGTGACGTGGCGCCGAGTCCGCGCTAGACGGCAGTAATGCGCCTGAGCCCTTCCCTGTCCCGCCGGTCGCAGCGCCCGGCTGCGGGTGCGTCGCGAACGGGGTTCTGGACCGGCCAGACCAGTCGCTTCGCGCTGCTGTCGCGCAACCGTGCGCGGCTCGTGCTGCTGGCGATCCTGCTGGTGCTGGGCGCCTGCCTTACTGCACTGGCCGCGCCGCTGCCGACCGGCGATGCACCCGCCGGCGCTGGCAATGCCGCCCAGCGCATGACCGATCTCGATCTCTATGGGCAGATCGTGTCGGCAGTGAAGGGCGGCGAAGGCTATTATGCTGCAGCGGCGCAGACGATGCGTGCCGGTGCCTATCCGCTGCGCCCGTTCCTGACGATGCGCATGCCGGTGTTGGCCGAGGTGCAGGCGGCGCTTCCCCTCTGGGGTGTGGACGCGCTGCTGATGTTGCTGGCGCTGACGACGGCACTTGCCTGGGCAATGCGACTGGGCCCCGCCGTACCGCGCCTGTTGCCGCGCATCGCGCTTGCGCTGCTGCTGGCGGCATCGCTGGTCGCTTATTTCCAGCCGGGTCTCGCCGGTTTTCATGAGTTGTGGGCGGGGTTGCTCGTTGCGCTGTCGCTGGCGCTGCGGCAGCCCGATCGTTGGACGACTGCCGTGGCGCTGGGGCTGGCTGCAATGCTGGTCCGCGAGACCGCCGCACTGTACGTGATAATCATGGCGGCCTTCGCCTGGGCCGAAGGCGCGCGACGTGAGGCGCTGGGGTGGTTGATGGCACTCGCCCTGTTCGCCGTGGCGCTCGCCTGCCACGCCTGGGCTGTTGCCGCCGTGACCGGGCCGCTGGACCCGAGTTCGCCGGGCTGGACCGGCTTGAACGGCGTCGGCTTTTTCATTCGCGCGCTGGTATCCGCAACCGCGCTGCAGGCGCTTCCGCTTTGGGCCGCATCCGTGCTGGGCGGTCTCGCGGTGATCGGCTGGGCGAGCTGGAACGACGGCCTGGGGTTGCGGATGCTCGCGCTGCTCCTCGGCTATGGCGCCGCAATCGCGCTGTTCGCCCGGGTCGATAATTTCTACTGGGTGCTGATGGTGGCGCCGGTGTCGCTGGTCGGGCTGCTGTTCGTGCCCGATGCGCTGCGCGACCTGTGGGTCCGCGCGCTCGACAGGCGGCGCATCACGATTACAACGGTGGTGCAGTGAAACGCATCCTTCTCATCGTCGGCGGCGGCATCGCCGCCTACAAGGCCTGCGAGCTGGTGCGGCTGTGCCGCAAGGCTGGCATTGGCGTCACCTGCGTGCTGACCGAAGGCGGCGAGCATTTCGTGACGCCGATGACGCTGGCAGCCCTGTCCGAGAACCAGGTCCACACGACGCTGTGGGATCTGAAGAACGAATCCGAGATGGGCCATATCCAGCTGAGCCGCGAGGCCGATCTGGTGGTGGTTGCGCCCGCCACGGCCGACCTGCTGGCGCGCATGGCGGGCGGGCTGGCGAATGACCTCGCCACCACCTTGCTGCTTGCCACTGACAAGCCGGTGCTTGCCGCGCCGGCGATGAACGTGCGGATGTGGCAGCACCCCGCCACGCGCCGCAACGTGGCGCAGCTTCGCGCCGACGGCATTACGGTGCTGGAACCCGACGAAGGGGCGATGGCGTGCGGGGAATATGGCCCCGGCCGCCTGCCAGAGCCGGAGGCGATCCTCGCCGCAATCGAGCAGGCGCTCGCGCCCCTGCCGCAGCGGCTCACCGGCCGCCACATCCTCGTCACCGCAGGCCCGACGCACGAGCCGATCGACCCGGTCCGCTACATCGCCAATCGCTCGTCGGGCAAACAGGGCTTTGCCATTGCCGGCGCGCTGGCACGGCTTGGCGCGCGCGTGACACTGGTGGCCGGACCGGTAACGCTGCCCACGCCCGCCGGCGTGACGCGCATCGACGTGGAAACCGCACGCGAAATGGCAGCGGCGGTCGATGCCGCCCTTCCCGCCGACGCCGCCGTGATGGTCGCCGCCGTCGCCGACTGGCACGTCGAAACCCGGCCGCAGAAGATCAAGAAGGGCGAGCAGTTGCCGACACTGGCGCTGGCCGAAAATCCCGACATTCTCGCCACGCTGGGCCGAAGCGCGAACCGCCCGTCTCTGCTGGTGGGATTTGCCGCCGAAACCGAACAGGTCGTCGATCATGCCGTCGCGAAAAGGACTCGCAAGAACGCCGACTGGATTGTCGCCAACGATGTTTCGGGCGATGTGATGGGGGGTGAAGCCAACGCCATCCATCTCGTCACGGCAGAAGGCGTCGAACACTGGGATCGGCTGCCGAAAGAGGAAGTCGCCCGCCGCCTTGCCGAACGGATTGCCGATGCGCTGTAAATCGCCCGCCCTGCTCGCCGCGCTGGCCCTGCTTGCGGGCTGCGCTGCCGACCGCGCCGCTGCGCCGTCGCTTGCCAGCGCCCATGCGCCCCTGCCGCTGCACGCCGTCACCTATGGCACGGCGCCGCGCGGCGGCCTGCGCACGCTGGTAGTCGTGCTCAACGGCGACGGCGATCCGGCCGCGCGCAGCGACCATTATCGTTTCGCCGAGAGCGTGTCGCATGCCGTGCCCGGCAGCGTCGCGGTCGCACTGCTTCGCCCCGGCTATGCCGACGCCGCCGGCAATCGCTCTCCCGGCGAACGCGGGGCCGATACGGGCGATAACTACACGTCCGAGCGATTGGGCGCGGTGGCAGACGCGCTCGCCAAGCTTCGGCGCCGTTACCCGCATGCACGGGTGATCCTGGTCGGCGAATCCGGCGGCGCGGCAATGGCCGCGGACCTGGCCGGCATCCGCCCTGATCTGGTCGACGGCATGGTGCTCGCCGGCTGCCCCTGCGCGCTGCCCGAATGGCGGGCGGCGATGCAGAAGCAACAGGCGCGCCAGGGATGGGACTTGCCCGTCGCCAGCCTAGATCCGCTGAAGACGGCGGGTGGCCTGCTGCCGCGCCTGCGTGCGGCCGTGCTGGTCGGCGCCGACGACAAGGTGACGCCGGCATCGCTATCGCGCGCCTATGCCGAAGCACTTGCGCTGCGCGGCATCGCCACCGATTTCCGCATCGTGCCCGGTCGCGGCCACGACCTGCTCAACGATCCCGAAGTGCTCGCCGCCACCGTCAGGCTGGCCGCTGCGCTACCGATGAAAGGCTGACATGCTCCCGCCGATCCGCATCGCCCTGCAACGCCTGCCCCATGGCGAGGGACTGCCCCTGCCCCGCTATGCCACCGAAGGCGCGGCCGGCATGGACGTGGTTGCCGCCGAGGCGCTGACGCTCGCGCCCGGCCAGCGCCATGCTGTCGCCACCGGCTTCGCCATGGCGATTCCCGCCGGCTATGAAGTGCAGGTGCGCCCGCGCTCGGGCCTTGCACTGAAGCATGGCATCACCTGCCTGAACACGCCGGGCACAATCGACAGCGACTATCGCGGTGAAGTGAAAGTGATCCTCGCCAATCTCGGCGACGCGCCCTTCCCCATCGCGCGCGGAGACAGGATCGCACAGCTCGTTCCTGCGCCGGTCCAGCATGCCACGCTGGAAGAGATCGACGCGCTCGACGCCACCAGGCGCGGTGCCGGAGGGTTTGGATCGACGGGCGTATGAGCGTCGCGCTGGCCTTGGCGATGATGCTTGGCGGGCCGGGGGATGGGCCGCAGGCGACGCAGACCTGGACCATCGACTGGAACGCACTGCCGCCGCTGCCCTATCGCGCGCCGCCGGTCATCACGCCGGAGATGCTGGCCTTTGTCGCCAATGAAGCGACCAGCCGCAAATGCCCGATCGCCGTGGGCCCGGGCCAGTCGCTCGCGGTGGACGTCGCCGTGCTGGTCGATGTGCAGGACAATATCCGCACCACCGTGCCCCGCGCGATCCAGTGCGCGACGGTCGAGCAATATGCCTCGGCACTGGTCGCCGGCTTTGCCCGCGCCAATTTGTTGCCGCGCACGGCCAGCGCGGACCAATGGTATCGCACGACCATCACCTTCACCTGGCCGAAATGACGCTGTCCGACGCGGAACTGGATCGTTACGCCCGCCATATCATCCTGCGCGAGATCGGCGGCGCGGGTCAGGCACGATTGAAGGCGGCAAAGGTGCTGGTCGTGGGGGCCGGCGGTATCGGCGCGCCGGCCTTGCAGTATCTCGCCGCAGCGGGCGTGGGTCGCCTCACCATCGTCGACGACGACCGTGTCGAGCGCTCGAACCTCCAGCGCCAGATTCTCTTCGGCACCGACGAAATCGGCACGGCCAAGGTAGAGGCTGCCGGCGCGCGGCTGCGCGCGATCAACCCGCATGTCGAAATCGTCACCGTGTCCGACCGAATTCAGGCGGACAATGCAGCAGCGCTTCTGGCGGGCCACGACGTGGTGCTGGACGGCACCGACAATTTCGCCACGCGCCTCGCGGTCGCCGACGCGGCCTTGCACCTGCGCATGCCGCTCGTGTCCGCCGCAGTCGCCGAATTTGAAGGCCAGCTTGCCACGTTCTGCGGCTGGGAAGCGGACAAGCCCTGTTATCGCTGCTTCGTCGGCCACGACCCCGGACGCGAAGGGGTAAGCTGTTCCGAGCAAGGCGTGCTGGGCGCCATTACCGGCGTGCTCGGCAGCCTTGCCGCGCTCGAGACGATTCGCGCCATCACGCCCTTTGGCGAGGATAGCGCCGGCAAGCTGCTGCTGGTCGATGCGCTGGCGCTGCGGTTCCGGACGCTGCGCCTGCCCAAGGATCCGGGCTGCCCCGCTTGCGGCGGCGCGCGACTCGGCTAAGGGGCGCGGCATGACTGCTCCGCGCGTGCTCATCACCGGTTCGGCCGGCTTCATCGGTTTCCACACCGCCAGCCGGCTGCTTCAGGCCGGGGCGACGGTGCAGGGGGTCGACAACTTCTCCGATTATTACGACGTGGGGCTGAAGGAAGCGCGCAACGCCGTGCTCGCCAATCATCCGCATTTCCGGGTCGCGCGGGTGTCGATCGAGGATCGCGATGCGCTGGCGGCGGTCTGGACCGAATTCCGCCCCGACATCGTCATCCACCTCGCCGCGCAGGCAGGGGTGCGGTACAGCATCGATCATCCCGCCAGCTATATCGGCACCAATGTCGTCGGCACGTTCAACCTGCTGGAACTGGCGCGGCACCATCCGGTGCGCCACCTGCTCGCCGCTTCGACCAGTTCGGTCTATGGCGCCAATACCGACATGCCGTTCGGCGAGACGCAGCGCACCGCGACGCCGATGAGCCTCTACGCGGCAACCAAGGGTGCGACCGAATTGATGGGCCACAGCTATGCCCATCTGTTCCGCACGCCGATGACGTTCTTCCGCTTCTTCACCGTCTATGGGCCCTGGGGGCGGCCCGACATGGCGCTGTTCAAGTTTACCCACGCGATTCTCGCGGGCGAGCCGATCGACGTGTACAATAATGGCGCGATGGTCCGCGACTTCACCTATGTCGAGGATCTGGCCGAATCGATCGTCCGGCTGATCGATGCCGTGCCGGGCGACGTGCCGGTGGAAGGCGACAGCCTGTCGCCGGTGGCGCCCTTCCGCATTGTCAATATCGGCGCCGGGCGCCCCGTGGAGCTGATGGATTATATCGCCGCCGCTGAACGGGCGCTGGGGCGCACCGCCATCAAGAATTTCCTACCGATGCAGCCGGGCGACGTGCCTGCAACCGAAGCGTCCTCGGATCTGCTGCGCCGGCTGACCGGCTATACACCCGCAACCGCTCCGGAGCAGGGCGTCGCCGAGTTCGTGCGCTGGTATCTTGCCCATTATCAAAGCTGAAACCCCTTTGCGTTCATAGGCTTCCCCAACACCAGAGGTGCGAGCGGGGGATCGGATGAGCATCGAATGGCCGGCCCATGGCATGAAGCTGCAGGCGAAGATCGAAACCAGGCGCGTGAAAGTCGGCGTGGTCGGCATGGGCTATGTCGGCCTGCCGCTCGCGGTCGCCTTTGCCGAGGCGAACTGCAAGGTGCTGGGCTTCGATATGGACCCGGCCAAGGTCGAGGCACTGAAGGAGGGCACCAGCTACATCAAGCATATGCCGGCCGAACGCACGCTGCCGCTGGTCAAAAAGGCCAAGCTGGATGCGACATCGGACCTTTCGCGGCTGGGCGAGGTGGATGTCGTGCTGATCTGCGTGCCGACGCCGGTGACGCGCCATCTCGAGCCCGATCTGCAATATGTCGAGGCCACAACCGAAGCGATCGCCCGCACCTTGCGGCGCGGCCAGCTGGTGATCCTCGAATCGACCAGCTATCCCGGCACCACCCGCGAAGTGATGCAGCCGATCCTGGAATCCGGCGGACTGGTGGCCGGCAAGGACTTCTTCCTGGCATATTCGCCCGAGCGCGAGGATCCGGGAAACGCGGAATGGTCCACCACCCGGATACCGAAGGTGGTGGGCGCCGATGATCCGGTGTCGGCAGGGCTGGCGCTGGCGCTATACCGTCACGTCGTGCCAGCAACCGTGCAGGTTTCTTCGGCGGCTACGGCCGAGGCGGTGAAGATCACCGAAAACGTGTTCCGCGCCGTCAACATCGCGCTCGTCAACGAACTGAAGCTGATCTTCACCGCCATGGACATCGATGTCTGGGAAGTGATCGAGGCGGCGAAAACCAAACCGTTCGGCTTCATGCCCTTCTATCCGGGGCCGGGTCTGGGCGGCCATTGCATTCCCATCGACCCCTTTTACCTGACCTGGAAGGCCCGCGAATTCGAGCAGCATACGCGCTTCATCGAGCTGGCGGGGCAGATCAATGCCGATATGCCCCGCCATGTCGTGCGGGTGCTGGCCGATACGCTCGACGCGCGTTTCGGTCGCGGGCTGCGCGGGGCACGCATTCTGGTGCTGGGCGTGGCGTACAAGAAGAATGTCGACGATCTGCGCGAGAGCCCGGCGTTACGCCTGATGGAATTGATCGAGGCACGCGGCGCTGCGGCCGATTTCTTCGATCCGCATATCGCCCAGATCGACGCCACGCGCGAACATCCCACGCTCAATCACCGCTATGGCGTGGCGTGGGAGGAGGCAGCACTGGCAGGCTATGACGCGGTGCTGATCGCCACTGACCATGATGCGTTCGACTATGCCGCGCTGGCCCGTTCGGCGCGGCTGGTGGTCGATACCCGCAATGCCTGTGGCCGCGCTGGCGTGACCGGCGTGAATATCGTCCGCGCCTGATTCTCCGGCCGCAAACCCAGTGCCGCGACCGCGCGACACCGGGCGATCGCGGCGATCACCGCAGCGTGCACGGCGGTGTCGGCGGGATAGCCCAGATGCGGGCACGCCACTTCGATCCCGAAATCAGCCTCGCCGTTGGCGCCGCGCGCTGCCGCAGCCGGGATCACGCCGTCACAGCGTGACCAGATTGCAGCCGTAGGCACCGGCGGCTTTTCTGCCAGCGCACAAGGGATCGGAATTGCCGATACCGGGTGGCCTGCCACCCAGTGATAGAGCCGGGCAATCAGCATATTGCCGATCTCACCCGAAAAGGGGCTGCCCATCGTAACCACGGCTGCAACGCGATGCGGCGCCCGCTTGGCATATTCGCGCGCGATCAGCCCGCCCAGGCTCCAGCCGATCAGGATCAGCGGCCGCCCGTCGTGGCGCTGCAACCGCCGCACGCGCGCATCGAGCCGGTCGAGCAGATCGGTCGTGACGCCCAGATTGCGCCCCAGGCACCAGCGATAGGGTTGATAGCCGCGCGACCGCAACGCCAGTCGCAGGGGCCGCATCGACGCATCATTGGCAAGCAAGCCCGGCAGCACCAGCACGCGCGGCCCCCGCCAGCGGCCCCGCCGCACAGGACGCAGCAACCGGGGGGCACCCACCATGCTGCGCGCGAAAAGGCTCAATTCGCGGACGAACTGGGCACATTCGAGCAGCAGATGGCGGGAGGCAGCCGGCGCGGCGGGCGAAACGGGTTCGATCGGCTTCATGCCAGACCGAACCCCCGTACCTGTGATTTTGTTTCGCCGCCGCGCGCGGCAACCGGATCAGAGCTGCACGGTCGCCATGAATTCGCGCACCGCAGGCGCGATGTCCGGGCGCACGAGTGCAATCGCCAGATTCGCCTGGATGAAACCGGCCTTGTCGCCGCAATCATAGCGCTTGCCGGCGAAGGTGACGCCGTGGAACGGCTGGGTGCCGATCATCCGCGCCATGGCATCGGTCAGCTGGATTTCACCGCCGGCGCCCGTTTCCTGGCTTTCCAGCACGCGCATCACTTCCGGCTGCAGAATGTAGCGGCCGATTACCGACAGGTTCGACGGCGCGGTACCGGGCTTGGGCTTTTCCACCAGCCCCTTCACTTCCGTAAGGGCGCCATCCTGTGCGCCCGGGGTGATGATGCCGTAGCGGTGTGTCTGATCGTCGGGTACGATCTCGGCGCAGATCAGGTTGCCGCCGGTCTTGTTATAGGCCTCGACCATCTGCTTCAGGCAGCCCGGCTGCCCCACCATGAAGTCGTCGGCAAGCAGCACTGCGAACGGCTCGTCACCTACGATGTCGCGGGCGCACCAAACGGCATGGCCCAGACCCATCGGCTCCTGCTGGCGGACATAGGCGACAGCGCCCGGCTTCAGCCGCGTGGCATCGAGAATTTCGAGCGATTTGCCGCGCCCGATCATTGTGTTCTCGAGCTCATAGGCAATGTCGAAATGGTCTTCGATCGCCGTCTTGCCGCGCCCGGTGACGAAGATCATCTGCTCGATCCCCGCTTCCAGCGCCTCGTCCACCGCATATTGAATCAGCGGACGGTCAACGATCGGCAGCATTTCCTTGGGCATTGCCTTGGTCGCAGGCAGGAACCGGGTTCCCAGGCCACCCACAGGAAAAACGGCCTTTCGCAACGGCTTGATCGTCATACGCACTTTTCCCCTGTATACTCGCCTTTGGCATAGCCGCGCTGCAGCAATGTAGCAATTCTTGCGGCAGCCGTAACGGGATGGTGACGACTGTCGCTCTATCCCCGCCCCCGATGACGCAGGTACGCAAACGCATTCTGGTGATTTTCGGTACCCGTCCGGAAGCGATAAAGCTGTTTCCGGTCGTGCAGGCGCTTGCCGCCAACCCCGGCTTCGACGTGCAAACCTGCGTCACCGCCCAGCATCGCGGGCTGCTCGATCAGGTACTCGCCATCGCCAGTCTCCGGCCGGACCTCGACTTGGACCTCATGACGCCGGGTCAGACGCTCGACGAGCTCACGGCGCGCCTGCTCACGGGGCTGGGGCGTGCGCTGGACGAAACGCGGCCCGACCGCGTGATCGTGCAGGGTGACACCGCCACCGCCATGGTGGGGGCACTCGCCGCCTATTATCGCAAGGTGCCGGTCAGCCATGTCGAGGCAGGGCTGCGGTCGGGCGACATCTACCAGCCCTGGCCCGAGGAAGTGAATCGCCGCATCGTTGCGCCAATTGCCGACCAGCATTTCGCCCCCACGGAAACCGCGGCGACCGCACTCAGGGCCGAGAACATCGCGCCGGGTACCATCCACGTCACCGGCAACACGGTGATCGACGCGCTGCTGGCCACGCGCGCGCGCATCGATGCAGAGCCGGTGCTTGCCGCCGGGCTGGACCCGATCGCCGCGCGCTTTGCCGGCAAGCGGATCGTGCTCGTCACCACCCACCGTCGCGAGAATTTCGGTGGCGGCATGGAGGCCATCGCCCACGCCATCCGGCAGATCGCCGTGCGGCCCGATGTTGCGGTGCTCTTCCCAGTCCATCCCAACCCCAATGTCGTGTCGGTGATGGACCGGGTACTCGGCGATGCCGGAAACATCGCCCGCATCGAACCGCTCGATTACCCGCATTTCATTCGCGCGCTCGGCATGGCGGACATCGTGCTCAGCGATTCGGGCGGCGTGCAGGAAGAAGCCCCTGCGCTGGGCAAGCCGGTGCTGGTGATGCGCGAGACGACCGAGCGGCCCGAAGGCGTCGCAGCCGGCACCGCCCGGCTGGTAGGCACCGACACCGACCGCATCGTCGCAGGCGTAACCGGTCTGCTCGACGACGCCCAGGCATATGGTGCGATGGCACGCGCCCATAACCCCTTTGGCGACGGCCACGCCGCCGCTCGCATCGTCAACATCATCGCTCGTGACTTTGGCCTCGCACAGGGCTGATTCCGGCCTTCTACCGATATCTTAACCCTTGCCGGGCAAGGTTGCCGCCGGATTGGCAAGGCGGGGAACCCATGGTGACTGTAACGGCGGAACCGAAGATCGCGGTGCTGGGGCTGGGCTATATCGGGTTGCCCACCGCGGCGGTCATCGCCCGCACCGGCGCGCAGGTGCTCGGCATCGATGTCGATCCGCAGGTTGTGGAAACCGTCAATTCGGGCCGCGTACATATCGAGGAGATCGATCTCGACGGGCTGGTCTCCGGCGTGGTGGCGCGCGGTAACCTGCGCGCCGCGCTGCAGATCGAGCCAGCCGACGTGTTCGTCATCGCCGTGCCAACCCCCTTCGGTGCCAACCATGCCCCTGACATCGGCTATGTCCTGAAGGCTGCGACGACGATCGCGGCGGTGCTCAAGGCGGGCGATGTCGTCATCCTCGAATCGACTTCGCCGGTCGGGACCACCGAACAGGTGGCAGCTTTGCTCGCGCAATTGCGCCCCGATCTGAAGGTGCCGGGGCACTGCACCGGAAGCGCCGATGTCGCGATTGCCTATTGCCCCGAGCGCGTGCTGCCGGGACGTATTCTGGTCGAGCTGATCGAGAATGACCGGGTCATCGGCGGCATCACCCCGCGCTGCGCCCGCAAGGCGCTGCATTTCTATCGTCGTTTCGTGCGCGGTGCCTGCGTCACCACCTCGGCCCGCGCTGCGGAAATGACCAAGCTGACCGAAAACGCCTTTCGCGACGTCAACATCGCCTTCGCCAACGAACTCTCGATCGTGGCCGAGGGCATGGGCGTCGATGTGTGGGAAGTGATCCGCCTCGCGAACCGCCATCCGCGCGTCAACATTCTGTCGCCGGGCCCCGGTGTCGGCGGCCATTGCATCGCGGTCGACCCCTGGTTTCTCGTCCATTCGGACCCGGCCAACACGCCGCTGATCCGCACCGCCCGCGAAGTCAATGACGGCAAGATCGCGTATAGCGTTGCCCGCGCCGAAACGCTGATCGAACGTCTGCCGCACGCGCCGATCGCGTGCCTGGGACTGGCGTTCAAGGCGAATATCGATGACTTCCGCGAAAGCCCCGCCCTCAAGGTGGCGGAGGCTATCGCCCGGCGGCACGGCGAGCGCGTCCGCATCGTCGAACCCTATGCGCAGGCGCTGCCCGCCGCGCTCGCCGCAACCGGGGCGCGGCTGGTCGACATCGATACCGCCATCGAAACCTGCCCGATCTTCATCGTGCTGGTCGACCACGATATTTTCAAATCCGTGCCGCTCGACGAACGCACCGGCAAGCTGGTCTATGATACGCGGGGCATCTGGCCGGACCAGCCGCCGGTACCGGCGCGCAGCGAGCCGGTCCGGCTTGCGGGTTGAGCCGCCGAGCCCTTTGCGGCGGCCCGGGGCAGGAGTAACGGGGACGGCCATGGGCCTGGTTCGATCGATCTTGCAGCGCTTCGCCGGCGCACCTCCCCGGACGTTCCGCGTAGCCGAAGGCACCCGCGTCTTCGCCGTCGGCGACGTGCACGGCCGGCTCGACCTGCTCGACCATCTGCTGGAGCTGATCGCGGCCGAACGCAGCGCCCTGCCCCGCCAGCACGACCATATCATCTTCCTGGGCGACCTGATCGACCGCGGCCCCGATTCGCGCGGCGTCATCGACCGGCTGCTGGCGATCCGCGACACGCTGCCCAACCCCGTGTTCCTCGCAGGCAACCACGAAGAAATGCTGCTGCGCATCCTCGACGGCGAGGGCGAGGAAATTCCGAACTGGATGCGGTTCGGCGGGCAGGAAATGGCGGAAAGCTACGGCATCGACCCGTTCGCGCTGATCGAGGCGGGACCAGAGGGCGGCATCGCGATGCTGGCCGCAGCAATTCCCCTCGAGCAGCAGCTGTTTCTGCGCAACATGACCGACAGCTTCGCGATCGGCGATTACTGGTTCGTCCATGCAGGGGTGCGACCCGGCTTGGCGCTGGCAGAGCAGGTGCCGTCGGACATGCGCTGGATCCGGCAGGAGTTCCTGTCGAGCAATGCCGATTTCGGGGCGCTGGTGGTGCACGGCCACACCGTCGTCATCGAACCCGATGTGCGGCCGAATCGCATCGGCATCGATACCGGCGCCTATGCCAGCGGCGTCCTTACCGCGCTCTGCATCGACGGTGCAGAGCGGCGCTTCCTTTCCACGCCCGCAGAATAGCCCCGGACAGCGAAAAGCCCGCACCAGACGGCGCGGGCTTTTTTTTCGATTGGCGATCAGGTGCGGGATTACTGGACCGGCTGTCCTTCCGGCGCACCGCCCTGCGGCATTCCACCACCACGCTGCATCATCATCTGGCGCAGCACAGCACTGGGGATCAGTTCCTGCATCTTCACGTCGAAAACAAGAACCTTGCCCGCCAGCTCATTGTCGGCGCTCGGCGCGGCGCCATAGCCCAGCGCCGGCGGCAGCCAGAAGCGGTAATGGCTGCCCTTCTTCATCAGCTTCACGCCTTCGGTGAAGCCGGGGATCATCGGCTGCCCGACCTGCATCGGAATCGATGCATGCGGCTGGAATTCCTTGCCGTCGCGCAGCACGCCGCGAATTTCCAGCTTTGCGCCATCGCCATCCGAAGCGGCGGGGCCTTCGCCGGCTTCGATCACCTTGTACTGAAGACCCGAGGCGGTCGTATGCACGCCCGCCTGATTCTTGTTCCAAGCAAGGAACTGGTCGTCCGAATAATGGGCCACCGCCGGCGCGCGCGTGCCGGTCCAGGCCAGCGCGACGGCGACAGCCACGGCGAACAGAACGCCCAGCCAGATCCAGACCTTGTAGCTACCCTTGACGGGCTGGAGCGGAACGGCGGTCACGGACATGGCATGGCTCCCTGGCGGGCATCAAGCTGCCCGGTCACGACGAAAGATGGTGCAACGCCGGGCCGAATCGGCCCGGTGGCCGGTATTACCGGGCGCTGTCGCGCTCCATGCGCTTGCGCTCCAGCTTGCGGGCGCGACGCACAGCAGCAGCGCGCTCACGCGCACGCTTTTCGCTGGGCTTCTCGTAATGACGGCGCAGCTTCATCTCGCGATAGACGCCCTCACGCTGCAGCTTCTTCTTGAGCGCGCGCAGCGCCTGGTCGACATTGTTGTCGCGAACGATGATTTGCATAAGGCCGTACAGCTCCGATCGATCTCAATAGAAAGGGGTTCGCCGGAACCAAGGTTGCGGCGTCGTGGGGGCCACCTATCAGCGGCCATGGCAAAATTCAAGGAAAAGCTTGGACCTGACGTGCGCAGACTGTGACACCTCGGCAACACCGGACAGATTGCACCGGATTGCAGTGGCGACATGCTGGCGATAGATTCGTCGGGCAATTCTGCGAAGATGAATCAGCTAGCCTACGCTTTGGACCTCGAAACCCGCCTCCTTATCGTCGATGACGATGCCGGTATCCGCGAGCTGACTGCGGCATTCCTGTCCCAGCACGGCTATGTCGTCGACACGGCCGAAGATGCGACGACGATGCGCGCGGCGCTCGATTCGCAAAGCTATGCGCTGGTCGTGCTCGACGTGATGATGCCCGGCGAGGACGGTCTTTCGATCCTGCGCACCATGGACCGCAATGACGGGCCGGCGGTGATTCTCCATTCGGTAATCAGCGAGGATGTAGACCGGATCGTCGGGCTGGAGCTGGGCGCCGACGATTACATCGCCAAGCCGGCGAATCCGCGTGAGCTGCTCGCGCGCGTTCGCTCGGTCCTGCGCCGCGTCAGCGGCAGCCCCGCCATGCCGCGCGAGCCCGAACGGGGCTTTCTGCGGTTCGCCCGCTGGCGGCTCGACCCGATCGGGCGCCAGCTCTTCGATCCAGAAGGCGTGCTGATCAACCTGTCCGACGGCGAATTCCGGCTGCTGCTGGCGTTGGTGGAGCGGCCCCGGCGGGTGCTGACTCGCGATGCGCTGCTCGATTACTCGCGGGGCAGCAATGCCGAACATTTCGACCGCGCGATCGACGTGCAGATGAGCCGGCTGCGCAAGAAACTGGCGCGCCCCGGCAGCGACGAACTGATCCGGACGATCCGCAACGAAGGCTATATGTTCATCGCCGAAGTGACCCGGTAACGCCGTTCGATGACTCGCCCCCGCTCGATCGTCGTGCCCATGGTGGTATTGGTGATCGCAACGGCGCTGATCGTCACGCTGGTCCAGTTCGTCGTCACCTTCCGGGGGCCGCCCCCCGGATCTGCCCAGATCGCCATCGAACGAATTGCCGAGGCCTTGCGCACCGGCCGCGAGCCCGCTGCAGCACATGGCCACATCGTCATAACGCATCGCGACCTGAACGCGCGGATCGGCCGCAGCGGCGAACATCCCGCCCCCGAACGCGACGCTGCTATAGCGGCCATGGTGCCGGTGCCGGCCAGTCAGGTGCGCGGCTATTACCAATGGCCGGTCGACGATCCCGAACAGGACATATTGGGCGGCTTCACCATCGCGATGCGCTCGGGCACTGGCTGGACGGTGGTGTCCAGCCCGCCACCGCCCGCGCTTTCGCGCTGGCATATGGCAACGCTCAGCGCGATGCTCGCCACACTCTGCATTCTGTCTTTGGGCGCATGGGCCTTCGCCAGACGCATTTCGCGCCCGATGCGGCGGCTGGCAGACGCCGCCAAGCGCGCGCGGCTGGGCGCACCGGTGGCCATCGCCATCGAGGGGCCGCGTGAAGTGCGCGAGCTGGCCGGCGCGATGGCGGCGATGCAGACCCGCATCCTGCAACAGGCGGAAAACCGCACCGCGATGCTGGCGGCGATGGCGCACGATATCGGTACGCCGCTTTCCCGCCTCGCCTTCTGGATCGAGCAATTGCCCGATGCGGCGCGCGACCGCGCCGGCGCGGACATTGACGAGATGCGGGCGATGCTCAGCGCCACGCTGCGCTTTACCCGCGACGACCGCACCCCGATGAACCCGGTGATGCTCGATCTGGGCAGCGCCATCGAGAGTCTGGCCGACGATATGGCGACCACCGGCACCCCTGTGTCGGTAGTGGCCGGCCCCCGCGTGGTGCTGCGCGCGGACTCGGCGGCGATCCGCGCGCTGTTCTCCAACCTGATCGGCAATGCGGTGCGCTATGGCGAGCGAGCCCGGCTAAGCTGGGACGTCAAATGGCCCTTCGTCGTGATCGATGTCGACGATGACGGCCCCGGCTTCGACCCATCGACCAGCGAACGCCTGTTCGCGCCCTTTGTCCGCGGCGAAACGTCGCGCAACCGGGCGACGGGCGGCATGGGCCTGGGCCTCGCAATCGTGCGCGGCATCGTCGATTTCCATGAAGGCGATATTGCCCTGTTGCGCCGGAACGGCGGCGGCGGGCGGGTACGCGTGCGGCTACCGATTGTGAGCTGACGCAACATAGCGAAATTTCGCTGCATCGCGGACACTTCAGAACCAGCGCAACAACGCAGGAGGGCCCGATGCAACGCCGCAACGATCCATCGACGCGCAGCCTCCACCCGCTTCTTCACGCTATCGCTCGGTAGGTCTCCGGCGCGATCGGCTCCGCTCGCCGAGGTGGCGATCATCCCCCTGCACGTCACTTCCCGGCGGGCGGAGCTCTGCATATACAAGGCGGATGGATCGATCCGCCCACCACGCTCCCCCAGCCCGGCTGCGCTCGATTATCGGCGGATCTGCAGGCAATCTGGTCGAATGGTACGATTGGTACGCCTATTCGGCCTTCACTCTGTATTTCGCGCCGCACTTCTTCCCCGCCGGTGACCGCACGACGCAGTTGCTGAACAGCGCCGCCGTCTTCGCCGTCGGTTTCCTGATGCGCCCGATCGGGGGATGGCTGATGGGCGTCTACGGCGATCGCCACGGCCGCAAGGCAGGACTGACGCTGTCGGTGACGCTGATGTGCGCAGGATCGCTGCTGATCGCCCTCACGCCAGGCTATGAGACGATCGGGGTGGCGGCACCGATATTGCTCGTCCTTGCACGGCTGATGCAGGGCCTGTCGGTCGGCGGCGAATATGGCGCCAGCGCGACGTACCTCTCCGAAATGGCCGGGCGGCGGCATCGCGGCTTCTACTCCAGCTTCCAATATGTGACGCTGATCGCCGGCCAGCTCGTCGCGCTGCTGGTGCTGCTGGTGCTGCAAGCCGGGTTGAGCGAGGCCGCGCTCGACAGCTGGGGATGGCGAATCCCGTTCGCGATCGGCGGCGGTCTGGCCGTGCTGCTGTTCTGGCTGCGCCGGGGGCTGGCAGAGACCGACAGCTTCGCCGCCGCCCGGGCCAGCGGACGCAAAAGCAGCTTCCGCGCGCTGCTGCTCGACCATCCGCGCGAGGCAGCCGTGGTGATGCTGCTCACGGCGGGCGGCACGCTCGCTTTCTACGCCTATTCGATCTACCTGCAGAAGTTCCTGGTCAACACCGCCGGCTTCAGCCGCCCGATAGCCTCCCAGATCAACGCTGCGGCGCTGTTCGGCTTCATGTTGTTGCAGCCGGTGGCCGGCGCGCTCTCCGATCGCATCGGCCGCAAGCCGCTGATGGTCGCGTTCGGCATCGCCGGCGTTACGCTCACCTATCCGATCTTCCGCACACTGGAGACGGTGCGCGATCCGCTGCTCGCCTTCTGGATGATGTTCGGCGCGCTGGCGATCGTCACGGGCTACACCGCCATAAACGCGGTGGTGAAGGCAGAGCTGTTCCCCGCGCATATCCGGACGCTGGGCGTCGCCCTTCCCTATGCCATCGCCAATGCGCTGTTCGGCGGCACGGCCGAATATGTCGCGCTGTGGTTCAAGGATGCTGGCTGGGAGCGCGGCTTCTACTGGTATGTCACCGCCATGATCGGCCTGTCGCTCGTCACCTATCTGGCGATGCGCGATACGGCCCGCCACAGCCGCATCGCCGAAGACTGACCGGGCCTGGCCCAGAGCATTTTCAAGTTGACCGTGTACGGTCAACGACTCGGAAAATGCGGCAACAAAATATCTTGAGCGTTTTCGCCCCTGGTGAAAACGCTCTAGACGATCATCCCGCCGCCACGAATGGCCAGCACACGGCCGATCGAATCGAACAGCGCGTCCATCGCCACCGGCTTGAACAGCACGTCGTCCGCGCCGACTTCCAGGCAGCGCTCGCGCAGATCAACGGCGGTATCGGCGGTAACGACGATAACCGGCAACTGGGCCTTGTCGTCCTCCCGTGCCCGAATACGGCGGATCGTCTCAAACCCGTCGGTGCCTGGCATGCGCAGGTCGACCAGCACGACGTCGAATGTCTCAGCGTCCAGCCGGGCCAGCCCCTCCTCCGCCCAACTCGCCTCCGCCATGGTTGCGCCGGCAACGTCCAGCATGTCTTTCACGACACGCCGGTTCATTGGATCATCTTCGATGAAGAGAACATTCATCGAATGCCGCCTTTACAGCGGACTGGTGAAAGGGGTGCGACCTTTTTCATCGAGGTGTGCTATCGCCCTAGGCCGCTCGCGAGACAAGCGAATCCGCCGGGGGTGCCCCCGATTTTTCTGAACTTCGTGGCAATATCGCCTCCACCAGCGCCGCGCCTGACACAGGCTTGTGTATCACCTGCCCGATCCCTGCGTCCAGAAGTCGAGACTGCGTCTCAACATCTGGTGACTGCCACAGTACGGCGCTCACCATGCGTGGTTCGACAGCGCATAGTTTCCGCAATTTTTCCAAGGGGTCACCGCCACCTGCCTTCAGCGCGGCCTCGTCGATCAACAGGCGGTCCACACCCCCCGTTTCGAGTATCTTCACAGCCTCATCAATATCGGCCGCAAACTGCAGTACTTTGACATGCGATTCGAACAGCGTGCGCATCATGCTGCGCGTGATCGGGTTGCGATCCAGCACCAGCATGCCGCCACCGCCAACCGGGCTTACCACTGCGTTAACCACCGGTTCGGCGGCGACCAACGGCAGATCGACGGTGAAGGCAGATCCTTTGCCGGGCGTGCTGGCGACACGAATATCGCCACCCAGCGCACGGGCGAGGTTGCGGCAAATGGTCAGGCCCAACCCTGTGCCGCCAAACTGACGGGTCGTGCTGGAATCGGCCTGTCGGAAGGACTCGAAAATTTCCTCGAACTTTTCCGGCGGGATGCCGATGCCGCTGTCGTGGACGACCAGTTCCAGCCGCGGCGCCTCAGCAGTGCCGGCGCGGCGCGCGGCGAGCCCCACGCGACCTTCCGAGGTAAATTTGATGGCGTTCGAAAGCAGATTGAACACCACCTGCCGCAATCGCCCGGCGTCGCTGACGATCCAGCCCGGCGCGTCGACAATATCGAGCTGGAAGTCGAGCCCCTTGCCCTGCGCCTGCTCCTGCCAGATGCGCGTTACCTGTGTCAGCGTGGCGGGCAGATCCATCGGCGCCAGCTCGACCGTCATATTGCCGGTCTCCATCTTGGCGACATCGAGAATATCGTCGACCAGCGCGCGCATGGTGACGCCGGCACCATGGACGACGCCGATGCGGTCGCGCAAATCGGCACCCAGCTGCGGATCGGCGAGCATCACCTGTGTCATCCCCAATATGCCGTTCAGCGGCGTACGAATCTCGTGGCTGGTTGTCGCCAGAAACTCGGTCTTGGCCTGCAATGCCTTTTCGAGCGCGGCATTGGTCTGGTTGAGCACCACGTTCGCATCGCGCACCTGATTGCGGCTGCGCCGGATGGTGACGAGGCCAAAGCTGAGCACCGCGATCAGCACCAGCGTGGCGCCGCCGATCGCCAGGAACAGCGTGCGCTGGAACTCGGCTGCCTTGCGCAACTGCTCGGTGGTGAGCTTCTGGATCGTCAGTTCCTGATTGGCATAGTCGAACCGCGCCGCCATCAGCGCTGCGCTGTTGGTGGTGGCAACCTTGGCGCTCTCGTCACTGAGGCGCTTCAGCGCCTCCAGATGCGCAAGCGCGCGGCGGTAATCGCCCAAGGCGCGGTAGATTTGGTAGGCGTATAGGTGAAAGGTGCGGTATTCGTCCGATGTTTGACGAATATCCACGCCGCGAAAGGCCTTGTCGATCAACTCGGATGCACGTCCGAGGTCGCCCTGATCCATCGCCAACCGTGCTGCGGTGGCATAGAACATGCGGCGGAGTTCCAGCGCATCCTGGGAGGATGTCAGCGCGATACCGCGCTTCAAAGTCTGCTCAGCACGCGAGAACCACCGGGCCTCAACCTGATTACGCGCCATGTTATTCAGTACGACGGCCATAAGAATTGGACGCCCCATCGAGCTGGCTATGGCGAACGCGGATTGATAATCAGAGTCTGCCGCGGAATATTTCTCCATCTTCATTAGGACATTGCCCCTACTATTACGCAAGGACAATGTTAACATTTTATCTTCAGTATACACCTTTGACGCTTGAGCATAATATCTTTGAGCACGTTCATTGTCGTTTGCAGAGAGATAAAGATCTGCAATATTTTTCAACGACAAAGCCTGCCCCCTACCCTCACCTATGGCCCTAAATATATTATACGCCTCTTGAAAACTCGACAGCGCTTCAGCAGCCTTGTTGCCAACAGAGTACAAGGAACCCAAAGAAATAAGCATATACCCTTTGATATTCACGTCACCTCGGACGTTTTTGATATCATCTAGGGCGCGGAATAGAGAATCCCTACCAGCCTTATCTTCGCCCGTTCTGAGATTAATTTCGGCAACAAGCCAGTCCGAAGCCCCAAGCGCGAGAGCCCTCTGGACAGGATCAGACGTTTTTCCAGCCAATTCGCGTATTTTATGCGCGTATGGCAGCGCCTTGCTTGGCTCATCAACAAGAAGGGATTTCCCTTCGAGAAATAAGGACGCAGCAGGCGCAGCCAGTTTTTGCGCATCGGCAACGGCTGGCAGCAAGAACACCACCAACGCCAAGACGCAGCAGCCGATGAAGCGCCGCATCACGCGCGCTTCCAAAAGCTCTCGGGCCTCACAAAGGAAGAGCGGCCTGCGCCGGTCGCGGCCAGATGCGCCTGCTGATCGAGATAGGCAATGAAAGCATCCAGCGCGATCGGGCGCGAGATCAGATAGCCCTGCACCATGTCGCAACCCATCACGGTGAGCAGCGCAAGCGCCGACGGCGTCTCGACGCCCTCGGCAGTCACTTCCATTTCCAACGCGTGCGCCAGATCGATCGTCGAGCGCACGATCAGGGGATCGCGATTGCTGGAGGTAAGCTGGGTCACGAACATCTTGTCGATCTTGAGCTCCTTGGCGGGGAGCTGCTTGAGATAGGCAAGCGAGGATAGCCCGGCGCCATAATCGTCGATCGCCAGGGCGACGCCGTTATCGGCGAAGCGCTGCAAATGGCGAATCGCACTTTCGGGATCGCGGATCACTGCCGTTTCAGTGATTTCGAACCCTAGCCTGGCTTCCGGATGGGCAGCAAGGATCGCACAGGCGGCGGCCATAAAGTCCTTGTCCGCCAGCAACTGTCCAGAGATATTGACGAAAATCAGCAGATCATAGCCGGCATCTGCCAAGCGGCGCTGATCGGCAATCACCTGCCGCAGCGTCCAGAGCGTAAGCGCCGCTATCTCGCCCGCCTGTTCGGCGATCGAGATGAAGTCCCCTGGCAGGATCAGCCCCCGCTCCGGGTGGCGCCAACGGACCAGCGCCTCGGCGCTTGCAACCTGTTGCCGCCGGACATGCACCTTGGGCTGATATTGCAGGAACATCTCGCCATTGGCGATGGCGCCAGGCAGTTCCCGCATCAGCGACAAGCGGTCGAATGCCAGATCCTCGCGCGAGAGATCGAGCACGACGATATGATGATCGACTCGCGCAAGGTCGAGCGCCGACTCGGCCGACTCGGTAAGGCGCACATCCTCGCAAGCACCGGCCGGAACCACCGCCCCTCCGATTCGGAGCAGAATGCGATGTGGCTCACCGTCGAGGTCGATCGGCTCGGCAAATAGCGATTCGATCCGTTCCGCGTCCGCCGTAATCGCTTCTGCGGTCGGTCGGTCGAACGCGATTTCGATAAGATTTCGCCCCGCGAAAACGATGCGGGCGTCCGGACAGCAACCAAGGATTGCGCGGCCGATATCGCCCCCCAGCGCATCGGCGCGCGGCCGCCCCAGATAGCGCCGAAGAAGCACGAAATTGGCGATTTCGCAGTGGAACAGCGCCTGCCACAAAGCCGGCTTTTCCACATTCTTTTCAGAATCTTGGGGCAAAACCGCCGATTGGTTCGGGAAATGCGCCGACAGGTTCCCCCCGCGCGCCTGCGACGTACCTTCCCCAGGCACCCCCCGGTGCGCGACAGGGCCATGCGCAGCGCTCCGCGAGCGCGCTGAGGGCGAGGTCCGTGCCGACATTGCTCCGTCGATACCCGGCGACCTTGAATAAATGGTAAACAACTCTTCGCCGTCTCTCGCAACCCATGGCCATTGCGCAGGAATCCGGATTGCCCGATGGTTAAATTTACATTAACGAAACGATCGCGCAGCAATGCGCTCGATGGGAGACCAACAATGTTCGCGTTCAACCTTTTCTTCCGCGACGGCGCCACGGGCCAGAACATCCGCCCGATGTAATCCGATCGCTTCAATCCGGGCCGGCAGTGAGATGCCGCCGAAATGGCAGCATGCTGACCGGCCCGGATGACCTTCTTCCATCGACACCCAGCCTCTTTCGCGCTTTGCCGTTGCCCAAACGCGCCAGGCGATCTGCTGCAATGGCTTGCTGTGCGGCCAAGTTACGTTAAGAGCGCGATTTCCTAACCATCCGCATTCCTGAGCGAGAGGGAAAAATCGTGCGTATTGCGATGATTGGCACGGGCTATGTCGGCCTGGTTTCGGGCGCTTGCTTCTCCGACTTCGGCCATGAGGTCGTCTGCGTCGACAAGGACGCACGCAAGATCGAGCTCCTCCACCAGAATGTGATGCCCATCTACGAGCCAGGCCTTGCCGATCTCGTCGCCAGCAACGTTAAGGCAGGTCGCCTCTCCTTCACCACCAACCTTTCCGAAGGCGTGAAAGATGCCGATGCAGTGTTCATTGCAGTCGGCACCCCCAGCCGCCGCGGCGACGGCCATGCGGACCTCTCCTATGTCTTCGCTGCCGCGCGCGAAATTGCCGAAAACCTGACCAAGCCTAGCGTGATCGTCACCAAGTCGACCGTACCGGTCGGCACCGGCGACGAAGTCGAACGGATCATCGCCGAAGTCGCACCCGACAGCGACGCCAAGGTCGTCTCCAACCCCGAATTCCTGCGCGAAGGTGCGGCGATCGAGGACTTCAAGCGCCCCGACCGTGTGGTCGTAGGCACGGAGGATGAGTTCGCGCGCCAGGTGATGCGCGAAATCTATCGCCCGCTGTCGCTCAATCAGTCGGCGCCGATTCTGTTTACCGGTCGCCGCACGTCCGAGCTGATCAAATATGCCGCCAATGCGTTCCTCGCGGTGAAGATAACCTTCATCAACGAAATTGCTGACCTGTGCGAACAGGTGGGCGCGGACGTACAGGAAGTGTCGCGCGGCATCGGGCTGGACAATCGCATCGGCTCGAAGTTCCTGCATGCCGGCCCCGGCTATGGCGGCTCGTGCTTCCCCAAGGACACGCTGGCGCTGCTCAAGACCGCAGCCGATAACGAAACGCCGCTGCGCATCGTCGAGGCGACGGTGCAGGTCAACGACGCACGCAAGCGCGCGATGGGCCGGAAGGTCATCAAGGCGATGGGCGGCGACGTGCGCGGCAAGACCGTCGGCATCCTCGGCCTGACCTTCAAGCCGAATACCGACGACATGCGCGATGCGCCCAGCCTGTCGATCATCGCCGCGCTGCAGGACGCAGGCGCGACGGTGAAGGCCTATGACCCCGAAGGCGTCGAACAGGCGAGCAAGCTGCTTACCGATGTCGAATTCGTCGCCAATCCCTATGCCGCAGCCGACGGCGCCGATGCGCTGGTGATCGTGACGGAATGGGATGCCTTCCGCGCGCTCGATCTGAACCGGATCAAGGCCAGCCTGAGGTCCCCGGTGCTGGTCGACCTGCGCAACATCTACCCCCCTGCCGAAGTCGAACGCGCTGGTCTGCAGGGCACGGGTGTCGGCAAGCCGAACCGCGCCTGATGACACTTCCCTGCCCCGGTTCATCACTGGCCGGGGCAGGTATTCGGCCCTAAACAATAACTAGATCGCGCAAGCGGGTTGCGCTTTTTAGAGGCAGCTTCATGCTGCACATGAGCACCATGGAACCCGCAACGTCCCTTTCTCCGCTGACGCACCTGCAGCGTCTCGAGGGCGAAAGCATTCACATCCTGCGTGAAGTCGTCGCCGAGGCCGAACGGCCAGTGATGCTCTATTCCGTCGGCAAGGATTCGGCGGTGATGCTCCACCTGGCGCGCAAGGCCTTCTACCCGGCGCCCCCGCCCTTCCCGCTGCTCCACGTCGATACGACCTGGAAGTTCCGGGCGATGTACGAACTCCGCGACCGCGCCGCGCGGGCCGCGGGCATGGAGTTGCTCGTCCACCAGAACCCGGAAGCCAAAGCACGCGGTATCAATCCGTTCGACCATGGCGGGCTTCACACTGATCTTTGGAAGACCGAAGGGCTGAAGCAGGCGCTCGAGGCCCATGGATTCGACGCGGCGTTCGGTGGCGCCCGGCGCGACGAAGAGAAGAGCCGCGCCAAGGAACGCATCTTCAGCTTCCGCACGGCCTCGCATCGGTGGGATCCGAAGAACCAGCGGCCCGAGCTGTGGCGGCTTTACAATGCCCGCAAGGCCAAGGGGGAGAGCATCCGCGTCTTCCCGCTCTCCAACTGGACCGAGCTCGATATCTGGCAATATATCCGCGCCGAGGCGATTGAGATCGTCCCGCTCTACTTCGCCGCGCCCCGCCCGACAGTGCAGCGCGACGGCATGCTGCTGATGGTCGACGACGGTCGCTTCCGCTTGCACCCAGGCGAAGTGCCCGAATTGCGCTCGATCCGCTTCCGCACACTCGGCTGTTACCCGCTCACCGCCGCGGTCGAGAGCCACGCCGACACGCTCGACGCAGTGATCCAGGAAATGCTGCTGACCACCACCAGCGAACGCCAAGGCCGCGCGATCGACCACGACCAGGCCGCGAGCATGGAGAAGAAGAAGCAGGAGGGGTATTTCTGATGACGGCCTATCGCCCCGATGCGCTGATCGCCTCCGACATTTCCGCCTATCTCGCCCAGCACGAACACAAGTCGTTGCTGCGTTTTCTGACCTGTGGATCGGTCGATGACGGCAAGTCCACGCTGATCGGCCGGCTGCTCTATGATTCGAAGCAGATTTTCGAGGATCAGCTCTCGGCACTCGAATCCGATTCGAAGCGCGTCGGCACCCAGGGCGAGGCGATCGACTTCGCGCTGCTGGTCGACGGCCTTGCCGCGGAGCGCGAACAGGGCATCACCATCGACGTCGCCTACCGCTTCTTCGCGACCGAGAAGCGCAAGTTCATTGTCGCGGACACGCCCGGCCACGAACAATATACCCGCAACATGGTCACTGGCGCCTCGACCGCCGATCTGGCCGTAATCCTCATCGATGCGCGCAAAGGCGTGCTCACCCAGACCAGGCGGCACAGCTATCTCGCGCATCTGCTCGGCATCCGGCATCTGGTGCTCGCGGTGAACAAGATGGACCTGGTCGGCTATGACCAGGCGGTGTTCGACACCATCGTCGCCGACTATGGCGAATTCGCCCGCTCGATCGGCATCGCGGCTTTTACCCCGATCCCGATGTCGGGCTTCAAGGGCGATAATGTGACCACCCGCAGCGGAGCCATGCCGTGGTTCTCCGGGCCGATGCTGCTCGACCATCTCGAAACCGTCGTGGTCGATGCAGAGGCAAACCGCGCCAAGCCGTTCCGTATGCCGGTGCAATGGGTCAACCGGCCGAACCTCGATTTCCGCGGCTTTGCCGGGCTGATCGCCAGCGGCACCGTGCGCCCCGGCGATGCGGTGCGTATCCTGCCATCGGGTCGCACTACCCAGATCGCCCGCATTGTCGCGATGGGCGGCGACCGCGCGGCGGTGAGCGCTGGGGAATCAGTCACGCTCACGCTCACCGACGAAGTGGATTGCTCGCGCGGCGACATTATCGCCGCAGCCGACGCCCCACCCCAGGTCGCCGACCAGTTCAAGGCGACGCTCGTCTGGATGGACCAGACCGAGTTGCTGCCCGGCCGCGCCTATTGGATGAAGCTGGGCACCCAGACGGTCAGCGCAGTCGTGCGTGCGCCAGAATGCGCCATCGACGTGAACACGCTGGCACGCGCCTCTGCCAAGACCCTTGCGCTCAACGATATTGGCATTGCGGAGGTCGCCACTGACCGGCCGATCGTCTTCGAGCCCTATGCCGAAAGTCATGATCTGGGCGGATTCATCCTGATCGACAAGCTGACCAACGCGACGGTGGGCGCCGGAATGCTGCAGTTCGCGCTGCGCCGGGCGCAGAATGTCCACTGGCAGGCGATCGAAATCACCCGCGAGGCGCACGCCCAGCAAAAGGGCCAGCAGCCGCGCCTGCTCTGGTTCACCGGTCTGTCCGGATCGGGCAAATCGACCATCGCCAATCTGGTCGAGAAGCGGCTGTACGCGCTGGGCAAGCACAGCTTCCTGCTCGACGGCGACAATGTCCGCCACGGGCTCAACCGCGATCTGGGCTTTACCGATCAGGACCGGGTGGAGAATATCCGCCGCATCGGCGAGGTCGCGAAGCTGATGACCGATGCCGGACTGATCGTGCTCACCGCCTTCATTTCCCCCTTCCGGGCGGAGCGGGCGATGGTACGATCGCTGATGGCCGAAGGCGAATTCTTCGAAATCTTCATCGACACGCCGCTGGAAATGGCCGAGGCGCGGGATGTGAAGGGGCTCTACAAAAAGGCACGCAGCGGGCAGATCGCCAACTTCACCGGCATTTCCAGCCCCTATGAGCCGCCCGTGAATCCCGAAATCCATATCGACACCACCCGCACCACGCCCGAGCAAGCCGCCGAGCAGATCGTCGAGGCGATCATGGGCGTGTGGAGCCCGGTTCTGTGAACGACGCCGAGCTCGCCCATGCCATTGCCGACGAAGCCGGCGCGCTGCTGCTGGCGATCCAGGCGGATTGCGCCGGCGGCGCGCGCGGCGACCGCGAGGCGAATGCGCTGATCCTCGATCGACTGCGCGCCGCGCGACCGGAGGACGCAATCCTTTCGGAAGAATCGGCCGATGATCTCGCACGGCTCCACCGGCGCCGCGTCTGGATCGTCGATCCGCTGGACGGCACGCGCGAATTTGCCGAGCGCCGGGAGGACTGGGCCGTACATGTCGCTCTCGCCATCAACGGCGCCCCTGCCGTGGGCGCGGTCGCCCTGCCTCGGCTGGGCGTGACGCTCAGCAGCGATGCGCCGCCGCCGCTATCGCCCGCACAGCAACCGCCGCGGATGCTGGTCAGCCGGACGCGCGCCAGCCGGCTGTGCGCCGATGTCGGTGCGCGACTGGGCGCGGTCCATCTTGGCATGGGCTCCGCGGGCGCGAAGGCGATGGCGGTGGTGCGCGGCGAGGCGGAAATCTATCTCCACTCGGGTGGCCAGCACCAATGGGACAATTGCGCTCCGGCGGCGGTTGCGCTCGCCGCCGGGCTCCATGTGTCGCGCATCGACGGCACCCCCATCGTCTACAACCAGGCCGAAACCAGCATCCCCGATCTGTTGATCTGCCGCCGCGAATGGGCGGAGCCGGTGCTGGCGGCGGTGGCGGTCTGCGCACCCTAGGATCAATGCGTATCGGGCATGCCCGGAATAAACAGCGCGCCCGGAATCGCTTAGCAACAGTGTTGTCGGCGCAATCGCCCCCCGAAACGCGCCGGCGAGTATATGCGTTAGCATGCACCTTCCTTGTCAGGCGGTGCTTGCGACCCTCCCGGGGAGCAGGTCGGCGCTGTTGCCAGATCCCCAGACGGCTTCCGCCTGCATCCCCGGGAATGCATTGCCAGATGATGGCCCAGTTCCTCATTTCGGCGGGTTTTCGGTTGCGTCTCCGAACGTTACATTTAGACCGGCGGCCATGACGGCCTGCCCCCGCCCGTTGCAATGATCATGCAGCCCCCCGCGACCGAACCGCCCCCGGCGCATACGGACGAGTTCCACCTGATCGCCGACAGCGCGCCGGTCGCCGTGTGGGTCACGCGGCTGGACCGGCAGCGCAGCTTCGTGAACCGCGCCTATTGCGCGTTTCTTGGCCTGCCCTATGCCGACGCGCTGGCCTTCGACTGGCGCACCATCATCCACCCCGCCGATGCTCCGCGGGTGCTGGCGCAATCCATAGCGGGCGAAGCCAGCCTGCAACCCTTCCAGCTTGAAGGACGCTATCGCAATGCTGCAGGCGAGTGGCGCTGGCTGCATTCCACGTCCGCACCCCGTTGGGACGCCGAAGGGCGGCATATCGGCTTTATCGGTGTTGCCCATGACGTGAGCGACGCCAAGCGCTCAGAAGAAGCGCTGCGGCGTAGCGAGGAGACGCTGCGCCTCGCCACCGAAACCGCAGGGATGGCGACGTGGGAACTCAACCTGCAAACGATGCGGGGTCTGTGGTCTCCCAATCGCTTCGATCTGCTCGGCATGGCCCGCACTGCCGACGGCACCGGCAGTTTCGATGACTGGCTGACACGCATCCACCCGCAAGACCGCGCCATGGCCGAGGCGCATGCGCGCCGCTGCTTCCGCGACGGCACCCATTACACAATCGAATATCGCATCGTCCGCCAGAGCGATGGCCGGGAACGCTGGCTCCAGAGCCATGGCAGCCGGATCGATTATGCCGACGAGCGGCCCAGTCGGTTCGTCGGCGTGTCCTTCGACATTACCGATCGCAAGAACGCTGAAGCGGAACTTCGCGCGAGCGAAGCGCGTTTCCGGACGATATTCGAAGAGGCGAATGATTTTCTTGTGACCACCACGCTCGATCAGGTGATCACCGCCGTAAATCCGGCGGTGCTTGCCGCCCTCGGCTATCACGAGGACGAAGTGGTGGGGCGCGCGATCGCCGATTTTCTGGACGATCAGGATATTGCCCTCAGCCGATCGGCGCTGGCGCAGAAGTTGATCGGCGGCGGCACGACGCGGCTCACGCTGAACGTCCGTGCGCGCAGCGGTGGCCGCCAGATATGGGAAATCAACGCGCGCCTGGCCACCGATGCGGTCGGCATTCCGACGGGTTTGCACGCGATCGGCCGCGACGTGACCGAGGCGAAGCGCCATGAAGCGCATTTGCGGCTGCTGATCGACGAGTTGAACCACCGCGTGAAGAACACGCTGGCGATCGTGCAGGGCATCGCGCAGCAAAGCTTCAAGGGCGACGGCGACCCCGCGCGTGCCCGCGAAGCGTTTGAAGGGCGGCTGGCCGCCCTGTCAGAGGCGCATAATTTGCTCACCCGCCAGCATTGGGGCGCAGTGTCGATGCGGCAGATCCTAGCCGATGCGGTGGCGCCGCACGGTGGCGACGCGGGGCGGTTCGTGCTCGAGGGCCCGGACCTGACGCTGGAGCCGAAGACAGCGATCTCGCTGGCGCTGGCCGTGCACGAACTCACCACCAACGCGGTCAAACATGGTAGCCTTTCGACTCCGCAAGGGCATGTCACCATTCGCTGGAATACCGAGGAACAACAGGGTCGTCGTCGGTTCCGGATGGTGTGGAGTGAAAAGGGCGGCCCGGGGGTGGAGCCGCCCAGCCGGCGCGGTTTCGGCACACGCATGATCGAGCGCGGGCTGGCCGCGGAACTGGCCGGCACCGTGTCGATCGATTTCCGGTCGGAGGGTATTGTCTGCACCATCGACGCGCCACTGCCCGAGACGGCAGAATGAGCGACAGCGCCGCCATGCGGGTGCTGATCGTCGAGGACGAGCCAGTCGTGGCGATGTGCCTCGAAGACATTCTGGACATGCTCGGCTTCTGCCCGGTAGGGCCCGCCGCGCGGCTGGCGGAGGGGCTGGCGCTGGCCGACGAAGCGGCGCTGGACGCGGCGATCCTCGATATAAATTTGTCCGGCGAACGAAGCACACCGATTGCCGAGGCACTTCGCCGACGCGGCGTGCCCTTTGCCTTTGCCAGCGGCTATGGTTCGCCGCCCGAAGGCTTTGCCGATGATATACCGCTGTTGCGGAAACCCTATCGCCCTGATGATGTGGCGGGCGTGCTCAACCGGCTGCTGGGATAGAATGACCCCGGCGGGCGGGCGAACCCGCCGCGCCGGGGCGCTTCGATCAGAAGCTGTAGGAAAGATTGAGCATGTAGGTGCGGCCCACTTCGATATAGCCGCCCGAACGGTCGACCGAGAGCAGACCCTTGCCCGAGCCATAAGTCGCCCAATAGGCGTGGCTGTTCAGTACATTCTGCACCGACACGCCGGCCGTCAGACCGTTGTGGAAGGTGTAGTTTACCGACGCATTCATGTTCGACGAGGGCTGGAGATAAGTATCCGGCTGCGGATCGCGCACGTCGATCAGCCGCTTGCCGGTGTACGAATAGTCCAGTGCCCCGGCGATGCCGCCATGATTGTAGAACAGACCGGCATTGAACATCAGTTCCGGCGCGTTCGGCATCCGGCGGGTGGCGCGCTGCGTGCTGGTGACCTTGATGGTCGCCTCGGCATGCTGCGCGGTCACGCTGCCCTGCACACCCAGACCGTCGAGCATGCCCGGCAGGCCCTTGGGGCTGTAGCGGGCAAAGGCTTCGGCACCATAGACCTCACCCTTGCCGCTGGTGTCGAGCATGTTGATCGTCACGCCGTCAGGCCCGACCAGCCCCTGATCGGCCGGCAGGATGGTCGTGTCGGTCGACGTCGAGAACATCACATTGGTCAGGCGCTTGTAGTAGAGCGCCACCGAGAACAGGTCGCTGCCGGCCCCCTTCTTTTCGAACGAGGTGTCGACGTTCCACGCCTGCGTTGCCTGCAGATTGGGATTGGCGACGGTGATCGACGTGAGCGTGCGGACAGGAACGCCGTTGACCGTCTGCGTATCATAGGTCTTCTGCGTCGGCCCGAGCAGCAGACCGAAGGGCGGCCGGGTGTAGCTCTTGCGCACCGAGAAGCGGTAGACGGTCAGCTCGTCGGGACGATAGGAGGCGATCAGGCTGGGCAGCCATTCGTCATAGGACTTGCTGCTGTTTGCGAAACCGCCGGTGTTGCCGTCCTGCGCCCAATAGGTTGCGCGGAAACGGTTATGCTCGAAGCGCACCCCCGGGATGACCGTCAGCTTGCCGAAGTCCAGATTGGCTAGCAGATAGCCGCTGGCGCGCTGTTCGGTGCCCTGGAGCAGGTTGCGCTGCTGCACGGTGGGATCGACCGTAGCGAGCTGGCTGAGCGACAATTGCCGCGCCTGACCTTCGATGAAGTTGTGATCGGGAATCACGATCGGCACCTGCACCCCATTGCGCATGAAGCCGTTGATGCGCGTGGTCGGCGCCTGGCTCAGCGTCGGGATCGCGTTGCCCGAGAAGTCATATTCGAGCGATTCGTCGATGCTGTTCGAATCGCGGTCCGACGATTCATACTTCGCCCCGGCCCGGATCGAGGTCAGGCCGCGATCGGCGAGCTTGTAGGTCGCGTCGAAGCCACCCTCACCCTTGGATTCGGTGGCATGCTCGAACTGCACGATCGAATAGACTTCGCTGTAGTTCGCCAGATTGTTGAACGCCGCCGCAGCGCCGCTGTCGAGCACGACCTGCGGATTGATGGGGTTCGGTGCCTGGGTGACGAGGCGGAAGGTGGCGACGCCGGTGCTGTTCGGGCCGATATAGGCCGGGGTCTGATACTTGGCCTGCAGGCGGAACGGATAGGTCGTCTTGCCGCGCGAATAGGCGCCGTAGAAGTCGAGCGTCATGCGCTCGCCCAGCCGGGCCTCGCCGCCCAGCTTCGACACGATCATCTGCTGGTTGCTGTGCTCGGTGCGGAAGTAATTGCTGGCGCCGGTGCCGTAGATGGCAACATAGCCGTTGGCGTCGTAATTACCGTTGCCGGGGTTTGGATTGACCTGGCCCGATGAGAGGCTGACCTGACGGACCGCCACCTGGTCCATCCAGCTCTTCAGGCGATATTCGCCATAGGTGGTGTGCGAATAGAGATCGAGATTATCGCTCTTCCAGTCGAGGTTCAGCGTGCCGCCGAACCGCTCGATATTGTTCTGGAAGACGTTCCACTCAACGCCGCGCGGCATCAGGTTGTTCAGATTGTCGCGCAGCTTGCCGCCGATATTGTTGTTGTAGAGCAGATAGTCCTTATGCAGCGCGACGGATTCGCTGTAGACATTCTTCTTGCCGTAGTAGGCCGAGGCATAGACGCCCAGATTGCCGAAGCGCTGCGCAGTTTCGATCTGCGCGGCACCGCCCCAGGGATCCTGATCGCGTGCGGCGGCGCGGCCGGCGACCTGGCCCTGCAAGCGGATCTGGACATGATGTTCGGGCAGATCGAAAGCGGTGGCGGGACGGAAATCGATCACGCCGGCCAGCGCATCACCGTCTTGCGAAGCGGTCGGCGCCTTGTCGACGCGCACCTGCGACAGCGAGAAGGGCGACAGGACGTTCATCGAAATCGCGCGCGTATTCTCGTCGGTCTGGGCCAGCCGGACGCCATCGAACTGATAGGCGTTGTAGGTGGTGTCGAGGCCGCGGATCGTCACATATTGCGATTCGCCGGTCGCGGCCGCGTTGTAGGTCTGGTCGACCGAGGCGCTCAAACCCGGCAGGCGCGTGAGCAGATCAGCGAGGTTCTGCTGGGGCTGGGCGCGCAGTTCTTCACCCGAAACAATCGTGACCAGCGATTTGTTCTGCACCTGATCGGTCTGCGCCTTGGTGATCGCGACGCGGCGACCCTGAATCACGACTTCCGACTGCGAGTCCTGGTCCGCTTCCGGTACCGTTACCGACGACGTCGCCGTCGCGCCATCGCGCGTGTTCGGGCCTTCAGCCGCCCAAGCATTTCCCGTTACCAGCGCAGCCGTACCACAGCCGAGCAACAGGCGCGCAACGCGCCCGATCACATTGTTCTGCATGATGACCCCTTTGGAATCGCTTGCCTTTTGTAAGGTTCGCCGGAGCCGTTAGTCCCAAGATGCTGCGCCGCGACGACCAGCCTGTGACAGTTCAGTAACATCGTTGTGGCAACTTTGCTGCGTCGCAGCAATTTCCAATACAATTCAATGGTATAGACCAAATATAAAGAATTGGCATTTTTTTGGTATCATTCGTCACGACACCGTCACGGCTTGGGACTACCCGTCCTCCATGCCGAAGCGCTCGCTGCCCGCCCGTTCGATCCTGTTCCTCGCGCCCCTCCTGGCCTTGTTGGGCGTCCCTGCACCGGCGGAGGCCGCGCGCGCCGCCGCCGCCCGCATTGAACGCATGGTCCTCCTGATGCGGCATGGCGTGCGGGCGCCGCTCGACAGCGAAGTGCCGGCGGGCACGCGCGCCGCGCAGCCTTGGCCGCGCTGGAGTGCTCCCGCCGAGCAAGTGACGCCGCACGGCGCGAAGGCCGTGGTTGCACTGGGCCGCTCCGACCGCCGCTGGCTCGCGAATATGGGCGTCCTGCCGGCACAAGGATGTCACGGCATCGAGACGGTGCGGATATGGACGAACACCGCTGATCGGACGGTTGCCACCGGCCAGTCCTATGCGGAAGGGCTCGCCCCCAACTGCACGCTGGCGATCGGCCATCGCCCGCCCAGCGAGACCGACCCGCTGTTCGAGCCGCTGAACGCCGTCCCCAAGGGCTTTGAGGCCGCCCGGGCGGTGGAATCGATCAACCATTATCTCGGCAGCGCTACAGCGCAGGTGGCACGCCACCGCGCCGCACTGGCGCTGCTGGAGCGCGTACTCGCCTGCCCTGCCGGGCCTTGCAGCCCGGAGCGCCCCGCCTTTGTGCAGGTCAGCCGCGAGGGGCGCGGCATCGATGTCAGCGGCCCGATCCGCGATGCATCGGGCACCGCGCAGGTACTGATGCTGCAATATCTGGAGGGCATGCCGGCCGCGCAGGTGGGCTGGGGCCGCGCCGATCCCGCCACGCTCGTCCGGCTGGGCACCGTCCACGCCGCACTGTTCGATATCTACAGCCGTCCGCCCTATATGGCCGCTTTCCAGACCGCGCCGACGGTCGACCGCATCCTTGCCGATTTCACGGCCCCGTCCGCCCCGGCGCTGGACGTGCTGGTTGGCCACGACACCAATGTTGCCGCGCTGGCGGCCGTGCTGGGCGTGAAGGTGCAGGCACCGGGCTTTGCCGCAGGTGATCCCTCGCCCGGTGGCGGGCTGGCATTGGCGCTGGTGCGGCAGGCAGGTGGCGGCAAGGCCGTGCGGCTCTGGTATCGTAGCCAGAGCGCAGCCGGCATTCGTGCGGGCAATGGCGCGGCGGTGTGGATGCCGCTGGCGATTCCGGGGTGCAGCGAGGGACGGATGCACCTGTGCCCGCTGCCGCGCTTTATCGCCCGGCTGGAAAACGCAACCGCGCCGGCGCGTCAGCCCGGCTAAGCCGGCTCAGGCCGCGTAGGCGAGCTGCGTGCTGCGATAGGCGGCGAACAGCTCTTCGAAATGCGTGTCCATCGTGCGGGTGCCCTCCGCATCCGCCGTCGCGCGCAGGCGATGAAACACCGGCGTGGTTTCGACGAAGCGCACCAGTGCGTCGCGCAAATCGGCTGCATCGGCGGCGCGATAGAGCGCCCCCTGACCGGATACGAACTGGTCGGCCGCCCCGCCGCGATCCGGGACGATCAGCGGCAGGCCGCTGGCGCGCGCCTCGGCAGCGACCATGCAGAAGGTCTCTGCCTCGCAGCCATGCACCAGTGCGTCAGCACTGGCGAGCACGCGCGCGAGTTGCTGCCGGTCACTGGTCGGCGCGAAGAGCTGGGCATGCGGGTTGCGCCCCATTGCCGAGAGCACGCGCGATTTGGCCGTGCCGGCGCCGATCAGGATCAGCCCGACCGGATGCTGGACGCCGGCGGCCTCGGCCGCTTCGATCACCATCGGCCAGCGCTTCTCCGCCGCCAGCCGGCCGACCCCGATAAGCAATGTCGCTTCCGGCCCCAGCCCGCAGCTTGCCAGCAATTCGGCGCGCAAGGCCTCGTCGCGCAGCGAAGGCGAGAAATAGCCGGGCTCGACACCCATCGGGATCGTCACGGCCTTTTGCAGCCCACCCTCGGCCAGCCGATCGGCCAGGTCGCGGCCCGCCGTAACCACCAGATCGAAGCCCTCGTCGAGCCGCCGCAAATGCTGCCAGAAGGACGAGAAGCCCTTGTCGATCGTCTCGCGGTTGGCGATCGTGCCGAACCAGCGATAGGCATAGGCCGCCAGCGGATCGGCATGCATCACCAGCGAACGCGGCGCCGCGCCCTGCCAGCGGGCCACCATCGAGGCACTGCGCCAAGGCGAAGACGCTTCGACGAAATCCGGTTTCCACTTGTCGAGCGCGGCGTGGAGCAACGGCTCGTCGTCGAAATAGCGATAGCGCCGGTCGAGCGGGAGCAACGGCGCCGGAATCGTCGCCAGAATGGCACCATCGCGCTGTTCGAGGATCTCTTCGCGCTCGCCCGGCGCAAGGATGATGATCTCATGACCCATTGCCGGCCCGGTCGCCATCTTGCGCCGGACATAGGTTTTTACGCCGCCGCCATAGGGGCTGTAGAAAGCGCAGACGTCAAGGATGCGCATCAATGCGTCTCCAGCAGCTCGCGATATTGCCCGAACCGGCCGCCACGGGACAGCGAAGCAAGCGTCTTGTCAATACTGGTGATCAGTGCCGGTACCGTCACGTCACCCGGATGTACCCCCAAACGCATGGCGGGGCGGCGCGGCAGCAGCGCCCGCGCCAGCGCGGCCACCGCAAGCGACGAAGCGATCCGGCTCTTGCTGCGACTGGCCCAGGTGATCACCGGCCCCTTGGCCAGAATGGCGTCATTGCGCTGGGGCGACCAGACGCGGAAATGGTCTTCGGCGAGCGTAAAGCCGCAATCGCGCGCCGCCGCACGCGCGCCTTCGCCATAGAGCCAGGCCGGGGCGATAAAGCCCGTCACCGGGCGCCCGATAATGTCCTCGACCAGCGCCTTGCCGCGCTCCATCCGGTCGCGGGCAGTGGCGTAATCGAGGCCGAGAAACTCACCCTCGCCCGCCGTCATATGCTTCGCCTTGAAGCGCGCGGCAGCAGAGGCATGGTCGGCCACGTCGCGGTGGAACCAGCCGTGCAGGAACATCTCGATGCCCGAATCCGCCCAGGCGCGCAGCCGGGTAGCAAAGGGGCTGCCGGGCACCAGCGGTGCCTCGCCCCAATGGTCAGGCACGACCAGCATCGCATAGCGCGGGGTGCCGATATGCTTCAGGAACAGGTCGGCGAGCCGATCGACCGCAGCCTCCGAACGCGGCCCGACATCGTGGATCGATGCGAGCAGGCTGGGGCCTTGGGGGCCGTGGAGGCGATCAGGTGCGGACATCGGTGGTTCTTTGCTGCAGGTGCGAGCGATATAGACCGCCGGAACGGGGCGGCAAGCAGGCCGAATTTCGACTTTTTCTAACACTTTGTTTTACAACGATTAAACGCCGCAAAAACCCTCTGAAGGGGAGAAGGCCATATTTCGGCAGCGGGGGCCAGTTGGACTTACCTGCCCTTCCTCCCCCGACCCCTCCCGCAAGCGGGAGGGGTCGCATGCAACAAGCGCCGCGCTTACGTCACTCCACCGTAACCGACTTCGCCAGGTTGCGCGGCTGGTCGACATCCGTCCCCTTGGCGACGGCGACGTGATAGGCCAGCAACTGCACCGGCACCGCATAGACGAGCGGGGCGATCAGCGGGTGGACCTTGGGCATGGTGATGGTCGCCATGCATCCCTCGCCCGCAGCCTGGATGCCGTCATAGTCGGAAATCAGCACCACCTTGCCGCCGCGCGCCTGCACTTCCTGCATGTTGCTGACAGTCTTGTCGAAAAGCGGCCCAGACGGCGCGATCACGATTACCGGCACGGCATCGTCGATCAGGGCGATCGGCCCATGCTTCATCTCACCGGCAGCATAGCCTTCGGCGTGAATATAGCTGATTTCCTTCAGCTTCAGCGCGCCTTCCAGCGCCAGCGGATAATCGGTGCCGCGCCCCAGATAAAGCACGTCACGCGCGCTGGCGATGACGCCCGCCATCGCCTGGATCGATTCGTCATAGGCCAGCGCGGCGTTGAGCGAGGCGGGAGCTTCGGCCAGATGGCGGACGATGCGGCGCTCCTCCTGCTCGTCCAGCTTGCCCTTGGCGCGGGCCAGGTTCGCCGCCAGCGCGGCCAGCACCGCCAACTGGCAGGTAAAGGCCTTGGTAGACGCGACGCCGATTTCCGGGCCGGCATGGGTGGGCAGCAGCAGGTCCGCCTCGCGCGCCATCGAGCTGGTCGGCACGTTCACCACTGCGGCGATCTTCTGCCCCTCGCTGCGCGCATGACGCAGCGCGGCGAGCGTGTCGGCAGTTTCACCCGACTGGCTGATGACGATCATCAGCCCGCCTTCTTCCATCACCGGCGCGCGATACCGGAATTCGGACGCGACATCGAGGTCGACCGGCACGCGCGCGAACTGCTCGAACCAGTATTTGGCGACCATGCCAGCATAGAAGCTGGTGCCACAGGCGACGATGGTGACGCGCTTGATAGTGGACAGGTCGAAATCGGGGATCGGCAGCGTGACCTTTTCCTCCATGCGCTGGAGGTAGGACCGCAGCGTCTGGGCAACGACGATCGGCTGCTCGTAAATCTCCTTCAGCATGTAATGCCGGTGGTTGCCCTTGGAGATCAGCTCGCCGGTGACGCCTGAAATCGTGACCGGCCGCTCGACCGGATTATTTTCCCGGTCGAAGATCTGTGCGCCGTCCTTCGTGATGACGACCCAGTCGCCTTCCTCCAGATAGGCGATGCGCTGCGTAAGCGGTGCCAGCGCCAGCGCGTCGGAGCCCAGATAAGTCTCGCCGTCGCCATAGCCGACTACCAGCGGCGAGCCGAGCCGCGCGCCGACCAGCAGGTCCGGATGCTGGCGAAACAGGATGGCGAGCGCGAAGGCGCCGTGCAGCCGGGGTAGCACCTCGCGCACGGCATCGGCTGGCGCCATGCCGGCCTCTACCTTCTCGCTGACCAGGTGGGCGACGACTTCGGTGTCGGTTTCGCTTTCAAACTTGCGGCCGCGCGCCGTCAGTTCTTCGCGCAGCGCCTTGAAGTTCTCGATAATGCCGTTGTGGACCAGGGCCACTTCACCGGTGGCGTGCGGGTGCGCATTGTTGGTGGTGGGCCCCCCATGCGTCGCCCAACGCGTATGAGCGATGCCGGTGGTGCCGGGCAGCGGGTTGGTGGCAAGTTCCTTGCCGAGATTTACCAGCTTGCCCGAAGCGCGGCGGCGCTCGATCCGGCCGTCAACATCAGTGGCGATGCCTGCGGAGTCATAGCCGCGATATTCCAGCCGCTTGAGCCCCTCGAACAGGCGTTCCGCGACGTCTTCCTTACCGACGATTCCAACGATTCCGCACATGGCATCAGCCCTCCTGCACGCGCCCTAGCTCAGGCAAGCGGCTGCCGCTAGGGCGCCACCGCTGTCGCCAGGCTGAACGATCGCACTGGCGAAGCGCATTCATTGCCACCAACTTTAGCCCCGGACCGCACCGCAACCGACCCATGTGCACGCCACTAAAGTTTATGAAGTTTAGGGTATAGCGCAAAAAATTTGGCGCGCGGCGCAACGATCACGCATCAATGCGGAAAGTTGGTGTCGACGAATACGCGCGTGAATTCGCCGGGATCCGGTTCATGCCCCTGCGCCTCGCGAAAGCGGACCGCGCCCTTTTCCCACACTTCGCGGATGGCGCCGGCAACGCCATCCGGAAACTGCATCTTTTCCGCCACGATCGCGCGCCACGGCGCAGCGACGCCGAACGTTACCGCAAGCTGCGGCTCGATCGCGGTAAGCGCCGCATCGCTGGCGGCGTCGAGATGGCCGATCGAATCGAGCACATAGCAATCGAGCAGCTTGAGGAACGGCTTGTCGGTGTAACGATCGGTCATTTGGCGGCCTTTCGTGCCTTCATCTTGGCACGAAAGGTCGTGGCCCAGCCCGGTTTCGTCAATGTCTCGGGGCGCGTGACGGCCAGCGCATCGCCCTCGACATCGCGGGTGATTACCGAGCCGGCGCCGATGATCGCGCCGTCGCCGATCGTGACCGGCGCCACCAGCGCGCTGTTCGATCCGATGAAGGCGCCTGCCCCGATCTCGGTCTTCTGCTTCAGGAAGCCATTGTAATTGCAGGTAATAGTACCCGCGCCGATATTGGCACCCGCGCCCACGCTGGCGTCACCCAGATAAGTCAGGTGGTTGGCCTTGGCGCCTTCGCCCAGCACCGCATTCTTCAGCTCGACGAAATTGCCGACATGCGATCCCGCGCCCAGCACCGCGCCGGGGCGCAGCCGCGCGAACGGACCGACACTGGCGCCCGCCTCGATCCGGGCACCCTCGATATGGCTGAACGCGCGGATCACCACGCCGTCGTCCACCGTCACGCCGGGGCCGAACACGACGTTCGGCTCGATCGTGACGTCGCGGCCGATCTGCGTGTCATGTGCGAACCACACCGTTTCCGGCGCGATCAGCGTGGCGCCATCCGCCATCGCCCTGGCGCGGCGTACCTGCTGCCATTCCGCTTCGAGCGCGGCCAGCTCGCCACGACTGTTGACGCCGGTAACTTCGGTAGCGTCGGTTTCAATCACGGCCGAGGGCCGGCCGTCGCGGGCCGCCAGCATCACGATGTCGGGCAGATAATATTCGCCCGCCGCATTGTCGTTGGTGACGCGGCCCAGCAAGGCGAACAGGTCGCGCGCGCGCACTGCCATCAGCCCGGAATTGCACAGCGTCTCGGCGCGCTCTTCGGCGGTCGCGTCCTTGAACTCGACCATCTTGACGATTCGCCCGCTAGGATCAGCGATCACGCGGCCATAGGCGCCGGGGTCAGCCGGGCGGAAGCCGAGCACCACGACGGCGGGATTGTCGGTGCCGTGCAGCCGCTCAAGCATCCGCTGCATCGTCGCTGCAGTCACCAGCGGCACATCGCCATAGAGGATGACGACATCGCCATCGAAGCCGGCCAGCGCGTCCTGTGCCTGCAGCACCGCATGGCCAGTGCCAAGCTGCTCGGCCTGATGCGCGGTCTGCGCACCATGCGGGGCGATTGCTGCCTCGACCTGCTCGCGGCCGGCGCCCACCACCACCACTTCGCGGGCGGCACCCAGCGCCTTCACGCTGTCGATCAGGTGGAGCAGCATCGGCCGCCCGGCGATGGGGTGGAGAACCTTGTGGGTATCGGATTTCATCCGCGTGCCCTTGCCGGCAGCAAGAATGATCGCGGCAATCGGTGCAGTCACAAGGCGCCTCCCTTAATCCGCCCGGCCCCCTGCCACGGGACGATTGCCATTTCCAGACCGATGCTGTCTGGCGAGCGACATGCAGGATTTTCCCTTTGCGATCGTCGGCTTCGATCTGGACGGCACGCTGGTCGATTCGCTGGGCGACATCGCCCGGGCGCTCAACCATGTGCTGGCGTCGATCGGCCGCGTCCCCCTGCCGCTGGAGGCGGTGAAGCCGCTTACGGGGCTGGGCACGCGGCATCTGCTCGCGCAGGGACTGGCGATGACAGGCGGCGGTACCGAAGCGGAGGTCGAACGGCTCTATCCGATGCTGATCGCCTGGTATGACGATCATGTCGCCGAAGACAGCCGGGTCTATCCGGGAGTGATGGCAGCGCTGGGCGCGCTTGCGGGGCTGGGCGTGCGCTGTGCCGTGGTCACCAACAAGAACGAGTCGCTCGCGGTGAAGCTGGTCGCCGAACTGGGGCTGACGGATCGATTCTCGCTGGTGATCGGCGGCGATACGCTGGGGCCGGGCAAGGCCAAGCCGTCACCGGCGCCGCTGCAGGCGATGGTGGAGCGGCTGGGCGGCGGCCCGGCGGCCTTTGTCGGTGACACGCGGTTCGACGTGGAGGCCGCGCGGGCGGCGGGGCTGCCCTGCGTTGCCGTGGACTTCGGATTTGCCAGCGAACCGGCGAGGGCGCTGGGAGCCGACGCCGTGATCGGAGACTATTCGGCGCTGGTGCCCGCGCTTCGAAGACTGAGCTCCTAACCCGGCCGGTGGCCCTTGCGCCATTTGGTCCACAGATGCGACGCCAGCATCGCGGGCGGCATGCGCAGCCAGTGCGAGCGGATGTAGAAGCCCAGCCGCGTCAGCCGCCGCGTCGGCCGTCCCCACGCATCACGCGCCGCGAAGCAGCGCAGAAACAAGGGATCTGCGCTGTCCCAAACCTGCCAGCTTTCCGGAATGGCGGTGCCATAGAGCCTTGCCGCCTGCCGCGCCGCCCGAGCGACGGCCGGGCCCAGGCCGTGCCGTGCCGCCCGCGACTCCAGCCCCTCGGTGCCGAATTCGGTCAGCAGGCAGTGGATGTCCCACAGGTTCCGCATGCCCCCTGCCAGATCGCCATCGGCAAACATGTGCGCGGCGGCGTGGCACAGCATGTCGTGCGGCGAGAGGATCGCCAGCCCGTTCCCCAGCGGCACCGCATCGTCCAGCAGCGCCTTGGCATCCGGGCGGATCCGGGCGGTCAGCGGCAGGATGGTGTGATGCACGTCGATCATCCGGTCGCGCTCGCGGTGGATGAGCGGCGGCAGTTCGTGCATCCACCGCCGATAATAGGCATCGTCATAGGGATCGGGCTTCACCCATTCCCAGCCAGCGGCCAGCAGTGCGGCCTCGGCCTCCTCGATCCGATCGCGCGGCACTAGTATGTCCAGATCGCCGATCGCCCGCCCCACGCTGGGTGACAGGCCTGCCGCAGCATAGGCCGTACCCTTGAGCAGCACGACGGGCATCCCCGTAGCCGCAAGCGCGCGGCGTGCCATTTCCGCTTCCCACAACGCCGCCGTCCGCCCCTGCTCCGCCGATACGATGGCATCCGCCACCAGCCGTGCGGCGGGCGCCGGCATGGGCAGGCCCGACAGGCGGTGCGCGAGCGTACCCATAAGCTGCTCGGCGCGTGCCACGGCGAACAGGGCATTCCACTGCGCCGCCTCCAGTCCCTCCGCCCGGCCGGGGTCGCGCAGCACGGTAGCGAGCAGCAGCGCGGGGTTCATGCCAGCGCCTCCACCATCGCGATGGCGCTATCCGCGTCGGGATAATCGATCGCGCACGCCGGCACGCTCTGCACCAGCCGCGCCAGCGCGTCGAAGCCGCGTTCACCCAGCGCGACATAGTTGGTCGAGGCCTGGGTCAGCCGCACGAACGCTTCGCTGGGCAGCACCGGCCGCTCGGCTGCCGCAAAGCCGAAGCGCGGGAACAGGATCAGCGCCGGCACGGCGGGTTCGGCCATGGCGGCAATCGCGCGCGCATCGGGGACGAGATGGCGGATCGTCCCCTTGGGCGTCCCCGCCAGCACCGGTCCGAACCGCGCGTGCGGCAGCGCCGCCTCCACCACGCCGATAGCCTCGTTCTTCAGGCTGACGAGCCGCGGGAAGCCCAGCACCGCGCCGCTGTCCAGATCGACCATCGCGAATTCGTCGCCCATCAGCCGCCAGCCGCGCGCCATCAGCAGCGCCGCCAGCGTCGATTTGCCCGCGCCCGAAATGCCGGTCATCAGCACCGCCCGCCCGTCCCGCTCGACGGCAGAGGCATGGAGCAGCAGATAGCGTCGTAGCCCCAGCGCGACCTGCAGGTTCATCCCCATTTCCGCCGCGAGCAGCCCCTGTGCGAGCGGCAGCGGTGCCGCATCGGGTATCACGAAATCACCGCCGATATGAACCGACGGGCGCAGCAACCGCCGCCAGGGACGCACAGCGAACAGATGCACATTGAAATCGACAATGCCCGCATCCGGGCGCGGATAGTCGCGATAGAGCGACTCCAGCGCCACGACCGGCGCGCGCCAGTCGCTACGGATACGAAAGCCGAGCGTCCCGATGCGGAGCGTGGTCACATGGCGCATAGCCGCTCCACCAATCCCGCCTGCACCAGTTCGTCCAGCCGCACCGCCAGTGCCGCAGGATCAGCATCGGCGAGGTCATATTGCGCGGAAAGCCGCGCAAGCAGCGTCGGCAGGTCGAGCGGAGTCTCCCCAAGCGCGCGCAATATTTCCGGCACCGGCGCGTCGACGATATGGGTGATGCCTGAGGCGCGGTGGTACAGCAGCGTCAGCGCGTCGAGCGGCACGACCCGCAGAGTCGCCGGATCGGCGGCGCGATAGCGGATCATGGCAGGAGCGCGGCCCGCCTCAGCCGCGCGGCATCTGCAGCGAGGCGAAGCAGGTAAAGCCGCTGGTCCCGGCCTGCAGGCGGCGGATATAGTTGGTGTAGGCGCGGCTCGCCTCGGGCGAGGTGCCTGGAAGTATTCCGCCGGCCAGCGCCGTCTTCACATCCTGCGCCTTGAACGAAACGCCCGGCGGAGCATAGGCCCCCTTGGTGCCGGCGGGCACCAGCCTGCCGTCATCGGCGATATAGCTGCCGGCACGGCCGGGATCGGGCACCGGAATTTCGCAATGCATCACCGACGCGCTGGTCTGCGCCAGCGCCGGGCGGATCGAAACGATCGCCGTCGCGCCGACGGCGCCCAGCATCAGGGCCCGGCGGGTAGGGTTCGATCCGGACGGTTCATCGGCCATGCCCGCTTTTCCTGCGCCAGACCTTGTTTCGCAATCGTAAATCTGGGCTCGTATTGGGACGCCCCCGTCCCTATTAGGGCCGCATGTTGTCGGCGTTCAGCTTCCGCACCCTGATTGCCATGGCCGTGGTGGCACTCGCCGCGCTGGCGGGGTTGTTGCTGAATGGCGATGCGCAGAGCGCGCTGGTTGTAGTAGTAGGCGGCATCGCGGCCGTCCTGATCGCAACGATGGGCGACAGTCCCGCCCCGCCCCCGCCTCCAGCCGATCCCACACCCGATGCGCGCCAGCCGGCGATCGGCGAAGTGATCGAAGCGATTGCCGAGCCGGTGCTGGTGACGGCGTCCAATCGCGTGATCGCCGCCAATGCAGCGTCGCGCACGCTGCTGGGCCAGCACATATTGGGCGAGGATGTGCGGCTGGCGATCCGCCACCCCGCCGCCGCCGAACGGCTGCTGGAACCCGGCGACCAGTTGCCGACCGCGCCGATTCACCTGGTCGGCTTGGGCACGCGCGAGCAGCGCTGGGAAATGCGCGTGCGCACGCTGGGGACCGGCGAGCGCGTCGTCCATCTGGTCGATCGCACCGGCAGCTATGCCGCCGACCGTATGCGGGTCGATTTCGTCGCCAATGCCAGCCACGAACTGCGCACGCCGCTCGCCTCGCTGCTCGGCTATGTCGAAACGCTGGCCGACGAGGCAGGCGACGATCCCGGAATCCGCCAGCGCTTCCTGAAGATCATGCACGACGAGGCGCGCCGGATGGAGCGTCTGATCAACGACCTGATCTCGCTAAGCCGGATCGAAGCGGAGAAATATCGTGCACCGGCCGAATCGGTCGCGCTCGCCGATCTGATCCACCAGGTGTGCGAGGAATTGTCCGGCAGCCCGCGTGCCGCCGATCTGGTGACCGAGATCGAAGTCGTGGAACCGGTGCGCGGCGACCGTACCCAGCTGAGCCAGCTGCTCCACAATGTGATCGGCAACGCCATGAAATATGGCCGCCACGGGACGCCGGTCACGGTTTCGCTGCGCAGCGACAGCGATACGATGGTGTTGCTGAGCGTTTCCGACGAAGGCGAAGGCATCGCCGCCGAACACATCCCGCGACTGACCGAGCGCTTCTATCGAGTCGATTCAGGGCGCAGCCGCTCGCTGGGGGGCACCGGCCTCGGGCTCGCGATCGTAAAGCATGTCGTCGAACGCCACCGCGGCCGCCTCGACATCCGCAGCGCCCTGGGCAAGGGCACCACCGTCACCGTGAGACTGCCAATTCAGCGCGTGTCATAATGGCGTAACGCGATTGCCGGATGGGCGAAGCTGCCGGCAATGGGGCACGCCGGTTTCTTTGCGGATTTTCCCGATACCACAGGAGGTGACGATGCTGGGTCGTCTTGCTCTCATCGCGTTCGGTGTGTTTGCGCTTTCGTCGTGCGACGGCAGTTCGACGCGGGAAATCCGCATCGTCGGTTCGTCGACCGTATATCCCTTTTCCACGGCCGTTGCAGAAGCGTTCGTCAACGCCAAGAGCGGGCGCAAGGCGCCGGTGGTCGAATCGATCGGCAGCGGCCCGGGCATCCGCCAGTTCTGCGAAGGCGTCGGCGCGCAGTTTCCCGACATTGCCGATGCCTCGCGCCGCATGACGCGCAACGAATATGACCGATGCCAGCAGAACAAGGTCGGCGAGATCCTGGAGATCATCATCGGTCTGGACGGTGTGGCGCTGGCCGAATCGAACAGCGGGCCGAAGCTGAAGCTGAGCAAGAAGGACATCTACCTCGCGCTCGCCGCCAACCCGATGGGCAAGAAGAACACGGCAAAGACCTGGAAGGACGTGAACCCCGAGCTGCCGGCGATTCCGATCCTGGTGATGGGCCCGCCTGCGACCAGCGGCACCCGCGATGCCTTTGTCGAACTGATGCTGCAGCCCGGCTGCATGGATGCCTTCCCCGATGCTGCGAAGCTGAAGGCATCGGCCGATCCCGCCCAGTTCGAAAATGCATGCCGCCGCATCCGCGACGACGGCCCCTATGTCGACAAGGGTGAAAACGACAATCTGATCGTCCAGGGCCTGGCCCAGAACCCCAATGCGCTCGGCATTTTCGGCTATTCCTATCTGCAGGAAAACGAAAACCGGCTGCACGGCGTGCCGGTCGAAGGGGTAGCCCCGACCTATGAGACGATCGCCAACGGCCATTATCCGGGCGCGCGTCCGCTGTATCTGTACGTCAAGAAGCGCCACATGAAGGCTGTGCCAGGAATGAAGGACTTCCTGCAGCTTTACACGACCATGTGGGGGCCGGATGGTCCGCTGGTGAAGCGCGGCCTTATCGCTGCGCCGGAAAAGCTGCGCACCCGCATGGCCGAAGCGATCGAACTGGAGCTTGCGCTTGACCCGACCGAGTTGCACTGATCTGCCTGTCGCGCCGGTGTTGACCGGGCATTATGTCGAAGTGGTTTCCTGGTGAACGTCTACGCGCTTTTATTTCTAGTCGCCGGCCTGGGACTGATCGGCTGGCTGACTGCGCGGGCGCGGGCGGTGCGGTTCGAACGCGGCGGACGCAAGCGGCTGCATTCGCTGCCGGCCCAGCACGGCTGGTATGTGATGATGTGGACGCTGGTGCCGCCGCTGGTATTCCTCGCGGTATGGGCGGCGCTCAGCCCCAGCCTGGTCCGCCAGGCTGTATTGAGCGACCCCGCCGCCGCCCAGCTTTCCAGCTTCGCCTTCGAACGCGACGCTGTGATCGCCCAGGCACGGCAGGTGGCGGACGATCCCTTGGCCGGCGATGTCGATCCGCTCGCGCAGCGACTGGCACCGGTCGTCCGCGCCGAGCGTTCCCGCTATGGCTGGATCGGCACCGCCGCCGCTATCCTGCTGTCGCTGGCCGGCGGCGCCTTTGCGATGTCGCGAATCGGTGCCGAGTTCCGCGCCCGATCCAAGGTCGAACGCACGCTGATGCTCGGCCTGCTGGTGGCCTCGCTGATCGCTATCCTCACCACCATCGGCATCTTCCTGTCGCTGATGTGGGAATCGATGCGATTCTTCTCGGTCGTACCCCCGCTCGATTTCCTGTTCGGCACGCACTGGAGCCCGCAGGTCATCGACCCCAAGGATCCCGGCGCCTCACTCGGCGCGGTGCCGCTTTTCTGGGGCACTTTCTTCATCGGCGCCGTGATCGCGATGCTGGTGGCAATTCCGTTCGGGCTGATGAGCGCCGTCTATCTGACGCAATATGCCGCGCCCAACACCCGCCGCTGGATGAAGCCGATCCTCGAAATCCTCGCCGGCGTACCGACCGTGGTCTATGGCTATTTCGCCGCGCTTACCGTCGCGCCGGCGGTGCGCCAGCTCGCGGTGATGCTCGGCAATCCCTTTGCATCGTCGGAAAGCGCGCTGGCGGCCGGACTTGTCATGGGCGTGATGATCATTCCGTTCGTCTCCTCGATGGCCGATGATTCGATCGCCGCCGTTCCCACCGCGATGCGCGACGGCAGCCTGGCGATGGGCGCCACGACCAGCGAAACCATCTCGCGCGTGCTGATCCCCGCCGCGCTTCCCGGCGTGGTGGCTGGCGTGCTGCTGGCGGTCAGCCGCGCGATCGGCGAGACGATGATCGTGGTGATGGCCGCTTCGGGCGCTGCGACGATCACGCTCAATCCCTTTCAGAGCGCGACAACGGTTACCAAGCAGATCGTCGACCTGCTGACCGGCGAGGCCGAATTCGACAGCCCGAAGACGCTGGCCGCCTTCGCGCTGGGCCTCACGCTGTTCGTCATCACGCTGCTCCTCAACATCGTCGCGCTCCGCGTCGTGAAACGATATCGCGAAGCCTATGAATAAGCCCGCCGCATCGGCCGAACGCCAGCCGACCGACTGGAAATCGCCGGCGATGCAGAAGCGCATCCGCCGCCGCTATGCTGCCGAGCGCCGGTTCCGCCTGCTGGGGGCAGGTGCGGTGCTGCTGTCGGCGGCGTTTCTCGGCTTCCTGTTGCTCACGATGGTGGGTGGCGGCTGGCGCGGCTTCACCCGCACCGAACTGGCGCTGCCGATCGATCTGCATGCAGCCGGCGTGAAAGTGGAGCGCAGCCGGCTCAACGGCCCCGCTGCCGATCTCGCCCTGGCGGGGGCGGGGCTGGAGGATGCCGTGGGCGTTGCCGCCACCGCCGCTTTCGGCCCGGGCGGCGACACCTTCCTTGCCGACAGCGCCTGGGTGGTGGTGCGCGACGCAGTGAAGCGCGACCCGTCGCTGCTCGAGCACCGCGCCGTTTTCCATCTTCCCGCTTCCGCCGGCTTCGACCAGGCGCTGGAACGCGACGGCACCCCCGAAATGGAAGCGGGCGTCGCGCGGCTGCAAAAGGCGGACGCTATCGGGCGCGGCTTCAACTGGGGCTTCCTCACCGAATCGGATTCGACCGATCCGGCCGCTGTCGGCATCTGGGGCGCGCTGAAGGGCTCGCTGATGACGATGGCGATCACCTTCCTGATCGCGTTTCCGGTGGGCGTGCTGTCGGCAATTTATCTGGAAGAATATGCGCCGAAGAACCGCTGGACCGACCTGATCGAAGTGTCGATCAACAATCTGGCGGCGGTTCCCTCGATCATCTTCGGCCTGCTGGGCCTCGCCGTATTCCTCGGCACCTGGGAAATCGGCAGCCGCGTGTTCGGCCCGATGCTGCCGCGTTCGGCGCCCGTGGTCGGCGGTGTCACGCTCGCGCTGATGATCATGCCAGTGATCGTTATCGCCAGCCGCAACGCGATCAAGGCCGTGCCGCCCTCGATCCGCGATGCAGCACTGGGCATCGGCGCGAGCCCGATCCAGGTGGTGTTCCACCATGTGCTGCCGCTGGCGCTGCCCGGCATCCTGACCGGCACCATCATCGGCATGGCCCGCGCGCTGGGCGAAACCGCACCGCTGCTGCTGATCGGCATGCGCGCCTTCATCGTCACGCCACCGGGCAGCTTCACCGATCCGGCCACGGTGCTGCCGGTGCAGATCTTCCTGTGGTCGGACGAAGTGAGCCGCGGCTTTGTCGAAAAGACCAGCGCCGCCATTCTGGTGCTGCTCGTCGTCCTGCTCGCCATGAACGGGCTGGCCATCTATCTTCGCAACAAGTTCGAGACTCGCTGGTAATGACCGTCGCCTCCCCTTCCGCTACCCACAAGATGTCGGCACGCGGCGTCAGCGTCTTCTATGGCGACAACCAGGCCGTGCGCGACGTGTCGATCGATATCGACATGGACAAGGTCACGGCCTTCATCGGACCTTCGGGCTGCGGCAAGTCAACCTTCCTGCGCACGCTCAACCGCATGAACGACACCATTCCCAGTGCGCGCGTGACGGGCGAGATCACGCTGGACGGCGAGGATATCTATTCCGCCGACATGGACGTGGTGCAGCTGCGTGCTCGCGTCGGCATGGTGTTTCAGAAGCCCAACCCCTTCCCCAAGTCGATCTTCGAGAATGTCGCCTATGGCCCGCGTATTCACGGGCTCGCCAGCTCCAAGGCCGATCTGGCGGCGATCGTCGAGCGTTCGCTGAAGCGCGCCGGGCTTTGGGACGAAGTTAAGGATCGCCTGTCCGACAGCGGCACCGCGCTATCCGGCGGCCAGCAGCAGCGGCTCTGCATTGCCCGCGCGATCGCCGTCGACCCCGAGGTAATCCTGATGGACGAGCCAGCCAGCGCGCTCGACCCGATCGCCACCGCCAAGATCGAGGAGCTTATCCACGAACTGCGCGGCCGATATGCAATCGTGATCGTTACCCATAACATGCAGCAGGCGGCGCGCGTCTCGCAGCGCACTGCCTTCTTTCATCTCGGCCAACTGGTCGAATATGGCGAAACCGACAATATCTTTACGGCACCCCGCGAGGAGCGCACGAAGGACTATATCACCGGAAGGTACGGCTGATGGCCACTGGCCACGAACATACGGTCAAGGCGTTCGATCAGGACATCGGCCAGCTGCGTGCACTGATCTCGCAGATGGGCGGACTGGCCGAGCAGGCGATCTACGATGCGATGAAGGCACTGTCGCGCGGCGATGTCGCGCTTGCCCGCACCGTCCGCCACAAGGACAAGCAGATCGACGCGATCGAGGCCGAGCTCGAAAAGCTGGTCGTCCGCGTGATCGCGCTGCGTGCGCCGATGGCGGACGATCTGCGCGAAGTGATCGCCGCGCTGAAGATCGCCGCCGTCATCGAACGCATCGGCGATTATGCCAAAAACATCGCCAAGCGCGTGCCGATGATCCACGCCGAGGGCGAAGAGCGGATCGAGGCGATTTCGATCCTGCCGGCCATGGGCCAGGTGGCCGCCGACATGGTGCATGATGCGCTGGACGCTTTCTCTGCGCGTGACGCCCAGGCTGCTGCCGCAGTCCATGCGAGCGACAATGCGCTCGACGATTTCTACGATTCGATTTTCCGTACGCTGGTGACCTTCATGGTCGAAAACCCGCGCACGATCAGCCAGGTGGCACATCTGCTGTTCGTGGCCAAAAACCTGGAGAGGATCGGCGACCACGCCACCAATGTCGCCGAGATGGTCTATTTTGCTGCGACCGGGCACTATATCGCCGACATAGAAAGCGGCGAGGGCAACGGGAGCTAGGGGGAACATATGGCACGGGTCAAAATGCTGCTGGTGGAAGACGATGCCGCGATCGCAGAGCTCGTCACCTGGCACTTCAAGCGTGAAGATTATGAAGTGAAACACACCCCCGACGGCGAGGAAGCGCTGCTGCTCGCCAAGGAAGCGACGCCGGACATCGTCCTGCTCGACTGGATGGTCGAGGGGCTTTCCGGCATCGAGGTTTGCCGCCGCCTGCGCCGCATGCCGGAAACCGCTAATGTGCCGATCATCATGCTCACCGCGCGCGGCGAAGAGGAAGATCGCGTCCGCGGACTGGAAACCGGCGCCGACGATTATGTCACCAAGCCCTTCTCTCCGCGCGAACTGGTCGCGCGCGTCGGCGCGGTGCTGCGGCGCGTACGCCCGGCACTGGCGGGAGAAGCGCTGACCTATGCCGACATCGAAATGGATACGGTGGGCCACAAGGTGCGCCGTGGCGGCGAAGTGATCGCGCTGGGGCCGACCGAGTTCCGCCTGCTCAAGCATTTCCTCGAGCATCCCGGCTGGGTGTTCTCCCGCGAGCGGCTGCTCGATGCCGTGTGGGGACATGACAGCGACATCGAATCGCGCACCGTCGACGTCCACATCCGCCGGCTGCGCAAGGCGATCAACAAGGGCAACCGCCCGGACATCATTCGCACGGTTCGCTCGGCAGGCTACGCGCTGGACGCGGGCAACTGAGGCTTTTTCGCGCCCGCACGCGGAACCTGCACACGGGCGCAACTTTTTTGGGATCGAAATCGAAGTCGATGCGTTAGCGAAACGGGTGCCATGTTCACGCACCCGCGTACCAATGCAGGAGACGGCTGATGAAGCTGACGATACTTGCTGCCGCGTTGACCCTGAGCAGCCCGGCATTTGCCCAGGCCCAATCGACCCAGAATACCACCCCCGCCCCGGCCCCGCAGGGTGGCTTTGCCCCCGCCACCATGTGGCCCGACGGGCCGCCGCAGCCCGGCCAGAAGGTCGTGTTCGTGCCGAGCCGGCTGACGCCGAGCGAAGCCTTCCCGCCCCCGCCCCCGCGCGACCATTACCCCGTCTGCAAGCGCGGCCAGACCGATGGCTGTCTGCAGCGCGGCGGACGCTCTAAGCTGCGAGGCTGACTGAGACGCGGCAGAAGGGCGCAGCGGGTTCCCGGCCCCAGCTCCCTGTCGGTGCGATCCACGCCCCTTCTGCCCGTCCGCCCCCGCGAATCTGCGTTTTCGCGCAAATGCAACATTCCGCGCAACGGCGCGTTCGGAGCGAGGCAATCAACAAGGAGAGCCTCGCATGAAATGGATGCTTTTCGCCTCGGCGCTGGCGCTGGGCGGCACCGCCGTTGCGCAGGATATGCCGGCCCCGCAAACGCCCCCGGCCCAGACGACGCCGGGCCAGACCACACCACAGGCCAGCCCCGAGACGCCGCCCGCCCCGCCGGCGCCAGCAGCGATGGCACCGGGCGCACCGCCACCACCGCCGGAAGCGACGCCGCCCGCTCCCCCTCCCCCTCCCCCTCCTCCGCCGCCTGCAGCCGCGTCTGCCGCGCCGATGGCGAACACGGCACCGCCGCCGCCGGCCGATCCGGGCAGCTACCCGCCCTGCTCGCGCAAGGTCACGGATCACTGCCGCCAGCGCGGCGGTCGCTGAACCAACGCGCCCCCTCTCCGCATGCGCGGGGAGGGGCGTTTTTGTTGGCACCGGCCGAGGCTGGCCATAAACAGGCTCAAAACCACGGGAGAGCCTGAATCATGACCATTCGCTTCGACGACCGCGTCGCCATTGTCACCGGCGCCGGCGGTGGCATCGGCCGCTGCTATGCGATCGAACTGGCGCGGCGCGGTGCAAAGGTGGTCGTGAACGATCTGGGTGGTGCCCGCGACGGGACCGGCCATTCGGATGCGGCGCTGGCAGTAGTCGCCGAAATCGAGGCGCTGGGCGGCGAGGCATTCGCGGATTCGGGCAGTGTGACCGACTATGACGCGATGGTTGCGATGGTCGAAGCGGCCACGACGCGCTGGGGCCGGGTCGACATCCTGATCAACAACGCCGGCGTGCTGCGCGACAAGAGCTTCGCGAAGATGGAGCCGGCAGACTTCCGCTTCGTCGTCGACGTGCACCTGATCGGATCGGCCAACGCCACGAAAGCGGTGTGGGAAACGATGCGCGAACAGGGCTATGGTCGCATCCTGATGACCGCGTCTTCGACCGGCCTCTACGGCAATTTCGGCCAGGCGAATTATGGTGCGGCCAAGTTGGGGCTGGCCGGGCTTACCAAGACGCTGCACCTCGAAGGCGCGAAATATGGCATCCGCGTCAATACCATCGCGCCAGTGGCCGGCACCCGAATGACCAAGGATATTTTCCCCGAAGCCGCATTCGCCGCCTTCGCGCCGGAGAATGTCGCCCCCGCCGCGCTGTTCCTTGTCTCCGAAGACGCGCCAAGCAACATGATCGTCGGCGCGGGCGGCGGGGTGGTGCAGGCGGCCTATGTCACGCTCACCCAGGGCGCGAAGCTGGACGAACTGACCCCCGAGGCAGTGGCAGCGCAATGGAGCCAGATTACCGACCGTACCGGCGAGATCATGCCCGGCTCGGGGGCCGAACAGACGATGCTGATCCTGAGCAAGCTGCAGGGCTGAGCAGCTACCGCAATAGCGTATTGCATCAGCAATACACCTGTGACATCCTCCACGCCTGGAAGGAGGATGGCCGATGTACAGCGAAAGCGAACTGGCAGGCGCCGTTGAGGCGGGGGCTCTTACCCCGGAAGCAGCGACGGCGTTCCGCAATTATGTAGCCGCCAGCCGGGCAACGCCGGCGGTGGACGAAGAACATTTTCGGCTTCTGAGCGGCTTCAACGACATCTTCGTGGCGATCGCCGCAGCGCTGATTCTGGTGGCGGTAGCCAAGCTGGGCGGCAGTCTGGCCGAATGGCTGATCGGCGGCGGTAACGACGCCCGCGTTGCCGGTGCCAACATGATCGGCGGCGGTGCACTGACAGCTGCGACCAGCTGGATGCTGGCAGAATATTTCACCGCGCGACGCCGGCTTGCCCTTCCCTCCATCCTCTTGCTGCTTGGCTTCGTTGCCGGCGCGGGAGCGACGATCGCCGGGCTGTTCGTCGTCAATATTCCGTGGCTGAGCGAAGTGCTCCACATCACCACCGACGCGCAACAGCAACGGCTCGCCGGCGCAGTAGCAGCGGTGGCCGGCAGCCTGACCGCCGTTGCGGCATGGGTGCACTGGCGCCGCTTCATGGTGCCGATCACCGTCGCCGCCGGCGCACTGGCGGTGGTAGGCGTCGTCGTAGGACTGATGTCCTCACTGATCCCCACCGCGAAGGACTGGATCAACCCCGTCCTGCTGCTGGGCGGGATCGGCATCTTCATCGCCGCAATGCGCTGGGACATGAGCGACCTGGAACGTCGCACCCGGCGTTCGGACGTCGCTTTCTGGCTCCACCTTGCTGCCGCGCCGCTGATCGGGCACCCGGTATTCCACATGCTGGGCGTGTTCGACGGCGAGATCGGCGCGCCGATGGCGGCGGTGGTGTTCGCGCTCTACCTGTTCTTCGCGGTGGTCGCGCTGGCGGTGGACCGGCGGGCGCTGCTGGTATCCAGCCTCGCCTATGTGCTGTGGGCGATGTACTCGCTGTTCCACCAGAGCGGTGCGGTCGAACTGAGCGCCGCGCTGACCGGGCTCGTGATCGGATCGGCGCTGCTGACGCTCTCCGCCTTCTGGCACGCGATGCGGCGGGCGGTCGTCGCGCGGCTCGGCGACCTCAGCCGCCGGCTCCCGCCGACGCAGCAAGGCGCGCTGGCGTAACCTCCCTCCTGATCCTCCCCCGCAAGGGGGAGGTGGGCCGCGTAGCGGGTCGGAGGGGGAGGATGCCAGAAGGGCCGCAATGATTCCCGCCCCCTCCGTCACCTTCGGTGCCACCTCCCCCTTGCGGGGGAGGATTTCAGGGGGTCACTCCTCGACCAGCTTCATCAGCCGGCGCTCGACCGGCGCCAATACCGGGCCGAGTTCGTGCCCGCGTTTCAGCACTGCGCCGCTTTCGTTGACCAGCGCCCACATGCCCTGCCGGTTGCGCAGGCTCGGACGTTTTTCGATGCGATATTCGGGCCGCTCCGCAGCGCGGCGAAAGGCGGCGAACACCGCGAAATCCTTGTCGAACTGGATTGCATAGTCGCGCCAGTGCCCCGCCGCGACCATCCGGCCATAGAGATCCAGGATCCGCGTGAGTTCGGGGCGTTCGAAACCGACCTGTCCGGGCTGCTGCAGGGGGAGCGGGGTGACGGTTCCCATCAGGCCCGGTCGCGCCGCTCCGCCCCGGCCTCACGCTCGGCGATCATCGCGTCGAGCCGCTTGCGTAGGGTCTCCAGTTCACAACGCATGATTTCCAGCTTCTGGCTTGCCGGATCAAAGAGGTCGCTGCACGGCGTACCATAAGGCACGAAATCCTTCTGCCAAGTGCCGGCTTCGACCAGCGTCGGCTTGGCCGGAATGCCGACCATCACCGCGCCGGGCGCGACATCCTTCGTCACCACCGCATTGGCCCCGATCCGGGCGCGTTCGCCCACAGTGATCGGCCCCAGCACCTGCGCGCCGGACCCGATGATGACGCCGTCGAGCAACGTCGGATGCCGCTTGCCGCCCACGCCATTGTCCGGGCTGGTGCCGCCCAGCGTGACGCACTGGTAAATGGTGACATTGTCGCCGATCAGCGCTGTCTCCCCGATCACGACAAAGCCGTGGTCGATGAAGAAATTGCGGCCGATGGTGGCGCCGGGGTGAATGTCGATCGCCGTCATCCAGCGTGACCAGTGATTGACGAAGCGCGCCAGAAAGAACAGCCGCCGCCGGAACAGCCAGTGCGCAACGCGGTGATAGCCCAGCGCCCACACGCCCGGATACAGCAGAATCTCCATGCGGCTCCGCGGCGCAGGATCGCGCGCACGAATCGAATCGAGATAGTCCGTCAGACGTCGGAACATGGCCGGGCCCCTTATATTTGGCATCATGTAGGCACATGCCGCTGAGATTTCCAGCATGCCCCAGCCAGCCAGCCCGCCCAAGGGGGCAACACTAAGTGACTTGTCGGCGTTGTGCTCCCTCTTCATGGATAGGGTCGATCAACGGCATAAGGGCACCGGATGTTCGAAGGTTTGAGCGTCACCGAACTGTTGCCATACATCGCGGTGGGCTTTGCCGCACAACTGGTCGACGGCGCGCTGGGCATGGCGTTCGGGGTTATTTCCAGCACGCTGCTGGTGAGCGTGCTGGGCATTGCCCCCGCCACCGCCTCGGCAGGCGTACATCTGGTCGAGACGATGACGACCGGCGTATCGGGCCTCAGCCATGCTCTGCATCGCAACGTGAACTGGCGGCTGTTCGCCCGGTTGCTGGTGCCGGGAATGATCGGCGGCGTGCTGGGTGCCTATGTGCTGACCTCGCTCGACGCATCGGTGACGCGCCCGTTCGTCATGGCGTATCTGGCGGGGATCGGCCTTTACCTGCTGTTCCGCGCGATCCGCTTTGCGCCCCACCACCGCGAACCGAAGATCGTCGAGCCGCTGGGTCTGGCGGGCGGCTTTCTCGATGCGGCGGGCGGCGGCGGCTGGGGGCCGGTGGTGACGAGCAACCTGCTGGTGCAGGGCGCCCGGCCGCGCACCACGATCGGCACCGTCAACACCGTCGAGTTCTTTCTGACGGTCACCATTTCGGCGACGTTCCTCTTTCACATCGGCACCCAGGGTTTCTCCCCCGCCTTCTGGCATCCGGTGCTGGGGCTGCTGATCGGCGGCATCGTTGCGGCGCCATGCGGCGCCATCTTCGCCAAGCGGGTGCCGACCCGCACGTTGCTCAGCCTGGTCGGCATCGTCCTCACCGCCACCAGCGCGTTCAGTCTGTACCGCGCGCTTTCACAAATATGACCGATTAAAGTCACCCTATTGAGTGAGGCAATCGATCAACCCAAGCGGGTCTTCCAATTTCTCTTCCGGGGCAGGGCCGCCTATATCCGGCTTCGCAACAGCAACCCCGTTCTGGAGGATATAACCGCATGGCTCTCATCGGCAGCACCATCAAGCCGTTCACCGCGCAGGCCTATAAGGAAGGCAAGTTCGTCACCGTCACCGACGGCGACGTGAAGGGCAAGTGGGCGGTCTTCTTCTTCTACCCGGCGGACTTCACCTTCGTGTGCCCGACCGAGCTGGAAGACCTGGCCGACATCTATCCGACCCTGCAGGGCATGGGCGTTGAAGTGTATTCGGTCTCGACCGACACCCACTTCAGCCACAAGGCATGGCACGACACCTCGCCCGCGATCGGCAAGATCAACTATTACATGCTGGGCGACCAGAACCACGTGCTGTCGACCAACTTCGACGTGCTGCGTGAAGGCCAGGGCCTCGCCGACCGCGGCACCTTCGTGGTCGATCCGGAAGGCGTGATCCAGCTGGTCGAGATCACTTCGGAAGGCGTGGGCCGCAACGCCCAGGAACTGCTCCGCAAGATCAAGGCCGCGCAGTATGTCGCCGCCCATCCGGGTGAAGTGTGCCCGGCCAAGTGGGAAGAGGGTGAAAAGACCCTGGCCCCGTCGCTCGACCTCGTCGGCAAGATCTAAAGCGCGCCCCTGCCCCCTCAACGGGCGCCTGATGCGGCCCGGGGCGGATACCAACCGCCCCGGGCCGTTTTAGTAGAAGTTACAGGAGTTTTCCCATGCTCGACGCCAATCTGACGCAACAGCTCAAGACCTATCTCGTGAACATCCGCGAGCCGATCGAGCTCGTCGCCAGCCTGGGCGAGGACGCCAAGTCGCGCGAGCTGGGCGAGCTCCTGGCCGAAATCGCCGCACTGTCCGACAAGATCGACCTCGTCCACGCCGACGATGCGCGCAAACCGAGCTTCATGATCCGCCGCAAGGGCACCGATATCGGCGTGCGCTTCGCCGGCATCCCGATGGGGCATGAGTTCACCTCGCTGGTGCTCGCGCTGCTTCAGGTCGGCGGCCACCCGAGCAAGGCGGCGCAGGAACTGATCGAGCAGGTCCGCAATATCGAGGGCGATTTCAGCTTCGAGACCTATTTCTCGCTATCGTGCCAGAACTGCCCCGACGTGGTGCAGGCGCTGAACCTGATGGCGGTGCTCAACCCCAAGATCCGCCACACCGCGATCGACGGCGCCCTGTTCAAGGACGAAGTCGAGGCGCGCAAGGTGATGGCGGTGCCGACTGTGTACCTGAACGGCGAACCCTTTGCCTCGGGCCGGATGGAGCTGGAGCAGATCGTCGCGAAGATCGACAGCGGCGCGGAAAAGCGCGCGGCCGAACGGATCGGCAAGAAGGATCCGTTCGACGTGCTGATCGTCGGCGGCGGCCCCGCCGGGGCGGCGGCGGCGATCTACACCGCGCGCAAGGGCATCCGGGTGGGTGTCGCGGCCGAACGCTTTGGCGGGCAGGTGCTCGACACGATGGGGATCGAGAATTTCATCTCGGTGCCGCACACCGAAGGCCCCAAGCTGGCCGCGCATCTCGAGCAGCACGTCAAGGACTATGAGGTCGACGTGATGAACCTGCAGCGCGCCGAAAAGCTGATCCCGGCGACGCGCGAGGGCGGGCTGCACGAAGTGGTGCTGGCCAATGGCGCGAGCCTGAAGGCCAAGGCGATCATCCTTTCCACCGGTGCCCGCTGGCGGCAGATGAACGTGCCGGGTGAGGACGAATATCGCAACAAGGGCGTGGCCTATTGCCCGCACTGCGACGGCCCGCTCTTCAAGGGCAAGCGCGTCGCGGTGATCGGCGGCGGCAATTCGGGCGTCGAGGCGGCGATCGACCTGGCCGGCATCGTCGCGCATGTCACGCTGATCGAGTTCGACAGCCAGCTTCGCGCCGATGCGGTGCTGCAGCGCAAGCTCGCCAGCCTGCCGAATGTGAAGATCCTCACCTCGGCGATGACCACCAAGGTCAATGGCGACGGCGAGAAGGTGTCGGGCCTCAGCTACAAGGACCGCAACACCGGCGCCGAGCACGACATCGCGCTGGAAGGCATCTTCGTCCAGATCGGGCTGGTGCCGAACACCGAGTGGCTGAAGGACACGATCGCGCTCACCAACCGCGGCGAGATCGAAATCGATGCGCGCGGCGAGACGAGCCGTCCGGGCATCTTCGCGGCGGGCGATTGCACCACCGTGCCGTACAAGCAGATCGTGATCGCGATGGGCGCAGGCTCCACCGCGGCGCTGTCGGCCTTCGACTATATGATCCGCCTTCCCGCCGAGGAATTCCAGGCGGCGGCGGCCTGACGCCACAGTCCCCTCCCGCTTGCGGGAGGGGCTAGGGGAGGGACTGACGTGGAGGCTCTATCTGACACGTCGCCCCAATCTACACTGCCATCCCCTCCCCCACCCCCGCCCGCAAGCGGGAGGGGAGCGTATTGGCCTTTGCATTAATCGCCCCTGTCACTATATTCCTCTCAAGCAATCGAATGAGGCGATTAGTGGCGCAGACCTATCTCCCCACCCTCAAACAGCTCCAGTATCTGGTGGCGCTGCACGATGCCGGCCATTTTGGCCGCGCCGCGGAGGCGTGCTTCGTCACCCAGTCGACCCTGTCGGCAGGCATTCGCGAACTGGAAACGCTGATCGGCGTGGTACTGGTCGAGCGCACGCGCCGCGTCGTCCGTTTCACGCCGCTCGGCGAGCGGATCGTCGAGAAAGCCCGCCGCGTCCTGCGCGAAGCCGATGAGCTGGGCGACCTCGCCCGCGCCGCCGGGCGTCCACTCTCGGGTGAGATGCGGATGAGCGTCATCCCCACCATCGCGCCCTTCCTGCTGCCGCGCATCCTGCCGCGCCTGCGCCAGCAATATCCGGACCTGAAACTCTATCTACGCGAGGAAACCAGCGGCCAGGCGTGCGAGGCTCTCAGCCATGGCCGCACCGATTGCGTGCTGCTCGCCTTGCCCTTCGCCTGCGGCGATGTCGAAAGCGCGCGACTGTTCGACGACCGCCTGTTCGTGGCGTTCCGCGAAGGTGAAATGGCGCCGAACGCCGCGATTCATCCCGACGAGATCGACGAAGGCCGGCTGTTGATGCTCGAGGACGGGCATTGCCTGAAGGACCATGCCCTCGCCGCCTGCAACCGCCCCGAACTGCGCGCCGAGGCGACGATGCTCGGCACGTCGCTCCACACCATGGTGCAGATGGTCGATAATGGGCTAGGAGTTACGATGCTGCCGGAAATGGCGGTGGATGCCGGCATTCTGGAACATACCTCGGTCACCGCCCGCCCGCTCGACGCCGCCAACGCCTCGCGCCACATTGCGCTGGTCTGGCGCAAGGCCTCCCCCCGCGAACGCGACTTCCGGTTGCTGGCGGACGTGCTGGCAGCCGCGCGGGACTGATCAGGGCTCCCAGACAGCGCGGAGCTGCTCCATCTGATTTATCCGCTCATGAAGCAGCGTGACGATTCCAATCGCGCCATCGGCCCGTTCGCGCCAATACACGACATGATGTCCCGCGCGCGCAAAATATCCCCTGACGCCAAATTCGGCTGGCAAAGCACGCTACGGCACCCGCCGCGCCGCAATTTCGGCGAAGCGCTCGAATAGTTGAAGCACGTACCGATCGGCCTGCGCCTCACCCCATTGGTCGGCAGTATAGTCGTAAATTTCATCCAGCCGCTGGTCCGCCATCGGCTCAATGAAGAACGCGCTCACCGCTGCGCGCGCCGCATACGATTGCGCTGAATCACCTCTTCGGCAGTGACCTCGACACAATCCTCATCCGGCGTCGCGAATGCCCGCTGCAACTCTGCCTTCAGCGTCTCGAACTTCTCGCGTTCGACCCGTTCCTTGTCGCGGCGGATCGGGTCGCGGACATATTCGCTGACATTCTCGTACAGCCCGTCCTCGCCCACGTTGCGCGAAACGAAGTCGCTCAGGGGGCCTGCGACTCGGACGTTGAGGTTCATCGGCTTGGACATGTCCGTACAGATACGCTGTAATAAGCTGTACGCTTAGCCCCATTCCGCTGCACGCGTATTGTCGCTTGCGCGCGGTTCCACCCAGCGCGCGCCGCCTGCCAGCACTTCGCGCTTCCAGAAGGGGGCGTCGGTCTTCAGCCGGTCGATCAGGAAGGCACAGGCTTCCAGCGCCTCGGCCCGGTGCACGGCGGCGGTGCCGACGAACACGATCCGCTCGCCCGCCACCATCCTCCCCACCCGGTGCACGATGGTGACGCCCAGCAGGTTCCAGCGATCCACCGCCCCTTCGGCCAGCGCACACAGTGCAGCCTCGGTCATGCCGGGATAATGTTCCAGCTCCAGCGCCTGCACGCCGTCGTCGGTGCGTACCACGCCGGTAAAGGTCGCCACGCCGCCCGCCCCGCGTTCCTCCAGCGCAGCGACTTCCATCGCCAGCTCGATCGGCGCCGGATCGACCGAGACGCGGATCATCCGCCCGTCACCGGCGGAAAGATCGCCACCTCGCCCGCACCATCCAGCGGCGTGTCGAGCGGCACAAAGACCTGGTCGATTGCCGCGCGCAGCTTCGTGGGCTCGGCAAAGGCGACGGCATGCCCCTCGCTGCGCCCTGCCAGCCAGCCGATCAGATCGGCAATCGTCCGCACCGACTCCGGGGGCGAAACCTGCTCCGCGCCGGTCCCCACCGCCTCGCGCACCCAGGCGAAGTAAAGCAGCGACAGCGCCATCAGCTGTCCATATGGCTCAGACCGACGCGCAGATAGTCCCAGCCGGTAATCGCGGTCAGCACCGCAGCGCCCCACAACGCCGCCAGCCCGACCATCAGCACCCAGGGCCATTGCGGCAGCGCGCCCGACAGGATCAACGCCCCCAGCGATCCCAGTTGCAGCGCCGTCTTCCACTTGGCGAGCCGCGACACCGGCACAGATACCTGCAGCCCGCCCAGAAACTCGCGTAGTCCCGATACCGCGATCTCCCGCAACAGGATCACCAGTGCGGCGATCACATGCCAGTCGGCGATCACGCCCTTGCCCACCAGGATCAGGATCACCGCCGCGACCATGATCTTGTCGGCGATCGGATCGAGAAATATCCCGAGCTTCGAGACGGTCCCCTGCGCGCGGGCGAGGTAGCCGTCGAAATAATCGGTGATGCCCATCAGGCAGTAGAGGCCGAACGCAATGGCGAATCCCGCCTGCCAGTCCCTCCACCAGAGGAACCCCACCAGCAGCGGCACGGCAAGGATGCGCGAGAGCGTGAGCACGTTGGGCAGCGTGAGCATCGCCGGTTCCTAGCACCGGCTTCCGTCCAGCGGGAGGGGGCGGCAGCGACTTTACCGCGTCCGGACAACCGGATGGCAACGATACCCCATTGATGCGGGTACAGCCCCTCGGCTATGCCCGGCACCCACCGGGCGGAAAACCGCCACTTGGGGAGCTTATATCGAATGATAGGTGCGCTCGGGCTTATGAAGGAGCGCCGGTTCCTGCCTCTGTTCATCACGCAGTTCCTGGGAGCGTTCAACGACAACCTCTTCAAGAACGCGATGATCTTTTTCGCGACCTACCAGATCTTCAATTCGGTCGAGGAAGAAACCCGGTTCAGCGCCATCGCCACCGGCATCTTCATCCTGCCCTTTTTCCTGTTTTCCGCGCTCGCCGGTCAGTTGGCCGACACCTATGACAAGGCGCGGATCATGCGGATCATCAAGGCCGCCGAAATCGGCATCATGCTGGTGGGCGCCACCGGCATCTTCCTGAAGAGCCTGCCGATGATGCTGGCCGCGCTGCTCGGCATGGGCGTGCACTCCACCTTTTTCGGGCCAATCAAATACGCGATCCTGCCGCAGCATCTGCGCGAGGACGATGTGCTGGGCGGCACCGGCATGATCGAGGCGGGCACCTATATCGCCATTCTGGGCGGGACGATCGCGGGTGGTGTGATCAGCGCCTATGGCGCCGCCTTTGCGGTACTGGGCGTCGCCTGCGCTGGCTGGCTCGCGTCGCTCAAGATCCCGCCCGCACCACCGCTCACCAAGCTGAAAGTGGACTTCAACATCTTCCGCGCCTCGGTGCGGCTGATCCGCGGCACGATGCACATCCGTCGCCTCTATCTGGCGATCATCTCCATCAGCGTGTTCTGGACGATCGCAGCGGTGCTCGGCGTGCTGTTCCCGCCGCTGGTCAAGAACGTGTTCCACGCCCAGAAGGACGTGGCCAGCGTGTTCCTGGGCATTTTCTCGGTCGGCATCGCGATCGGCTCGGTCATCATCAACCGGATGCTCAAGGGCAATATCTCGGCGCGGTATGCGGTGCCGTCGGTGCTCGCCATGTCGGTGTTCGTGGTCGATTTCCACTTTGCCGCGCGATTCTGGCCGATCCATGACGGCCCGCTGCTGAAGACCGCTGCCTTCATCGCGCTGCCCGCCGCCTGGCACATTCTCGCCGACCTGGCGCTGATCGCGATTACCGGCGGCATGTTCGTGGTGCCGCTCTACGCCTTCCTCACCACCACCGTGGAAAAATCGCAGACGGCACGCACCGTCGCGGCGAACAACATTGTCAATGCCGGCTTCATGGTTTTCGGATCGGTGGGGATCTTCGGCTTCAGCCGCATCCCGGGCATTCTGGTCGAGGATTCGCTGTGGATCGTGGTATTGCTCTGCTTCGCCTCGGCCTGGTGCGCGCGGCGGCTGCACAAGGCTGGCGACGTGCCGCGTACCGGCGAGGAATTCCCGGACTGATCTGCCCGGCGCGTTCCGTCAGAAGATGAAGGTGTAGAAGCAGACGAAGAACGCGGTGAAGCTCAGCGCGAACAGCCGCAGATCCTTATCGTCGCTTGCCTTTCGCTGCGCCACGATCGTGCGACGCATATGCTGGCGGAACGGGTGGCGGCGGGCGATGCCCGGAAAGGCGATCTGGCGTTGCATGCGCCGATCTTAACGATTTGTTTACTATTCGGGCCAGCGACAAAATGGGTTAACGGCCGTCCACGAACGGGACGCCCGCGCATGCGCGGACATAAAGGAGATCAGTCCTTGGGCGCCGGCCCAGTGGTGGACCGCACCATCAGCTCGTGGTCCAGCGTCACCTGTTCCTGCGCGGCGTTGCCCGAGAGCATCAGGTCGGCCGCAGCATAGGCGAGTTCGCGCACCGGCTGACGGATGGTGGTAAGCGGCGGCCAGACGGCGCGAGCCAGATCCGAATCGTCGAACCCGACGATCGAAAGCTGATCGGGCACGGCTACGTCCGCCTCATGCGCCGCCGCCAGGACGCCAGCCGCCATATCGTCATTGCCTGCGAAAATGGCGGTCGGCCGGGGATTGCGCGCCAGCATCGCCTGCGCTGCCGCCATGCCCGAGGCGAAGCTGTAATCGCCGGAAACCACCAGTTCCGGATCGAAAGCAATGCCGTGGGCCGCCAGCTCCGCCTGATATCCTGCCAGACGATCGGCAGACGACACATGGCTCTCCGGCCCGCGGATCAGCGCGATGGCGCGGTGGCCCAGGCTGATCAGATGACGCGTGATCTCGCGCGCGGCGGCAACATCGTCCATCGTCGTTGCCATGCCGCTATGCTTGCGCACGCCGGGCGCGATTCGAACGTAGGGCAGCCGCCGGCTGTCTAGCGCATCGAGCAGCGCCGTCGCCTCGGTAAGCGGCGGCGACAGGATCACACCGTCGAGATGCGCCTCGTCCACCAGCGCCATCACTGCGCCTACCAGGTCGGCGGACTGGCTATCGACCGGCTGCATCAGCAGGCGATAACCCAACTCCGAGCAACGCTCGAGCGCGCCGGACTGGATGTGATACACATAATAGGGGCTGGGATTGTCATAGAACAGGGCGACCTGAAACGACTTGCGCCCTGCCAGCGTGCGCGCCGCATGGCTGGGACGAAAGTTGAGCCGGGCGACCACTTCCTCGACGCGGCGGCGCGTCTCCTCGCTGACATGCTTCTCGTTGTTGAGCACGCGCGAAACGGTCTTGAACGATACGCCTGCGATCTTCGACACTTCCTTGATCGTCGGACGCCCGGACATGTTCTTCCTCTCGCAACACCGCTGTAAATCGCTTGTAGCGCGACTGTTACGTCAATGCACTGGATTTGACAGCGCTGTCCCGTCAAGGGCCGCGCCGCGAACAGCAGCTCAGCGCTTGCGCCCCTGATGGCGGATATTGCCCGGCCGTCCGCGACGGTGGATCACACGCTTCGGCGCGCCCTTGCCCGGACGACCCGTGCGCGGCGGACCGCCAGCCGAGCCCTTCCCGTCTGGTAGCTCGAAGCGCAGCGCGCCCGATACCGGGTTCGCCTCCACCAGCCGCAGCGCGATCCGCTGGCCAAGGGTGAACGCCTCGCCGCTATGCTCGCCGACCAGCCTTTTGCCGGCCTCGTCGAAGTGGAAATATTCCTGGCCCAGGTCGCGCGCCGCGACCAGCCCGTCGCCGCCCACACCCTCCACCGTCGCGAAGAAGCCGAAATTCTGCACGCCGGTGATCCGCGCCTCCATCACTTCGCCGACATGCGCGGCGAGGTACGCGGCAACATAGCGGTCGATGGTCTCGCGCTCGGCCTCCATCGCGCGGCGTTCGAGCTGGCTGATCGATTCGCCGATCCGGTCCATGCTGCCGGCCTCTTCCGGCGTCAGCCCGCCCGGCCCCAGCCGGTATGCCTCCACCAGCGCGCGGTGCACCACCAGATCGGCATAGCGCCGGATCGGCGAAGTGAAATGCGCATAGGAGCCCAGCGCCAGTCCGAAATGCCCCGCATTTTCCGGCCCGTAATAGGCCTGGGTCTGGGTGCGCAGCACCTGTTCCATCACCTGCGGGCGGAACTCCGCCTCGCCCACCCGGTCGAGAATGCGGTTGAACGTCGCCGGCCGGATCACCTGCCCCAGCGCGAATTCGATATCGAAGGTCTTCAGATATTCCTTCAGCGCAGTGAGCTTCTCGCGCGCCGGCGGCTCGTGGATGCGGTACATCACCGGCGTCTTCTTCGCCTCGAGCGCCTTGGCGGCGGCGACATTGGCGGCGATCATGTAATCCTCGATCAGCTTATGCGCATCGAGCCGCTCGCGCGGCGCGACCGACAGAATGCGCCCCTTCTCGTCGAGCACGATGCGGCGTTCGGGCAGGTCGAGGTCGAGCGGCTCGCGCTTCTCGCGCGTCGCATTGAGCGCCTGCCAGCAATCCCATAGCGGGCGAAGGGCGGTTTCGGTGAACGGATGCTCCAGCTTTCCATCGATCGCCGCCTGCGCATCCTCATACGCAATATTCGCCGCCAGCCGCACCACCGCGCGGGTGAACCGCCAGCTCTTGAGCGCGCCGCCCTTGGTCACCTGCAGATGGCAGGCGAGCGCCGCGCGATCCACGCCTTGCTTCAGCGAGCACACATCCGCCGACAGGATTTCGGGCAGCATCGGCACCACCCGGTCGGGGAAATAGACCGAGTTCCCCCGCTTGCGCGCCTCGCGGTCGAGTTCGGAGCCCGGCCGGACATAGAAGGAGACATCGGCAATCGCGACGATCGCCTTCCACCCGCCTTCGTTGGCGGGATCGTCGTCGGGCGCGGCCCAGACCGCATCGTCATGGTCGCGCGCATCGGCCGGGTCGATCGCAACGATCGGCAAATGGCGCAGATCCTCGCGGCCATCGCCCAGCTTCTGCTTCGCCACCCGCTCGGCCTCTTCCAGCAATTCCTCCGAAAAGACGTTGGGAATACCGTGGCGGTGGATCGCGATCATCGAGAAGCTGCGCGGCGCGAACGGATCGCCCAGCCGCTCGACCACCTTGGCGGTGATCCGTGGCGGCCGGCCTGTCTTTTCCGCCAGCACCAGATCGCCCGGCTCTGCCCCGCCGGCATCGGATACCGGCCAGTCGCGCCGGTCCTTCTTCTCGACGCCCTGCAACCAGAGCCTGCCGCCCTCTTCGTGCAGCACGCCCAGCATCTGTTCCTCGCCGCGCGCCAGCTTCTTCATCGGGTGCGCGATCCAGCCATTGCCGGCCTCTTCGGTCCGCGCGAGGATGCGGTCGCCCACCCCCAGCGCCGAACGCTTGCCGCGCCCCTCGCGCACGCGCAGCCGCGGTGCGGGGACGTGCTCGGCCTCCCAGCGCTCGGGCACGGCCCACACGGTGTCGCCATCGGCATCGGTGATGCGCAGCACCGTCACCTTGGGCAGGCCGCCCATCTTGTGAAAGGCCCGGCCGGGGGCGACGTCGATCAGCCCCTCGTCGGTCATGTCCTTCAACAGCGCCTTGAGCAGGATCTTGTCCTGCGCGCTCAGCCCGAATGCCCGCGCAATCTCGCGCTTGCCTGCAGGCGTGTCGGACGAAGCGATAAAATCGAGAATCTGCTGCCGCGTCGGCAGCCCTGCTTTTGTTCTGTTCTTTGCCATTGGCCGCCAACATAGGGACAAGCAGGCCAGCCGTCACCTGCGGCGATGCCGCAGCCCCCGTAAAGTTGCGGGGCAGACAAGATGAACGCGGTGTTGACTATAATGGAACGGGGATCCTGTTCGGTTGAAGGAATCCACCCATGGCCATCGCCCGTTCCCTGTTCATCGGCTCTGCGCTGGGCACTTGTGCAGCGTTCGTCTCGCATGCCGGATCGCCGCACCCGGCGCGCGTCGCGAAGCCGGTGCCGAGCGTGCAGCATGCCGAAATGCTCGCCGCGCGCGACACCGCGTCGCGCGCTTACCAGCGATAGTTGAAGCTGACGCTGATCCGCTTTTCCTTGCCCGCCCCGGGTGGCACTTCGTGGCGCAGCCAGCTTTCCCAGAGCAGTACGGTGCCGACCTCGGGCACCACTTCGATAAAGGGCTGAAGCGATTCCGGCGCATCCGGCCGCCGTGTCGGCGCGGCCATCATCATCGCCAGCCGCGGGTCTTCCAGCTTCAGACCGCGTGAACCCGGCGGCAGCGCGACATAGACGGTGCCCGAGACGACGCTGTGCGGGTGGATATGCGCACCATGCCCGCCCTTGCCGTCGAGAACATTGACCCACAGGCTGTCGAGCTTCAGCTTGCGCCCCGCCAGATCGAACGCGCACGCCTCCGCAAACCGGGCGACATGCTTGTCGAGCAGCCGCTTGAGATCGGCGAAGGCAGGGTCGCGGATCGGCAGATCGTCCAGCGAGGCATAGCTGGTATAGCCGCGATAATGGTTCTCGCGGCACCAGCGCCGGCCGGCGCCATCGTCTTCCGCCAGTTGCAGGCAGGATGCCTCCAGATCGGCGATCAGGGCGTCGTCGCCCAGCGGCTGCTGATAGAGCAGAGTGGAAAATAGCGTGCGCACGCCCGCGCTATCGCGGCATTTGCCCGGCGCGGCAAGCGCCAGCCCCGCCACGCGATGCTAGGCAAAAAATTCCCACCCGGCAGAAACTGCCCGCCGCCCCCCGCCTATAAAGAGAGAAACGGGGCATCCGCCCCCAGTTGCACGGTACGGGGCAGCATTGGAAGCGATCAAGAATCTCGTGGCCCAGCTGGGGCCGAAGCGGCTGATGCTGATGGGCGGCGTGGCGGTCGTGCTGCTTGCCGTGCTGGCCTTTGTCGCCACGCGCAACGGCACGAGCGAAATGGGGTATCTCTATACCGATCTCGATCCCGCGGCCGCCGCCACCATCACCGAAAAGCTCAAGACGCAAAACGTCCCCTACACACTGTCGGCCGACGGCACCTCGATCATGGCGCCGCGCGACAAGCTGGCCGAACTGCGCATGAGCATGGCCGGCGAGAAGCTGGGCGGCAAGATCGGCTATGACGTGCTCGATCAGGAGCAGCCGTTCGGCGTTTCCGCCAGCCGCGCCAAGCTGAACGAAACCCGCGCAATCGAAGGCGAACTGGCCAAGTCGATCCAGACGATCCAGTCGGTCAGCGCCGCCCGCGTCCACATCGTGATGCCCGAACGCGCGATGTTCGCCAACGAAAGCCGCAAGGCGACCGCCGCCGTGACGGTGAAGACCAAGGGCCATTTGGGCGGCGAGACGATTGCCGCGATCCGCTATCTCGTTTCCTCCTCGGTGCCCGAACTTTCCCCGGACTCGGTGTCGGTCGTCGACCAGACCGGCGCACTGCTCGCGCGGGCGGGCGATCCCGATACCGCCAGCGCGGCCGATGCCGACGACCGGCAAAAGGCGGTCGAAGCCCGGCTGCGCGACCAGATCGAATCGCTGCTCGAGCCGATCGTCGGCCAGGGCAAGGTCCGCGCCGAAGTGTCGGCCCAGATCGACCGCGACCAGACGCGCGAGGAATCGAACGTCTATGATCCCGACAAGCAGGTCGTCGCGCGTCAGGTGAGCGTAGAGACCGGCGACCAGAACCGCGAGAATGATGCCGGCCCGCAGACCGCCTCGGTCGCGAACCAGTTGCCCGATGCCAAGGCCAATAGCGGCACACCGGGAACCTCGCGCCAGTCGGCGAGCAACCAGACGTCCGAAGACACGACCTACGCCAACAGCTCTACCAAAACCGTTACGCTGCGGTCGCCCGGCAAGGTGACGCGCCTTACCGTGGCGGTGATGGTCGATGGCGGCGCCAAGGGCCTGCCCGCGCCGCAAATCCAGCGCCTGCAGCGGCTGGTGGAAAACACCGTCGGTGCCGACAGCCAGCGCGGCGACAGCGTGGTGGTCGAAAGCATGGCCTTCACGGCCGGCGACGCGGTGGAGAACAAGGGCGGCGGCATCCTTTCCTATCTGCCGCTCGACCATATCTGGACGCTGCTCCAGCTCGCACTGATCGGCGGCATCGGCCTGCTCGCCCTGCGCATGCTGAAGCCCAAGCCCGAACCCGCCGAAATCCCCGTGGCCGAGCCGCAGCTCGACGCCCATTCGCCCGAAATGCGCTTGCTCGCCGAGCGCGCCGCCGATGGCGACCCCGAGGCACTCGAACAGATCGAGGCATTGGGCGGCAGCGAACAGGCCCTGCTCGAACAGGAAATCGCCCTCGCCCAGGTCGATGGCCGCATCAAAGTCTCTGCACTGAAGCGCATCGGCGAAGTCATCTCCGCCAGCCCCCCCGAGGCCGCTTCCGTGATCCGCCAATGGATGAACGCATAGGACTGCCCGCATGACGATCGATCCGCACGACATCATCCCATCCGACAACGAACCCCAGCCCAGCCCGGTGTTCGAGGACTTCGAATTGCCCGGCGCGACCGAGGCCCCCGCGGGTTCCGCCGGCCTGGAGGCCGTGCACGACGTGCCGGTGAAGGTTCAGGCCATCCTCGGCCGCGCCCGGATGCCGGTGGGGCAGCTGCTCAACCTGGCTTCCGGCACGGTGGTCGAACTCGACCGCCGGGTGGGCGAGCCCGTCGACATCTTCGTCAATGACCGGCTCATCGCGCGCGGCGAAGTCGTGCTGATCGACAATGCGCTGGGCGTGACGCTCACCGAAATCGTGCGGCCCGATCGCTGATGCCCGCGACCATCCGCATGTTGCTGATCGGCGCGCCGGGCACCGAGTTCCGCCGCGCTGCCGAGCTGGCGCAGAGCGCCGGCGCCGAAGTCGCCATGGCGGACACACCCGCCGATGGCATGAAAGAGCTGCGCGAGGGGGGCGGCGATCTGGTGATGATTGATGTCGAGGCCGACGTGGCTGGCTTTATGGCCAGCATCCGCGCCGAACGTTTTACCGTGCCTGTGCTGGCCTGCGGAATCGATGCCCCGGCCGAACGCGCCGTCGCGGCGATCCGCGCCGGCGCCCGCGACTATGTGCCCCTGCCCCCGCAGCGCGACCTGATCGCCGCCGCGATCGCCTCGGTCGTCGAGCGCAAGGCGCCGGCCTGGATCGGTGGCCACCCGGCACTGGCCCGCGCCCTGTCGCTCGCCGCCGCCGTCGCGCCCAGCGGGGCGCCGGTGCTGGTCTATGGCGAGAAGGGCAGCGGCAAGGAAATGATGGCCCGCGCGGTGCACGACGCCTCCGGACGTCCGCGCCCGCTGGTGGTCGCCGAATGCGCCGGCGTCGCCCCGGACGTGCTCGAATCCGAACTGTTCGGCCATGAGACGGGCGCCTTTCCGGGCGCGGTCGCACGCCGGCTAGGTCGTCTGGAAAAGGCCGGGCACGGCACCATCCTGCTGCGCGAAGTGGGTGCGCTGTCGCAGTCGTTGCAGGCGCGGCTGCTCGACGTGCTCCAGACGCAGCGCTTCCGCCGCGTCGGCGGCACCGAACTTGTCCCCTTCCACGCCCGGCTGATCGCTTCGACCAGCCTCGACCTGCAAAGCTGCGTCGAAGGCGGTACCTTCCGCTCGGACCTGCTGGTCCGGCTCGGTCTGGTGCGGATTGACGTGCCGCCGCTGCGGGAGCGCGACGACGACGTTGCCGAACTGGCGCTCTATTTCGCGCAGCGTTTCGCCGAAACCGATGGTGTGCCGCCGCGTCCCTTTTCCGACGAGGCGCTGGCACTGGTCCGCCGCTATCCCTGGCCCGGCAATATCCGCGAGCTGGAGGAAACCGTGCATCGCGCGGTGCTGCTGGGGCGCAACCCCACGATCCAGCCCGGCGATCTGGTGCATGCCGACGGCGTGCCGCTCGCCGATGTCCAGGCGGAAGCGGCAGCCCCGCTCCGCATCGATGGGCTGGTCGGCCGCACGGTCGAAGAAGTCGAGCGCGAGCTGATCCTGCAGACGCTGGAACGCTGCCACGGCAACCGCACCTCGGCGTCGCACATCCTCGGCATTTCGGTGCGAACGATGCGCAACAAGCTGCGCACCTTCATCGAAGCCGGCATCCCCGTCTCGCCTGCCCTGTAACGTCTGTCCGGTAGTCGTCCATGCCCCCTATCGTACTGAAATTCCTCGATCGGATCGGCGCCAATCGTGACATGGCGCTGGCCGGTGGCGTGATCGCGATCATCGCGATGCTGATCCTGCCGATGCCGGGCTGGATGCTCGACATGGGGCTGGCGCTGTCGATCACCCTGTCGGTGATGATCCTGATGACCGCGCTGTTCATCGAAAAGCCGCTGGAACTGAGCGCCTTTCCGACGATCCTGCTGATCGCGACGATGCTGCGGCTGGGCCTGAACCTTGCCTCCACCCGCCTTATCCTGGGCCATGGCCATGAAGGACCGGATGCCGCCGGCGGCGTGATCGGTGCCTTTGGCGAATTCCTGATGGGCGGCGAGACGATCATCGGCCTGACGATCTTCATGATCCTCGTCGTGATCAACTTCGTCGTCATCACCAAGGGCGCCGGCCGTATCGCCGAAGTCGCCGCGCGCTTCAGCCTCGATTCGATGCCCGGCAAGCAGATGGCGATCGACGCCGACCTGTCGGCCGGCATGATCAACGAGGAACAGGCCAAGGCCCGCCGTGCCGAAGTGGAAGCCGAAAGCGGGTTTTACGGCGCGATGGACGGTGCCTCGAAGTTCGTGAAGGGCGATGCCGTTGCCGGCCTGCTGATCACCGCGATCAACATCGTCGTCGGGCTGGGCATCGGCGTGATCGAACATGGCGTGCCGGTTTCGGAGGCGTTCCGCACCTATACCGTACTGACCGCCGGCGACGGTCTGGTCAGCCAGATCCCGGCGCTGATCGTCTCGACCGCCGCCGGCCTGCTGGTGTCGAAGGGGGGCGTGAAGGGGAAGACGGGCTCGGCACTGGGCGACCAGCTCGGCCGCTATCCCAAGGCGTTCGGCATGGTCTCGTTCCTGATGGGCGTGCTGGCGCTGATGCCGGGCCTGCCCTTCATTCCCTTCGCCGCCTTCTCCGCGCTGTCGGGGGTGGTGGCCTGGCAGATGGGCAAGCGCGCCACCGCCAAGGCCGCTGCCGAACGGCTCGCCGCCGCCCAGGCCGAAGCCCAGTCGCAAGTGGTGGAACAGCCTATCGCGCAGACGCTGGCCATCGACGCCGTGCGGATCGAGATCGGCTATGCGCTGCTGCCGATGATCAACGACGACACGCGCGAACCGCGGCTCGACGATCAGGTCCGCGCGCTGCGCCGCCAGATGGCGACCGACTATGGCTTCGTGCTGCCGTCGGTCCGGATCATCGACAATATGAGCCTGAAGCCGAACGAATATGTCATCTCGATCAAGGAGACCGAGGCGGCACGCGGCGAGATCAAGCTCGAAAAGCTGCTGCTCATCAATCCCGGCGGCGGGCCGGTCGGCCTGCCCGGCGAGCAGACCAAGGAGCCGGTGTTCGGCCTGCCGGCGCTGTGGATCGACCGCGAGCTCCGCGACGAAGCCGGGTTCCGCGGGCTGACCGTCGTCGATTGCGGCACGATCATCGCCACCCACCTGACCGAGCTGGTGAAGGACAATATCGCCGACCTGCTTTCCTACACCGAAACCCAGAAGCTGCTGACCGAAGTCCACAAGGATTCCGAAAAGCTGGTGGCGGACATCATCCCGTCGAAGGTGTCGATCTCCAGCGTCCAGCGCATCCTCCAGAACCTGCTGTCCGAAGGCATTTCGATCCGCGACGTGCCGACGATCCTGGAAGGCATTGCCGAGGCGGCGCCGCTGACCAGCAACCTGACCCAGATGACCGAGCATGTCCGCGGCCGGCTCGCCCGCCAGATCAGCGCGCAACAGACGCGCGGCGATGCCATCCCCGTCGTCACGCTGTCGGCCGACTGGGACCAGGCCTTTGCCGATTCGATCCTGGGCCAGGGCGAGGACCGCCAGCTCGCCATGGCCCCGTCGATGCTCCAGCAGTTCATCGGCTCGGTGCGCGAAACCTATGACCGGCTGGCGACGGACGGCGAAATCCCGTGCCTGCTCACCAGCCCGTCGATCCGGCCGTTCGTCCGCTCGATCATCGAACGCATTCGCCCCGCAACGGTGGTGCTGTCGCAGAACGAGATTCATGCCCGCGCGCGGGTGCGGGCGCTGGGCACGATCGGCGGGGAAACGCCGCTGCTGCGGTAATCCTTCTATAATACAAGGGAGCGGCCGAAACCGGCTGCCGGCGAGAGGCGACTGGATGAACGTCACGACGATCGGCTTTCCACTGGGGCAGGCGCCGGTGCCGGGTGCGGCAACCGATGCCGTCACCGGCTTTGCCGCGCTTCTCGGCGCGACGGGCACGCCTGCAATCGCCGGCATGGCGGGCAACGGGCTGACCGCGACGCTGCCCACGCTGCTGCCGAACGGCGCGCCGGTTGCGGCCGCTAGCGATGCGAAGCAGCCGCTGACGCTCCCGCTGCCGGGCGCATCCCTTGTTACGCCTGAGCCGCTTGCAGCCTCGATCAGCGACAAGCCGCAGATCGCAATGGCGCAGTTGCTTGCGACTGCGGCGCCGACCGATCCCGCCGCACCTGTCGTCGCGCCCCTGACGCCCAACGCACCGGCAGCCCCCGTCGCAGCCGACAAGCCCGTGGTCGAAAAGCCGGCAGCACTCCCCACGCCGCCGGTGGCGGCGACGGTGTCCAACCCCGAGGCTCCGGCCAACACGCCGCCACCGGCAACGCCCGCCACCGCTGCGCAAAAGCCCGTCGCAACCGATCCGGCCTCGCAGCCGCAACAGCCCGCAGTAACAGTCGAAGTCGCCAGCCAGCAGCAGCAGGCCGAGCCCGCGGTGGCACGCCGGGCACCCCGCGACGGGACGGCCAGGCCCGCACGGGCCGCGCATGCCGTGATGCCCACGCAGGACGCGAGCGATCCGGACACCGACGCCGAGGCAAATGCAGCCACCCTCGCCACTGCCACGGCGACGGCCGCCACGCCGCTGCCTGTCGCCGTACCGCAATCCGCTGCCCAGCCTGCCGCAGCACCGGCAACCCAGGCGAGCGCCGCCGCTTCGGCCGCCCCCGCAACTACCGCGCATCCGCTCGCAGCCGCTGGCGCCGCAAGCCATGGCGCAACCAGTGCACAGACCGGTAGCCAGGCGAAAACCGGCGATGGCGACGCGAAGGGTCGCGGTGACAATTTTGCGCCTTCGCTTAGTGACGCCCGCAGCGCCGCACCGGTCGCGCATGGCGGCACCAGCTTCCACGGCGCGCTTGCCGCAGCGGACGCTCCCGTTGCTGCCGGCACTGCCCCGGCGACCTCGGCAAGCCCCGCCGCAGAGCCCGTCATCGCCGCCCGCCCGGGCGAGCTTGGCCAGAAGCTGGGCCTCGAAATCGCCCGCAAGGTCGATGCCGGCGAAGAAACACTGCGCGTCCGCCTGAACCCGGCAGAACTCGGCCGGGTGGAAGTCACGCTCGCCTTTGACGACAAGGGCAGCCTGCAGGCGACGCTGCGCGCCGACAGCAACCATGCGCTGGCGCTGCTGCGGCAGGATGCGCCCGATCTCGGCCGCGCGCTGGATCAGGCGGGCATTCGCGCCGATGCGCAGAGCTTCCGCTTCGAAAGCCGCGATGGCGGTGCGAGCAGCAGCGGCAACGGCCAGGGCCAGGGCCAGTCGTCCGGCCAGCAATCATCCGGCGGCAACCCGCGCCAATTCAACGAAGAACCCGAAACGTCCGCCGCCGCCTATCGCGCCTTGCGCAGCGATGGTCAGGTGGATCTGATCGCCTGAGGAACCCACCATGTCCATCGTCACCAGCACGCCGAACACCAATCCGGTCGACACCAGCAAGACCAGCGCGGCTACCACCTCGCTCACCGGCGACTTCAACCTGTTCCTGAAGCTGCTCACCACGCAGATGCAGAATCAGGATCCGATGAACCCGATGGACAGCTCGCAATACACCCAGCAGCTCGTCCAGTACTCGCAGGTCGAACAGTCGATCCAGCAGAACAAGACGCTCAACTCGATCCTCTCGAACCTGACCGGGCAGAGCCTGACCCAGGGCTCGTCGATGATCGGCAAGCAGGTGGAAGTCACGTCGGACACGGCCGGCCTTACCGCCGCCAGCCCGGCGCAGTGGAACTGGACCTCGCCGACGAATTTGACGGGGCTGACCGCAACGCTTCTCGACGGGAAAAACGTCAAGATCGATACGCGCGATGTCACCGTCAGCGGCACCAGCGGTACGTTCAGTTGGGACGGCAAGACCGCCGCCGGCACCACCGCCCCGGACGGCGCGTACAAGCTGGTGCTGCAAGGCACTGATGCGAATGGCAAAACCGTCAAGCTGACGCCGACGGTGGTAGGCACGGTGGCCAATGTCCAGATGATCAACGGACAGGCGCTCGTGTCGATCAACGGTGCGCAGTACGACACTTCCGGCATCACCCGCGTCGGGCAATAAAAAGTCACCTGACGGTGATATTGCCCGCGCGTTGCCGGGAAGTCAGGTAAAACCTGCAGCGGTGCCGCGATGGCAGCACTTTATGCTGCAGTTGCTGTATCAGCCGCGAAGATTGCGAGGACGTCGCAGATGCGACTTTGTTGCACCAAAACAGGTATAGCCCCTTACGTACAAATCCTGTACTCAAATATCATCGAAAATACTTTCCGAGTTTCTGCACTTCGTCTATAAAAATACAAGAGACGGGCTGATCGTTCCGATCCCCTCGCGAGAGGCTCGCCTCTTACCAGTCTCCAGGCGCCCCCCGCCTGGTTTGCGCGGCAGGCCGGTTCCCCCCAACCGGCCTGCCGTATGCATTTGCGGCCTCGAACGGGCACTTCACCTTCCCCGCAGCGACGACGACAACCTGTATCGCTTGCAGTTCGTAACGCCGAAAGCGAGCGAGATCGCGCAACCCACCCGCCTATATCTCGGCCCGCGCGCAATGCTCGCTCCGCAGCCAGCGCCACGATCGGTCAAGAAAAAGGGAGCGTACGGCCTCCGCACGCTCCCCAGGTCTTCAGGACGAACTCGAAACCGGCGTCAGCCGTTCGCGGCACTCAGGCGGGCAATGCTGCCCTCACGCGCCGCCATAGGCAGCAGCTTGATCGGTGCGGTCGTCGGCAAGGCCGCCTCGCGCACCGTCGCCTGGTCCAGCTCACAGCCGGCGAGGGCGGACGGGATCGCCAGCATGGCAATGCATTCGGCCACGGCAGGATCCTCGCGCGGACCAATCGTGTCGAGCACGTCGGCGAGGGTCATGCCCGGCGCCGCCAGTGCACGTTCTGCCGCCGCATTCCACAAAGCGTTAACGTCTGCAACGCTAAGCGAAAGTGTAACCGTATAAGTCGCTGCCGAAAGGCCGATGCCAAACTCGCGAAAATCCATCACTGCACCCCTGCTACCCGGTGGTATCGCTCTCAGAATCTGCCCCACATCAGCCGCGTCGCGTATTCAGTAGATGCACCTAATGGGGAATTTACGGTGTTTAATGCACGCGCGCCTCTGCCCGCCGCGCCAGTTCCCGCGAATGCGCAGTAACGATGCACAATTCCGCATACAATCTATCCCAGAATGGTGCCGGAATTTCCAACCCGACATCACCATCCTGAGTAATTGCTAAAGTTGCTGCTGGATCAAGCGAAAGTCTAAAACGAGTTCCGAAAACGCCATCTACGTGCTCATCTGGCAACGAATTAGGCACCGCCAGCCTTGCAGACATGATATAGCCTGACAGTACATCAGCACCATAACCATCTAGCATGACCCGCGGGCGCCCTTTCAAATCCGGCCGCTCGACCACGACCAGCGCGCCGGAGGGATGTTCCTCCACGCTCACCCGCAGACGGCCGCCAAAAGCATCGGTGATTTCACGAATACGCGGAAACAAGCGCAATTCTCCTGTCTTGTTTCATTATAGAAGGGTCAACCATTGGCCCCGGACGATGCGGCACAAAAAAAAGGCCGGGATGGCGTACCATCCCGGCCTCCGTTCAAGCCTTTGGCCCCCAGGGTTGGGCCTAGGGCTCTTAACGGAACAGCGACGTGATCGTCTGCGGCGCCTGGTTGGCGATCGACAGAGCCTGAACACCCAGCTGCTGCTTGACCTGCAGCGCCTGCAGGTTCGCAGATTCCTTCGCCAGATCGGCGTCCACCAGATTGCCGATGCCGGCCGAGATGGTGTCCGACAGCTTGCTGGTGAAGGTCGACTGCGCGTCGATCTTTCGCGAGGCCGCGCCGAGCGTGCTCAGCGAGGTCTTGAGGTTGTTCTGCGTGGTCGTCAGCGTGTCGATCATCGACTGGGCATTCGCCTGGGTCGAAATGTCGCCGCTGGCCGAAACGGTGACCACCGAACCACCCAGATCGAGGCCCTGGTTCGCCACGGTGAGCGAATCCGGATCCCAGGCCGTCGTGCCGGTGTTCGAATCCTGCAGCGACTGCAGGGCGGTAACGGTACCGCCCGAAGCCTTGAGCAGGTTCGTGCCGTTGAAGTTGGAAGCGTTGACGATCGTGGTGATCTGGTCGCGAAGCGCCGTGAAGTCGTTGTTCAGCGCGGTGCGGGTCGCGGAGTCGATACCAGCGTCGGCAGACTGATACGCCTTAGCCTTCATCTGGTTCACGACGTCCGAGATCTGCTCGGCGCCGGCAACGGCAACGTCGGTCACGCTCTTGGCGCGGCTCAGCGACGAAGAAACGGCCTTCAGGCCGCCAAGGTCGCCACGCAGGCCCTGAGCGATGGTGTACGAAGCAGAATCATCCTTGGTCGACGAAACCGAGAGGCCGGTGTTGATGCGGCTCTGGGTGGTCGACAGATCCTTCTGGGTCTGGGTCAGATTCTGCAGCGCGGCCATCGCGCCGATGTTCGTGTTAACGGAGAACGCCATGGTGATTTCCTTCTTGGAATAGAGTCGCTTCTGCGACCCGGGCCGGAAACGCCGACCCCCGACGCGGCACTGAACGTGCCATGCCCCTCCATTGTGGGAAAAATTACAGGAGGACCAAAATAGTCCTTCAAATTTTGATGGTTACCGGCACATTAAGCATTTTTCATGCACCATCGCCGGACTCCCTGAGGGAGCCCGGTTAGCGGATGCGAAGACAGGGAAGACGTTCCGAAGCGCGCTCAGAAGGGGAAGAGCGCGTCGTAGATCTGCTGGCCCCAGCGTGCCTGCTGCGCCTCGGTCAACTGGCCCTTGCCGCCATAGATCACCCGCGCCTCGGCGATCTGGCTGTGTGCGATCGAATTGTCGCGGGCAATATCCTCGGGGCGGATGATGCCGGTGACGATCAGCTCGCGCATCTCGAAGTTGACGCGCACTTCCTGTCGCCCGCGGATCATCAGATTGCCGTTCGGCAGCACCTGCGTGACGATGGCGGCCATGGTCATGTTGATCGTCTCCGACCGGACCGTGGTGCCGCCGCCGGCATATTGCGAGGCCGAGCTGGTATTCACCAGTTTCGACGGATCGCTGCCGGTAAGCTTCTGAATGGGCGTCTGCAGCCCCAGCAACCCGGCGACGCCCCCCGTCTCGGTTCCACCGCGGGTCCGCGAGGTGTTGTTGCCAATATTGGCCTTGTCGTCGATGGCGATCCGGATCGTCAGTATGTCCCCCTGCTTGGAGGCCCGCTGATCGCGAAAGAACGCGCCGGCGCCGGTGCGGAACAGCGATGCGCTGGCCGTCTGCTGCGGTGCTGGTCGCGGATGCGTTCCCCCGCTGCGGTCCGACGGCGTCGCCAGCGACGGTTCGATTTCGGGAGCATCGATCGGTTCGATCGCCGAGAGCTTGGGCGCCTTACCCACCTGTTTCAGCCGGCCGACGGCGCCGCAGCCCGAAAGTGCCGCACAGATCGCCACGGCTGCTATTGCCTTGCGCATGCCAAGTTCCTTCAAGGATTGGTAATCCGGACCGTGCCGGCAGATTCCACCACGCCGTCGAGCGTGCGGCTGGTGGCGTTGATGATCACACGCACCGGATCGCCCGGCGCTCCGCCACCCAGGGCGCGGCCCGAGGCAGTGATGACCAGCGGACCGGAAATGATCCGCGCCGTCACCGGTTCGCCGCGGCGCACCACCTGCGGCTTTGTGATGTCGGTGCGGCGTATCACGCTGCCGATATTGAGGTTGCGCGTGGCTTCCATGCCCGCCGCTTCCTCGATCGTCAGCGCGCCGCGTGCCGTGGCGACCGGGCGGTTCTCGATCGCGAGGTCTCCCGCCTCGATCCGCTCGCCGCGCGCAACCGGCTGACGCAGCACCGCAACCGGTACGTCGTCAGCCGGCGCGGCACCCCACAGCGCAAGAACCAGCAGCGCGAGCATCAGCGCAACTGGCTGGTCGTTGCCAGCATTTCGTCGGCGGTCTTCACCACGCGGCTGTTCATTTCATAGGCGCGCTGCGCCGTGATCAGCGCCGTGATTTCGGCAACCGGATTGACGTTCGATGCTTCAATAAAGCCCTGGGTCAGCGTGCCGAGCCCGGTGTCGCCCGGCGAGCCGACGGTTGGCTGGCCCGATGCGGAGGTTTCGACGAACAGATTGCCGCCCTTCGCTTCCAGCCCGGATTCGTTCATGAAAGTGGCGAGCTGCAGCTGGCCCAGCTGTTGAGGCTGGGTGTTGCCTGCCACCGTCACCTCAACCAGACCGGTCTTCGACACGGTGAAGCTCAGCGCGCCCTGCGGCAGGGTGATGCCGGGTTCGACCGGATAGCCGTCCTGCGTCACCAGCTCGCCCTGGTCGGAGACCTGGAACGAACCGTCGCGGGTGTATGCGGTGGTGCCGTCGGGCATCTTCACCTGGAAATAGCCCTTGCCCTGAATCGCCATGTCATAGGGGTTGCTGGTCTGGGTCAGCGCACCCTGTTCATTGATGCGATAGACGCCGCCGGTCTTCACGCCCGCGCCGATCTGGATGCCCGAAGGCACCTTGGTATCGCTGCCGGTCGCCGAGCCTGGGCGCGAGACCTGCTGGTAGAGCAGATCCTGGAATTCCGCGCGCTGCCGCTTGAAGGCGGTGGTGTTCATATTGGCGATGTTGTTCGAGATGACGTCGACATTGGTCTGCTGCGCGAGCATGCCCGTGCCGGCGATGGAGAGAGAGCGCATGGGGGCTTTCCTTTCTTAAATCAGCTGACGCGGCCGAGCTTGTCGATCGCCTGCTTGCGCATGTCCGACATGGACGAAGAGAGATTCTGGCTGGTCTGGTAGGCGCGCAGGATCTGGATCATGTCGGTCGTCTCGGTGATCGCGTTGACGTTCGATCCCTCGACCCCGCCGCTCACCAGATGCGTCTCGCTTGCGCTCAGCTCGCGACCGCCCGAGCCGGACATCAGCCCGTCGCCGCGCGGGTCGACCGTACCTTCATCGGCGAACACCGTCACAGCGATGCGGCCGAGCGGCCCGTTCGCGCCCATCACCGTCCCGTCCGACGTGACGCTGACCTTGCCTGCTTCTTCCTCGGGAATCTTGATCGGCTTGCCGCCCTCACCCAGGATGCGCTGGCCGCCGGCCGTGGCGAGCTCGCCGCTTTCCAGCACCTTCACATAGCCCGCGCGCGTATAGGCAGTGCCGCCGCCCTGCGCCTCGACCGATAGATAGCCGGGACCGTCGATCATCACGTCGAGCGGATTGCCGGTCGGCTGGAACGATCCCTGCGCAACATCGTGCACCGCGCCATAATCGAGCACGAACGATGTCTGCTTCGCCGGCTTCACCGCAGAATCGGTCTGCTCGACATATTCGCGGAACACGGGCTGCTCACGCTTGAACCCCACCGTATTCATATTGGCGAGGTTGTTCGCCACCACGTCGAGCCGACGCCGCAGCGCCTGTTCCTGGCTCAGGAGCACGTAGGAAGAAATGTCCACCGGACCATCCTCGAAAAAGTCGCACTAGGCAGAAATTGCCGGGTGATGATCCTATAATAGGAGGAAATCGGACGTGCGGACGTCGCGGCCGATAAAAGGAAGGTCCAGGGGTATGTCGGCGGAAATCGTCGAAGATAAGGGCACGGCCGAGCCGGCCGCGCCGAACAAGAAGAAGAAGCTGATCATCATCGGCGGGGCGGCTGCGGCTGCGCTGGCGCTGGGTGGCGGCGGGGCGGCCTTTTTCCTGTCCGGCAGCAAGCATCCCAAAACCGAAGAGGCAGCACCCGAAGCCGCGCCGGCAGAAGGGGAGAAGGGCGGCGAGGCCAAGGGCGAAGGCGAAAAGGCCGGCGCAAAATATGTCGACGTGCCGGCAATGGTGGTGAACCTGCGCTCGCCCGACGGCGCCGCGCGCTTCCTGAAGCTGCACTTCATGCTGGTGCCCGGTCCCAAGGGCAACGAAGCGAAGCTGAAGGAGTTGCTGCCCGCGATCCTAGATTCCTACCAGCCTTTCCTGCGCGAGCTGCGCCCCGAAGACCTTGGTGGTTCGGCCGCAGTATTCCGCGTGAAGGAGGAACTACTGGTCCGTGCCGTCCGCGTCAGCGGTGCCGGCGTCGTCAAGGACGTATTGATCCAGGACCTCGTCCAGCAATGATCGATCTCGAAGACTTCGACCTTCCCGATCCCCCCGCTCCCACCGGCGGCGTCGACGACATTCGCTTCGACCAGGCGGATATCGATGCGCTGTTCGGCGGCGGCGGCCCGGTCGCCAAGAAGAAGGGCCTGCGCGCCGTTCTGGAATCGAAGGTCATCAGCCACGAACGGCTGCCGATGCTGGAAGTGGTGTGCGACCGCGTGGTGCGCGCCTTTGCCAGCTCGATGCGTAACCTGACCTCGGACGCCATCGACGTGAGCCTTGAGGAAGTCACCTCCGCCCGGTTCGGCGAATTCATGAACCGCGTCGCGCTGCCGGCGATGGTGGGCGTGTTCAAGGTGCAGGAATGGGAAAGCTATGGTCTGGCGACGGTCGAATCCGGCCTGATCTATGCCGTGGTCGATGCGCTGCTCGGAGGGCGTGGTGGCAATTCGCCGCTGCTGATCGACGGCCGCGCCTTTACCCCCATTGAAACCGCGCTGGTCTCGCGCATGCTCGAGCTGGCGCTGCGTGACTTTGCGGAGGCGTTCGCCCCGATCGACACGGTAACGATGTCGCTCGAACGCATCGAGACCAATCCCCGCTTCGCCGCGATCGCCGCCACGTCGAACATCTGCGCCATCGCCACCTTCCGCGTCGACATGGACGGGCGCGGCGGCTGCTTCACGCTTGTCTTTCCCTACGCCACGCTGGAGCCGGTACGGCACAAGCTGCTGCAGCGCTTCATGGGCGAAAAGAGCGGCCGCGACAGCATCTGGGAAGCGCATATGGCGCAGGAAATCCGCAAGACCAATGTCAGCGTCAGCGTCCTGCTCGGCGAAAAGGCAATGCCGCTCGCCGACCTGGAAGCACTCGAAGTCGGCCAGACAATCGCGCTCCACAAAAGTCCCGACGATCCCCTCGACCTGGCCTGTGGCGATGTGAAGCTCGCCCAGGCCCAGATCGGCCAGCGCAGCGGCAGGGTCGCCGTGCGTCTGGTCAACGACGTGTCCCGTACCAGAAAGGCCAAGCCATGACGGTCGCCCTGCTTGCGAATATCCTGACCATTGTCCTTTGCGTCGCCGTGCTGATCCAGAGCCTGCGGATGATGCGCAGCCTGCGTGCCGTGAAGGACGGCGCGCTCACCGATGTGGTGAAGGCGCTTGAAAACGCCACCGCCCAGGCGCGTGCGGTCCTGTCCGACATGAAGGCGACGCTGGGCACCGACTGCGCCCGCCACGCCCGGCTGGTCGAACAGGCGCGCGACCTGCGCGACGAGCTTTCCGACATGATCGGCATCGCAGATTCCGCCTGTGAGCGGATCGTCAACGCCGTCGGCATGGCCAATGCCCTCCGCACCGCCACCGAGGCGGAAGCAGCCGAAGCTGGCGAAAGCGCCGGCGCCGAGGCCGCCGAATCCACCCGAGAGGCAGCGTAATGGCGCGTCCCTCGCTCCTGCTGCTGACGGCGGCGGCGGCGGCCGTCGCAGCGGTTGCCAATGCGGCCAGCCTTGCCACGCCCAATCAGGACGCCGATGCGCAGAAGACCCGGCTGGGCAATGCCATCCAGCAGGACATGAACGACCGCGATGCCGATGCGGCACGCCGCAAGCGGGCGCTCGACTTGCGCGAACAGGCCGCCAAGGCGGCAGAAGCCAGGCTGCAGGCGGAAATGGCAGCCAAGAAGGATGCCGCCGCCCCTGCCCCCGGGGCGCCCGGTGCGGAATCGCCTGCCGAGGCGCAGTTCGACGAGCTCGCCCGCATCTATCAGGCGATGAAGCCGGCCAAGGCGGCAGTGGTGTTCGAACAGCTCGATATGGAAGTGCAGATGAAGGTGGCCCAGCGGATGCGCCCCAATGCCACCGCCGCCATTCTCGCCGCCATGTCGCCCAAGGGCGCGGCGGCGCTCAGCATGGCGCTCGCCCGCAAGACGGCGCTGCGTCCGGCCCGCCCCGGACCGGCCATGGCAAAGCGGCCCTGAGCACCCGTACTGGAAGGAACAGCTAGACTTCGCCGCGCATCCGGCGGTGGTGGTATTTCAGCCGCACCGTCAGCCCCAGCACCATCAGGAATAGCGACAGGCACAACACCGTCACCGGCACGGCGATCGGCATCGGCCACAGCTTCGCCCGCACTGCCGCCAGCAGCGCACCGAGCACCGCCAGCCAAACTGCCGCGAGGCGAACCGGCCGGGCGATCTGGCGCAGTTCCGCCAGATAGGCGCTGCGTTCGGCAGGGTCGGTCAACCGCGGCGGGGTCGGCATGTCCAGTCCTCCTTCAGCAGCCCGTACAGTGCGGTATCGCGCACCCCGATATGCGTTTCCCATTCGGCGCGCAGCGTTCCTTCCAGCCGGAAACCCAATCGCTCAAGCAGCGCGCGCGACGCGCGGTTCTCCGGGTCGGTATCGGCGAACACGCGCCTTTGGCCTTCGGCGAAGAGGTGGTCGATCACTGCAGTGATCGCTTCCTCGGCAAATCCCTGTCGCCAATGGCTGCGCGCGAGCATATAGCCGATCTCGCTGACATTGGCCTGGCGCTTCTCGCCCACCGCGACGAAGCCGATCGCCCGATCCTCGCCGGCGAGCGTGATCGCCCAGGTCCGCCAGTCCTCCGGCGTCTGCGAAAAGGCTGTGCGGGTCTGCACCACCGAGACATGCGGCGCGTGCGACCACCAGCGCATCAATTCAGCATCGGCATAGCTGGGGAACATGGCCTCGGCATCTTCGACGCTGCGCGCACGCAACCGCAGCCGCGCGGTCTCCAGCACCGGCGTGCCCCGAGCGGCCCCACGCGGACGATCGGCGGCGGATAACGGCATCAGGCTCCCCCACGGCTTTGTTCTGCCGCAACGCTACACCAGCGGAGGTGCGCGGTGGAAGCGGCAATGCGTAGCCGCTCAGGCCCCCAACGCCTCGACCAGTACCTGCACCTTCTTCTGGCGCCACTGCGGCAGCGGCGCGACCAGCCAATAGCCCAAGCGCGAAGGCTTGGGGTCGCCCACGATAGTGACGCGACCTGCCTCAATGTCGGCGCGGGCGAGCAGTTCGGGAACGGTTGCGCGGCCCAGTCCCTGTGCAGCGGCGTCGATCGCGAGGCCGGCGTCGGCGACGCGGACCAGCGATCCGGCATCTTCAGCCATGCAGCCCGGCCAGGAGATCTTCACATCGATGCCGCCTTCGGCACGTGCGACCGTCACCATGCCGTCGCTCTCCAGCGCTTCGCCCTCATGCTCGCCGGGCCCTTCCCCCCAGCGGATCGCGAGGTCGAGATTCGCTTCGGTGAAGTCGAGCGTGTCGTCGGCAGGTACCAGCACGAAGCGCAGCTCCGGATCGGCGGCGGCAATGGCGGACAGGCGCGGCATCAGCCATTTGGCGGTCAGGTCACGCGGCGCAGCGATCGTCAGCGACTTGGAGGACTGCCCCGCCTGCATTGCCCGCACCGCTTCCTCGAACTGGAGGAAGCCGTTGCGCAGCGCGGCCAGCCCGGCTTCGGCCTCGGGCGTAAGTTCCAGACCCTTGGTGGTGCGACGGAACAGCACCACACCCAGCGTATCTTCCAGCGCGCGGATCTGCTGGCCGACAGCGGCGGGCGTGACCGCAAGCTCGTCGGCGGCGCGGGTGAAGGACAGGTGCCGTGCGGCAGCGTCGAGCACGCGAAGTCCGTTGAGGGGGAGATGGGTGCGCTTCATGCCGAAATTCCTCCCCCAGCTTCGCCGCACGCGCGCCCCTGCCGCTGGGGGGCAAGCCCGTCAATTCCCCTCCCTGCAAGGGAGGGGCTAGGGGTGGGTCTGGCGTTGGACGGGGCTCGATGCCCCGGCTGACGCCCCTGGGGGGGGCGGAGACGCTCGGGCTTCGCCCTCGCACCCACCCCCGGCCCCTCCCTGCAAGCAGGGAGGGGAGCGATGACCGCCCGCCCCCTCATTGCTCCCCCGTCACTGCGGGTGCGATCAGTCCGAATTTGGGGATCGCCACGTCGAACGCCGATCCGTCCTCGCCGATCATGTGATAGCTGCCCTGCATCGACCCGGTGGGCGTCGACAGCGGGCAGCCCGAAACATAATCGAAGCTGCCGCCGGGTGCGATCATCGGCTGTTCGCCGACCACGCCCTCGCCTTCCACCGAATGGCGCAGCCCGCGACCGTCGGTGATGATCCAGTGCCGGGTGAGCAGCTGGACCACCATCGATCCTTCGTTCTCGATGCGGATATGATAGGCCCAGAACCAGCGACCGCGTTGCGGCTCGGACTGTTCGGGCAGATAGGATGCCGACACGCGGACTATCACCCCGCGCGTCGTCGCTTCGTCGGTGAAAAGCGCCTTCACAGCCCCACGCTCGTCAGCGCCTGGTCGAGATCGGCGATCAGGTCGTCGACATCTTCCAGGCCGACGTTCAGCCGCAGCATCCCTTCGTCCACACCCATTTCCAGCCGCTTCTCCTCGGTGAGGCCCGAATGCGTGGTCGAGCATGGGTGCGTCATTAGCGAGCGCGAGTCGCCGATATTGTTGGAGATGTCGATCAGTTCCAGTGCATCGAGCAGGCCATGCGCCTGGGCGCGGCCGCCATCGACCTCGAAGCTGAAAATCGGGCCGGCCGCCGACATCTGGCGCATGAACAGCGCGTGCTGCGGATGGCTGGGCAGCGCCGGGAAATGGACGCGCGGCACCCGCTTTTCGAGGAAGCTGCCGACCTTCAGCGCATTCTCGCTCTGGCGGCGGATGCGCAGGTCGAGCGTCTCCAGCCCCTTCAGCACCACCCAGGCATTGAACGCGCTCAGCGTCGGGCCGGTGTTGCGGGTGAAGGGCAGCAGCGTGTTGTTGATGAAATCCTCGGTCCCGCACACCGCGCCGGCCAGCACGCGGCCCTGCCCGTCCATCATCTTGGTAGCCGAATAGGCGACGACATCGGCGCCGAATTCGAGCGGTCGCTGGAGCGCCGGGGTGGCGAAGGCATTATCGACCACGGTGGTGATGCCGTGCTTGCGGGCGATGCCGCACACCGCCTCCAGATCGACGACGTCCATCGTCGGATTGGCGGGGGTTTCGAAGAAGAACAGCTTGGTGTTCGGGCGGATCGCGTCCTGAAACTGCTGCGGATCGCGGGCGTCGATCGTCGTCGTCTCGACGCCGAAGCGCGGCAGCAGCGTGTCGGTCAGCCAGCGGCACGAACCGAAGGCGGCGCGGCCCTGGACGATATGGTCGCCCTGGCTCACCTGACAGAGCAGTGCGGCAGTCATCGCCGCCATGCCGCTCGCCATCGTCCGGCACGCCTCGGCACCTTCGAGCAGGGCGATGCGCTGCTCCAGCATCTCCACCGTGGGATTCTGGAGGCGCGAATAGGTCATCCCCACCTGATCGCCCGAGAAGCGCGCGGCAGCATCGCCGGCACAGTCATAGGCATAGCCCGAAGTCAGGAAAATCGCTTCGCTGGTTTCCCCGAATTCAGAGCGCGCGGTGCCCCCGCGAACGGCCTGAGTCGCGGGCTTCCACTGGCGAGTGACACGCTGGTCTTGTCCGGTACGGCGCTTCATGGCGCTGCTTTGCGGCGCGGAAGGGCGCCGCGTCAACCTTTTGGGGCACGGGCTACGCATTCGCCCGGGGGGACTTGGAAGTGATGTCCCCCTCACCCTTCCCACCGCCTGCGGCGGCGGACCCCTTTCCCTCTCCCACAAGGGGAGAGGGAGGGAGCGCCGAAGGCGCGGAAGGGTGAGGGGGACATTGGCCCCGAAATGCGAACCCGGCCGCCTTCAGCCGACGAAGGCGCGTTCGATCACGAAATCCCCGGGTGCATTGTTCGAGCCTTCCTTGAAACCCTTGGCTTCGAGCAGCGCCGCAAAGTCGCGGATCATGTCCATCGATCCGCACAGCATCACCCGGTCCGTGGCCGGATCAAGCTTGGCTTCACCCGGCACGCCTTCGAACAGACGGCCATTTTCCAAGAGATCGCCGATACGGCCGCTGGTGTGGAACGGCTCGCGCGTCACGGTCGGCACATAATGAAACTGGGTGGCGGCCTGGTCGCCGATCAGCGGATCGTCCGCCAGCTTTGCCGACAGCTCCGCATGATAGGCCAGGTCGCTGACACGGCGCACGCTATGCACGACGACCACCTGCTCGAACCGGTCATAGATTTCGGGATCGCGCGCGACCGACAGGAACGGCGCTAGGCCGGTGCCGGTCGACAGCAGGAACAGCCGCTTGCCGGGCAGCAGCGCATCGGCGACCAGTGTACCGGTCGGCTTCTTGCCCAGGTAGATGTCGTCGCCGGGCTGAATCAATTGCAGCTTGGAGGTCAGCGGCCCGTCCTGCACCTTGATCGACAGGAATTCCAGTTCCTCCGCCCAGGCGGGGCTGGCGACCGAATAGGCGCGCATCAGCGGCTTGTCGCCTTCGCCGAGCAGGCCGATCATCACGAATTCGCCCGAGCGGAAGCGGAAGCTGGCGGGGCGCTCGATCGCGAAGCTGAACAGATGTTCGTTCCAGTGGCGCACCCACAGCACCTTGGCAGTGGCGAAGGCAGGATGCTCGGGAAGCAGCGCCGGCTGGCGCGTTTGCACGGTCATTTCCGGAAAAAATCCTCGTTCGAAAACTCTGGCCGCGGCCTCTGCCATTATGTGCGGCGCCCGTCCAGAAACTAGCGCTTCAGCCCGCTAAACGCTACGCGCGCGCTACCGATACCCGAACTGGCAGCTATCGTTTCGGAATCAGACCAATTTTTTGCGTTGTCGCAAAGCTGTCATCAAATCCTAAGCGCGCGTTTACCATTCCCGCCTTAGCTGGCGCCACCATGCCCCAGTCGCCGACGCCCAGCGCCAGCTTCCTCCTGCAGTGGCTTACCGCCGCCGAGCGCAATCCCCCGTGGCTGGAGGAGGATGCGACGATCGGCGACGCCGTCACGCGCTTTCAGGACGATCCCGCGCTTCGCCTGTTGCCAGTGCTCGACCGGGCGCGGCGGCCGCTGGGCGCCGTGTTCGAAAAGGATGTGCGGCGCCTGCTGCTCAACCCCTATGGCCATGCACTGCTGCGCAACCCAGCCTATGGCGGCCGCCTGCACAAGCTGATTCGTCCCTGCCCGATGGCCGATGCCGGGCTGGCGCCGGAAAAGCTGGTCGATACCTATACCGCAGCCGACGGGCAGGAAGGCATGATCCTGACGCGCGGCGGCATTCTGTTCGCGGTCATCACCAACCGCCGGCTGATCCAGTTCACCGCGCACCAGCAGATGCACGCCGCCGAACGCCGCATGGAACGCGCCCGCCGCATCGAAACCGCCAGCGAGCGGATTGAGGCCGAAGTGGGCTCGCTCGCTGCGCGGCTGCGCGATCTCGCCGCAACGCTGCGCCAGAGCGCCGCCGCGACTGCCGATCGTGCGGCCAGCAACAGCGCCTCCGCCACCGCCCTTGCCGCCGCCGTGGCGCAGAGCCACGACAATCTCGCCGCCATCGCCGCCGAATCCGATGCGCTTTCGGCGACGCTGGAGGGCATCGGCCGCAACACTGCCACCGCCAAGTCGACCGCGGCGCAAGCCGTCGCGCTGGTCGCCGACAGCCACAGCCGCACCGCAGAGCTGGGCGCCTTCGCCCAGACGGTCGGCACCGTCACCACGGTGATCGCCGAGATCGCCGGGCAGGTGAACCTGCTGGCGCTCAACGCCTCGATCGAGGCCGCGCGGGCGGGCGAGGCGGGACGCGGCTTTACCGTCGTCGCCAATGAAGTGAAGGCGCTGGCCAGCCAGGTCGGGCGCGCCGCCGAAAGCGTGGGAGCACAGGTCGCCGACATTCGCGGCGCAGTCGAGCGGGTGCTCGCTAATCATGGTCGGGTCGAAGAAGCGATCGGTTCGATCGCCGCGCTTTCCTCCGACATCGAAGAGGCAGTGCGCGCGCAGCATCTCGCCACCCACAGCATCGCCCGCAACGTCGCCGAAAGCGTCGACGGCACACTGGGCGTGCGGCACGATATCGAACAGATCAGCGTCACCGCCCATGCCGCCTCCGGCAGCGCCGCGTCGATCGCGGACCTGGCCGCGGGGCTGCACCAAGGTGCCGAGGCGCTCTCGTCGAGCATCGACCGGTTCCTGGACGAAGTTCGCGCCGCCTGACTGCCGCACGATCGGGCAGAGCACTGGAGCACTGCCCAAATGATAGGCAATTTTTAACCTGTTTTGAGAGCCGCGACGATCTTTCGCTCTCGGCACTCCCGTTCTGGCACGCGGGTTGCTAAACGCAGGGAATCAGGTGCACGACGGCTGGGCAGCGGCTCATCCAGGGGGAAGACGTGAAAAAGATCGAAGCGATCATCAAGCCGTTCAAACTCGACGAAGTGAAGGAAGCGCTGCACGAGGTCGGGGTTTCCGGGATCACCGTCACCGAAGCCAAGGGGTTCGGCCGCCAGAAGGGCCATACCGAACTGTATCGCGGTGCCGAATATGTCGTTGATTTCCTGCCGAAGGTGAAGCTGGAGGTCGTCGTGGAAGACGGCCTGGCCGAGCGTGTGGTCGAGGCGATTGCCGGCGCGGCCCAGACCGGGCGGATCGGCGACGGCAAGATATTCGTGATTCCGGTCGAAACCGCACTGCGTATCCGCACCGGCGAGCGGAACGAAAACGCTATTTGACGCGGCGCAGCAAGCGCAGGATTGTGCACCCGCAAAAGTAATTTAATTTCCCGATTCGTCGGGCGGACGAAAGAGAGCGAAAGGGCGAATACGATGGCGAATACGGCCAGTGACATCCTGAAGATGGTGAAGGACCAGGAGATCGAGTGGATCGACCTGCGCTTCACCGATCCCAAGGGCAAGTGGCAGCACCTGACCATGGTGGCCTCGGTGATCGGCGAGGACGAGCTGACCGACGGCCTGATGTTCGACGGTTCGTCGATCGAAGGCTGGAAGGCGATCAACGAGTCCGACATGATCCTGAAGCCGGATCTGGACGCGGTGTGGGTCGATCCGTTTTCGGCCACCCCGATGCTGATCCTGGTGTGCGACATCGTCGAACCGTCGACCGGCGAACTCTATGCCCGTGACCCGCGCTCGACCGCGAAGCGCGCCGAATCGTACCTGAAGACCACCGGAATCGGCGACACCATCTATGTCGGCCCGGAAGCCGAATTCTTCATGTTCGACGACGTCCGCTTCGAGAACAGCTACTCGACCAGCTACTACGCCATCGACGACATCGAACTGCCGGGCAATTCGGGCAAGGAATATGAAGCCGGCAACCTGGGCCATCGCCCGCGCGCCAAGGGCGGTTACTTCCCCGTCGCGCCGGTCGACTCGGCCGTCGACATCCGCGGCGAGATGGTTTCGACCATGCTCGAAATGGGCCTGCCCTGCGACAAGCACCACCACGAAGTCGCCGCAGCACAGCATGAGCTGGGCCTGACCTTCGGCACGCTGGTGACCACTGCCGACCGCATGCAGATCTACAAGTATGTCGTGCACCAGGTCGCGCAGGCCTATGGCAAGACCGCGACCTTCATGCCGAAGCCGATCAAGGAAGATAACGGCTCGGGCATGCACACCCACATGTCGATCTGGGAAAAGGGCAATCCGCTGTTCGCCGGCAACGGCTATGCGGGCCTCAGCGACACCTGCCTCTACTTCATCGGCGGCGTGATCAAGCATGCCAAGGCGCTGAACGCCTTCACCAACCCGACCACCAACAGCTACAAGCGTCTGGTGCCGGGCTATGAAGCACCGGTGCTGCTCGCCTATTCGAGCCGCAACCGCTCGGCTTCGTGCCGCATTCCGTACGGCGCGGGCAGCAAGGCGAAGCGCGTCGAATTCCGCTTCCCGGACGCGCTGGCCAACCCGTACCTCGCCTATGCCGCGCTGCTGATGGCCGGCCTGGACGGCATTCAGAACAAGATCCACCCGGGCGACCCGATGGACAAGAACCTGTACGATCTGCCCCCGGCCGAACTGGCCCAGGTGCCGACCGTGTGCGGTTCGCTCCGCGAGGCACTGGACAGCCTGGAAGCCGATCACGACTTCCTGCTGAAGGGCGACGTGTTCTCGAAGGACCAGATCGAGGCCTATGTCGAAATCAAGCGCGGCGAAGTCGCCCGCTGGGAAATGACGCCGAGCCCGGTCGAGTACGACATGTACTATTCGGGCTGATCCTTCCCGGATCGGTTTCAGGAAAAAGGGCGTCCGGAGCGATCCGGGCGCCTTTTTCTTTGCCCGCACGCATCCCGTACCCGCTTGCGACGCTCTGCCGTCTCCCCCTCGCCCTCACCCTTGCCTTTACGGACGCGGGAGGGGAGGAGCGCCCGCGAGACAATTGAGTCCCACCGGGCCGCGTGCTAGCCCGCTACATCACCTTCGAGGATCATCGTCTCCATGCGTATTGCGCGTCTTGCCGCCATTCTGCTCGGCACTTCCCTGCTCGCTTCCCCCGCCCTCGCCCAGACTTCCGGCCAGGCCAAATACGGCCCCTGGGGCGTCGACCTGACCACCATGGATACCAGCATCCGCCCGGGCGACGATTTCTTCGGCTATGCGCTGGGCACCTGGCTGCGCGACGCGCCGATCGCGGCAGACAAGTCGCGCGCCGGCTATAACTACGACCTGCCCGACGAAACCGAAGTCGAAGTGCGCAAGCTGATCGAGGATGCCGGCACCGCACCGGCCGATCCCGCGCTCCGCCAGATCGTCGACTATTACCGCGCTTTCATGGACGAAGCCGGAATCGAGGCGCGCGGCACGGCGCCGCTCAAGCCCTATCTCGCCCGCATCGACGCCGTGCAGGATCGCCGCGCGCTGCAGTTGCTGATGGCCGATCATGGCTATGCCAGCCCGATCGGCATCGGCATCACCGCCGACGAAAAGGATCCCACCCGCTACACCGTCGTCGCCGGCCAGGCCGGGCTGGGGCTGCCGAGCCGTGACTATTATCTGCTGCCCGGCGAGAAATATGACGCGATCCGCAAGGCCTATCGCGCTTATATCGTGAAGATCCAGCAGCTTGCCGGCATCCCGGGTGCAGAGGCCAAGGCCGACGCGATCCTGGCGCTGGAAACCGACATCGCGAAATACCACTGGACGCCCGAAGAACAGCGCGACCCGCAAAAAACCTATAATCCGATGAACCGCGCGCAGCTCGCCAAGCTGGCGCCCGAGTTCGACTGGAACGCCGTGCTCACGCATGAAGGGCTGGCGAAGATGCCGATCGTCGTGGTCGGCGAAACCACCGCCATCGCCGCCGCGGCGAAGCAGCTTGCCAGCGTGCCGCTCGACACCTGGAAGGACTGGCTGCGCTTCCGCTTCGTCAGCGACCATGCGACCTACCTGCCCAAGGCATTCGACGCGGCGCATTTCGATTTCTACTCGCACACGCTGCAGGATGTGGAGAAGCAGCCGGAACGCTGGAAGCGCGGCGTGCGGCTGGTGAACGGCGCACTGGGCGAAGCGATCGGCAAAATCTATGCGGAGCGCCACTGGGGCCCCGCCGCCGAAGCGCTGTCGAAGGAACTCGTCGAAGATCTGCGCGCCGCCTATGCGGACAAGATCAAGGGCGCAGCCTGGATGGACGAACCCACCCGCAAGCAGGCGCTGGAAAAGCTCGCCGCGTTCGACCCGCGCATCGGCCATCCCGACAAATATGTCGACTATGCTGCTATGCGGGTCAGCGCCACCGATCCGCTGGCCAACGATCTCGCTTCCGACGACTTCGAATGGAAGCTGCAGCTCTCGCGGCTCGGCAAGCCGGTCGACCGCACCTTGTGGGCGATGACGCCGCAGACGGTGAATGCCTATTACGATCCGGTGATGAACCAGGTCACCTTCCCGGCCGCACAGCTACAGCCGCCCTTCTTCGATCCGGCCGCCGATCCGGCGGTCAACTATGGCGAGACGGGCGCGACGATCGGCCATGAAATGGGCCATGGCTTCGACGACGAAGGCCGCCAGTTTGACGCGCAGGGCAGGCTGCGCGACTGGTGGACGCCGGAATCGGCCAAGCGCTACACGGCGCATGCCCAGGCGCTGGTGAAGCAGTTCGACGCCTATGAGCCGCTTCCTGGCGTCCATGTGAAGGGGCAGTTGACGCTGGGCGAGAACCTGGCCGATCTGGGCGGGATGGAAGTCGCCTATGCCGCCTATCGCCGCTATGTCGCGCGCCACGGCGAGCCCAAGGTGCTGAACGGCATGACCGGCGACCAGCGCTTCTTCCTCGCTTATGCCGCAAGCTGGCAGGGCAAGGCGCGCGAAGGATCGCTGCGGGCGCAGTTGCTGGCAGATCCGCACAGCCCGGAGCAATATCGCGTCAACGGTATCGTCCGGAACATAGACGAATGGTATGCCGCCTTTGGCGTGAAGCCGGGCGACAAGCTCTATCTGGCCCCCGAGGACCGCGTCCACGTCTGGTAAGCGCCTGCCGTCAGGGGCGATACGCAAACACACCGGCGCGCTTCGGCGCGCCGGTTTCGACCACCTCGGTTTCCGCGAGCAGCACCAGTTTCCCGGTCGGCAAGGGCGCCCGCCACGGATCGCCCAGCAGCACGGCAATTCCCGCTGCGCGGCATCGGTCGAAAAACGGCAGCACCCGCGCGGCGACTTCGGGCGCGTAAAAGACATCGCCGCCCAGCACCAGATCGACCGGCGGCGGCACCGGCATCTCGCTTAACTCCCCCTCGATCGCGGCAAAGGTGACGCCGTTCAGCGCCGCATTGAGCCGCAATGCGACCCGGGCATGGGCATCGACATCGCAGGCGATCACCACCGCCGCGCCCGCCCTGGCTGCGGCAATGCCGACCAGTCCCGATCCCGCGCCGAAATCGAGCACCCGGCGCCCTGCCACGCATTCGGGATGCGCCTGAATATAGTGCGCCAGCGCCAGTCCGCCGGCCCACCACCACGCCCAATAGGGTGCCGGCCCCTCCTCCCCCGCCAGCCGCGCGATGCCGCTTGCCGGGCCAGCCTTATGGATGCGCACCTCGGCCAGCCCCGGCACCGCCGCCACCGGCAGATGGGCGCGGATGAACGCGGCAGTAGCTGCTTCGTCGATCAAAGCGCGCGTCCCAGCCAGGCGACACGGCCGATCACTTCGGCGGCGCCGGCGCGTGCGAACCGCACCGGATAGGCAGGATTGTCGCTGACGATCTCGATTCCCCCCACTGCGGCCCGCACCCGTTTTACCAGCAATTCGCCGTCCACCCGGAGTACGAAGATGCCGCGCGGATCGATCCGCCGCTGGTCCAGGTCGACGAGGATTTCGTCGCCATCGTCCAGCGTCGGCGCCATCGAATCGCCTGCCACGCGGATCATCGAGGCCGCTTCGGGCCGCACCCCCAATTGCCGCAGCAGCGCGGGCGGGAAGGCAAAGGGCTGCCGCGCCGCCTCACGGTCCGACAAGCCGCCGGCCCCCGCCGATGCCCCCAGATCGAGCCGGGGCACCGCCACCAGCCCGGCCGGCGCGGGGCCACCGAGCTGCGCCTCCGCAACGCCCAGATAGGCGGCCAGACGCGCCCGGTCGCGCTCTGCCAGTTCGCGGGGCGATCCGCGCGTCAGATATTGCTGCAGATAGGCGGGGTTGCGCCCGAGCACGCGCGACAGCTCCGAAAGGCTGAGTCCCCTCGCCTCAACAAGGGCCGCCAGAGCGGCGCGCTGCGCGTCTGCATCCATTCCTGTCCTTTACCATAGGATTTTTCCTAGACAAGTAGGAAATGAGAACAAATCATGATCACACAAACGCGAATCACTGGAGGAAACCGATGTCGGTACATCGCGAAATCGAGAAATTCTTGCGGCGGAGCCAAATGCCGGCCAGCCGTTTCGGCCGTCTGGCGGCAGGCGATCCGCGGCTGGTGCACGATCTGCGCGACGGGCGTGAGCCGGGTCCGCGCCTGACTGCCCGGCTGCGCGCCTTTCTGGCCGAACAGGAGCCGCGCGCATGAGCCGCGGCCCCGATATCGGCACGTTGCTGGGCCGCGCGCTCTGCGCTTCGGCGACCGCCGCCGGCTGCACGATCTCGATCGACACCGCGCGTTGGGAGCGCTGGGCCAGCGCAACCTTCACCGGCGCGCGGCATCATCTTTCCCTGGCCGGCGCACCCTCCCCGGACCTGATCCGCTGGATGGCCGAACTGGCGGAAACCGAGCTGCCGCTGCGCGGGCATCTGGTCGCCGATGTGAAGCTGGCAGGGGTGACCAATGCCGGCGAACGCCTGCGCGCCGAGGTGGAAGTGCTGACGGTGGAGGCGCGGTGAGCTGGCGCTCAGGCCTGACGGGCGAGATTGCGCAAGGTCACCAGCGCATCCTCCAGGCGATGATCGCCACTTTTGCGGCCCCGCGCCGCCCGTTCGGCCTGGACCTGGTTGCGGCGGACGACACCGCGCTCGAGCCGTTCGAGCAAGGCATGGACCGACGCCTCGGTCTCGGGCCGGGCGATCGGTTCAACCGGCTCGGGCGCGGGGGCCGGAGCGGCGGTTTCGGGGACAGGGTCGTGCTTGGTCATAGGAATGGGCGCCGGCGTGGGGAGTTCGAAGGTTTCGAACCGCTCATGCGGCTCGAAGATGGCAGCAGGCGCCGGGCGACGGCGCACAAAGGGCAGCGGCGACGGCATCGGCACGGCCGGAATCGCCTGCGGGTCAAAAGCGGCCAGCGGCTGATCAAGGTCCGCCGGCAGCGCGCGTTCGGCAAGCGTGGGCGGCGGTACGATTGCGGCCTGCGGGATTGGCTGAGGGGTAGGCTCCGGCACTGGCTCGGGCACTACCGGGATGGGGTCGGCCGGCAGCGGCTCAGCGCCGCGCAGCGGGATCGGCGCCGCTTCGCTCTCGGCGACGGCAGCAGCGCTCGGCCGCAGCGGCAGGCCTTCGATCGGCTCGACCTCCTCGGCAAAGGGGGCACCCAGATCGCGCGTGGCGAGCAAGGGCGGGCGCGGCGGCGCATCGGGATGGGCATCGGCGCGGCGCAGCACCGGTGCGCGCACGGCCTGCGGATCGGCGGGTGCCGCCTTTGCGCGCGGCTTGCCCAGCGTCAAATCGGCGGACCCGAACAGGATGAAGGCGGAAATCCAGGCGAAAACAGCGGCCAACCCGCCAATGCCCAGTGCCAGCAGGGCACGCGCGGTAAGCCCCAGCGGCGGTTCGGCAGCAGACATGATTGCCGGCAACCCGCTGTCCACCACCAGGTTTTCCAGCACCGGCACGGGCAGCGCCGCGATGCCGAAAGCGACAACGGCACCGACCAGGGCAGCAATGGCAGGGGCAATAGGCAGTTTCATACACTCACCGGTGGCGGGTCCGACCACGAGTCTTTCATACCCGATGCTATCGCAAACTTTTGGTAAACAGATTCATACCGATTTACGTTTACCATCCAGTTGCACTCGTTTTCGACATACGCGCGCGCCCGTTCGCGGCGAGCATCCCAGTCCCCACGCGCCGCGAACAGCGCGGCAACTGATTCGGCCAGCGCAGCTGGATCGTCGGGCGCGAACAGCGTGCCGGTATCGCCGTCGCGAATCAGCTCGCGGTGGCCGCCCACATCCGATGCCGCAACCAGCCGGCGCTGTGCCATGGCCTCCAGCGGCTTCAGCGGCGTCACCAGATCGGTCAGCCGCATCTTCCGGCGCGGATAAACCAGCACGTCGATCAGGCTGTAATAGCGCTCGACTGCGTCATGCGGCACGCGGCCGATAAAGTGGATGCGGTCCGCCACCGGGGATGCAGCCGCCTGCGCCCGCCAAGCCGCCTCGGCCGGGCCGCCGCCGACCAGCAGCAGATGCATCGCCGGCCGCGCCGCGACGAGCGCCGGCATCGCCGCGATCAATATGTCGAGGCCTTCATAGTCGTAGAAGCTGCCGATAAAGCCGATCGTCTCCGCCCCCGCTACGCCCAGCTCGGCGGCAAGCGTCGCGTCATGGGGGACGGGCGCGCCGAACAGGTTCATGTCGACGCCGTTGGGCGAGACGAGGATCTTCGCCGGATCGATCCCGCGCGCCACCAGGTCGCGGCGCAGCCCTTCGCAGATCACCGCCACGCCATCGGCCTGGCGCACCGCCCGCGTCTCCAGCGCCTTGGTGACGCGGTAGCGCAGGCTGCCTTCGCGGCCCGTGCCGTTGCCGACGGCGGCGTCTTCCCAGAAGGCGCGGATCTCATAGAGCAATGGCACGCCGGTCCAGCGCCGCACGCGCAGCGCCGCCATTGCGTCGAGTACGGGCGAATGCGCGTGGAGCACATCGGGCCGCCACGCTTCCACCACCGCGCGGATGCGCCGGGCGAAGTGATCAATCTCACGCCATTCGAGTAGGCCGGGCAGCCGGCCCTGCACGGGCGGGGTGCGAAAGAAGCGCAGCCCGTCGACGGTTTCCTCCTCGGCCGGCGCGTCGCCGTGGCGCGGGCCGGTAACCGCCGCCACCTCCCAGCCGCGGGCGATTTCCGCCTTCAGAATTGCCCGCGTACGGAATGCATAGCCGCTGTGGAGCGGCAGCCCATGGTCCAGGATATGGAGGATGCGCATACAGCCTCCTTACGCGCCGATGGCTTAACGCCGCGTCAACCGCACCGCGCTAGACCCGTCCCCGGAAGGAGCGCCGGCCGGGCCATGATCGACAATCTATCGCTGGCGCTCACCCATGGGCTGATGCTGCTCGCCGCCTTTCTGCTGCTGCGCCGCCCCGACCTCGATCGCGAACCCGGCCCCGACGAGCAAAAGCCCGCGCCCAAGAAGCAACGCTGGGGCAAGCCCGGTGCGTGACTATGCCTTCATCCTGTTTCTGTTGGCGTTTTTCGGCATGGGTTTTCGCAGGCCGTTCCTGTTCGTGCTCGTCTATGCCTATATCGACATCGTCTCGCCCCAGCGGCTGACCTATTTGCTGCTCAATTCGCTGCCGATCTCGATGATCGCGGTGGCGCTGGCGGTCGGCGGCTGGGCGGCGCTCGACGACAAGCGCGACCTGCGCGTGGCCCCCCGCCAGGTGATGATCGTCGCATTGCTCGCCTATTGCTGGTTCACCACCAGCCACGCGGACTTCCCGCTGGAAGCAAAGGACAAATGGGACTGGGTGTGGAAGGCACTCGCCTTCGCCGCGTTCCTGCCGCTGACCCTGCGCACCAAGCTGCGGATCGAGGCTTTGCTGCTCTTCATGGTGCTGTCGGCCAGCTCGATCATCATCGTCGGCGGGATCAAGACCATCTTTTCGGGCGGCGGCTATGGCGAGCTGAACCTGATGGTCGACAATAATTCGGGTCTGTACGAGGGCAGCACGATTTCCACCGTGGCGATCGCGATCATCCCGCTGATCCTGTGGTTCACGCGCTTCGGCACGATCTTCCGGCCCGACTGGCGCGTGCGGGCCTTTGCCTATCCGCTGATCTTCGCCTGCCTGCTGATCCCGGTCGGCACCTCGACGCGCACCGGGCTGCTTTGCATCGGCCTGCTGGCGATGCTGATGCTGCGCGATACGAAGCGCAAGTTCGTCTATATCGGCGGCATCGTCGCGCTGGGGCTGATCGCGGTGCCCTTCCTGCCCGCCGCCTTCACCGAGCGCATGGGAACGATCAAGACCTATCAGGGCGATGCCTCTGCCTCCACCCGGCTGGCGGTGTGGCAATGGACGATGGACTATGCCCATGACCATCCGATGGGCGGCGGATTCGAAGCCTATCGCCAGAACCAGATCCGCTACGAAAAGGTATCCGCAGTCAGCGACGGCAGCGGCGGCACGCGCATCGAACGCACGCTGGAGGTGGACAAGGCCCGCGCCTATCACAGCGCTTACTTCGAAATGCTGGGCGAACAGGGCTATCCCGGCCTGGCGCTGTGGCTGCTCATCAACATCGCCGGGCTGGTGCGCATGGAGGTGCTGCGCCGCCGCTATGCGCACCCCGCGCCGGACGAGGCCTGGATGGGCGCGCTCGCCTCTGCGCTGCAGAATGCGCATATCGTCTATCTACTCGGCGCCGCGTTCATCGCGATTGCCTTCCAGCCCTTCATCTACATGCTGGTCGGCGCGCAGATCGGCCTCGACATCTATTCGGGGCGCCGGCGCGCGGCACAAAGCTGGCGACCGTTGCGGGCGCCGCGGGCAGCGGCCGCATGACCGCGCGGGCCGAACTGCGCGCGCTCACCGCGGCGCGCGGGCTGGCGGCATGGTTCGTCGTGCTGTTTCACCTGCGGCGATCGATCGCCGGCCTGCCGCCGGAGGTGCTGGCCTTCCTGGCGAAGGGCTATCTCGCCGTCGATTTCTTCTTCCTCCTCTCCGGCTTCGTCATTGCGCTCAGTTATGGCGAGCGGTTGCGCGAGGGACGCTGGGCGGCGGTGCCAATGTTCTTCCAGCGCCGGATCGCGCGCATCTGGCCGCTGCACGTCACCATGCTGAGCTTCGCGCTGCTGCTCGCGACGGCACTCTGGGCGACGGGCCGGGACGCTGCAGCCTTTCCGCTCGAGCAACTGCCTGCCCATCTGCTGCTGGTGCAAAATTGGGGCCGGGCCGATCCGCTCCGCTGGAACGATCCGGCCTGGTCCATCTCCTGCGAGCTCGCCGCCTATCTGTTCTTTCCGCTGCTGACCATGGCGGTGGACTGGCGCCGCCTGCCCTGGCCCGCAGTGGTGGCGGCGATTGCCGGTCTGCTGGTGCTGCTCCATCTCGCCTTTGCCGCGCGCGGTTATTGGCAGCTCGGGCAGGATATTGCCGGCATGGGCGTGCTGCGCTGCCTGATCGAATTCACGAGCGGCACCGCCATCTTCGCGCTGTGGCAGCGCTGGCGGGATCGATGGCACCTGCCCGCCGCACTCGCGGCGCTGACCGCTGCGATGCTGCTGGCGGGCTGGACCGCCGGCGCCTTGCCCGAAACCCTTGCCGTGCCGGCGATGCTCGCCGCGCTGCTGCTGGCACTGGCGCTGAGCGCGGGGAAACGCGGCAACCCGCTGGAGGCCGCGCCGCTCCATTATCTGGGCGAGATCAGCTACGCGACCTATCTCGGCCATTTTCTCGTCTGGTATGCGTTCAAGCTGGCCGTCGTGCGAACCGCGCAGATCGGCTGGCCGCTGGTCGCGCTGTACCTGCTGCTCGTCGCCGCCGCGTCGGTGGCGCTCTACCACGGCGTAGAGCGCCCCGCGCAGCGGTGGTTCAACCGGCTGCGGTTCAGGCCGGCGCGCTCACTTCCTCCAGCGCGGCAATCACCGCGCGGTTGAAGGCGGGAATGTCGCCCGGCTTGCGGCTGGTGATCAGATTGCGATCGGTCACTACTTCCTCGTCCACCACATCGGCGCCGGCATTGGCCAGATCGGTGCGGATCGAAGGCCAGCTCGTCAGCCGCCGCCCCGCCACCACATCGGCTTCGGCCAACAGCCACGGCGCATGGCAGATCGCCGCGACCAGCCGCCCGCCATCCATAAAGCTGCGGGCGATTTCCACCGCGCGGGGGTTCATCCGCAGCTTGTCGGGATTGCCGACGCCGCCCGGCAGCAACAGCGCGTCATACTCTTCGATCTCGACCTGTTCGACGGTGATGTCGGGGGTGATGCTCTTGCCCTTCTCTCCACCGCTTTCTCCGATAATCGGATCGGTCTTTAGCGAGGCGAGCGTCACCTGCGCACCGGCGTCGAGCAACGCCTGACGGGGCTCGAACAGCTCCGATTCCTCGAAGCCGTCGGTTGCGAGCATCAGCACGCGGGCATTTTCCAGCTGGGCCATGGGGCAATCCTTTCCGATTTTGGAATATACGCCGCCAACCCCCGCGCGCGCCCGCTTGTTCCGGAACGAAAGCGCCAGGCGGCGCATTTCCCCGCCACCGCTGCAAGGAAGTGCGATGGACAGCCCCGACATCGTCTATGTCGATGATCATGAACCCGGAATCACCCGGCGGAAGATGCGCCACGGCTGGGGCTATTTCGATGCCGCGGGTGCTCGCATCACCGACCGGGAAGAGATCGACCGCATGAACGCGATCGGCCTGCCCCCCGCCTATACCAATGCCTGGTTCTGCCCCGATCCCGCCGGCCATATCCAGGCGACGGGCTATGACGCCAAGGGCCGCAAGCAATATCGCTATCACACCGGATTTCGCGAGGTGCAGGAAGCGGCGAAATATGATCGGTGCGCCGCGTTCGGCGACGCGCTGCCGCGGTTGCGCCGTCGGGTCGAGGCAGACCTGCAGTTGCGCGGACTGTGCAAGACAAAAGCCGTGGCGGCGGTGGTCCGCCTGCTCGATCTAGGGACGATCCGCATCGGCAATGAAGCCTATGCACAGGCGAACAAGAGTTTCGGCGCCACCACGCTGCGCAAGCGCCACGCCACGGTGCGTGGAAGCGCGCTGAAGCTGCAGTTCCGCGCCAAATCCGGCAAGCTCAGGGTGATGACCATCACCGACCGGTCGCTCAGCCGCTTCGTCAAGCGATGCCAGGATCTGCCCGGCCAGCATCTGTTCCGCTGGGTCGACGATGCAGGCGAGGCGCACCCGGTCGCATCGGGCGACGTCAATGCCTATATCCGCGCGGCAATGGGCGGCGACTTCACCGCCAAGCACTTCCGCACCTGGGGCGCGAGCGCCATTGCCTTCCGCACGCTGGCGGAAGCGCCCGGCCCCGTCGGGCTCAAGGCGCTGCTTGCACCTGTCACCGAGGCATTGGGCAACACGCCGGCCATCGCCCGCAAATCCTATGTCCATCCGCGCCTGATCGAGCTGGCGCGCGACCGCGATGCGCAGACTGCGTTTCATGCCGGCTTGCGTCTGCCGCGCACGACGCGGTACCTCGACCGGTACGAACGCGGACTCATCGCCTTTCTGGAAAGCGATCCGGCCGCGCTACCAGCCCAGGCAGCCTGAACCGGACCTCATGCTCAACGTCACCAAAGCATCGCCTACCCATCTCGAACGCCAGCTCGCCGGATTTTTCGGGGTCGCGCCCGAATGGATCACCGAGCATTGGCCCAGCATCCTAATCGCGGCCGCCATCGCAGCCGGGATCATGCTGGTGCTCCATACGCTGCGCTCCTGGGGAATGCGGCTGTGCCAGCGCAGCGATACGGGCAGCACCAACTGGTACACCATCTTCGGCCGCACCATTGCGCGGACCGGCAATTTCTTCATCGTCATGCTCGCGATCCGGCTGGTGGTGAACTACGCCCAGACCCCGGCGCTGCTCGACAAGACGGTGACCTTCCTGTTCACCGTCGCCAGCGCGTTTCAGGCGGCCGTGTGGGTACGCGAAGTGCTGTTCGGCCTCATCGAGCACCGCACGCGCGGCGACAATGCCAGCGAGAGCCTGTCGAGCGCGATCCATATTATCCGGCTGCTGATTTCGATCGCCCTCTTTGCGGTCGCGCTGGTGATGGTGCTCAGCAATGTGGGCGTGAACGTGACCGGCCTCATCGCCGGCCTTGGCGTCGGCGGCATCGCCATCGGTCTGGCCGCGCAGGGCATTTTCGGCGACCTCATTGCAGCGCTGTCGATCCTGTTCGACCGGCCGTTCCGCGTCGGCGACAATATCAAGTTCGACCAGACCAGCGGCACGGTCGAAGGTATCGGGCTGAAATCCACCCGCATCCGCGCGTTCGACGGCGAGTTGCACATCATCTCGAACCGCCAGCTGCTCGACAAGGAAATCCAGAACCTCACCGACCGGCACCGCATCCGCCTGCCGTTCAAGATCGGTGTGGCCTATGAAACGGCGCCCGACCTGCTCGATCGCCTGCCCGCGATACTGCAGGAAATCGTCGAGGCGAACGGCGCGACCGCAGTGCGCAACGGCTTTTCGGGCTTCGGCGCCAGCGCGCTCGACTATGAGCTGATCGCCGAGGTGAGCACCGCCGACTGGAACGTCGCCCACCCGACGCGCGACCGCATCGTCACCGGCATCCTGCGCCGCTTTGCCGAGGAGGGGATCACGATCCCCTACCCCACCCAGACGACCTTTACCGCAGCCCCCTCGGGCAAGCTTATCATGCCCTATCCCGAGGTGCAGCCAGTAGTTCGGGTAGAGCCCGGTCAGCCCGCTTCTTCGGGCGAATCGAGAACCGGAACCTGACGGAACGAGCGCTCGAATTTATCTATTCGGACAAGGCAGCTTGCCTGGTTCCGTCAGCGAAGGGAGGCAGCGCGTTCGGGGCGGACCCGTCCGAGGCACAGGTCGCGTATCGCAGTCCAGTTGCCGACAGCGCGCCCCCGTCGATCGACCCAAGGTTCCGGGCGAAACATCCGGACGTGGTTTGCGATCAGATTGCGGCTCATCAGCGTCACGGCCTTTTGCAGGTCCATGGTGCCCTTCCGATAAAGATACAGCGGATTGGCGATCTGCGAGTAGCCGAGCTTACGCCCGCTCGTTCGCCCGCGCTTGGTACCCATATGAACGCCCGCGAAGCCATCGGTCATACCGATTGGTCGGCCGGACGCGACCCGTGCGGAAAAATCCCAGTCCTCCTGCCATCCATAAAGCGGCAAGCGCTCGTCGAAACGATGATGCCGTATGTCCGCCCAGCGAAATGCCATGTTGCATCCATAAAGCCCTCCAGCCGGGCGGAATGCGAAACTTGGCTGGGCCGCTTCGCGCTCATACGCGCCGATCATTGCAGTGGCAGCTTCCAGGTCGATTCCGGAGGTATGGATGCCATCTGCAATCAAGTGGCCGCTCAGCCCAACTGCGTCTGGAATGGCGGCGAACGACGCAGAAATCCCGGCCAGGCATCCCGCTGTTGGTACATAGTCGTCATCGAAAAAGGCAATGATGGTTGGCTGTGACTCAATGGCGTTCAAGGCCGCGTTACGCTGGGCGCAAGATCCTTTTAGCGCAACGATAATCCGCAGTCCGATTTCGGCACGATCTTGCGCGCCAGGCGGCAGATCCTCCACGGAGGGGACTGACCAGATCATCTCCACAGGTGGCAGACTTTGGCGTGCAACGTGGTCGACCCAACGGCCCAGTTCTAAGGGACGGCCGGCGCTGGCAACGATGATCGCGATCTTGTCTTTTTCGTTAGCTTGCAGAACCGTCGGCCTTCCATTCCAATATTTGCATGACAACCAAGCACTTGATTGACGTCAAAACTGACTGAAAGCGGCGTCTCATCAGCTTTAGCCGGTACAGTTTTAGCCTCGTCGAGCGTCAGCCAGGCGGCTATAGCAGCGCGGGCGGGAGATAACATCGGTGTCGTCGAATATGCTCGTGAGTATAATCATCGCGAATTACAATTACGCGAAATATTTGCCGCGGGCGATCGACAGCGCGCTGGCCCAGGAAGGCGCCCGCACGGAAGTCATCGTGGTCGATGACGGATCCACCGATGATTCGCGTACGATCATAGAATCCTATGGCGACGCGATCGTTGCCCTGTTCCAGGCCAACGCCGGACAGCGCGCTGCAAATAACGCCGGTTTTTTGGCATCTTCCGGCGAAATCGTCATTTTCCTCGACGCGGACGACGTACTGGAACCCGCAATGGCGCGCGAGGTGGCCGCCGCTTGGCAACCGGGCGCGAGCAAGGTGCAGGTGCTGATGGCCAAAGTGGATGAACATGAACGGTCACTCGGCCGCATTCTTCCAGTCATACACCGCAATCTCACCCCCCTAAATATTCGCAAATGGCTGCTGCAGGGGGGAGAATATCCATCACCTCCCGGATCAGGAAACGCCTATTCGCGTACATATCTCGATGAAATATTTCCGATCGGACCGGAACGAGACAATTTTACCGACAGCACCTGCATAGCAGCAGCACCTTTGCTCGGAGATGTCATTACTGTGCCGAAACCCCTGGTGCGCTACCGCATCCACGGTGCGAACGACAGCAATATGGGTGCCACAGCCAACGTCTTCGGGCGCGAAGTGCAACGGGCGATCCGGCGGTGGGAGGTCATCCGCGATGTGTGCGCCGTCCGGGGCCTGCCCGCGCCGGACAGGTCGATGCTGTTTCGCGGCAAACATCTGCTGCAACTACGCGCCGCTTCCCTGCGGATGGCGCCGGAGCGCCATCCGCTGACCGGAGATAGCAGGATGCGCGTCCTCTATGATGCGCTGGCAGCCTTCTTTCGCGCAGACTTCGAGCCGATCACGCGGCGAACGATGATCACATGCTGGTCGGTTGCGACCGCGCTGGCGCCAATGCCGCTGGCTAAATGGCTTGTTCGCAAGCGCTTTTAACCTGCCCTCAAGGCCGTCAAGCAAGCTCATCATGCCCTACCCCGAGGTGCAGCCAGTGGTTCGGGTGGAGCCCGGTCAGCCGTCACTTCGCCAGCGCCGCGAAACGGAAGCTGACCGCGACTGCGTCGGGGATGGTGCTCGGGTCGCTCCATTGGCCCTTGCCGACGCCGAAGGCGAGCCGCTTCACCGTGGCGGCGCCGCTTGCCTGGGCATGGTCGCCGTCGATCGCCAGCTTGAAGCTGACCGGCATCGCCCGCGTTACGCCGTTTAGCGCCAGCGTGCCGTCGGCAACATAGCCCGCGCCCTGCCGCCGAATCCGGGTCGCGGTGAAACGGGCATGGGGATGCGCCGCGACCGCGAAGAAATCATCGCCCTTCAGCGTAGTGTCGCGTTCGTCATCGCCGCTCGCGACCGACGCGAGATCCACGTCCACCGCGATCCGCGAATGCGCCAGGTCGTCCGGGCTGAACTGGATATCGGCGGTCCATTGCCCGAAATGGCCGTGGATCGTCTCGCCGCTATACTGGACCTGGAAACCCAGCGTACCGCCCGGCTGCACCTTCCAGCTGCGGACCGGCACCGCCGCATCGGTCGCCGCTGGCGTCGGCGAGGAGGATGCCGCAGGCGTCGGGCTCGCTGTACCAGCGGTTGAAGGCAAGGCGGCGGGGACTGCAAGAGCAGCCGTCGCATTCGGCGTGGACGTCGTCGGCACTGGCACGGGCGCCGGAACATGCGTCTGATAGCGCCACGAGCCTGCCAGAAAGGCGCCGACACAGGCAGCGAGCGCGACCAGGGCCGCCACGGTCAGGGCTGGACGGCGACCGACCGCCGCCGGCATCATCCGGCCGATCACATCGTCGCGCATCAGATGGTGGCGCAGCGCGCCCGCAACATGGAGCACGACCAACCCGGCAAGCAGCCACCCGATCAGGCCATGGATCGTCTCGGCCGGCTCGTGCAGTGCGTGGCTTACCGGCAGATGCGGCAGCGGCACCAGGCCGAACAACAGGGTCGGGAGTTTGATCTTCGCCGTGGAGACCAGGATCCAGCCGCTGATCGGGCCGACGATCATCACGACGTACAGCAGCGCATGCACCGCCGCGACCAGCAGTTTGACTGCAGGATGCCCCTCAACGGGCGCCGGCCGGGGCACTGCAATACGCACGAGCAACCGCGCGAGCGAGAGCACCAAAATCAGGATGCCCACCGATTTGTGAAACTGAAAGGCGGCGAACACGGTGGACTTGGGCAGATCCTCCAGCGCCCAGCCCAGGCCGAGCTGGAACAACAGCAGCAGGGCAAGCGCCCAGTGCAGCAGGATCGCGATACCGCTATAGCGTTGCCTGAGGCGCTCCACTGTCGACCCTTTCGTCATCCCGCGGGGACAGCGGCCGACACAGATGCCGAATCGCGCCCGCAACGACACGGTGTTGCGCCCGTCGGGCACAGCCGCGCAAGGGCCCGGATCAAACCATATTTCCCGGCATCAGGCGACGTGCTAAGGTGACTCTCACGTCCTTTGCCATCACGACGGAAGGAAGCGGTGGTCTAGCGCTGGAAATCTCTAACCGCACATCCTATATGACCATCTACATGGTCAGGAGCGTGGCAAAATGGACGCGATCAATCTGGCAGATGCCAAAGCGCGCCTTAGCGAACTTGTAGACCGCGTGGAGGCAGGTGATTCGATCGACATAACCCGGCGCGGCAAGCCCGTGGCGCAGCTCACTGCCGTGGCGAGAGCACGCAAACCGGTCGATGCAGCCCTGCTTCAGACGCTCACAGCAACGATGCAGCCACAGTCTCAGAGCGCGGCAGAGCTCGTGCGGTCAATGCGGGATGGCGATCGCTACTGATGCTGTATCTCGATACGTCGCTGATCGTTGCTGCGCTCTCCAGCGAAGCAATGACACCGCGTGTTCAAACATGGTTGGCTGAGCAGTATCCTGACCAGTTGCTGATTAGCGACTGGTCCGTCACGGAGATGTCGTCGGCAATGGCAATCAAGCTGCGAACCGGTCAGATTACCCTTGAGGAGCGCGCGGCAGCCCTCTCCATGTTCAACAAGCTGGTATCCGAGAGCTTCACCAAGCTGCCCGTGACGGGCGGGCAGTTCCGCACGGCCGCGAGTTTTGCCGATCAGTACGTACTGGGGCTTCGGGCCGGTGACGCCCTGCATCTAGCCGTCGCCTCGGAAAATGGCGCAACAGTGCATACATTGGACCAGCGGCTTGCCGAAGCCGGACCGGCGCTGGGTGTGCCGGCAAAGTTGCTGTCCTGATATTTGCCGGTTGCGCCGGCTCACTCCCACTCGATCGTGCCGGGCGGCTTCGAGGTATAGTCATAGACTACGCGGTTGACCCCGCGCACTTCGTTGACGATCCGCGTCGCCACGCGCGGCAGGAAGCCGCCGGGGAACTCGAAAGCCTCGGCTGTCATGCCGTCGATCGACGTAACGGCACGCAGCGCCAGCACACTGTCATAGGTGCGGCCGTCGCCCATCACGCCCACGCTGCGCACCGGCGTCAAAACAGCGAACGCCTGCCAGATCGCGTCGTAGAGACCGGCGTTGCGGATTTCCTCCAGATAGATCGCATCGGCCTTGCGCAGGATGTCGCAGCGTTCCTTGGTAACTTCGCCCGGAATGCGGATCGCAAGGCCCGGCCCCGGGAACGGATGCCGGCCGACGAAAATCTCCGGCAGGCCCAGTTCGCGGCCCAGCGCCCGGACTTCGTCCTTGAACAGTTCACGCAGCGGCTCGACCAGCTTCATGTTCATGCGCGCCGGCAGGCCGCCGACATTGTGGTGGCTCTTGATCGTCACCGACGGTCCGCCGGTGAAGCTCACGCTCTCGATCACGTCGGGATAGAGCGTACCCTGCGCCAGGAAATCGGCGCCGCCGATCTTGCGGGCCTCTTCCTCGAACACGTCGATGAAGGTCTTGCCGATGAACTTGCGCTTCGCCTCGGGATCCGTGACACCCACCAGCCCGTTCAGGAACAGCGTCTCCGCGTTCACATGGACGAGCGGGATGTTGTAATGGCCGCGGAACAGGCTCACCACCTGGTCCGCCTCGCCGGCCCGCATCAGGCCGTGATCGACGAACACGCAGGTCAGCTGGTCGCCGATCGCCTCGTGGATCAGTACCGCCGCAACCGCAGAGTCGACACCGCCTGACAGGCCGCAGATCACCTTGCCGTCGCCCACCTGCGCGCGGATCTCGGCAATCTTGGCGGCGCGGAATTCGGCCATGGTCCAGTCGCCCGACAGGCCGCACACGTGCCGAACGAAATTGGCGAGCAGCTTCGCGCCATCGGGCGTGTGGACCACTTCCGGGTGGAACTGCATCGCATAATAGCGGCGCTCGTCATTGGCGATGACTGCATAGGGCGCGCCGGGGCTTGCCGCGACCGGACGGAAGCCCGGGGCCAGCGCCGCAACCTTGTCGCCGTGGCTCATCCACACCTGATGGCTTTCGCCGGTCTGCCACAGCCCGTCGAACAGCGCGCAGCCATCGGCGATCTCGATAAAGGCGCGGCCGAACTCCCCGCTGTCGCCCTGCACCACTTCGCCGCCAAGCTGGTGCATCATCACCTGCTCGCCATAGCAAATGCCCAGCACCGGCAGGCCACTGTCGAAGATCACCTGGGGCACGCGCGGGCTGCCTTCATCGAGCACCGAGGCGGGCGAACCGGAAAGGATCACGCCCTTGGGCTGCATCCGGGCAAAAGCCTCGGCGGCGGTGGTGAAGGGGGCGATCTCGGAATAGACCCCGGCTTCGCGGACACGGCGCGCGATCAGCTGGGTCACCTGGCTGCCGAAATCGACGATCAGGATGGAGTCGGTGTGCTGGAGCGTCATGGCCGGCCGATAGGGAGCCAGCACCGGCCTGTCAAAGGGCCACGCCATATTCGCAGGCGCTCCTTCCGCAGGATCACGCCCGATCAGCCCGACATTCCAACGAATTTGCAGGCAACCGCACCCGTAATGGAATTGATCCTATAATAATCCGGAATGTGTCCGCTCAGTTTCAAGCGGGTATTTTTTCCCTCCTGAGGATGGCCTGATGATTCCTTCTTCGCTGTGCACGATTCTGCTTGCCGCAACGGCCCCCGAAACGCCCGCGCCAACGCTTCCATCGCCCCCCGCCGTCGCGGAACCGGAAAAGGCGCCCGCGCCTGCCGTTCCGCAGCAGCAGGCGGGTCGCATCGAATGGCGCGGCGGCTCGCCCGTATTCGTGTCGGAGGACGGCCGCTTCACGTTCCGCCCGCTGGCCCAGCTCCAGATCGACGCATCGACCACCACCGGCGCGCGGGACGACCGCAGCAACATCACCAAGACGGGGGTGCGGGCCGCGCATCTCGGATTTGCGGGCAATGTTGGCGACCATCTCGTCTATCAGTTCGAAACCGAACTGGCGAACGGATCGGCGCAGATCCTGTGGGCCTATGCCGGCTGGCGCGGGCATGTAGCCGGGGTTGGTGCGGACCTACTGGTCGGGAGCCTGCAGAACGACCGCGGTGTCGAAGGCAGCTCGGGCGGCGAGGCGCTACCGTTCCTGGAGGCGAACTTCGTCGCGAGCGTTATCGCCCCGGAACGCGGCGGCTTCGGCCTGGGCACGCAGGCGCGCTTGCTCGGCAATGGCTGGCATGTCTCCGCCTCGATCACCGGCGACGACATCAATGCCCGCCGCGCGCTGAGCGATGGCCGCACGATGCTGGCGCGTGCCCACTGGAATCCGATTCGCGACCCGCGCGGCACTATCCATCTGGGGGGCTGGATCTATGATGAGCAGCTTTCTGGCGCCCCGCGCGCGCTGACGCCGGGCGCCAATGTAGCGCACGGCCTCAACGCCTTCACGGTTTTGCAGCCACGCCCCCTGCTGAACGCCAAGAGCGACACCGGCACCGGCGTGGAAGCGGGTGGCGTTGCCGGGCCGGTTTGGGTGATGGGCGAAGCCGGATGGCGCTCCACCACCCGCAACAGCCAGACCGATGCCCGCAGCAATGCCGCCAGCCTTTCCGCCGGCTGGTTCGTCACCGGAGGAACGCCCTACTACACCGCAGCGACCGGCGGCTTCGGCCGCCCGTCGGTGAAGCACCCCGTGTTCGAAGGCGGCGCCGGCGAAATCGAACTCACCACCCGGTACGAGATCGTCCGCTTCCGCACCGACGGGCTGCGCGATGCAGGCTCCGCCTTCACCGGCGGCATCAACTGGTACCTGAACGACATGATGCGCGTGATGGTCAACGGCACCGCCTGGCGGCTGCGGCCCGACACCAGCGTGCCCGGTACGCGGCCTGACCGCGGCTACACCTTCGCCGTGCGGACGCAGATCGTCCTCTGAAACTCCACCTTCGCACCACAAGGGCATTCCCAATGTCGGCAATTAACCGCCTCAAACTGTCCGGAAAGATGATCGCCGCATTTGCCGCCGTCATCCTCATCGTGCTGCTCTCCGGTAGCTACACCTATGCTTGCCTCACCAAGCTGGCGACGCTTTCGGAGGCCAATGCCAACAGCATTCACGTCGCCCAGGAAGGCGAAGCCATGCTGGGCGCAATCATCCAGCAGGAAAATGCGCTGCGCGGCTTTGCGATGCTCGGTCGTGAGGAACTGCTCGCCGAATATCAGCAGAATGTTGAGGCATTTAAGAATGCCGCCAACAGCTTCGAGCACGATACCCGCAAGCCGGACCAGGTCGAGCGGCTGCGTGCACTGCGCGCCGAGGTGGAAGATCTCAACAACCGCCGCTTCGCCGAACTGATTGAGCTCGCGCGCAACCCGGCAACCCGCGCCAAGGCGCAGGAAATCTCCGGCCGCAAGCAGCTTCCCAAGGTCCGCGCGATCTCGGCCGAAATCGCGAAGCGCCAGCGCGAGGTGATGGCAGAACAGCTTGTCGAAATCGCAAGCGCGAAGAATAACGCCATGACCGCCGTCATTTTGGGCGCTGTCGGTGCCGCCGCCATCGCCGCTGCCATGGCCTGGCTGCTCTCGCGCGCTATCGTCCGACCGCTGGTGGGCATGACCGGTGCAATGACGAAGCTGGCCGAAGGCAATACGCAGGTCGACGTGCCGGCCACGGAACGCCAGGACGAGGTAGGCGAGATGGCCAAGGCGATGCTCGTGTTCCGTGAAAATGCCCGAGACAAGCAGCGCGCCGATGCCGAAGCGGCCAAGGCCCAGGAAGACCAGAATTTCGTGACCAGCACGATTTCCGAGAATCTCGGCCGGGTTGCCACGGGCGACCTGACGGTGGAAATCGCCGCGGAATTCCCGCCCGCCTATGCCGGCTTGCGGAACAACTTCAACGAAGCGATTTCGGGCCTGCGCAACCTGATCGGGGCAGCAGTCGAATCCACCAACGCCATCCGTACCGGCGCGGGCGAAATCGCCCAGGCTTCGGAAGACCTGGCCCGCCGCACCGAGGCGAATGCCGCAAGCCTGGAAGAAACCTCGGCCGCCATCACCCAGATGGACCAGCGTCTGCGCGCGACCGCCATGGCCGCCCAGAGCACGCTGGAACGTGCCGACGGTGCAATCAGTACCGTGTCGGGCGGCCGATCGATCGCCGACGAAGCGATGCAGGCGATGGCCCGCGTGTCGGAAAGCGCCAAGGGCATCGACAGCGTGATCGAGGGACTCGACAAGATCGCCTTCCAGACTCGCGTGCTTGCCATGAACGCTGCGGTGGAAGCCGGACGTGCGGGCGAAGCGGGACGCGGCTTTGCCGTCGTCGCCGACCTCGTCTCGGCCCTCGCGATGCGGGCGGAAGAAGAAGCCGGCCGCGCACGCGATCAGCTGACTGCGACGCAGAGCGATATCGGCGCGGCAGTGGACATGGTGCAGCGTGTCGACGGCGCACTGGCCAACATCACCGGCGACGTGGGCGAGGTCCACTCGCTGCTGGGCGGCATCGCTGCGGACAACCAGGCGCAGGCGACCGCCGTGACGCAGATTTCGACGGCGATCGGTTCGATGGACCACGCCACCCAGCAGAATGCGGCAATGGTCGAGGAAACCTCGGCAGCGGCACGCACGCTGAACTCCGAAGTCGCGACGCTCGCCGAACAGGCAGGCCGTTTCAACATCGGCCGCAGCACCGTAAGCATCGTGTCTCCGCGCAGCTTTGCGCCCGTCAAGCCACGCGTTGCAACCAAGGTTACAGCACTGCCCGTGACGGAAAGCGTCGGCAGCGCCGACGACTGGACGACCTTCTGATCTGGCTGCCGGCGCCGGGGTGCATCCCCGGTGCCGGCACCGCCGGTCTCAGCGGATCGCCAGCCCGGTCCACTGCGCCGCAAAGGCCCACAGGTCAGCCGCTTCCTCGATCACCTTGTCCGTCGGCTTGCCCGAACCATGGCCGGCGCGCGTCTCGATGCGGATCAGGTGCGGCTTGTCACCAATCTCCGCATGCTGGAGAGCGGCAGCGTATTTGAAGCTGTGGCCCGGCACGACGCGATCGTCCGTATCGGCCGTGCTCACCAGAATCGCCGGATATGCCACGCCGCTCCGGATATTGTGGTAGGGCGAATAGGCATGGAGGCGCCGGAAATCCGCTTCCTCCGACGGATAGCCATAGTCATCGACCCAATAGCGGCCGGCCGTGAACCGGTCGAACCGCGTCATGTCCATCACGCCCACAGCCGGCAGGGCGGCCGCGAACAGATCGGGGCGCTGGTTGGTAACGGCACCGACGAGCAGGCCGCCATTCGACCCACCCTGGATGGCCAGCTGGTCCTTGCCGGTAATGCCCTCGGCAATCAGATATTCGCCCGCTGCGATGAAATCGTCGAAGCTATTCTGCTTGTTGGCGAGCCGTCCGCCATCGTGCCACGCCTTGCCATATTCGCCGCCCCCGCGAATATTGGCGACAACGAACACCCCGCCCTGTTCCAGCCAGGCCAGCCGGGATGCCGAGAAGCTGGGCGTCACGGGAATGTTGAACCCGCCATAGCCATAGAGGATCGTCGGCGCGGCCCCGGTGACGCTGTTCTTGCGGACGATGAACATCGGCACCTGCGTGCCGTCCTTCGAGGCATAGAAATGATGCTCGACGGCATAGTCCTTCGGCTCGAAAGCCACCTTGGGCTGCGCCCAGGGCTCCGCCTTGCCGCTCTCCACATCGTAACGGAAAATGGTGGTCGGGTAGTTGAAGCTGGTGAAGGCGAAGAAGGTTTCGCTCTCCTGCGGGTGACCGCCGAACCCGCTGGCGGTGCCGATGCCGGGCAGCGCCACGCTTCCGTCCGGCGTACCGTCCAGCTGGTAGCGGCGCACCGCCGTCGCGGCGTCGACCATGTAGCTGAGGATCAGCCGGTCGCCGACGATCGACGCTCCGGCCAGCGTTTCCTGCTGCTCGGGGACCACTTCTGCCACGGCAAGCGCGGGATCGGCCAGATCGATGGTGACGATGCGCTGGCGCGGCGCGCCATCGTCCGTGGCGAACCAGAATTTGGTGCCGACATTGCCGATCGTCGACCATTCGTGCGCCAGTGTGCCGATCACCGTTTTCGCCTGCCATGCCGGATCGGCCAAGTCGATGATGTGGACGAGGTTCTTGTTGTCCGTGCCCTCGCTGGTGCTGATAATCAGATAGCGGCCATCGTCGGTGATGGCGGCATAGTGGCTCTGCTTCGGCGTGGCCGGCGTTTCATAGACCAGCCGGTCGGCCGATTGCGGCGTGCCGAGCGCGTGGAAATAGACGCGGTGATCCTCGTTGAGCGCCTGGAACTTGGCATCCGCCGGCGGCTCCGGATAGCGCGAATAGAAGAAGCCGCTGCCATCATGCGCCCATGCAACGCCCATGGTGAACTTGGCCCAGCTCACCACGTCGCCCGTTTCCTGGCCGGTCGCGACATCGAGCACCCGGATCGTCCGCCAGTCGGTGCCGCCATCCTGAACCGAATAGGCCAGCAGCGTCCCGTCCTCGCTGGGCAGCCATTCGGCGAGCGCGGTTGCGCCGTCCTGCGACCAGCCATTGGGATCGATCAGCACGCGCCCCGCGCCGTTCAGATCTTCGCGTACAAACAGCACCGCCTGGTTCTGCAAGCCGCTATTATGGGCATAGAAATGGCGGCCGCCCTTCCGTTCAGGCAGGCCGAAGCGCTCATAATCAAACAGTTCGCGAATCCGGGCCTTGAAGGCGTCGCGGCCGGGCAGCGTGGCGAGATAGGCGTCTGTGACGCGGTTCTCCGCCGCCACCCAATCGGCCACCGCCGGATCGTGCCGTACATCGGCTTCGAGCCAACGATACGGATCGGCCACGCGCAGGCCGAAATGTTCCTCCACCACATCGTCGCGGCGGGTTTCGGGATAAGCGGACTGGGACATCGGCGCGGCACTCTCTGGTGGTTGCGGGTCTGGGCTGGGCGCCCCGAAACGCCTTAGGTGCCCCCGCTGCCGGGCTCAAGCGATGCCGAACCCGGCCACCTCCAATACATAGGCCAGCGCGGCCAGCGGGCTGAGCGCCAGCAAGGCTGCGATCCAGGCGCCTACATCCAGCGGCGCGCGGCGCCGCGCCCGATGCGATTTGTTGCACATGTTCCTTCTCCAGCGCCGCCGCGGGCGGCGCACCCTGTTTACTTGCGCGTAAGGTGAGGAGCGCGCAGCATTTTGCACGCATAGCGTTTCTTTCGGCGCCGAAACAAAATCCGCAACGCCGCCCTCAGGACAGGTCACGGCATATCCGAGGCACAGCAACTTTCGTTATTTGGAAGATATCATTATCATGCCGAAATTCAGGGAAACCTTTTCTTCATTATATTACACTATTCGTCACATCTCTGAATTTCAAACGAGCCTTGATCGGGGGATAGAAAAGGCTTTCATGCGCCACCGGCGCAGGGATCTCTTCACGCTTTCGTAAGCATGTCCGGGTACGACGTTCCCATGTCGTGGCGCGTATCCCCCCTGCTTGCGCTTGAAATATGGCCGCTGGTGCGCCTGCGGGACGACCGACGCGCCTCGGTCGCACTGGAATTCGCCTTTGTCGCCCCGATGCTGTTCGCGCTGCTGTTCGCGATCGTCGAGACCTGCCTGATCTATTTCACCAGTTCCGCACTCCAGACCGCGACGGAAAAGACTGCGCGCATGGTGCTGACCGGTCGGGCACAGGCCAGCAGCCTGACCGCCGCGCAGTTCCAGCAGACCGCGTGCGCCGCACTGCCTTCCTACATGAACTGCGCCAACCTGTTCGTGGACGTGCAGACCGCCAGTTCGTTCTCTGCGGTCAACACCGCCACGCCGCAGATCACGTTCGACAGCACCGGCAAGGTGAACAACAGCTTCAATTATACCCCGGGCGGGAGCGGCGACATCGTCATCATTCGCCTTATGTATATCTGGCCGGTGCCGAGCGGCCCGCTGGGTCTGAATTTCTCCAACCTCGGCAACGGCCAGCGGCTACTGGTTGCGACGTCCGTCGCCAAGACGGAGCCCTATTGATGCGCGCGATGCGGCGACTGTGGCGCAACGCGCGCGGCGCCTCGGCGGTCGAATTTGCGCTGGCGGTGCCGGTGCTAGTGCTGCTCTATCTGGGCACCTACCAGATCAGCGACGCCGTATCCTGCGCGCGCAAGGTCACCATCACTACCCGCGCGGTCGCGGACCTTACCTCGCAATATCAGAGCGTCACCTCGCAGGTGGTGTCGAACATCCTCAACGCCTCGTCGCAGATTCTCTATCCGTTCAGTTCGTCCAACGCCGTCATCACGGTTTCGGAGATCTATACCGACAATAACGGCGCGACGACGGTAGTTTGGAGCCAGTCCGCCAACGGCACCGCCCGCGTAGCCGGGACGACCTTCCCCGCACCCGCATCGGTAGTGACCAAGGGAGCCTATCTGATCGTGTCCGAAGTACGCTATGCCTATGTGCCGGCGGTAACGTTCGGCGTCGTCGGCCCGCTGACGCTGGGCGACACCATCTATATGAGCCCCCGGCTCTCACCTTCGATACCCCTGTCATGATCGGGCAGATGACAATGCGGGCAAGCCGGCTGATGCGCCGCCTGTGCCGCGACCGGCGCGGCAATGTGCTGATGGTGATTGCGCTGTCGATGGTTCCGGTCACATTCGCCGGCGCAATGGCTATCGATTATGGCCGCGCCATGCGGGTGCAGACACGACTGAACGCCGCCGCCGATGCCGCAGCGCTGGCCGCAGTCAACCAGCCGATGATGAACCAGTCGAGCATCACCGCCTGCGCCGCAGCAAAGACGATGTTCATCGGCCAGACCAGCGGGCTGGACGGACTGGTCTTCAACGCGAACGACACGACGCAGCTCAGCATTTCGGTGACGGACAGCGCCAGCACCAGCAGTAGCACCACCACCAACTGCTCGACCGCCAGCGCCTCGACCACCGCCAGCTACAGCCGCACCGCCACGGTGACCTATCAGGCGAGCGTCAAGACTGCCTTTGGCGGCATTCTCGGCATGTCGACGCTGCCGATCCATGGCTCGTCGACCGCCACCGCCGCAATCGCGCCGAACATCGATTTCTACATCATGATCGACACGTCGCCGTCGATGCTGCTGCCGGCGACCAGTTCGGGCCTGAGCACCATGACCAGTGCGACCAACGGCTGCGCCTTTGCCTGCCACCAGACCAGCACGACGCAATACGACCCCGGCAACACAAGCTATGTGAACGGGCAGTGGCAGGATTATTATCAGGTCGCGCGCAGCAACAACATCACGCTGCGCACCGATCTGGTGCAGACTGCGGTGCAGGATCTGACCAGCCTTGCCGCATCGACCGCGCAGAACAACAAGGCGGTCTACCGGATGGGACTGTCCGATTTCGACTATATGTTCCGCCAGCTCTGGCCGACCAGCGCCAACAACGGCTATTATGTCGACAGCAACCTGACCAATGTCAGCAACAATGTCGGTAAGGCGCAGGTGCTCGCCTATTGCCGCAACAACCAGCGCGTCTGCAACACCAACGATAACGACACGGGCACCAACTTCACTACGGCATTCAGCGGTGTGTCAGGCATCATGCCGCTCACGCCGGGCAAAGGTACCAACAATCCCGGCGACACGCCGCAGGCAATGCTGTTCATCATCACCGACGGGATGCGCGACGAACTCTACAACGGCTCGCGCGTGATGGGGCCGATTCCGACTGCAGCCTGCACCACGATCAAGAATCGCGGCATCCGCATCGCCATCCTGAACACGCAGTATCTGCCGGCATCGGCATCCGATAGCTGGTCGATCGCAAACGTCCAGCAACCCTATCTGTCGCCGACCGACACGATCACACCGGCGCTGCAGGCCTGCGCATCGCCGGGCCTGTTCTATCAGGTGACGACCAACGACAATATCTCCACCGCGCTGGGGGTACTGTTCCAGAAGGCTGTGTCGACGGCGCGCCTGACCAACTGATCCAGGCGGTTGATACGGCCTCATCCGCGCACTGCGCCGCATCCACGCGCCGTCACCCGGCGCACGCTGGAGTCGCTCCTGGGCTCTGGCGTGACGCCGGGAGATGGTCGCACCGATGCGGCGCGGAATGAGGCTGCGCAACACGCTCGCCTAAGTCCTTATACTCGCGTACGAATGGCACATGAAGCTGCGCAACCGCATTCGCTCGATCGCGCTGATCGAACAACTGGGCCCCGGGCTCGTCACCGGCGCAGCGGATGACGACCCCAGCGGAATCGCTACCTATTCGCAGGCGGGCGCGCAGTTCGGCTTTGGCCTGCTCTGGACGATGGTGCTCACCTATCCGCTGATGTGCGCGGTACAGCTTGTCAGCGCGCAGATCGGCAGGGTGACCGGTGCCGGCCTCGCCAAGAATATGGGCGAAGTGCTGTGGCGGCCGGTGGTGACGCTGCTCGTCCTGCTGCTGCTGATCGCCAACACCATCAATATCGGCGCCGACCTGGCGGCGATGGGCGATGCGGCGGAACTGACGCTGGGATTCGGCGGCCATTTCTTCACCGTTCTGCTCGCTGCCGGATCGCTGCTGCTGCAACTGTTCGTCCCCTATCGCCGCTATGCCCAGTTCCTGAAATGGCTGACGCTGGTACTGTTCGCCTATGTCGCGGTGCTGCTGATGGTGAAGCTCGACTGGCGCGCCATCACGATCGGTCTTTTCGTGCCGCATATCGAAGGGCGCGCCGCGATCACCACCATCGTCGCGCTGTTCGGCACGACGATCAGCCCCTATCTCTTCTTCTGGCAGAGCGCGCAGGAAGTCGAAGACATCGGCGCCCATGCCGGCGCCAGACCTCTGATCGACGCGCCCGCCCAGGCGCCGCGCGAATTCCGGCGGATGCGGCTGGATACGCTGCTGGGCATGGCCTTTTCCAACCTGGTCGCGCTGGCTATCATCATCGCCACCGCTGCGACGCTCCACGCCAGCGGCAAGACCAATATCGACACCGCAGCCGATGCGGCACGGGCACTGCAGCCGCTGGCCGGTCAGTTCGCGTTCCTGCTGTTCAGCCTGGGCATTATCGGCACAGGCCTGCTGGCAGTGCCGGTGCTCGCCGGCTCCGCCGCCTATGCCGTGGCAGAGGCGCATGGCTGGGAATGCGGACTGGAGCACAAGCCGTGGGAAGCGGTGGGCTTCTATTCGGTGATCACCCTGTCCACGCTGGTCGGAATCGCGATCGACTGGTCACCGCTCGATCCGATCAAGGCGCTGTTCTGGAGCGCGGTGATCAACGGCGTCGTCGCCGTGCCGATCATGATCGCGATGATGATCGTGGTCCAGAAACGCGCGCGCATGGGCCGCTTCACCGCCCCCCCCGCATTGCTGGTGCTGGGCTGGGGCGCAACCGCGCTGATGGCCGCGGCAGCAATCGGGTTGTTCGTGGCGTAAGGGTCGGCGGCGGCCGTCAGGCCCGCTGCACCGGATCGGGAAATGGTGGAGCCGAGGGGGATCGAACCCCTGACCTTCGCAATGCCATTGCGACGCTCTCCCAGCTGAGCTACGGCCCCATTTCCCTTGGGAGGCGAGCCCTTTAGAAGGGCCTCGCCGGGTTGGCAAGGGCGGTTTTGCGCCCCTGCCAAAATTTTTCGCGAACGTTACTGTTCGTCGTCGTCGCCGCCGGTTTCGACGCCAAGATCGTCGTCGCCGCCCAGATCGACGTCATCGTCCGGCGAGGGTTCCTCGTCGTCTGCACCGATGTCCAGATCCTCGTCGCCGACCAGATCCGCGTCTTCCACTTCATCCTTGGCGCTGTCGGCCTTCACTGCCTCGAACGGCAGCGGCTGCTTCGACTTCAGGATCGGTTCGGGTTCCCAGGCGAAACCGCAATTGATGCAGGTGACGGGCTCGTCCTTGGTCAGATCATAAAAGCGCGTACCGCACTTCGGGCAGCTGCGCTTGGTGCCCCATTCCGGCTTCACCATGTGTTGCCTCTTTAACCTTTCGAATATTCGGGAGTTGCGGGAATTGATCCCGAAAGTGGGGGGCGCCTTGCCATGCCGCAAGCCGCCTGTCAAAGCCGCGCCCATGTCGAATGCTTCTCCCCGCCCCCTCAGCCTCTCCGCGCGCGGTCCGCTGCGCGGTACCGTTACCGTTCCCGGCGACAAGTCGATCAGCCACCGCGCCATCATGTTTTCGGCGCTGGCGGTGGGCGAAAGCCGGATCGAGGGGCTGCTGGAAGGAGAGGATGTGCTCGCCACCGCTGCCGCGATGCGGGCGATGGGCGCGCGGGTGGAACGTGGGCAGGATGGCGTGTGGCGCGTCCACGGCGTGGGCGTCGGCGGGTTGCTCCAGCCGGAGCAGGCGCTCGACATGGGCAATTCGGGCACCTCGACGCGGCTGCTGATGGGGCTGGTCGCCAGCCATGGCATCACCACCAGCTTTGTCGGCGACGCATCGCTGTCGGGCCGGCCGATGGGCCGCGTGATCGAGCCGCTGAGCCAGATGGGCGCGGAAATCACCGCCAGCCCCGGCGGCCGCCTGCCACTGATGGTGCGCGGGCTCTGTCCGGCGGTGCCGATCACGTACACGCTACCGGTCGCCTCGGCGCAGGTAAAGTCAGCGATTCTGCTCGCCGGGCTCAACACCCCCGGCATCACGCGCGTGATCGAGCCGGTCCCGACCCGCGACCATAGCGAGCGGATGCTACGCGGCTTCGGCGCCGAACTGACCGTGGAAGACGGGCCGGAGGGCAAGATCATTTCAATTACCGGCGAGGCGGAGCTGAAGCCGCAGCATATCATCGTGCCGGGCGACCCCTCTTCCGCCGGGTTCTGGATGGTCGCGGCGTCGATCGTGCCGGGATCGGAAATCACCATCGCCAATGTCTGCATGAACCCGACGCGCACCGGCCTGATCACCGCGCTGCGGCTGATGGGCGCGGACATTGCCGAAACCAACGCCCGCACCGTCGGCGGCGAGCCGGTTGCCGACCTCGTCGTTCGCCATGCGCCGCTCAAGGCGATCGAAGTGCCGGCCGATCTCGCGCCGAGCATGATCGACGAATATCCGGTGCTGTTCGTCGCCGCCGCACTGGCCGAGGGGCGCACCGTGGCGCGCGGCGCGCACGAGCTGCGCGTCAAGGAATCGGACCGCATCGCCACCATGCGTACCGCGCTGGAAGCGTGCGGCGTCGTAACCGAGGAATTTGAGGACGGCCTCGCCATCCAGGGGTCGGCGGGCGCACCGCTTCGGGGTAATGGCGCCGTCGCCTCGAAGCTCGACCACCGCATCGCGATGAGCATGACGGTCGCCGCGCTGGCAGCTGAAAAGCCGGTCGCGATCGACGATGTTGAGCCGGTTGCGACCAGCTACCCGAATTTCTTCGCGACGCTCGATTCGCTGACAGCCTGAGCATTGCGAAAGATATGCGGGCGTCGCTACACTCGCGGCCCGCTCCCGCTTGACCGAGATTGCCCGGATGGAAATGCCCCTTGTCGCCAATATTGCCGGCTTTGCTGGGCTGTTCGTGATCGCGGGCGCCTATCTTTATCTCAGCTACAGACCGGTGCGCCCCGACGCGCTGTATTTTTTGCTGAACATTGCAGGATCAGTGCTGCTCGCCATTTCGCTCTCGATCAAAGTCAACGTGCCCTCGCTTTCGTTGCAGATCTTCTGGATCCTGGTTTCGCTGTTCGGACTGTTCCGGTTGCGGAGACGGGCGGCATGATCATTCCCGTCGACGGCCCGGCAGCATCGCGAGGAAAATGACCGTCGCGGCGGCGGCCGCCGGGCGGCCCGTCGCGATCGACAATATCGCGCCGATGGCCATCACCTACCCGAATTTCGTCCCAGCGCGGGTGCAAACGGCCCACGCTGCCCAAGCCGTTTCCGGATAAAACACTTCCGCTCTGGATGGATAACACTCCATAATAGACCAAGATTTACTTCAACGACACAAACGCAACATCGACTCCTCTCAAGAATAGTAATAGCACTGCGCCCGCCGCAGATCGCTGTTCAATATTCACCGATATCGCATCAAGCGAGAAAGGCGCACAAAAATTCTCATCGGGTCGCATTTGCATCGATGTCGATGAAGAGGAGGATTTTATGACCGACTATTCCGTTTCAATTGAAATGTCTCAAAGCACTGTTCAAGATCTTATTGACAATGGATTCTATCTTTATGTCTTCAAGGCAGTTGGCTCCAGCGTAAAGTCGGCGCGCCCGACCATCTGGGTGAAGACCCAGACCTTCAGCCTCAACACAGTTGTTAGGGTCAGGACCCATTGATGTGAGAGGCGCGATGTGATTCAGGCTCCGCAAGGAGACCGAATGTGAGCGACCTGTACTGGCTGACGGACGAGCAAATGGCGCGGCTCAAGCCGTA
>NZ_JBQUYT010000007.1:0-151786 GCF_056314225.1 Sphingomonas sp. DMC6
CAAAACCGTCTCGACAAAATGCCCTTGCCAAGGGGGCGTCCACATATGAATCACATCGCGCCTCTCACATCAATGGGTCCTGACCCTAGGCGTGACGAGGAGGGTGCGGTCTTCAACTTTGACGGTGTTGCTGGTCGGGTTACTTGGAGGGTGCAGCGCAAACCCCATCGAGTCCTGCCAGTTCGGAAAGCGCATACGCGAACTACCAGTATCAGGCGTCATATTTGGAGGCGTCGGCACGAAAGTTAAAATAGATTCGTGCGGTGGACGATACTTCAAGCTAGCGTCAATCGGAGACGTCAACCTTCCTGCTATTTTTTCTAGATTAAAGGAATATTCTAAGAAGCGTAGTCAGCCCGTTGGATTTACAGCAATGGTAGACGGATACATACTTACGGACGGGCCTAATAAAGACTTTCTGCTAGTCATAGATATGAAAAACGTAACTGAAGGCGGCAGAGCGATCGAGGAATATCATCCGTAAAATTGCAAGCGCCGTTCTAGTTGAACGGCAGCCTCCCACCACCTTCGGTCATTCGCTGGAGGAGGCTTCCTCAAATCCACTGGAGTGGCGGCCCTCGGCGCGACCTATCGAATGAACGGCGGAGGGTGGGCGGGAGCCGACGCTCAATTTTTCGGCCGACGGCCGCCACCGGACGCTTACGAGCAACCCCAACGATGGTATCCCCCGGTACATCGCATTGTGCCAGCACCGCGGCGCGCTCCGCGTCTGAATAGCGTCGCCGGCGCTCCGCGCGGGTGATAACCTCCATTCGCGCCATCCGCACTCTCCTTAAGGCGTGCCAAAGGACACTCCTGAGTGCGCCTCGGGTCGCGCAGCAGAAGTTGCCACGCAATACGGGTCAGAGCGGACGCTTACCCCTCCCGTCCATATGCGATCGCCCCCCTTGTCGCAGCGCGATTGTTCCCCATATGTTCAAATCGCTGCCCGGTGCGGGCGCCGCTCTTTGCATCTGTAGAAACCACAGGCCGGGCTTTGCGCGTGCGCGCGATGCCCTAAACTTCCTGAACTTCACCTCTCCCCGCACATTCGCGCGTGAGCCTAAACTTCCTAAACTTCACATTGCGCGCGTGAGCCTAAACTTCCTAAACTTCACACCCCCCCGCACATGCGCGCGTGAGCCTAAACTTCCTAAACTTCGCCGGGCGCACAGCGCCTCCCCCACGCCCCGCGCCGGAAGCTTTTGCCGGTCGCCGGCGCAAGGGATATAAGCCACTTACCGCCGGGGATTGGCACTCGGGAGCGCGGACATGGGCGACATGGTGATCGTGGCGTATCGGCCGAAGCCGGGCCAGGACGAAGCCCTGCTGGCACTGACGAAGACGCATGTGCCGGAATTGCGCGAACTCGGGCTGGCGACCGACCGGCCGGCACTGGCGATGCGGTCGAAGGAAGGCGTGATCGTCGAAGTCTTCGAATGGCGCGACGGCGCGATCGAGACGGCGCACAGCAACCCGGCGGTACTCGCGATGTGGGAACGCTATGCCGCGGTGTGCGACTATGTGCCGCTGCACCAGCTTCCCGAGGCGCAGGACATGTTCGCCCAGTTCGCGCCGATCGACCTGGACTGAACGCGCGCCTAGTTCGCCCGCCGGGCATAGTGCCGCGCGAGCACCGCGCAGGCGAACAACTGGAGCTGGTGGAAGATCATCAGCGGCAGCACGATCAGGCTGACGCCGGCGCCGGGGAACAGGATGGTCGCCATCGGGATGCCGCTCGCCATGCTCTTCTTCGAGCCGCAGAAGACGATGGCGATCTCGTCCTCGGTCGAAAAGCCCAGCCGGCGGCTGACCAGCGTGGTCGCCACCAGGACGATGGCGAGGATCGCGGCGTTGAAGCCGATCACCAGCGCCAGATCGGCCAGCGACACCTGGGTCCATACGCCGGCGACCATGCCCGCGCTGAACGCGGCGTAGACGACGAGCAGGATCGATCCGCGATCGACCGTCATCGTCAGCACGCGGTGCTTGAGGATGAACCGGCCGATCCAGGGCCGCACCGCCTGCCCCGCCGCGAACGGCAGCAGGATCTGCGCGGCGATCGTCTCGAGTGCGTGCAGCGAGAAGCCCGCGCCGCTGGTGCGCGGCAGCACCAGCGCGACCAGCAGCGGCGTCACCAGCACGCCGACAAGGTTCGAGAGCGAGGCGCTGCACAGCGCGGCGGGCACATTGCCCCGGGCGATCGAGGTGAAGGCGATCGACGACTGCACGGTCGAGGGCAGCAGCGACAGGAACAGCAGACCGGTCGCGATGCCACCGGGCAGAACATGCCCCGCCACCGCAAAGGCGCCGAGCCCGACCAGCGGGAAAAACAGGAAGGTGCTGAGGAATACCAGCGCCTGCAGCCGCCAGTTGGTGATCCCCGCCCAGATCGCCGAGGGGGCAAGCCGCGCGCCATAGAGGAAGAACAGCAGCGCGACGGCAACGGTGACCGCCTCGTCCGCCACATCCGCCCAGCCGCCACGCGCCGGGAACAGCGCGGCAAGGCCGACGGTGCCGAGCAGCATCAGCAGATAGGGATCGATCCAGCGACGAAGGGCTTCCATGGCGATACTCGAACAAAGGCAATGCGGGGAGCCCATGCGCGCGCCTGCCCGATCGCGCAAGTATCTGCCGGCGCCTCAGGCGGCGAGCGGTACCCCGCGCTCGTGCCGCTCGCCGGCATCGGCCCAGTCGGTGCGGCGGCGCATGAAGGGATTGAGGAACAGGATCGGCAGCTTCACGAACAGCAGCTCGGAATGGATGAAGCTGTCGATCGCATGTTCCCACCAGCGCGACGCCCGCTTGCCTTGGGCGCGCAGCCAGCCGTCATAAGGTGCCCAGTGGCTCGGCTCGTCCTTCTCGATCACTTCGAAGATGCGGGTGAGCGCCTTGTCGGCCAGCACTGCCTTGTGGCGCAGCAGGATGTGCACCTGCTGATAGCCGCGCTGCTCGGTGAGCGAGATGACGCGGCACAGCTTTTCGAACTGGGCATCGTCGTCGATCACCGCCTGGGTATCGAGCGCGTCGATGGTGCGGCGGAACATGATTTCGACGAAGCGGTCGATATGGCCGCAGGTGCGATCGACTGCGAGCGGCATCCGCCCCTGAAGCTGGAACCAGCGCTTGAACATCTGGTAGTGTTTGCGCTCATCGGCGCGGTGCTTTTCGATCGCAGCGATCAGCGCGTGATCGTCGGGCGCCCGCACCCGCACCGCCTGCAGCACCCGGTCGATGCTCGTATAGCCGCGATGCTCGTTATAGATGTAGATCGAGCCGAGCAGGTCGAGATAGCGGCGGCGGTACCAGGCGAACATGGCCGCGACGCTAGGCGCCGGCGAGGCGCGAGGCAATGGGGATGCCCCCTCCCGATTTCGGAGGGGGCCTCGCCCTCACGCCGTAGCCAGCGCCACCGTGTAGTTCGCCGTGGTCTTCGCCGCGACTTCCTCCGCCGTCACGCCCGGCGCCAGCTCGATCAACCGGAACGGCGAGGCATGATCGGCACGGCTGAACACCGCCAGATCGGTGATGATCATGTCGACGACGTTCTTCCCCGTCAGCGGCAGCGTGCATGCCGGAATGAACTTCGGGCTGCCGTCCTTGGCAGTGTGTTCCATGACGACGATGATTTTCTTGACGCCGGCGACCAGATCCATCGCCCCGCCCATGCCCTTGATCATCTTGCCGGGGATCATCCAGTTGGCGATGTCGCCGCCTTCGCTGACTTCCATTGCACCGAGCACGGTCAGGTCGATATGTCCGCCGCGGATCATCGCGAAGCTGTCGGCCGAGCTGAAATAGACCGAGCTGGGCAGCTCGCTGATCGTCTGCTTGCCGGCGTTGATCAGGTCGGGGTCTTCCTCGCCCTCATACGGGAACGGACCGATGCCGAGCATGCCGTTTTCCGACTGGAGCGTCACTTCCACGCCAGCCGGAATATGGTTCGCCACCAGCGTGGGAATGCCGATGCCCAGATTGACGTAGAAGCCGTCGTGCAGCTCCTTTGCGGCGCGCGCCGCCATGTCGTCGCGAGTCCAGGCCATTATCGCTTCTCCTGCGGGTCCGCCCAGCGCGTCGCTGGCGGGAAGGTTTGGTCATAGGTGGAACCGAGGCCGGTTCCATAAACGGGGTTGGGCAGCACGAACCACCCATGGCCCCAGAGCGATGCGATCACCGGGCTCTGCACCAACGCACGCCGTTCAGGCGGGGTACGACCGGCGAAATCGTCGCTGAAATCACCGAGCTGGTCGCCGCCCATCGCCACCACGCACCAGCGCTGGGCAATGGCGTTGCGGCGGCCGTCCTTGCCCGATTTGCCTTCGACATCGCCCTTCAGGAACAGCGTCTCGCCATGCTTCGCGGGGCCAAGCCCGGCGAAGTTGAGCGCGGCTTCGGTATCTTCGGCATGGGCGGCGGCGCGGTTGGTGTTGAAAATCACCGTCACGCCCATCGCCCGAAGCGCCTTCACGGCCTCGACGGCGCCGGGGACCGCCGCGACCTTGGTCGCGCCAGTCTGTTCCCAGCGGTCCCAGCGGGCGGGATCATAGGGCCCTGGATGGCGCGCATCGTCGCCCTCGAAGCCAAGGTTCAGCAGCATCGTCTCATCGACATCGAACACGGCCGCTGCCGGCTTGTCGCCGCATGACTGGAAACGCGGGATGGCCAGCGTCGAACCCGGTTCCAGCACGACCGAGGTGCGGGGACCGCCCCGCTTCGGATCATCCTTGGCCATGCGCGTCCGGACCTGATCGACGAGTGCCGAATAGGCCTGTACGCTCAGCGCCGCCGCCTCGCCCGAACCATAGAGATACTGCATCCCCGCCGGAACTTCGCCCGTCGCCGCTGCGGGCGCCGGGGACGGTGGGGCCTCCATCACTGTCGAGCCGACGACGCAACCGGACAGCGCCAGCGCACCCGTCAGCAGCAGTGCGGGCCGAATCATGCCGCCTCGCGCGGACGCGTGGTGCGGAACTCGATCTTCTTGTCGTAGGGGGCGCCGATGAACAGCCGTTTCACATAGATGCCGGGCAGGTGGATCTGGTCGGGATCGAGGCTGCCGACAGGCACTACTTCCTCCACCTCGGCCACGCAGATGCGGCCCGCGGTCGCCATCGGCTGGTTGAAGTTGCGCGCGGTCTTGCGGAAAATGAGGTTGCCGGCCTCGTCGGCCTTCCAGCCTTTGATGATCGACAAGTCGGCGCGGATGCCGCGCTCCAGAATATATTCCTGGCCGTCGAAGACCTTCACTTCCTTGCCCTCGGCGACCTTCGTGCCGACGCCGGTCTTCGTGTAGAAGCCGGGAATGCCCGCCCCACCTGCCCGGCACCGCTCGGCCAGCGTGCCCTGCGGACAGAACTCGACCTCGAGCTCGCCCGAAAGATACTGGCGCTCGAACTCCTTGTTCTCACCGACATAGGAGGAGATCATCTTCTTGACCTGGCGGCTGCGCAGCAGCTTGCCGAGGCCCTCATTGTCGATGCCGGCATTGTTCGAGGCGATGGTGAGGTCCTTGACCCCCGCAGCCTGGATCGCGTCGATCAGCCGTTCGGGGATGCCGCACAGGCCAAAGCCACCTGCGCACAGCGTCATGCCGTCGAACAGCAGCCCTTCCAGCGCTGCGCTTGCGTTGGGGTACAGCTTGTCCATCGGCGATTCTCCTCGATCCTGATGGCCGATAATACCGGGCACGAGCCCGGGTCAAGCGAACCTGAACGGGTTTTCAAGTTTGCGAGAAGCAGCGCCTGCGGGGGCAACTGTTGCGAGCGCGCAACAGTCAGGATTGTAATGCAATCGTCATATTGCACCTGCGAACCAAAGGCCTAGGTATCCGCCCGGATGGCCGTCCGGAAAATGTAAAGTATAAAGTCCAAAGGTAGGTAAAATAATGCGTATTCTCGCAATGACGGCGCTCACCCTGACGGCAGTCGCCACTCCCGCACTCGCACAGGACGGCAGCTTCCAGGGCCCGCGCGTCGAGGCGGTGGCCGGCTGGGACCGCATCGAGACCAAGGCTCCGGGTGCGCCGGGCTTCGTCTATGGCGGCGCGGCGGGCTATGACTTGCAGCGCGGCAAGCTGGTCGCGGGTGTGGACGGTGAAATCACCGGCACCACCACCGACAAAACCACGGGCACGCTGAAACTGAAGGGCGGCCGCGATTTCTACGCCGGCGCGCGTCTCGGCTATGTCGTCCTCCCGGGCACGCTGCTCTACGGCAAGGTCGGCTATGACAACAGCCGCGTCATCAGCACCGTCGCCAACGTGCGCAACGCCGACAACGTCGATGGCGTCCGCCTGGGTGCCGGCCTGGAGCACAGCTTCGGCCATTATTACGGCAAGGTCGAGTATCGCTACACCAACGCTGCGCAGAATGTGGAGCGTCATCAGGTTCTGGCGGGCATCGGCTACCGCTTCTGAGCGTGTAACGGTCGCACCGCTCTTGCCGACGCGATTGTCTGCGGCCCCGCATGCCCTGGCATGTGGGGCCGTTTCCGTCTGGGGTTCCGCTCGACTTGAGCCGCGAGTCGAGGCTATGCCGTTCCCATGAATGCGAAACGCACCGGGGGCCGTATCCTCGTCGACAATCTGGTGGCACAGGGCTGCGACCGGATTTTCCATGTCCCCGGCGAGAGCTTCCTCGCCGTGCTCGACGCGCTGCACGACACGCCCGAAATCGACGTGGTGACCTGCCGGCAAGAAGGCGGCGTAGGCTTCATGGCCTGTGCCGACGGCGCGATGATGGGGCGCCCGGGCGTCGCCTTCGTAACGCGCGGGCCGGGCGCGACCAACGCCAGCATCGGCGTGCACGTCGCCATGCAGGATTCGCAGCCGATGCTGCTGTTCATCGGGGATGTCGACCGGGGAATGCGCGATCGCGAGGGCTTTCAGGAAGTCGACTTCCCGGCGATGTTCGCGCCGCTCGCCAAATGGGCAACGCGGATAAAGGACGCGCGGCGCATTCCCGAATATGTCGCACGCGCCTGGGCGGTCGCTACCTCCGGCCGTCCTGGTCCGGTGGTGATCGCGCTGCCGGAAGACATGCTATGCGACGAAGTGGAGGCGGTGGACCGGCCTGCCATCGTACCACCGATCCAGGCGCCCGACGGCTATGATCTCGATCTGGTGTTCGAGCAGCTCGCCCGCGCCGAACGGCCAGTGGCGATCGTCGGCGGCGCCGGATGGGATGCAGAGACGGGCGAAGACTTCCTGCGTTTTGCCGAATCGATCGCGCTTCCGGTCGCCGGCGCCTTTCGTCGTCAGGATTCGATTCCCAATAACTCGCCGGTCTGGGCGGGCAATCTGGGCTACGGCCCGAACCCCAAGCTGGTCGCGCGGATAAAGGCAGCGGACCTGTTACTGGTCATCGGCGCGCGGATGGGGGAGGCAACTACAGATGGCTATACGCTCGTCACACCGGACCACCCCGGCCAAACGCTGATCCACGTCCATCCCGATCCCGAGGAACTCAACCGTACCTATCGTGCAGACCTGCCGATCTGTGCACGCCCGTTCGAATTCGCCGTCGCCATCGCTGCGGCAGCTACCGAAGTGGAATTGCCCCGCTTCGCCATGGCTGAGGCGCATGCGGAATGGCTGGAATGGTCGACGCCCCGCCCCCGCGAAGGCGTGACGCTCGACCTCGGCCAATGCGTCGCGGCGATGCGCGAGGCCCTGCCGGCGAACACAATCATCTGCAATGGCGCGGGTAATTTCTCGGGCTGGTGGCACCGCTACTGGCCCTATGCCGCGCATCCGTCGCAGCTTGCTCCGACTGCGGGCGCAATGGGCTATGGCGTGCCCGCCGCGGTTGCAGCCGCGCTGCGCTTTCCGGAACGAAAGGTCGTAGCCGTGGCGGGTGATGGCGACTTCCTGATGAATGGACAGGAACTCGCCACGGCCGTGCAGCACGACGCCGACATGCTGGTGATCGTCGTCGACAACGGCACCTATGGCACCATTCGAATGCATCAGGAGCGCGAATATCCGGCGCGGCTTTCGGGCACCACGCTGCGAAATCCGGACTTCGCCGCCCTCGCCCGCGCCTATGGTTGCTGGGCGGCGACCGTGGAGACGACCGAGGCTTTCGCCCCGGCGCTGAACGCGGCCCTGGCAGAACCCGGCGTCAAGCTGTTGCACCTGAAGACCGATATCGAATTCATCACGCCCGCGACCACGGTGACGGCGATCCGCAACCGCTGATTTTGCCGCGTCTCGCCCGTCCCTGTGCCGCTCCGCACGCTATAAAATGAGGAAAGGAGAGGCACGTGGGACAGCGTTGGCGTTCAGCGCATATCGGCAAGCAGGGCGATCGGTTCAAAGTCGACGGGCAGCCGGTTTGGCAACGCGAATGGCGCTGGATCGACAAGAAGACCGTGCGCCTGCCGGACCCGATCAACGGGGTCGACATCTATTCGTTCATGATTTGCGAGATCGGTAATCGAACCAATCCGAGCCGCTTCGCCGCCGCGCGGGTCGGGCCGGATATGTGGGCCTTCTACGTCGAAGACTGAAAGGGCCGCGCCCCTTACGGAACCCGGCCCCGGCATTTCAGTAGCTTGGTGACGCGATCAGATGTCGTCGCCCAGCGCGCCCTTGACCTTGCCGCCAAGCTGCTGCGCCTTGCCCTTCAGCTCCTGGGCGGCGCCTTCGTCGCGGGTTTCGGGATCACGGCTCTGCTGCTTGGCCTTTCCAACCGCCTCGTTGATATTGCCTTTGATCTTGTCGACGAGTTCGCCCATGATTTCAAACTCCTAACAGAGCTGCGGCGGCGCGGTTTGCGTCCCTTCAGCTTCGATGGGATAACGATTGTTAGCGAAATAGGGTTCCCGCCATGCCCGATCGCATCGCCGACCATTACGAACGCCACGCCCGCACCTTTGACGCGGCGCGCAGCCGTGCTTTCGTCGAGAAAGGGTGGCTGGATCGCCTGCTGCTTGCGGTACCCCGTGGCGGCTCTGTCCTCGACCTGGGTTGTGGCGGTGGCGAGCCGATCGCCCGCTATCTGGTCGATCACGGGACAAAGGTAACGGGCGTCGATGCGTCCGCTTCACTCATCGCGCTGACGCGCACCCGCTTTCCCCGCCACCGCTGGGTCCATGGCGACATGCGCAAGGTGACGCTGGACGGTCCGTTTCATGCGGTACTCGCCTGGGACAGCTTCTTTCACCTGCCAGCCGAAGACCAACCGGCCATGCTTGCGCGCATGGCGGGTTGGTTGGGACCGGGCGGTTTGATGCTGTTCAACACCGGACCGGAGGCGGGACAGGCCATTGGCGAACAATTCGGAGAGCCCCTGTTTCACGCAAGTCTGGGCCCAGCCGACTATCGCGCCGTCTTTGCTGCAAACGGCCTGGTCGAAATCGCCTTCGCCCAAAACGACCGCACGACCGGTCGTGCCGTATGGCTCGCTCGCAAGCGTTGATACGTCAGCCGGTCGTCACGCTGTCAAGAAACGCGATTACCGCACGCCAAGCATAAAGCGCCCCTTGCGGGTTTTTCATGCGAAGCAGTGTCGACGATCCGTGCACGCCACCCAGCTTTGGCACGAACTGGACCTTGTCCTTGCCCGGCACGGCCGCAAGTATGGACCGCGCGGCGTCGATCTCCTTGCCGTCCTGGGCGGAGGTAACGAACACCGGAATTTGCAGCATTGCCGCGGCGCGGTGCACGCTCTGCTTATCATCGAGATATTCGTCCGGCGAAAAGGCCAGCACGGCCTTCACTTGCGGAGCATGTTCGGCCGCCAGCGGGAAGACCAAAGCCGCCGAATAGCTGCTGCCCCATAAGATCAGCGGCAGTTTTTGGCCCACGCCCCACTGGAAGGCCGCCTCCAAATCCTGACACGCCTCGGCATAGCTGGCCGAATGGCCGAGTGCCTTCACCGTATCGTTGAGGCCGAAAAGGTCGCCGCCGGCACGCTGGTCGATGCGCAGCGAGGAGTAGCCGGCCTGGGCCAGCTGCGGCGCGATCAGCGCATATTCGTCCTTGCCCGAGCCGGCCTGGTGAAAGAGCAGGATCAGCGCCCGCGGATTGGTCGCGCGCGTATAAACGCCGGCGATCTTCACGCCGTCAGTCGCCGTCAGCGTTACCGATTCCGCCGAAATAGGGCCGGCGCTACGGACAGGATCCGACTGGGGGCGAGGATGGCACGCCGCCACGCCTAGCAGCGCCAGTGCCAGTGCCAGTGCCAGTGCCAGTGCCAGTGCCATAGCGGCAGCCCGCAGCATCAGATCAACCCCGCCAGCGGGCTCGACGGATCGGCATAGCGACGCCTGGCCATGCGCCCAGCGCGGTAGGAAAGCCGTCCGGCCTCCACCGCAGCCTTCATCGCCGCCGCCATCAGGATCGGATCCTTGGCCTCGGCGATCGCGGTGTTCATCAGCACGCCGTCGCAGCCCAGTTCCATCGCCACGGCTGCATCCGACGCTGAACCTACGCCGGCATCAACCAGCACCGGCATCTTGGCGCCTTCGACGATAAGCCGGATCGTCACTTGGTTCTGGATGCCCAGCCCTGACCCGATTGGCGCGCCCAGCGGCATGATTGCCACTGCGCCGGCATCTTCCAGCCGCTTGGCGGCGATGGGATCGTCGACGCAATAGACCATCGGCTTGAAGCCTTCCTTGGCCAGCACTTCGGTCGCGCGCAGTGTCTCGACCATGTCGGGATAGAGGGTGCGCGCCTCGCCCAGCACTTCCAGCTTCACCAACTCCCAGCCGCCCGCCTCGCGCGCCAGCCGCAGCGTGCGGATCGCCGATTCGGCATCGAAGCAACCGGCGGTGTTGGGCAGATAGGTGATTTTCTTGGGGTCGATATAGTCGGTCAGCATCGGCGCCTTGGGGTCGCTGACGTTCACCCGGCGAACCGCCACGGTGACGATCTCGGCGCCCGACGCCGCGACTGCCGCCGCGTTCTGCTCGAAATCCTTGTACTTGCCGGTGCCCACGATCAGCCGCGAGCGGAAGGTCTTGCCCGCCACCGTCCAGCTATCGTCAGCGAGCGGCGCACCATGATCGCCGCCGCCCACGAAATGGACGATTTCCAGCTCGTCGCCGTCCTCGACCAGCACCTGTCCCAGCGTCGAACGTGGCACCACTTCGAGGTTGCGCTCTACCGCCACCTTCTCGGGCACCAGCCCCAGTTCCTCGGCGAGCTGCGCGAGGGTGAGCCCGGCGGTGATCCGCTTGTGTTCGCCGTTGACCCGGATGGAGACGGTGCCGTCGCTGTGCATGAGGTGCCTTGGATTTGATTGGAGACGCTGGGTCATATAGGGAGGGCCACAACCCGCCCGCAACCGAAAGGCGCCTGCATTGGCCGATACGATCTTCGTCTTGAATGGTCCCAACCTCAATTTGCTGGGGCTGCGCGAGCCGGAAATCTATGGATCGGACACGCTCGATGACATCGCCGGAATGCTCGAGGATCGCGCCCGCGAACTCGATCTGGAGATAGAGATGCGCCAGTCCAACCATGAAGGCCATCTGATCGATTGGCTGCACGAGGCCCAGGCGACCGGCGCGCGCGCCGTGATCCTCAATCCGGGCGGTTACACCCACACTTCGGTCGCTTTGCATGATGCCATCAAGAGCATCCGCACGCCGGTGATCGAAGTGCATTTGTCGAACCCGCATGCACGCGAATCCTTCCGCCACATCAGCTACGTAGGCCGTGCGGCGAAGGGTACGGTGGCCGGGTTCGGTTCGCTTTCCTACATTCTCGCGCTTGAAGCCGCCGCGCGTCTCTGACAGAGGGCACCGTTTCATTTACGGAATTTCAAAGAAGGGTCGTATGGCCGAAGATACCAAGACGGGTGCAATACAGGTTGACATCGAGCTGGTCCGCCAGCTTGCTGCCGTGCTCGATGACACCCAGCTGACCGAAATCGAAGTCGAGGACGGCGAACGCCGCGTACGCGTCGCCCGCACCGTTACTGCGGCGCCGGCCGCCGTGCAGGTTGCCGCGCCGCAGTTCGCAGCGCCCGCGCCCGTCGCCGCGGCTCCTGCCGCCGCTGCCGAACCGGTTGCAGCGCCCAGCGCCGCCAATGCCGTCAAGTCGCCGATGGTCGGCACCGCCTATCTCAAGCCGAATCCCGAGGCGAAGCCCTTCGTCGCGGTCGGCCAGCAGGTCGCCGCGGGCGACACGCTGCTGATCATCGAGGCGATGAAGGTGATGAACCCGATCCACGCCCCCAGCGCCGGCACGGTCAAGGCGATCCTGGTCGACAACGGCCAGCCGGTCGAGTTCGACCAGCCGCTCGTCGTGGTCGAGTAACGGAACGCTCATGCCCGAGATCAAGAAGCTGCTGATCGCCAATCGCGGCGAGATCGCGCTGCGCATCCACCGCGCCTGCCATGAAATGGGCATCAAGACGGTGGCGGTGCACTCCACCGCCGACGCCGACGCGATGCATGTGCGCCTGGCGGACGAGGCGATTTGCATCGGCCCGCCGGCGGCTGCGGAGAGCTATCTCAACGTTCCGAACATCATCTCGGCGGCGGAAATTTCGGGTGCGGATGCGATCCATCCGGGCTATGGATTCCTATCCGAAAACGCGCAGTTCGCCGAGATCGTCGAGGCGCACGGGCTGATCTTCGTCGGCCCCAAGCCCGAACATATCCGCACCATGGGCGACAAGATCGAGGCGAAGCGCACCGCCGGTGCGCTGGGGCTGCCGCTGGTGCCGGGCTCGGACGGCCCGATCAGCGACCTCGCCGAAGCCAAGGCGATCGCCGCCAAGGCCGGCTATCCGGTGATCATCAAGGCCGCTTCGGGCGGCGGTGGTCGCGGCATGAAGGTGTGCACCAGCGAGGACCAGCTCGAAACGCTGATGCAGCAGGCAGGCTCGGAAGCGAAGGCCGCGTTCGGCGACGCCACCGTCTATCTGGAAAAATATCTCGGCAACCCGCGCCACATCGAATTCCAGGTGTTCGGCGACGGCAACGGTAACGCCATCCACCTGGGCGAGCGTGACTGCTCGCTCCAGCGCCGCCACCAGAAGGTGCTCGAAGAGGCACTGTCGCCGGTCATCACCCCCGAGGAACGCGCACGCATGGGCGCGATCGTCGCCAAGGCGATGTCCGACATGGGCTATCGCGGTGCCGGCACGATCGAGTTCCTGTGGGAAAATGGCGAATTCTACTTCATCGAGATGAACACCCGCCTCCAGGTCGAGCATCCGGTGACCGAGATGATCACCGGCATGGACCTGGTCCGCGAACAGATCCGCGTTGCCGAAGGGCATGGCCTGTCAGTGCGCCAGGAGGATCTGGAGTTCCGCGGCCACGCGATCGAATGCCGCATCAACGCCGAGGATCCGCGGACCTTCGCGCCCTCGCCCGGCACGATCACCCACTTCCACGCACCGGGCGGCATGCACGTCCGCGTCGATAGCGGCATCTATTCGGGCTACCGGATCCCGCCTTACTACGACTCGATGATCGCCAAGCTGATCGTCTATGGCCGCACCCGCGAGGGCTGCATCCTGCGACTGAAGCGTGCCCTGGAAGAGTTCGTGGTCGACGGCATCAAGACGACGATCCCGCTCCACCAGGCATTGCTCGACGATCCCGAGTTCCAGAAGGGCGAATACACGATCAAGTGGCTCGAAGAGTGGCTGGCGAAGCAGGACGAGGCTGCGTCGGCGTGAAGGCCACGATCTACCACAACCCGCGCTGCTCCAAGTCGCGCGAAGCGCTGGCGATCCTGACGGACGCCGGCGCCGAGGTGGAGGTGATCGAATATCTGAAGACCCCGCCGAGCCGCGAGACGCTGGCGGACCTGTACCGTCGCGCCGGCATGACCGCGCGCGAAGGCCTGCGCATCGCCGAAGATGCTGCCAAGCCGCTGAAGGGCGCCGATGACGACGCCATCCTCGACGCAATGGTGGCGAATTCCATCCTGATCGAACGCCCGCTGGTAGTTACTGAGCGCGGCATAAGGCTGGGTCGGCCGCCCGAGAAGGTGCGGGAGATTTTGTAAGCGCCCCCTTTTCGGGCTACCCTCCCGCTTGCGGGAGGGGGCGGGGGAGGAGATGACATCGGCATTCCTGCCGCGGCGGCATCGCGAGCGACAACGCAGCCCCTCCCCTAGCCCCTCCCGCGAGCGGGAGGGGAACAAAACACAGGCCCCGCCTCCTTTACCCCTTCAACGCGGCCGCCAGCGTATCGCGCCACGGCGTAGTCGGGCGGCCGATCAGTTTCGACAGGGTGCGGCTGTCATCAAACAACGCGCCTTCGGCAGTCCGCGCGTCGCAGTCGGCCAGCGTTGCGGCGAATGGCGCGGGAACGCCGGCACCCTCCAGCGCCTTGGCATAGTCTGCCTCAGGTAAATTCTGATAGGCGATGGGCCTGCCCGCCAGTTCGGACAGCGCGACCGCCAGATCGGTGAGCGTGAAGGACGTATCGCCGGCCAGTTCGTACGCAACCGTGTCTGCCCCCGTCCCGGCCAGCACGACCGCGGCCGCTTCGGCATAGTCGGCGCGGGCTGCAGCCGAAATCCGCCCCTCTCCCGCGCTGCCCAGCAACACACCGTGCTCGATGGCCGGGCCGGCGCTCATCAGATAATTCTCGGTGTACCAGCCATTGTGCAGCAGCGCGTGGGGTACGCCGCTCGCCGCGAGCAGATGCTCGGTCGCCTTATGCTCGGCGGCAAGCGACAGAGGCGAGTTCTGGCCGTGCAGAACGCTCGTATAAGCGAGGTACCCGACACCGGCGGCCTTGGCGGCGTCGATCACGGCGCGGTGCTGCGGGACGCGGCTGCCCACCGCATTTCCCGAAATCAGCAGCAGACGCGCGACACCGGCCAGCGCCGGTGCCAGCGTTTCCGGCACATCATAGTCGAAGGCACGCACCACCACGCCGCGGCTGGCGAAATCGGCAACGCTATCGGGGTTGCGCACCAGCGCAACGATCTGATCGGGCGCGACCTTGCCCACCAGCGATTCGACAACAAGGCGGCCAAGCTGACCCGAAGCTCCGGTAACGGCGTACATGCGCTTTTTCCTTCCAAAGGCAGATTGCTGCGCATCAGCTAGAGGCATAACTTACGAATCGTAAGTACGCACAGGAAGGTAAGTGTGGAAAATAATCCGCCCCCCGCAACCGCCACCCTCGCGCAGCTGTTGGCAAGCGGCCAAGTGTTCGCCCCTGCCTGCCCCTCGCGAACCGTACTCAAGCGGATCACCAGCAGCTGGGGTCTGCTGGTGCTGGTCGCGCTGCAAGCCGAAACGCTGCGCTTCAGCAGCCTGCGGCGGCGGGTGAACGGCGTGAGCGAGCGCATGCTGGCACAGACGCTGCAACAGCTGGAGGCGATCCACCTCGTCGAGCGGCGCAGCTTTCCCGTCGTGCCGCCGCATGTCGAATATAGCCTGACGCCGCTGGGTCGCGAGGCGGCAGCGCGCGTCGAGGCGCTGGTCGACTGGATCGGACAAAGCCTGCCCGCCCTGCTGGGCGATGCGATGCCGGCAGCGACTGCCCTGCCCGACAGTTGCGTTGCGTGAAACCAGACCTGCGAAAAACCCGCATTGCCGGGCGGCCGGCGGCCATGTCATGGCGCAGGGCATGATTGCCGCCATTGCCACGCTGCTTCTGTGCCAGTTGCTCGGCACCTGTCTGCAACTGCTCAGCGGGGTTCCCCTGCCCGGCCCGGTGATCGGCATGTTCCTGCTGCTCGGCTGGCTGTTGCTGCGCCCCGGCGAGCGGCCGACCCTGGTGCAGGTTTCGGCATGGCTGACTGCGCATTTGTCGGTGATGTTCGTGCCCGCAGCGGTGGGGCTGATGGAAGAAGGGCCAGTGCTCGCACGCAGCGGCGCCGTGTTGCTGGGGGCGACGATCGTTTCGACATTGCTCACCATTCTTGTCACCGCCCTCGTGTTCCGCTGGGCGCTGGCCCGGCAGGAGCGTGACGCATGACCGCAGCCTGGCAGAGCTTCACCGCCTCTCCCCTGCTGTGGCTGGCGGTCACGCTGATCGTGTTTGAAGGCGCGGACCAGCTTTCGCGGCGGAGCAACCGCCATCCGCTCTGCCACCCCGTGCTGCTCGCCACACCCGTGCTGATCGCGATTCTGCTCGCCTCGCACACCCCCTATCCGCGCTATGCCGCCGCGACCTGGATCCTCGGCTTTTTGCTCGGGCCGGCCACGGTGGGACTGGCAGTGCCGTTGTGGCGCAATCGCGCGCTGGTCCGGCGCGTCGCCGGGCCGCTGGCACTGGCGCTGCTCGCCGGGTCCGCTACCGCAATCGTCAGCGCCGTCGGCATTGTCTGGGCATTTGGTGGCACACCGCAACTGCTCGCGACGATCGCGCCGCGATCGGTCACTACGCCAGTCGCGATGGCGCTGGCGCAGCAACTGGGGGGCATTCCCGCGCTGGCGGCAGTGATCGTGCTCGTCTCGGGCGTGTTCGGCGCAATGGTGGCCAGCCCGATACTCAACCGAATGGGCATGACCGACTATCGCGTGCGGGGCTTTGCCGTCGGAGTCGCCGCGCATGGTTTCGGCACCGCCCGTGCGTTTCAGGTATCGGAGATAGGCGGCACCTTTGCCGGCATCGGCATGGCGCTCAACGCCGCGATGACCGCGCTGCTGCTGACGATCTGGGCGCTGCTGGTCTAGCGCTTGCCGCTCTGTGACAGGCGCGCCATTTCTTCGGTGATGTCCTGCTTGGTGCCGTAAAGGCGCACCGGCCGCCCTTCGCGGCATTCGACATCGGCGGTCAGCCGCATCCAGCGCCAGCTGCCGTCGGTGCGCCAGATCTGCGCGTCGAACGTGAAGCTGCCGGCCGTCGCAATGGCCTGGTCACGCAATGCAGCGAGCTGCGCGCGCGATTCCGCACTGTACATCGCCACCGCCTGATCGCGCGTGACCGGAGCCCCGCGCGGGAGGCCGAAAAGGTCATAGACGCCGGGCGACCAGCGAATCTCTTCCGTTACCAGATCGCACTCCCAGGACGCGGGCAACGGCATCAGCGGATCGTCCGCGTGCAATCCGGAACCGGCAAGGGGCAAGATGTCCATGCCGAAAAGCGTTAGCACCGGCGGAGTTAACGGGCTGTATGTCCCTTGGCGCACAGGTGGGGTGACGCGCGGCCCACACCCCGCTAAGGGGTCCGGCCATGACCCAGATCACGCCCGAGATCGTGGCCGAGCACGGCCTGTCGCCCGAAGAATATGAGCGCGTCCTGAAGGCGCTCGGCCGCGAGCCGAACCTGACCGAGCTCGGCATCTTTTCGGTGATGTGGTCCGAGCATTGCAGCTACAAGTCCAGCCGCATCCATCTGAAGAAGCTGCCCACGACCGGCCCGCAGGTGATCTGCGGCCCCGGCGAGAATGCCGGCGTAGTCGATATCGGCGACGGGCAGGCGGCGATCTTCAAGATGGAGAGCCACAACCACCCGAGCTACATCGAGCCCTATCAGGGTGCGGCGACCGGCGTGGGCGGCATCCTGCGCGACGTGTTCACCATGGGCGCGCGCCCGATTGCCAACATGAACGCGCTGCGCTTCGGCCGGCCCGATCATCCCAAGATGAAGCATCTGATCGCCGGCGTGGTCCACGGCATCGGCGGCTATGGCAATTGCGTCGGCGTGCCTACCGTGGGCGGCGAGGTGAACTTCCACCCCGCCTATGATGGCAACATCCTGGTCAACGCGATGACCGTCGGCATCGCGGATACCGACAAGATCTTCTATTCGGCAGCATCCGGCGTCGGCAATCCGATCGTCTATGTCGGTTCCAAGACCGGCCGCGACGGCATCCACGGCGCGACGATGGCGAGCGCGGATTTCGGCGAGGATTCGGAAGAGAAGCGCCCCACCGTCCAGGTCGGCGATCCGTTCACCGAAAAGCTGCTGATCGAGGCCTGCCTCGAACTGATGGCCTCCGACGCGATCGTCGCGATCCAGGACATGGGCGCGGCCGGCCTCACCTCCTCCTCGGTCGAGATGGCGTCCAAGGGCGGCGTCGGCATCGAGCTGATCATGGACGATGTGCCCCAGCGCGAAACCGGCATGACGCCGTACGAGATGATGCTCTCCGAATCGCAGGAGCGCATGCTGATGGTGCTCAAGCCCGGCCGCGAAGCCTTTGCCGAGGCGATCTTCCGCAAGTGGGAGCTCGACTTCGCCGTCATCGGTCATGTCACCGACACCGGTCGCATGGTGCTGAAGTGGAAGGGCGACGTGGTGTGCGACATACCGCTCGCCCCGCTGGCCGACGAGGCGCCGCTCTACGACCGCCCGCATGTGCCGACGCCGAAGCAGCCCGAGCTGCAGAATGTGCCGGAATGCACCGATCCCGCAGCCGATCTGCTCAAGCTGATGGGCTCGCCAGACATCGCCAGCCGCCGCTGGATCTGGGAGCAATATGACCACATGGTCGGCGCCGACACCGTACAGCGCCCGGGCGGCGACGCGGCGGTGGTGCGCGTTCACGGCACCGAGAAGGCGCTGGCGATCACCACCGACTGCACGCCGCGCTATTGCTTCGCCGACCCGGTCGAGGGCGGCCGCCAGGCGATTGCGGAAGCGTGGCGCAACCTTTCCGCAGTGGGCGCTACTCCGCTGGCGGTGACCAACTGCCTCAACTTCGCTAACCCGCAGCGCCCGGAAATCATGGGCCAGATCGTCGGCTGCCTCGAAGGCATGAGCGACGCCTGCCGCACGCTCGACTTCCCGATCGTCTCGGGCAATGTCAGCCTCTACAACGAGAGCAAGGCGACCGGCGGCGGCTCGGCGATCCTGCCGACCCCCGCGATCGGCGCGATCGGCCTGCTCAAGGACTGGCAGAAGAACTGCACCATCGCCTTCAAGGGCACGGGCGACGTGATCATCGCGGTTGGCGAGCGCGGCGGCCATTTGGGCCAGTCGATCTGGCTGCGCGAGATTTGCGGCCGCGAGGAAGGCCCGCCCCCGCCCGTCGACCTGATGATGGAGCGCCGCACCGGCGCGTTCATCCGCGCGGCGATTGCCGGCGGCGCGATCACCGCCTGCCACGACGTGTCCGACGGCGGCCTGGCGGTTGCGGTCGCCGAGATGGCGCTAGCCTCGAACATCGGCGCGATACTCGATCAGCCGCAGCCCTTTGGCGTGGCGGGAAGCTGGTTCGGCGAGGATCAGGGCCTGTATGTCGTGACGGTGAAGGACGAGGCGCTGGCCGACTTCCTGGTCGCCGCCGACAAGGCCGGCCTCGCCGCCGATCCGATCGGCCGCACCATCGCCAACCGCATCATCTTCGAGATGGAGGAAGGCGATTTCTGCGTGAGCCTGGACGATCTGCGCAAGGCGCATGAGGGCTTCTTCCCCGCGCTGATGGGCACGTCTGCGACGAACTGACCGCGCTTCCTCTGCCGGGCCTCAGGGCGCGCTTGCGTCTGGATTGTTTCTAAAGGATGAGAAGCAAGGCCCGGCAGCTTCCCTAAGGCGGGAAGCCACGCCGCTTTCCGTGGCCGCGGACGAGACGTGCAGGCGAATGAAGCCGCTGGACCAGACACTCGAGCGGCTGCCGCTGCTGACAGAGCGGCGGTGGGCCGCCTATACGATCACGGTTCTGCTGTGCGGGCTGGCGTGGTGGCTGCGGCTGGTGCTCGACCCGTTCTTTCCGCCGGGCTTTCCGTATCTAACCTTCTTCCCCGCGGTCATTCTGTCGTCCTTCCTGTTCGGACGCTGGCCCGGCGCCGTGGCGGCGGTGCTGTGCGGCTTGCTCGCCTGGTATTTTTTCATCCCGCCTGGGCGCAGCTTCCAGATCGGCCGCAACACGGCGGTGGCGCTGCTTTTCTATGCGGGCGTGGTCACCGTCGACATTCTGCTGGTGCACTGGATGCAACTGGCCAATGGCCGTCTGGCGGCCGAGCGGGAACGAAGTGCCGCGCTGGCCCACCGAACGGAATTGCTGTTCCACGAGCTCCAGCACCGTGTTTCGAACAATCTGCAAATGGTGGGCGCCATGCTCACGCTGCAGAAGCGCAGCCTGCCGGAAGGCGATGGCCAGCGGGCGTTGAGCGACGCCGCTGCCAAGCTGCAGCTGATCGGGCGGATCCAGCGCCAGCTCTATGGCACGCATGGCGAGCAGGTGCCGCTCGACGCCTTTGTTACCGAGCTGGTCCGTGACCTGGCCGAAGCGAGCGGCAAGCCCGGCATCCACCATATCGTCACTGCCGATACCGGTCTGTCGCTGCCGCCCGACAGCGCCATTCCGCTGGCGCTGATCGTGGCGGAGGGCGTGGCGAACGCCATCGAACATGGCTTTGCCCAGCGCGAGCAGGGCACCATCATGGTCCGGCTGGATCGTGGTCTCCAGGGGCTCGCGCTCAGCATCGAAGACGACGGCGCGGGACTGCCGCCCGACTTCGATTCCGCGCATGTCGACAGCCTGGGCCTGCGGATCGCGCGCAGCCTGGCCGGACAGTTGGGCGCCAACATGCAGATCGCGCCGGCAAACCCCGGCACGGCGCTGCGCCTGAGCGGCATCACCATCGCCGCGATCGCGACGCCACCCTGGGCGGAGCACCGTCGCCCGGCAGACTGACCTACATCAAGGATATTGGCCGGCAGCCGTGCGATGCACTAGACTCGCGCACCAGGGAGGCCGCCATGATGACCACAGGTTATTCGGCTACGCCACTGGCCGACAAGCTGGGCCTGAAGCCGGGCATGCGCGTCTGGTTTCACAATATGCCGGACAGCGTCCGCGCAGAGATAGATCCGGAACGGATGGTGTTGGAGGAACAGCCCTGCGCCTCCGACGGGTTGCAGGGCGCGCATCTGTTCGTCACCGAACGAGACCATCTGGAACGCGAACTGAAGGCCCTGCGCGCGCTGCTTGCGATCAACGGTTTCATATGGGTATCGTGGCCAAAAAAGGCTGCAAAACAACCAACTGACGTGACCGAAGATGTGGTCCGCGCAGTCGCTTTGCCGATCGGGCTAGTGGATACAAAGGTTTGCGCAGTGGACCCGATCTGGTCCGCGCTCAAACTGGTTATCCGCAAGGAACTCCGGGAATAATACCAAATCGACGGTACTAATCCGGCCGTGCTAGGGGAAAATCCAGAATCGACGGTGTAGGCGGCGATCGCAACATCCCGTTCGGAAAAAATGATGCCCCCATCGCACCCCGTTCCCTGGCTCCCCTATCCGGATATGTCGGACGCCGAGCGCATTGCCCGGGCGGAAACGTTTCGCGATGCCATGGCGTCTCGACATAGCTGTCGCGACTTCTCCGACGCACCGGTCCCGCGCCAGGTGATCGAGGCGGCCATTACCGCCGCCGCCAGCGCGCCCAGCGGCGCCAACCGCCAGCCCTGGCATTTCTGCGCTATTTCCTCCCCCGGCGCCAAGACAGCAATCCGTGTGGCATTCGAGGAAGAGGAACGGCGTTTCTATGGCAGCAGCCGCAGCGCAGAATGGCTGGGCACGCTTCGCTCCTTTGGCGGAGGGCCAGACAAGGCGTATCTGGAGACCGCCCCCTGGCTGATCGTCGCGTTCGGCCAGACCCGCGCAAATGGTAAAGACCTGACGCCCCACCCGTTCGTCACCGAAAGCGTAGGCATTGCCTGCGGGCTGTTACTGACGGCGCTCCACCAGGCGGGGCTGGCCACCCTTGTCCATACGCCCGACCCTGCGGGTTTCCTGAACCGCGTCTGCCGGCGGCCTGCTTCGGAAAAGCCGCTGATGCTGGTGGTTGTCGGGCATCCGGCAGCGGACGCCACGCTGCCTTCCGCGGTGCTGCACAAAAAGCCGATAGAAGAGGTTGCAAGCTGGCTGTAAGCGCCGGCTTGTGACATTTGCACCTGCCAATCGCCTCCCCTCGCTGGACATCGTGCGCGGCACCGCGGTTCTCGGCATCCTGCTGCTCAATATCGTCGGCTTTGCCCTGCCCGAGGCCGCCTATTTCAACCCGCGTGCCTATGGCGGCTGGCACGGCGCCGATCTGGTCGCCTATCTGATCAATTTCCTGTTCTTCGATAGCCGGATGCGGGGGCTGTTCTCGTTCCTGTTCGGCGCATCGATGCTGATCGTGGCCGATTCGGCGCAGGCCGCCGGTCGCAATCCCGCCGTGGCGCACTATTCGCGCATGGGCTGGCTGCTGCTGTTCGGTCTCGCGCACCTGTGGCTGGTCTGGCACGGCGACATTCTCGCCCATTATGCGCTGGTCGGCATGATCGCCTATCCGTTGCGTCGCCTGCCGGTGGCCCGGCTGGTGGCATTGGGCGGCTCGCTGGTGGTGGTGAGCGTATTTCTGTTCGGCACTATCGCCCATTCGGCATGGCAGCTTTCCACCCACCCCATGCCCGGCAGCGCCCGCCAGCTCGCCGAACTGGTCCAGGCCTTCGGAACCCCGCCGCCGGACCGGATTGCCACAGAAATCGCCGTCCATCGGAGCAACTATGCCACGTTGGTGGCACAGCGTTTCGCCGAGTACCGGTTCAGCCCGCTCTCGATGCTGATGCTCTTCGGCTGGGAAACCCTCGCCTATATGCTGTTTGGCATGGCGGCGCTGAAAAGCGGCTTGCTGGCCGGCAAATGGACGCGCGAACGCTATCGCCGCTGGTGGATGCGGAGTTGGGCCGTGGCGGTGCCAGTCTATGCCGTGCTGGCGCTGGACCTGGTGCGCGCGGAATTCCGCCTGCCGGCAGTGGTGCTGGACGCCGTGACATTGCCGGGTCTGGTGCGGCCGGCGATGATCCTCGGCTGGGCCTGCCTGATCCTGCTGCTCACGCAGCCCGGCAGCTGGCTGAGCAACCGGCTGGCAGCCGTAGGGCGCATGGCATTTTCCAACTATCTCGCCACCAGCCTGCTCTGCGTGCTGCTGTTCGACGGCTATGGTCTGGGCTGGTTCGGCCGGCTGTCGCGCTGGCAGCTCTATCCCGTCGTCCTTGCCGTCTGGGCGCTGATACTGCTGTGGTCGGCACCGTGGCTGCGCCATTTCCGCTACGGGCCGATGGAATGGCTGTGGCGCAGCCTGGCGCGGGGCCGCCTGCAACCCTTCCGCCGCCACCTTGCAAATCAGTCGCATTAGCCCTACATTCCGATTCGCGAGTTGCGAGGGATGTGATGGTCGTCTGCGTCTGCAATGCTCTTCGGGAACGGGATGTGCGCGAAGCCGCGCGCGGCGGCGCGCAGAGCGCCTGTCAGGCCTATCGTGCGCTGGGGTGCCAGGCTAAATGCGGCCAATGCGTCCCCTTCGCCCGCGCCATCATCGCTGAGGAACGTGCGGCTGCGTGACAGTCGCAAGTAAAGGCGTGCGCATTTCTGCGGTTTTTTTATCTTCCCGTTCGCGCTAGGCGCCTTCCGCGAAGGGAGTTGCCGAGCATGAAGGGCGATACCAAGGTTCTCGAGTATCTGAACGAAGTTCTCAGGAACGAACTGACCGCGATCAACCAATATTGGCTGCATTATCGGATGCTCGACAATTGGGGCGTCCACAAGCTTGCCGAGTTTGAGCGGCACGAATCGATCGACGAGATGAAGCATGCCGACAAGCTGGCGGAGCGCATCCTGTTTCTGGAGGGGCTGCCCAATTTCCAGCTGCTCGGCCGGCTGCGCATCGGCGAGACGGTCGAGGAAATCCTGCGCTCCGATCTTGCGCTGGAAATGGAAGCGATCGCCGTGCTGCGCGACGCCGTCCAGCATTGCGAAACCGTCCGCGACTTTGTCAGCCGCGAACTTTTCGTCGAGATTCTGGAGAGCGAGGAAGAGCATGTCGACACGCTGGAGCGTCAATTCGACATGATCAGCCGGATGGGCCTGGAAAACTACATCCAGCTCAACAGCAAGGCAGCCGAGGCGGACTGATACCAAGCCGCGTCGACTCATCCGCGCGTTGGAGCCCTATTCGCCAGCCGTCACCCCAGCGGAAGCTGGGGTATCCGGCGACCGGGCGAAAAACGGAACAGCGCTACTGCGGGACATGCCAGCTTGCGCTGGCATGTCCCGCTCACGCAACTGATGTCAGTTTGGCGCCGCCCGTTTGCCGAAACCTGCCGGACGGCGTACTGCCAGCGGATTGGCCTCGCGTTCCAGCATGGTCAGCGTTGTTTCGAACATCGGACGCAGTTGAACGACATATTCTAGCGCATCGCTGGGAGTTTCGTGCCGTTCGACACAGGCGCGCGCCGTCATCTCGATGGTTTCGGCAAGGTCGCCGAGCACATGCGCGCCGAACTGGCGGGCCTCCCCCTTCAACGTGTGCGCCGGAATCACCATCGATGCGGCATTGTTGGCGCGCATCGCTTCTTCGATCCGCATCAGCGATTTTACGCCATCCTCGCGGAAATAGCCGAGGATGCGAACGAAATTGGCCCCAAGTTGCGCACGCGCCTGCGCGAACGCAGCCCAGTCCACCAGCGGCTCACCGTTCGTCAAGTCCATGCCCGTCCCACCCGTATCCACGCGGTTTTGGCCGGCATCCTTAGCGGGCAGCAGTAAACAGGCTGTTGATACGACCTGCTTTGACCGCCTCCGGATTATTCCTTGTTCCGGTCGAACGGATTTTTCGGGGCGCGCAAGGTCAACCGCACCGGCACCGCCCCGAAATCGAATTCGCGGCGCAGGCCGTTGATCAGATAGCGCTGGTAGCTGGTCGGCAGCAGGTCGACGCGCGTGCCGAACAGCACGAAACTGGGCGGGCGGGTCTTGTTCTGCGTGACATAGCGCGGCTTGATCCGCTTGCCGCCGGGCGCGGGCGGCGGATTGGCCTCAATCGCGCGTTCGAACCATCGGTTAAGCTGGCCCGTGGATACGCGGCGCGACCAGGCTTCGCGCGTCTCGAACGCCACGCGGATCAGCACGTCGAGCCCCTTGCCGGTTGCCGCCGACACGGTGAGCAGCGGAACGCCCTTCACCTGCGCCAGCCCTTCGTCCAGTGCTGCCTTCACCCCGTTGAACAGGCTGGAGGCATTCTCCGCCACGTCCCATTTGTTGAGCGCGATGATCAGTGCGCGGCCTTCCTGCAGCACGCGATCGGCGATCTTCAGATCCTGCACCTCCAGGCCGCGCGTCGCATCGAGCAGCAGCACCACCACTTCGGCAAAATCGATCGAGCGCAGTGTATCGGCGACCGACAGCTTTTCCAGCTTCTCTTCGACGCGGGCACGCTTGCGCAGCCCGGCCGTGTCGATCAGCCGGACGGCGCGGCCTTCCCATTCCCAGTCGATCGCGATCGAATCGCGGGTGATGCCGGCTTCCGGCCCGGTGATCATCCGGTCCTCGCCGAGCAGGCGGTTGACCAGGGTGGATTTGCCCGCATTCGGACGGCCGACAATCGCCAGCTTGAGCGGCGCGTCGGGGTTGTCGAGGTCTTCCTCGACCTCTTCCTCGTCGCGCTCGACATGCGGCAGCAGCGCCTCGAACAGATCGGCAATGCCCTCGCCATGTTCGGCGGAGAGCTGCACGGGCTCCCCCATGCCCAAAGCCATCGCCTCCAGTACCCCGGCCTCACCGGCACGGCCCTCGGCCTTGTTGGCGACGAGCACCACGGGCCGGTCGGTGGAGCGCAGCCAGCGGGCAATTTCCTCGTCGAGCGGGGTCACGCCGGCGCGCGCGTCGATCAGGAACAGCGACACGTCCGCCTCGCGCACCGCCGCTTCGGTCTGCGCGCGCATCCGGCCGGGCAGCGTCGCGGCGTCCTCGTCCTCATAGCCGGCGGTGTCGATCACCCGGAACTCCAGCCCGAGCAGCGTCGCCTCGCCTTCGCGGCGGTCGCGGGTCACGCCCGGCTGATCGTCGACCAGCGCAAGGCGCTTGCCGACCAGCCGGTTGAACAGCGTCGACTTGCCGACATTGGGGCGTCCGATAATGGCGACGGTGGGAAGCGGCATGGCGAAACTCTTATCACGGTAGAGGCGACAGAAAAGCCCGCCCCAAAACGCAACGGGCCGGGGCAGGCCCGATCGGCCGCCCCGGCACCGTCGCCAGACTGCCGCCCGCCCTGTCCGGGGCAGGCGGCGATCGATCATTTATAGGCGGTCAGCCGCCCCTTGTTGTCCAGCACGTACAGCATGTTGTTCACCACAACCGGCTGCAGGCTGATCGGATCCTTGGTCTCCATGGTCGACAGGATGCTGCCGTCCTTGGGCGACACCGACACGATCTGCCCGCGCGAATTGACGAGCAGCAACCGCCCGCCGGCCGCCACCGGGCCGGTCCAGGAAATCGGATTGCTGACCTTTTTGGGCTTCTTGTAGCGCTGAAGCTGGACGATCCAGCGCGCCTTGCCGCTGCTACGCGAGAGGCAGAGCAAACGCGCGTCATCGGTCACGACGAACAGCCATTCGCCGACCGCCCAGGGCGGAGAAATGCCGCCGATCGTCTGTTCCCACAGCGTCGAGCCGCTGGTGATGTCGATTGCGACCATGCGGCCACCCTCGCCCAGCGCATAGACACGGCCCTGATCGATTACCGGCTCCGCATCGATATCGGTGAGCGACGACACCGAGGTCGACATGCTCGAGCGCGTGAGCACGTCGCCCCACAGCGACAGGCCGTTTTCATAGCGATAGGCGTTGAGCTCGCCCGACGAGAAGCCGGCGATCACCGTGCCCTGGGCCGAAGCGGGTGCCGCCACACCGAACACGCCCTGCGATTCGAGGCTGGCGGTCGAGGTCCAGGACACCTCGCCCTTTTCCTGGGTAAGCGCGAACAACTGGTTGTCCTGCGTCACCACATAGACATTGCCGTTGGCGAGCGTGGGCGCACCGCGCAGCGGGCCGCCCGGATGCGCGCGCCACAGCTCACTGCCGTTGCTGGCGTTGAGCGCGACCACTTCGCCCAGCCCGTTCGAGGCGAACACCTTCTCGCCTTCGACGCTGACGCCGCCGCCGAACAGTGCCGAGCGATTGCGCTTCTGGTTGGACGTTGCGACCACCCAGATTTCCGCACCGGTGTCGGCGGCGAGCGCATGGACCCGACCGTCGGTGTCGATCACATAAAGCCGGTTGCCGGCCACCACCGGCGATGCCGCCAGACGTTCCTTCGGCGAAGTCTTGGCGATCTGCTTCGACCATACGCGCGAGAGCGAATCGCCCAGTGCCAGATGCCCCATCGACTTGGCGGCGTTGCCACCGGGCTGTGTCCAGCTATCGTTGACCTCCGCTGCCGGCAGCAGCACTTCCACCTGCGCCAGCGTCTTGTCCGACTCGACGTCGTTCTCGGTCACCAGAATGGGCACGCGCTCGCCGAGCACAGGGGTCTTGTGACCGCCGCTGCCGCCCTTGAAGACGCCGCAGCCGCTTACCAGCGCCAGCGCCGTCAGGGCTGCCGTAACCCTCACCTTATACTTCATTTGGATTTCTTTTCCTGCGTCTGGGTCGCCGCGGGGGCGGCCGAAAGCACCTTCGCCAGGTCGGCGGCGCGCTGGCGGATCGATTCGGGCACGCGCTCGCCTGCCTGGCCGATCTGGCTGTAGAGACGGATGGCCTGCTCGCGCTTGCCTGCCTTGAGATAGGCGGCGGCGACCATCTCGCCGGCCGTACCGAACCAGGGCGATTCGGGGTTGGCATAGATATTGAGGCGCTGGACGACCGTGTCCGGCGCCAGCGTGTCGAATTCCGCCTGGGTCTGACGCACCAGTGCCAGATCGCGCATCGCCTGATCGAGATGCGCATCGTTGGCGACCTGGGCGAACTTCGCAGCAGCGCCGGTCTTGTCGTTCCGCGCGAGCAGCAGATTGCCCAGCGTGATCCGCGCCATGCCGGTATAGCCGTCGTCGCCGCCCTGCGCGACCTTGTCGAGCGCCGGCTCCGCCTGAGACGGCTGGTTGCTAATGACGAGCTGCAGCGCTGCGTCGAACGCTTCGCCGCGCTTCTCTTCGTTCGCGGCGTTCTGATGCTGCCAGAACAGCCAGCCCGCGACGGCAGCCAGGAACAGGACCACGCCCAGAATGATCAGCCGCCCGTAGCGCTGCCAGAGCGACAGCATCTGGTCGCGGCGATATTCTTCGTCGACTTCGCGAAGAAAAGCCTCGTCGGTGGTGCCGGAAGGAGGAAGCGCCAAAATCTACTCCATGGGTCTCGTGCGGGCGCGGACCTTAGCCACGCCGTGGAGGAAGGGAAAGCCGGGTTACCCCGTCAATCGCGCGCCGCATAGACCTGTTCCGCCCCCGGAAAGGCCCGGGAGCGCACCTCGGCGGCATAGGTTTCAACCGCGGCGGAAATGCGGCCGGCCATATCATCATAACGCTTCACGAACCGGGCGGTGCGCTCGAACAGGCCCAGCATGTCTTCCGCCACCAGCACCTGACCATCACACTGCGCCGACGCGCCGATGCCGATGGTGGGGCAAGCGACCTTCTGCGTGATCTCGACGGCGATCGGTTCGACCACGCCTTCGACGACAATCGCAAAGGCTCCCGCCTCGTCCATCGCCACCGCATCGCCGACCAGCTTTTCGCGCTCGGCATCGCTGCGGCCGCGCGCGGCGTAGCTGCCCAGCACATTGATCGCCTGCGGCGTCAGGCCGATATGGGCGACGACCGGAATGCCGCGCTCGTTGAGGAAGCGGACCGTCGGCGCCATCGCCGCCCCGCCCTCCAGCTTCACCGCCGCCGCGCCCGTCTCCTTGAGCAACCGCGCCGCGCTGGCAAAGGCCTGTTCGGGGGAAGCTTCATAGCTGCCGAACGGCATGTCGATCACCACCATGGCGTGATAGCTGCCACGCACCACGGCAGCGCCGTGCGCGGCCATCATCTCCAGCGTCACCGGCACCGTGGAGGGCAAGCCGTAGATCACCTGGCCCAGGCTATCGCCGACCAGCAGCATGTCGCAATGCGCGTCCATCAACTGCGCCATGCGCACCGTATAGGCGGTCAGCATCACGATCGGCTCGCCACCCTTGCGCTTGCGGATAGCCGGCACCGTCACGCGCTTCATCGGCGCGGGGGTGGGATTGGCGCGGCTGGTGGCGGTATCGAGCGTGAAGTGCGACATGGCAGCGCTCTAGCGGGTTCGCAGGCCGCTCGCCAGCGGACTCAGATCAGAGGATCCAGCCCCGCCGCGTCGCAAATCCTGCCAGCCAGATCTGAAAGGCGCCGATCGCGAGGGTGGAAACGGGGATCGCAGCAGCCTTCAGCAGCCCCTTTTCGCCGATCACGCCGGTGAAGCCGAGCGTATAGCCGAACTGGACGACCACCGCCGCAAGCGAGACGATGTAGAGGATATTGGCCATGCGCGACCGTCGCAGCATCGCCACCGATCCCCACAGCGCCGCCCCCACGGCAATGGCAAAGTCATAGCTGAACCAGACCGGCAACTCCTGATGAAACTGCCGCTCCCATGCCGAAGCCGCCACCGCCGTGTGCGGATCGAACATGACATGCTGGTAGAATGCGATGCAGCCGACCAGACTCCACAGCAGAAGCAAGCTCGCCACGCTCCGGAACCAGCCGGCAGGCCTCTGTCGAATATAAGACGCCATGCAACCCCAATAATTTCTGGGTTCAATGACGTTAATTTAGGATAAAAACGTAGGTCTGGCCAGAAATCCGGCGTTTATCGGCAATCAGAGTAACCCGCGCGCATAGCGTTCCGGCGCGAATCCGACCAGAATGCCGCCCGGATATTCGAGCACGGGCCGCTTGATCATCGACGGCTGGGTAATCATCAACGCTGTGGCTTTTGCCGAATCCAGTCCTGCTTTTTCGGCATCGGGAAGCTTGCGAAATGTGGTGCCCGCACGATTGAGCAACACTTCCCAACCCTCGGCCTCGATCCACTGCGCCAGCCGCGCGGGGTCGACACCTTCCACCTTATAGTCGTGGAAGACATAGGCGATCGCATTGGCATCCAGCCAGGCGCGCGCCTTCTTCATCGTGTCGCAATTCTTGATGCCGTAGAGTGCTAGCGCCATTCCGATCTCCCTTGGTTCGTACCGAACTCAGTGATTTGCATCGCAGCCGGTGGCGCCCACTACGCCGCTTGGTCTATGCTGGACTGCATGACCAGCGAACCACGGGTACGCTTCGACGGCCCCTCCGGATCTCTCAGCCTCAGCGTTGAACGCTACCAATTCCCGGAAATCGTGGACGACGAGTGGGACTCGAACTGGCTGATCGTCGTTGGCGATGCAGAAGTTGATGGGAAGCGTTGGCGATTTCGCGACGCCTGTCTCACAACCTTCGAGGTGCGACATCTCGCTGATTGGCTCGACGCCGTAGCCGCCGGCCAAACTGAAAACACGTTCTGCGGTTTCACCGAACCTCACATCGACTTTGAGGTAGCGCCCAACGGCGTGATGCGGATTGCGCTTTCCCTTCAGGCAGCGCTGCCGGAAGCGGACCCGAATGCCGATCTTGGCGCAATCGGCTTCGAAGTTCCGATCGACCATCGGCTCTCCGCTGCCGCAAACGCATTGCGCCAAATCTTCAGGGATTATCCGGTCCGGGCGAGGGACTGAGACGAAACACCCCCTCATTTTCAATTACTCGCAGAGGCGGCGACTGCTTGTAATGAAAAACATTGCTCGCAATTCTTGATGGCGCAGAGTGCTGTCGTCATGCCTGCCCTAGTGCAGGAAATGGCCGAGCGTCACAACCGGCTGCGGCTCCAGCCCCAGCGCGTGATAGAAACCGATCGCCGCATCATTGCCTTCGCGGACCATCAGCTGCAGCTTGGGACAGCCCCGCGCGCGCAGCCAGGATTCGGCGGCCGCCATCAGCGCGCGGCCGTGGCCCTGCCCGCGCGCGGCCTCTGCCACCGCCAGATAATAGACCCAGCCGCGATGGCCGTCATCGCCCACCATCGCGCTGCCCAGCAGGGTGTCGCCATCGCGGCACAACAGCACCGCCGACTGCTCGCCTGCAACCGCGCGGAGGAAATCTGCCTCGGGGTCGTTCCACGGGCGGGTCAGCCCCGCCGCCTGCCATAGCGCGACCACCGCAGCACAATCTTCCGCCGACGCAGGCTCGATCCTGATCATGCCGCCGATTAGCGCGGGCGCGCCGGCATCCGCAATCCAAGCAGCGCAACCGCCGCCACTGCCGAGCCCAGCGCCATCACGAATGCCACCACCGGCAGCCCCAGATTCATCTGGAACAACAGCCCGGCAACGATCGGCCCCAGCGCCGCGCCGCCGCGCCCGACTCCGATCACAAAGCCCGTGCCGGCGCCGCGCGTCGCGGTTGGAAAGCTCTGCGCGATCAGCGAATACATGCCGACTACGCCGGCATTGGTGCACGATCCGGCGATGGCGGCGACGAGCGCCAGACCCGCCAGACCATGCTGGCCCTGCCCGAACAGCGTTACCGCGACCGTCGCCGCCGACAGTGCCGCCACCAGCAGCGGCCGCAACGGCACCCGCCAGCTCAGCGCGCTCAGCAGCAACGCCCCGCACAGCCCGCCGACATTGGCCCAGACCAGCACGCCACCCGCCTGCGAAGCGGGATAGCCCATGTCGACCACCAGCTTCGGAATCCATTTCAGGATGAAGTAGAAGGTCATGATGTGGCAGAAATAGGCGAGCGTCAGCAGCAGCGTGGTGCGCATCAGCCCCGGCGCGAACAGCGCTGCAAGCGGCAGCGACGGCACACCCTCCGCTCGATCGGGCAGGGCAGGCACAGGCGCCTGCCCCATGCGGGCGAGAATGCGGTTGGCGCGGGCCAGTGCGTCCCGTGGCTGGCGCTGCACCAGATAACGGATCGATTCGGGCAACAAGGCCCAGGTGAGCGGCAGGCACACCCCGGTCGCTATCGCGCCGAACAGAAACACATGGCGCCAGTCGCCCGACACCAGCAGCGCCGACGCGATCGACCCGCCGAGAATCGCGCCCACCGGATAGCCCGACGCCATCACGCCCACCGCCAGGCTGCGCGTGCGGGCATTGGCGAGTTCGGCCACCATCGCGTTGGTGCAGGCGAGCATCCCGCCGATGCCGAGGCCGGTGAACAGGCGAAAGGCAGACAGCATCACCACGTCGCGCGCTGTCACTGCCGCCAGCATCCCCGTCGCCATGATGACGAGGCAAAGCAAGATCGCCGGGCGCCGGCCGATCCGGTCGGCGAGCGCACCCAGCGCAACCGAGCCCAGCGCCATGCCGATCAGCTCCATCGACAGCACCAGCCCCAGCGCCGCGCGGTCGATATGCCATTCGGCGGCGATGCCGGGCGAAGCGAAGCTGATCGCCAGCACGTCGAACCCGTCGAGCGCGTTGAGCAGCACGCACAACAGGATCGCCAGTATCTGGACGCGGCTGAGCGGCGCCGTGTCCAGCCGTTTCAGCACGGCCGCCGATTCATTCATCCAACCTCTCCCTCGGGCGCTTCGCGCGCCTCGTGTCAGGCGCCCGCAGGCGCCGTCAGCATCAATGCATCCAGCGCCACCACGCCCTCGCCACGAGGATGGACGACCACCGGGTTCAGGTCCACCTCACGGATCGACGGTTCGGCAAGCAGCACCCGCGCCAGCCTGGCGATGAGTTCCGCCACGGCCGGCACGTCCAGCGCGGGCGCGCCGCGCCAGCCGCGCAGGATCGCCGCGCTCTTCAGCAGGTGCAGCTCGCGCTCGATTGCGTCGATGGTAAGGTCGCACGGCAGCAGCCGCACATCCTGCAGGATTTCGGCCGTGACACCGCCAAAGCCGGCCAGGATCACCGGCCCCCATTCCGGATCGCGCTTGGCACCGACGATCAGCTCGACGCCGCGCTTGCCCATGGCTTCCACCAGCACGCCGTCGAGCGTCAGGCCGGGGCGATAGGCGGCGACATCCGCGTGCATCTTGTCCCAGCCCGCGCGCACCGCCGCGTCGTCGGCAAGGTTCAGCACCACGCCGCCGGCATCGCTCTTGTGGCTGAGTTCGGCGGACTGCGCCTTGAGCACCACCGGATAGCCGATGGTCGCGGCAACCTGCACCGCCTCGTCCACCGTGCGGGCAAAGCCGCCCTTGGGAAACGGCAAGCCGAGTGGACCGAGCACTGCCTTGGCGCGATATTCGGGCACCACCCCGCCGAGCGGCAGGCCCTCACAGGCGAGCGGCGCAGCGTCAGCGCTGGTGAAGTCCCGCGCGGCATGGCGCGACAGCCGTGCAATGGCGCGGAACACGCGCTCGGTGGAGGCGAAGCACGGCACCCCCGCCGCGCGCAGCCGGGCGATGTTTTCGGCCCCCAGCGGCGCGCCTTCGTCCAGCCCGGTGAAGATCAGCGGCTTGGTGATCGGCGCTTCTTCCACCGCGCGCAGGATCGGCGGCAGCTTGATCGCGACGGTGGCCGGATCGGTGAGGATGATGCCGGCAACGACGCAGCCAAAACGATCGTCCGCCCCCAGCGCCTTGAGCAGCCGGTAATACATGTCGGGCTCGACCAGCCCCTGCGCGGTAATGTCGAGCGGATTGCTGACGCCGACAAAGTCCGGCATCGCCGCGCGCAAGGCGGGTGCGTTGACGTCATCCAGCGCCGGCAGCGCGACGCCCAGTTCCTCGCACAGATCGAGCGTCAGCGCCTTGAACGCGCCCGATTCGCCCAGCACCGCGGTGCCGCCGCCGGGCAGCGCCGGGCAGCGGGCGGCGATCTCGGTGATGTCGCCCAGTTCCTCCAGCGTTTCGGCGAACACCACGCCGGCACGCTCCACCATCACCCGCATCAACTGATAGTCGCCGGCCATCGCGCCGGTGTGCGTCGCAGCCGATTCGCGCGCGGCGCTGCTCTTGCCGGGGTGGAGCAGCACGACGAGCTTGCCCGCCGCCCGCGCCTTGCGCGCCGCCTCCAGGAAGCGCTGCGGCTTGCGGAACTGCTCGACGATCATCGCGATCACCTGCGTGTTGGGATCGGCCACGCAATAATCGACATAATCCTCGACGCCGCTCGCCGCCTCGTTGCCGGTCGATACCGACAGCGTCACCGGCAGGTCGCGGCTGAGCAGCATCGTCGCCAGTACGGCCGCCATCGCCCCGCTCTGCGAGACGATGCCCACGCCCGCGCCCGGGCCGCGCTCCGGCACCGTCGTCTCGACAAAGGTTAGCGGCACCCGCTCGACATAATTGACCAGGCCCAGACAGTTCGGCCCCTCGATCACCATCCCCGCCTCGGCGGCGATGCGGGCAATCTCGCGCTGGTCGGCCAGGCCCTGCTCGCCGCCTTCGGCGAAACCGGCCGAAAACACGATCGCCGCACCCACCTTGCGCGCGGCGAGGGCGCGGATCGTGTCCACCACCCCGGCGCGCGGAATGGCGAGAACTGCAGCATCCACCCCCTCCGGCAGCGCCTCTACCGACGGCAAACAGGGCCGGCCGCCGATCGTTTCGCGCTTCGGGTTGATCAGGTGGATGTCGCCGGCAAAGCCGTTGCGCTCGAGATTGGCGAGCACCGAGGCGCCGAGCGCCCCGGGCTTGTCCGAGGCGCCGACGATCACGACCGATTTCGGCCGCAACAGCCGGTCGAGCGCAAGGCCGGTCGCCGGCGGGGCGAGCGTATCGACGGTCATCGGTGCCGCTCCCTGGCTCAGGCGTTCTGCTTCGACTTGTCGTACGCGCCGAGGCCCGGCTTGTACGTCTTGTCGTCAATGAACTGCTTGATGCCTTCCTTGCGGCCTTCATTGTCGAAGCTGTTGGCCGCTTCCTGCGCGCGGATCAGATAATCCTCGGCATTGTCGTAGGTCATTTCGCGCACGCGGCGGATGGCGTCCTTCGTCGCCTTCAGCGCCACCGGGTTCTTCTGGAGCAGCACCTTGGCCACTTCCTCGACCCGTGCCTTCAGCCCGTCGAGCGGCACCGCTTCGTTGACCAGGCCCCATTCGGCGGCCTTTTTGCCGCTGACATTCTCGCCCATCATCGCGTGGTACATCGCGTTGCGAAAGCCGGTCAGCTCGGCGATCACCTTCGACGCGCCGCCGCCGGGCAGGATGCCCCAGTTGATTTCGGACAGGCCGAACTGCGCCTCTTCCGCCGCGAAGGCGAGGTCGCAGGCGAACAGCGGGCCATAGCCGCCGCCGAAGCACCAGCCATTGACCATCGCGATCGTCGGCTTGTGATACCAGCGCAGGCGGCGCCACCAGGTATAGGCCTCGCGCTGCGCCTTGCGGGTGGCGCCCAGGCCGATCTGTTCGTTCTCGCGGAAATATTCCTTCAGATCCATGCCCGCCGACCAGGCGGTGCCCTCGCCGCTCAGCACCAGCACGCCGACATCGTCGCGATATTCGAGCTCGTCGAGCACTTCCACCATCCGGCGGTTGAGGCGCGGCGACATGCAGTTGCGCTTGTCCGGGCGGTTGAAGCGCACCCAGGCGATGCCGTCGACGACGTCATAGGCGACAGTGGCGGTTTGGATCGGATCGGTCATTGCAATAACTCCTTGGGGAGCCGCACCCCCGGCGCGGCCAGGGTGTTCAGATCAGATGGGATAGTGGCCGGGCTGGGTTTCCAGCGTGATCCAGCGCAGTTCGGTGAAGCTCTCGATCCCCGCCTTGCCGCCGAACTTGCCATAGCCCGACGCCTTGACGCCGCCGAACGGCATCTGCGCTTCGTCATGCACCGTCGGCCCGTTGACGTGGCAGATGCCCGACTGGACCTGCCGCGCAACGCGCAGTCCGCGCGCGGCATCGCGGGTGAAGACCGAGGCGGACAGGCCATATTCGGTGTCGTTGGCAAGTTCGATCGCATGCGCTTCGTCGCGCGCGCGGATCACGCCGACCACCGGGCCGAAGCTTTCGTCGCGGAACAGCTTCATGTCGGGCCTCACCTTGTCGACGACATGGGCGGGCATCAGCACGCCGTGCGCCGCGCCGCCATTCACCAGCACCGCGCCCTGCGCGACGGCATCGTCGATCAGGCTTTGCACATGCGCCACGGTCCTGGTGTCGACCACCGCGCCAAGCGGGGTCTTGCCCTCGCGCGGATCGCCGACCGCCATGGTCGCCACCTTCGCCCGGAACTTCTCGACAAACGCATCGGCCACCGCATCGACGACGATGATCCGCTCGGTCGACATGCATATCTGACCCTGATTCATGAAGGCGCCGAATGCGGCGGCCTTCACCGCCTCGTCGAGATCGGCATCGTCGAGCACGATGAGCGGCGCCTTGCCGCCGAGTTCGAGCACCACCGGCTTGAGGTTCTGGGCGCACCGCACCGCGATGATCCGGCCCACCCCGGTCGAGCCGGTGAAGTTCACCCGGCGCACCGCTGGCGCGTCGATCATCGCGCCGACGACTTCGCCGGCATCTTCCGGCGCATTGGTGATCAGGTTGACGATGCCGCCACCGAAGCCGGCCTCTACGAACGCCTCGACGATCAGTGCGTGGGTGCGCGGGCATTGCTCGCTGGCCTTGAGCACGACGGTGTTGCCGCAGGCGAGCGGTACCGCAATGGCGCGGGTCGCGAGGATGATCGGCGCATTCCACGGCGCCATGGAGAGCACCACGCCCGCCGGCTCGCGCACCGCCATCGCGATGCAGCCCGGCTTGTCGGACGGGATCACTTCGCCGCTGATCTGGGTGGTGAGACCGGCAGCCTCGCGGATCATCGACGCGGCGAGCATCAGGTTGAAGCGCGCCCAGCCCTCGGTCGCGCCGATCTCCGCCATCATCGCTTCGACGAAATCGCCGGCGCGCGCTTCCATCGCAGCGGCCGCCTTGGTCAGCAGCGCGCGGCGGGCATTGGGGCCTTGGGCGGCCCAGCCGGGGAAGGCGGCCTGCGCGGCGGCGACGGCCGCCTGCGCATCTTCGACACTGGCCGCCGCCGCATGAGTCGCGACTTCGCCAGTTACGGGATTACGCCGTTCGAACTGGCGTGCAGCGGAGCGCGTCTCACCTCCGATGCGCAGCGGAACTTTGCTTGCAGACATGACCTCTCCCGTCTTGCCGGTTATTGCTATGCATCATAGCATTTACCGCCAGACTGACAAGAGGCCCTGCACGCCCGATTCGATCAATCGACCGGCGGCTCCCACAATTCGATCGGATTGCCTTCCGGATCGTGGATGCGGGCGAAACGGCCGGTTTCCGGCGAATCCCACTCGGCCCGCGTCTCGATTTCGATGTCGGCGGCGCGCAAGGTTTCGATCAAGCCGTCCAGATCGCTCACCCGCAGGTTCAGCATCACCGCCTTGTCGCGCGCGTAATAGTCGCTGTCTGCCTTGAACGGCTGAAAGACGATGCCACCCGGCTCCGGGTGCCAGAACCATGGGCTCGATTCGCCTTGCGCATCGACACCGCAGCCGCCGCCCACGCCCAGCATGTCGCGATACCAGGCCTTCAGAGCCTCAGGGTCCTGCGCGCGAAAGAAATAACCGCCCAATCCGACAACCGGCATGGCAATCCCCCTTGGTCAGGCGGCCTGTGCGATGTCATCCCCCGTCGCGGCTTCCAGCAGCCGCCGCTCGATCGTCTTCAACCGCGACGCGGAATTGATCTTATCGCCAATCAAATCGGTAAGATAGAAGGTATCGACGGCGCGTTCGCCATAGGTCGCGACATGCGCCGAATGGATCGTCACCTTCGACTGGAACAGCGCGTGCGCCAGACTGTAGAGCAGCGCCGGCCGGTCGCGCGCATTCACTTCGATGACGGTGAAGCGGTTCGACGCCTTGTTGTCGATGAACACATTCGCCTCGACCGAAAAGGCATCGGCCCGCGGCCGCACCGGCGCCTTGGTCTTCAGCCGTTCGGAAAGCCGCGCGCGGTTCGCCAGTGCATCGGCAATCCCCGTCTTCAGCCGGTTCAGCCGCGCTTCTTCGTCGAACGGCTGGCCGAACGGATCCTGGACCAGGAAATTGTCGAGCGCCATGCCGTCGCGCGTGGTGTGAATCCGCGCGTCGATGATGTTACCACCGGCGACATGGATCGCCCCGGCGATGCGATAGAACAGGCCGGGATGGTCGGCGGCATAGACCGTTACCAGCGTCGCCCCGCGATCGGGATAGACCTGCGCCTCGACATGCAGCCTGGCGTCACGCGCGACGTCGATCATCCGGGCGTTGCGCTCCAGCACGTCGATCGGCTCGGCGATCCAGTAGCTTTCGGTCAGCCGCCGCTTGAGTGAAGCCATGCGCGGCGCACCCCACCCGAGGATATTGGCCAGCTCTTCCTGCTTGGCGGCGATCCGTTCCGCCCGCCCCTTCTGCTTGTGGCCGAGCCGCAGCACTTCCTCGGCCGCCTCATAGAGATTGGCGAGCAGCTGGCGTTTCCAGCCGTTCCATACCCCCGGCCCCACCGCGCGAATGTCGACGATGGTTAGCACCAGCAGCATCCGCAACCGCTCGGCGCTCTGCACCTGGTCGGTGAAATCGAGGATCGTCTTGAAGTCGGCCAGATCGCGCTTGAACGCAGTCGCCGACATCAGCAGGTGCCAGCGAACCAGCCAGGCGACCATTTCCGTTTCGCCCGGCGTCAGGCCCAGCCGGGGGCAGAGCCGCTCGGCCACCTCGGCACCCAGCACCGAATGGTCGCCGCCCCGCCCCTTGGCGATGTCGTGCAGCAGCACCGCGACGTAGAGCGCCCGGCGCGATGCGACATGTTCCAATATGCCGCTCGCCAGCGGATGATCTTCCTTCAGTTCGCCCTTCTCGATCCGGCTGAGCAGCCCGATCGCGCGGATCGAATGTTCGTCCACCGTATAATGGTGGTACATATCGAACTGCATCTGCGCGACGACGCGGCCGAAATCGGGCACAAAACGCCCGAACACGCCCGCCTCATTCATCCAGCGCAGCACCGTTTCGGGGTCGCGGCGCGAGGTCAGCACGTCGAGGAACAGCGCGTTGGCGCGCTGATCCTGACGGACATCGTCCACCAGCTTGGCGTCGCGTGCGGCGGCACGCATCGCCAGCGGGTGAATTTCCAGCTCATGCTGGTCGGCAAGCTGGAACAGCTCGATCAGCCGCACCGGATCGTCGTGAAAGAAATCGTCGCGGGGCAACGCCAGCCGGCCGCGATCGAGCACGAAACCCTTCAGCTTGCGCCGGCCGCGCCATAGCGCCGGAAACCCGAACCGCCGCCCCCGCGCGGCGAATTTCTCGTCAAGATGGGCCAGGAAGACGCCCGTGAGGTCGCCCACCACTTTCGCCTGCAGGAAATAATAGCGCATGAAGCGCTCGACCTTCGACATGCCGGGCCGGTCGGCGAAGCGCATCCGCTCGGCAATTTCGCGCTGGACGTCGAAGGTCAGCCGGTCCTCGGGCCGTTTCGCGATCAGGTGCAGGTGGCAGCGTACCGCCCACAGGAAATTCTCGGCGCGGCGGAACTGGCGATATTCGGCCGGCGTCAGCAACCCCGCTCCGACCAGCTCGGCCGGTTCGCCGACATTATAGGCGAACTTGCCGATCCAGAAGAGCGTGTGGAGGTCGCGCAGGCCGCCCTTGCCTTCCTTCACATTGGGTTCGACGACATAGCGGCTGTCGCCCATCTTCTTGTGGCGGGCATTGCGTTCGTCGAGCTTGGCGGAGATGAAGCCACGCGCCGAATCCTGCTGTACTTCGGCCTTGAAGCGACGCGCCGCCTCTTCATACAGGTCGGTATCGCCCCAAACGTAGCGCGCCTCGAGCAGCGCCGTGCAGATCGTCACGTCCGATTTCGCCTGGCGCACCATCTCGTCTAGCGAACGCGACGAATGCCCCACTTTCAGCCGCATGTCCCACAGCGAATAGAGCATCGATTCGATCACCTGCTCGCTCCAGCCGGTGACCTTCCAGGGCGTGAGAAAGCCGATGTCGATGTCCGACTGCGGCGCCATTTCGCCGCGCCCATAGCCTCCCACCGCAATCAGCGTCATCCGCTCGGCGGCCGTGGGATTGGGGTTGGGATGCAGCCGCTCGACCGTGAAGTCCCAGAGCAGCCGCAAGATCTGGTCGATCAGGAACGCGCCCGCCGCCGCAGCTTCCAGCCCCCGCGAGGGATGTTCGGCCAGCCGCCGCGCGATTTCCGCCTGGCCGGCATCGAGTGCCGCCTTCAGCTCGGCCGTCGCCGCCCCGCGCAACCGCGCCGCATCCGGCGCCTCGATGGCGGCAAGCCGCTCGGCAACGGCCCGGCGGTCGATCAGGGCACGCCGATTGGGAACGGAGTCAAAGCGGGACGACATGATCCCCAGATAGGAAGATTTTGGGGAAAGGTCACCCGGCGACGTAGCGCCTGGGCGACGAGCAGCAAAGAGACGCCGATGGCATCGCTTATCGTCGTTAAAGGTGCTCCCCTCCCTGCTCGCAGGGAGGGGCCGGGGGTGGGTCCGCCGCCGCCCGGCGGCGGGACAAGGGTCAAGCGGAGGGATGGAGTCTTTTGTAGCGCGCCGACGCGCGCACCCACCCCTTGCCCCTCCCTTTCAGGGAGGGGAAGTACGTTACTCCGGCTTCTTCGCCACGGCGACCAGTGCGGGGCGGAGCAGGCGGTCCTTGATCATATAACCCGCCTGGATTTCCTGCACGACGGTGCCGGGCTCCTTGTCGGCAACCGGCATTTCCATCATCGCCTGGTGCTTGTTCGGGTCGAGCGTTTCGCCCAGCGCGACGATCTTCGAAATGCCGTGACGGCCGAACACCGATTCCAGCTCCCGGCCGGTTGCTTCCAGGCCAGTCACCAGCCCCTTCAGCTTGTCGTCCTCGCGCAACTCGGCAGGAATCGCCTGCAACGCGCGCGACAGATTATCCGACACCGAGAGGATGTCACGGGCAAAGCCGGTCGCGGCATAGGTGCGCGCGTCGGCCACTTCCTTTTCGGTGCGGCGACGCAAATTCTGCATCTCCGCCTGCAGGTACAGATGCGCCTGCTTGGCCTCGGCGAGCTGCGCCTCCAGCGTGCTCACCTGGTCCGGTTCCGCTCCCTCAGCCTGGGGCTGGGCGGTTTCCACAGCCTGTGCTTCGGTGGCTTCGGTCGTCTTGCTTTCGGTTTCTTCTGACATGGTTCCCTGTTCTTCAGGCCAGCAAACGGGCCAATGTGGCCGCCGTGAAATCCACCATGGGTACGACGCGCGCATAGTTCAACCGCGTAGGGCCGATCACGCCGACCACCCCCACCACGCGCCCGTCGAGCGCGCGCACCGGCTTGGCGATCACCGATGAGCCCGACAGGGCGAACAGCTTGTTCTCCGATCCGATAAAGATGCGGGTCGCCTCGCCCTCGCGTGCGCTGTCGAGCAGGCGCGCGATTTCCTCCTTGCCTTCCAGTTCGTCAAGCAATTGCCGTACACGATCGAGATCCTCGGCCGCAGTGGCATCGAGCAGCCGTGCCTGACCGCGCACGATCAGCACCGGCCGGCGGCCGCCATCCTCGCTCCAGACCGCCAGCCCGCGTTCGACCAGATCGGCGGCAGCGGCATCCAGTGCCGCCTGATGCTGGCGTAGTTCGCGCTCGACATGGCGGCGTGCCTCGGCAAGCGTCAGGCCGGCCAGGGTCGCGCTCATATAATTGGCGGCGCGCTGCAGCGACAGGGGATCCAGCCCGCCGGGCAACTCGACCACGCGGTTCTCGACCGAACCATCCTCGCCCACCAGCACCGCCAGCGCGCGGTCCCGGCTTAGCGGCACGAAGCCGAACTGGCGCAGCACCGTCTCTGCCTTGGGGACCAGCACCAGCCCGGCACAGGCCGAAAGGCCGGACAGCGCGGCGGTAGTGTTGGCGATCGCGTCCTCCACCGGCCCGCCGGTGCCGGCCCGCGATTCGATCGCAGCCCGTTCCTCGGCCGATGGCTCGTTCGCCTGCATCATCCCGTCGACGAACAGGCGCAGCCCAGATTCGGTTGGCATCCGTCCGGCGCTGGTGTGCGGCGCGGCGAGCAGGCCCAGCTCCTCCAGATCCTGCATCACATTGCGGATCGAGGCAGGCGACAGGTTGAGCGCCGAAATCCGCGAAATGGTGCGCGAGCCGACCGGCGCGCCATTGTCCAGATACGACTCCACGACGATCCGGAACACGTCGCGGGCGCGGTCGGTCAGCTCGTGGATCGGCGAGGTGATCATGATGGCATGTATCTAGGCAGCGCAGCCCGGCGGGTTCAAGGCCGCGCGCCGACCATGTCCTGGATGGGCAAGACCTCCGGCGCGTTCCCCAGCGCGCTCGCCATCGCGCGCAGCCGTTCACGATCGCAGCCGAAATAGAAGTAAAGATGCTGCCCCGCCCCACCGCCGCGCATCCACTGCACCTCGACGCTGGGCATGTCGGTGGTGATGGTCCGACATGCCGGCTCGCCCGGCACATATCGGATCGTGCCGTTAACCGGACGATAAGGCGCCAGCCGCGCGGCGAAGGCAGCAACTTGTGCCGGGCTGGCGCGAAAACTGCGCGTGCCGGTGACGGAGGTGAAGCGCTTGCCCTCAAACAGGCCGCTGCCGTCCGGGTTCACGGTCACGGCATAAACCGGACAGCGGCCATAGCAGGGGCCGGTTTCGTACCGGATAGCCTCTGCCCCGGCCGAAGGCCCCGCCGGCACCGGTGCAGACACGGTCCCCTGCGGCGGATGACCGGGCGGAATACATCCCCCCAGCACCAGACCCAACGCTGCGAACCGCCACTTCCCCCGCATCCACTTGCTCCTTCGTCCGTCGCACGAGACTGGCGAAACGCGCCTATGCCGTCTAGGTGCCCGGTTTGACCTTGCAGGAGAATATCGTATGCGCCCATCCGGCCGCGCCCCCGACGAAATGCGGGACATCACGATCACGCCGAACTTCACCCGCCATGCCGAAGGTTCGGTGCTCATCGGCTTCGGCGACACCCGCGTGCTCGTCACCGCCAGCGTCGAAGAGCGGGTGCCGCCGTTCCTGCGCGGCAAGGGCGAAGGCTGGGTCACCGCCGAATATGGCATGCTGCCCCGTGCCACCCATACCCGCGGCCAGCGCGAAGCGGCCAAGGGCAAGCAATCGGGCCGCACCCAGGAAATCCAGCGACTGATCGGTCGCTCGCTGCGCGCCGTGACCGACCTGAAGCTGCTCGGTGAACGCCAGATCACCCTCGACTGCGACGTGATCCAGGCCGATGGCGGTACCCGTACTGCCGCCATTTCGGGTGCATGGGTTGCGCTGCGCATGGCAGTGAACAAGCTGCTGGCCGACGGGGCGATCACCGAAGATCCGATCACGACGCAGGTCGCGGCGGTCAGCTGCGGCATCTATCAGGGCACGCCGGTGCTCGACCTCGATTATCTCGAGGATTCGTCGGCCGATGCCGACGCCAATTTCGTGCTGCTCGCCAATGGCAACATTGCCGAGGCGCAGGCGACCGCCGAAGGTGCGACTTATGACGAGGAAGGGCTGCTCCGCCTGCTCCGCCTTGCGCGCATCGGCTGCAACCGCATCTTCGACGCGCAGTTGAAGGCGCTGGCATGAACGAAGACGAAGCAGCACCCCAGGCGATCCGCAAACTCGGTCCCGGCCGGCTGGTGATTGCCAGCCACAACCAGGGCAAGGTTCGCGAAATCCGCGATCTGCTCGGTCCCTATGGGATCGAGCCGGTCTCCGCGGCCGAGCTGGACCTTCCGGAACCGGAGGAGACCGGCACCAGCTTCGTCGCCAATGCGGAGCTGAAGGCACTGCAGGCGGCAGACCTTTCGGGCCTGCCGGCACTGGCGGACGATTCGGGGCTCTGCGTCGAGGCGCTGGGGAATGCGCCGGGCATTTATTCGGCGCGCTGGGGGCTAGCTGCCCCAGGTATTGCCGGGCTGGAGCCGGTGGAGCCCTTCGAAGGTCGCGACTTCGCGCTGGCGATGCGGCGGGTACAGGCGCAACTGGAAGCGCTCCCCCCCGACACCAGCCGCGCCGCGCATTTCGTCTGCGCGCTCGCGCTCGCCTGGCCCGACGGCCATGTCGAGTGGTTCGAGGGTCGTGTCGACGGGACGCTGATCTGGCCGCCCCGCGGCGACCGGGGTTTCGGCTATGATCCGATGTTCGTACCGCTCGGCCATGCAGAGAGCTTCGGAGAAATGGACCCCGCCGCAAAACATGCGATGAGCCACCGGGCAGACGCATTCCGGCAATTGGTTGCTGCGGTACTATAACAAGTCGCTGCCTGTAGCGAGTGCGCCATGACTTAATGGGTTTAGACCTCGATAAGCATGGCTATGTCTTGATTGGTGCGACGGCGCTGCCCTAGCGTAACCGGAGATGGAGAAACAATTGCGAGGCACCCGCCCGGATCTTCTTGACGAATTCGACGCGCGGCTGACCGACATCAAGCGGCTGTTTGCCGAAGCGGCAGGCGCATCCGAAGATCGTACAGCGGCGCCCGCGCCCCGTACGGCGACCGGGGCGACCCGGCTCGACATGGCAAAGCTGATCCTGTGGATGCGCGGCATGCTCGATTCAGAATTCGATTCGGACCTGTTCGCCAACCCGGCGCTGAACATCCTGATTTCGCTGTATGTCGGCCGGGCCGAACGGCGCAGCATATCGACATCCAATGCGTGCGCCGCATCCGGAGTGCCGACCACCACGGCGCTGCGCTGGATCAACGCGCTGGCGCGCCGCAATATGATTGTGCGGCGCAGCGCCCCTTCCGACAAACGCTATACCTTTCTGGAACTGAGCGACGATTGCGCGCGCCAGCTCGACCATCTCCTGCAACTTATACTGGATCGTTTTGCGGCATTGCAGGCAGGTTGATCTGATATTTGCCGCATAACCGCTCCAGCGAGAGAGACAGATACGCGGCCTCCGTATCTTCCCCGGCTCGATCCAGTGACATGATCGCCTCCACAAGGTGTCGACAGACCGCGTCGATCCCTTCCCCTTCGACCTTCATTCGTAAATCACCTGCCCATGAATATATCCGTATTGGATTATTTTCGCGGGGTTGAACAGGTAAGGAATGTCCGCAAGGCGGGAGCTTGCCCCCGGAATGGACCAATTTTAATGAATTCGGCGTTGCGGATATATATCCATTATGGATATGTAATAACCTCTATAACACCGGGTATCGCCCTTGCCGCCGCTCACCACGCTCCTGGAACGCGCTGAAGCCGTCTATCTCACGCACGGCAAAGCAAGCCCGGCCTTCCTGCTGGATCAGATTGAACGTTCTATCCGGGCAGGCGCGGAATTAGGCTATATTCGCGAACTGGATCATCTGCTGCAGCTCGTCGAATATCGCGAGCGCGTGACGGCAAAGCTTGCCCACGCCTGAAAGGCCCGGCCGATAGATTTGCAACGCTGCTTGAGGAAAGATCGCTCGCAGCGGCGGTGGTGGATAGGGATGGATTCGAACCACCGTAGGGCGAAGCCCGGCAGATTTACAGTCTGCTGCCTTTAACCACTCGGCCACCTATCCAGGCAACCGCCGCTTGCGAGCGAGGGCGTGCCATTGCCGAAGCAAATCGCCCCTGTCAACGCCTTGCGCAGCATCTTCTGCACGCATAGCGTCCCGCGCTGAAAATAAAGGGGACATTCATGCGCCGAACGTCGATTGCCATTGCCGCTGCGCTGCTCGCATCCGCACCGATTGCTGCACAGACGATCCAGACCGGCCCGACTGACCGGATCATCGACCAGGGCACGAATCACTCCGAAGTGATGCGCATCGCCCAATATCTGACCGATGTGATCGGCGGCCGGCTCACCAATTCGCCGGCCATGCGCAAGGCCGAGGACTGGACCCAGGCGAAGTTCCGCGAATGGGGCCTGGTGAATGTCCATAAGGAAGGTTTTGAATTCGGTCGCGGCTGGACCAACGACCGGCTGATCGTGCGCATGGTGACGCCGCGGTCGTTGCAGCTCGTGGCAGCCCCGCTCGCCTGGACGCCCGGCACCAGCGGGCCGGTGAGCGGCGAAGTCGTGCTCGCCCAGATTCCCGACGAAGCCGCGTTCGCCCAGTATAAGGGCAAGCTGCGCGGCAAGATCGTGCTGGTCTCCGAACCGCGCGAGATGGAAGACCATGTCGAGGCGCCGTTCAAGCGCCTGTCCAGCGAAGACCTCGCCAAGGAAGACAAATATGAGCTGCCGAACGGCCGTGGCGGCCGCCCCTTCAATCCTGCGCGCTATATGTTCGCGGCCAAGCGCGATGCCTTTCTGAAGGAAGAAGGAGCAATCGCCATCGCCACCATGTCGGGCCGCGACGGCAAGCTGGTCCATGGCCAGAACAGCCAGTATCAGGTCGGCCAGACGCCGGCCCTGCCGGGCGTGGAAATCGCCGCCGAAGATTATCGCCGCCTCGCTCGGCTAGCCAAGATGGGCGCGCACCCGACGCTGGAGATTGACGCGGTCAATCGCTTCGACGACAGCGACACCAAGGCCTATAACGTTCTTGCCGACTTGCCCGGCACCGATCCGAAGGCGGGCTATGTGATGGCCGGCGCGCATCTCGACAGCTGGGCGATGGGCGACGGCGCCGCCGACAACGGCGCCGGCAGCGCGATGGTGATGGAGGCCGCGCGGATCATCAAGGCATCCGGCATCAAGACGAAGCGGACGATCCGCTTTGCGCTTTGGGCGGGCGAGGAACAGGGCCTGCTGGGCTCGATGGCCTATGTCGAGAACCATGTCGCCAGCCGGCCGGTGGAAAAAGGCGCGTCGGGCATCGTCCGTTACGCCACCTGGAGCCGCGGTTTCCCGATCACGCCGGGCGCGGACTATGGCAAGCTGGCGGCCTATTTCAACATCGACAATGGCTCGGGCAAGCTGCGCGGCATCTATGCGCAGGGCAACACCGCCGTGATGCCGATCTTCGAGAAATGGTTCGAGCCGTTCCACGCGATGGGCGCCACCACCGTGGCCGCAGGGCGCACCGGCAGCACCGACCATGTGTTCTTCGACGCGGTCGGCATCCCTGCCTTCCAGTTCATCCAGGACCCGCTCGATTATGAATCGTCGGTCCACCACACAGACGTCGACACGTACGACCATCTGCGCGCCGACGACATGCGCCAGGGTGCGATCATTCTCGCTGCATTTCTGGTGAATGCGGCAAATGCCGATCAGCCGCTGCCCCGCATGCCACTGGCGACGCAGCCGACCCCCGCAGATCAATTCTACCCCTTTGCCGGTGCAGAGGGCGCGCACTGATGAAGCGTCGCGGGCATCGCCCCAGCCAGGCACCGTCGTCGCGGCCGCGTTTCTATGGCCGCCACGCGGTGCTGGCCGCCCTTGCCAACCCCGAACGCACCGTGCGCAAGATCTGGGGCACGCGCGAGGCACTGTCGGCGCTCGATCTGCCGCCGGTGATTCCTATCACCTATGCCGAAGCCGCTGATCTCGCCCGGCTGGTACCGTCTGATGCCCCGCATCAGGGATTGGTGGCGGAAGTCGATCCGCTGGAGGAAATCTGGCTGGGCGACCTGCTGGAAAGCGGCGCGGGCGACAAAAGGCCGTTGCTGGTGCTCGATCAGGTAACCGATCCGCACAATGTCGGCGCGATCCTGCGCTCGGCGGCGGCATTCGATGCGCTCGGCATCGTCACGCAAGACCGCCATGCGCCGCCCGAAACCGGCGCGCTGGCGCGATCGGCGGCGGGCACGCTGGAAGTGGTGCCCTGGGTGCGCGTGGTGAACCTGTCGCGCGCGCTCGACGAGATCGCCGAGGCGGGCTTCTGGCGGGTCGGGCTGACCGGCCATGCCAAGGGCATGCTGCACGAAGTGATGGGCGACGCCCGCATCGCACTGGTCCTGGGTGCCGAGGGCGAGGGCATGCGCCAGAATACCGAGGCGCATTGCGACGAGCTCGCCCGCCTGCCGATTTCGCCGAAGGTCGAAAGTCTCAACGTGTCGAACGCGGCGGCGATTGCGCTCTATGCCGTGACGACGCGGGGGTAACACACCCCCGCAAGCCGGATCAGCCGAGCGGGTAGAGCGCCCCCGCAACCCAGCGCAGCTCCGCCCGCAGCACGCCCCAGGCGCGCGCGGCGGCGCGGCTGTCCATTGCCTCCACGCCGATGCCGCGCGCCTCCAGCGCCTTCACCAGCGCCAGCGACGGCCGCACCAGCGTCGCGCCGGTGCCGAGCAGCAGGAACTCCGGCTGCGGATCGATCGCCAGCGCGGGCGCCAGATCGACCTCGGTCAGCTCGGCAATGGGCGGCGGCGCCCAGCCATCGGCGCGCTGTGGCGTGATCAGCAGCCCTTCATAGACATTTTCATCCACGCGGAATCCGCGCCCCGAAAAGCCGGAGATCAACGGCCCTTCGGCGCTACGCCGTTCGATCTTCATCGCGGCACCTCCGTCAGGGCAGTTCGCGCGGCCCGATGCGTTCGGCATTGCCGATCTTGGGGTCGACCTTTTCGGGCTTCACGCCCGGCTTAAGCCCCAGCGAGATCAGCAGCGACGACGAGACGTAGATCGACGAATAGGTACCGACGACGATACCCAGCATCATGGCCGAGGTGAAGCCACGCAGCACATGGCCACCCCAGATCAGCAACGCGCCCAGCGCCAGCATCACCGTCAGCGAGGTCATCACCGTACGCGGCAGCGTCTCATTGACCGAAAGGTCGATCAGCTCGCCCATACCCATCTTGCGGTACTTGCGCATATTCTCGCGGATACGGTCGTCGATCACCATCTTGTCGTTGATCGAATAGCCGATGATCGTCAGCACCGCCGCGACGATGTTCAGGTCGAACACCATGCCGGTCACCGCGAAAAAGCCCAGCGTCATCAGCACGTCGTGCAGGATGGCGACCGCAGTCGACACGCCGAACTGCCATTCATAGCGCAGCCACGAGAAGATCGCGATGCCGACAATTGCGAGGAACACCGCAAGCATGCCGTTGCGGATCAGTTCTCCCGAAACCTTGCCTGACACGGTGTTATAGGTGGAAAAGGTCGCGCCGGGGAATTTCGCGGCGATGGCCGTCTTCACCCGCTCCACCATCGCATTAGTGGCATCGGGCGCCGTCGACTTGGGCAGCGGCAGGCGGATGGTGACAGTGTTCGCGCTGCCCATCTGCTGGATTGCGGTTTCACCATAGCCCAGCTCGTTGACGGTCGAACGCAACTGGTCGATCGGCGGCGTGGTGGCGAATTTTTCCTCGATCGAGACACCGCCGACAAAGTCGACGCCCAGATTGAGGCCGTGCAACGCCACCATTGCAATAGCTGCGACGGTCAGCAGCGCCGTCACCGCAAAGGCAACGAAGCGGATGCGGACAAAGCCGATATTGGTGTTGTCGGGAACGATCTTGAGGAGCCGCATGGGTCAGCGCTTCCTTAAATATGGATCTCGCTCGGGCGCTTCTTGCGCAGCCAGAGCGTGACGAGCATGCGCGTGAACACCACGGCGGTGAAGACGGAGCTGGCGATACCGAACAGCAGCACGACCGCGAAACCGCGGATCGGGCCCGAGCCCAGCACCAGCATGATCAGCCCGGCAATCGCATGGGTTACGTTCGCTTCGAAAATCGTGCGGCTGGCTTCCTTATAGCCAAGCTCGACCGACTGGATAACCGAGCGGCCACGCCGGCGTTCCTCGCGAATGCGCTCGTTGATCAGCACGTTGGCGTCCACCGCCGTACCGATCGTCAGCACGAAACCGGCAATGCCCGGCAGTGTCAGCGTCGCGTGCAGCAGACCCATTATCGCCAGGATCACCAGCACGTTGATGGTAACGGCGATGTTCGCATAGATACCGAACCGGCCATAGGTCAGCACCATGAACACGATCACCGCAACGATGGCGATGACCGAGGCCGTGATGCCGGCGCGGATGGAGTCGTTGCCCAGTTCGGGGCTGACGGTCGATTCCTGCACGACCTTCAGCGTGATCGGCAGCTTGCCCGAGCGCAGCGCGATCGCCAGTTCGTTCGCGCTCTGCACCGTGAAACCGCCGGAGATCGAGGCGCTGCCGCCGAGGATGGGCGTATCGATGCGCGGCGCCGAAATCACCTTGTTGTCGACAATGATCGCGAACGGCTTGCCGGTGTTTTCCTGAGTCACTCGTGCGAAGCGCTTCGCGCCGACGCCGTTCAACTGCAGCGTGACATCCGGGCGGTTGCTCTGGTCATAGCTTTGCTGGGCATCGACAAGCATGTCGCCGGTGATCATCGCCGTGCGATCGACAACGATCGGCGCGCCGTTTTCATACTGCAGCACCTGGCTGGTCGGCGGAATGTCGCCGGCCGCGATCTGCTGCGGCGTCACCGTGACATCGACCAGCTTGAATTCGAGCTTGGCGGTCTTGCCGAGCAGCGCCTTGAGCGCGGTTGGATCCTGCAGGCCCGGAACCTGCACGACGATGCGGTTGCTGCCTTCGCGCACCACGGTCGGTTCGCGCGTACCCATCGCGTTGATACGCTTCTCGACGACTTCGCGCGCATCGTTCATCGCAGTTTCAACCTGCTGGTTGATCCCCGCCTGCGTGGGCGTCAGCACGAACACCGAAGTGTCGCGCACGGCGATTTCCCAGTCGCGCTGGCCGGTATTGCCGACGCCGTTGGTCATCGGAATCAGCTTTTCACGCGCCGCATCGACCTTGCTGGGGTCGCGGACCATGAAGCTGAGCTTGCCGCCCTGGATGGAGATGTCACCAATGTCGATCCGCGGATCGCGCCGCATCGCCGCGCGAACCTGATCCCGCATCTGCTCCAGCTTGGCCTGGGCGACATCCGCGGTATCGGCCTCGAGCAGCAGATAGGAACCGCCGGCAAGGTCGAGACCGAAATTGATCGCGGGCTTGGGCACCCAGCTAGGCCAGGTATTGCGGACGTTCTCGGGCACGAAGGTCGGCACCGACAACAAGATCATCGCGGCAAGGCCGATGACGATCGACCAGACTTTCCAGCGCGGGAAATCCAGCATCAGTCGTTCGCAGGCTTGGCACCCAGCGGGCGCACTTCAGCGAGCGTCGACTTGATCGCGCGCACCTTCACATTGGGGCCGAGTTCCAGCTCGACTTCGCTGTCTTCAACCTTGGTGACCTTGCCGATCAGGCCGCCGGCGGTGATGACGGTATCATTCTTCTTCACGGCCTTTACGGCGTCCTGAAGCGCCTTCATCCGCTTTTGCTGCGGACGGATCATCAGGAAATAGAAGACGACGAAGATCAGGACGAGCGGCAGGATCGAAACGATTCCGGCGGCGGTGCTACCCGCCCCTGCCGCGCCCGCGGCCTGTGCATATGCTGGAGTGGCGAACATGGGTTCCCGAAAAGCCTGAAGTTAGGGACGCGGAATGGCCCCATTCAAGCCGCGGGCGCTACCATGCGACGGAAGAAGGCGCAACCATTGGCGATTTCGTTGGGCAGGTGGCGGGCGCTTGGCGGTCCTCCCCGGCCAAGAGAGGGCAGGGTAATCGCACATGCGCTCAACCCCTCCCCTCGCGGCGAGGATAATTGCTTTTGGCGCTTGCACTCCCCTCCCTGAAAGGGAGAGGACGGGGGTGGGTGCGCGCGTCTGCGCGCTTCAAAACTCTATCCGGCCGGATAGCGCATCCCGCCGCCTGACGACGGCGGACCCACCCCCAGCCCCTCCCTGCAAATGCAGGGAGGGGAGTCGAAGAGCCGGATTTTCCCTGGCATGTGGGGACCGCCCCTACCCCTTCAAAATATCCAGCGCCGCTGCCGTCATTGCTTCGGTCGCGGTGCCGATCACCGCTTCGGCCTCGGGCGCCCATTGCGCACTGTGGAGCGAGGGTAACGTCGCCTTGCCGGCCTGGGCCGCATCCCATTTCGCCTGGGGCACGCCCCCGACCCAGAAAATCGTGCTCTGAATGCCGGGATCGGCGAGGTAGAAACGGCCGAAATCCTCGCCGCCCATCACCGGTTTCGTCTCCACCACCCGGTCCTTGCCGAAGCGCGTGGTGAACAGCGCCTGCAGCCGCCCGGCGAGCGGCTGGGTATTGAAGGTGGCGGGGGTGTATTCGTCCTTCACCGTCATCACCGGCATCCGGTCTTCCGGCACGCCGGCGGCGATCGCCTCGCCCTTTGCGATGCGGGCGATGCCGTCGAGCAACTGCTTGCGCGCCTCGGGCGTGAAGCTGCGCACGGTGAGCAGCATCGTCACGTCGTTGCCGATGATATTGTGCTTCGACCCGCCATGGATGGCCCCCACCGTCACCACCGCCGGCTGCTGCGGGTCCATTTCGCGGCTGACCAGCGTCTGCAGCGTGGTGACGATCCGCGCTGCGAGTACGATCGGGTCTTTGGTCGTGTGCGGATAGGCGCCGTGGCCGCCGACGCCCTTCACTACCAGATCGACCGAATCGACATTGGCCAGCGCATAGCCCGGGGTCACGCCGATCTGTCCGGCGGGCAGGCTGGCGCTGTCGTGGAAGGCGATAGCGTATTGCGGCTTCGGGAAGCGCGTGAACAGCCCGTCGTCCAGCATATCCTTAGCACCGCGGCCGCGCTCTTCGGCGGGCTGGGCGATCATCACCAGCGTGCCGTGCCACTGGTTCTTCATCGCCGCCAGATTGCGCAGCGTGCCGACCCAGCTCGCCATATGCGTATCGTGGCCGCAGGCGTGCATCACGCCGCTTTCGATGCCCTCGTCGGTGACGGCCCGCACCTTGGAAGCGAAGGGCAGGCCGGTATCTTCCACGACCGGCAGCCCGTCTATGTCGGTGCGGATCAAAAGCACCGGGCCGGCGCCGTTGCGCAGCACTGCGACCACGCCGGTGCCGCCGACCTTTTCCGTGACCTCAAAGCCTGCCTCGCGCGCGGCAGCCGCCAGCTTCGCCGCCGTCTTCACTTCATGCAGGCTGAGTTCCGGATTGGCATGCAGGTCGCGATAAAGCGCCATCAACTGCGGCAGTGCCCGCGCGGTTGCCGCATGGACGGCATCGGGCGCAGCGGCAGAAGGCGTGGCGGCGCTCATGGCGCCGGCCAGCAAGAGCATACGGAACATTCAGGCCCCTTTCGCATGATCGGGGCAAGTGTCTCGCGCGGCGGGGCGGCTGTCAAACCGCCCCGTTCAGCCGGCGGGGACCAGCTCGGTCACTTCCAGCATCGATTCGAACTGCGGGTGCGGCACCACCAGCCGCCAGCGCGCTGCATCGATATGCTCGACATAGCCCAGCACGTCGCGCTTCGGATCGACGCCGTAGCGCAGCGGCGCCGTCTCGTCGCCGATCACCAGCGTGCCGACGAAGATCGCGCGCGCCTTGGTGTCGGTGAACAACACACCGTCGGGGCGTTGCGCACCCTGGGTGATGCGGAAGCTGCGTACCTCTCCCTGATCGCCGACGGAGCAGGGGCGCCAGTCATAGACGGTATAGGCCGAGACCCTGGTGCCGCCGCCGCCGAGCTTGTAGGTCCGGCAGCGATAGGCGCCCACCGGCGGCATCGCGTCCGCCAATGCGCGGTCGGGGTCGAACAAAGCCGCATCGCCGTCGATCGCCGCAGCATCGGCGGCGCGCGCCAGCGGCAGCGCCTCGCTCCACGACTTGCGCCAGTTGCGCAGCCGCTCGCGGTCCGCATCGGTTGTAACCCGGCGCCAGCTTCCGCTCGTGTCGATCCGCGCCGTGGTTCCTTCGCGATAGACGCCGCAGCCGCCCAGCACGAGCGCCAGGCCGGCCGCGAACAGTGGCAAACGAAGGCTCACGCGGCGGTCCATCCGCCGTCGATCGAGTAATTGGCGCCGGTGATCTGCGCCGCTTCGTCGCGGCACAGGAACAGCACCAGCGCGGCGACCTGTTCGGGCTGGACGAACTGCTTGGTCGGCTGCGCATCGAGCAGCACGTCGTTGATCACCTGCTCGCGGGTCAGCCCGCGCGTCTTCATCGTGTCGGGAATCTGATTCTCCACCAGCGGCGTCCAGACATAGCCCGGCGATACGCAATTCACGGTGATGCCGTCCGTCGCCACTTCCAGCGCGACCGTCTTGGTGAGGCCGGCAATGGCGTGCTTGGCCATGACATAGGCGGTCTTGTTCGGGCTGGCGACCAGACTGTGCGCGGAGGCGGTGGAGATGATCCGCCCCCATTTCGCCGCCTTCATATACGGCACGGCGGCACGGATCATGTGCCAGGCCGACGACATGTTGATCGAGATGATCGCGTCGTATTTCTCGATCGGGAAATCCTCGATCGGCGAGACATGCTGGATGCCGGCATTGTTGATGATGATGTCCGGGCCGCCCAGTTCGTCATGGCAGCGCTTGACCATTGCCGCGATCTGGTCCGGCTTGGTCATGTCGGCGGCGTCGTACAACGCCTTGGCGCCGCTCGTCTCTGCAAGCGCGGCGCGTTCCTTCTCGATCGCGGCGGCATCGCCGAAGCCGTTGATGACGACGCTTGCGCCCTCCGCCGCCAGCGCCTTGGCATAGGCGAGGCCAATGCCCGAGGTGGACCCGGTAATGATCGCGGATTTGCCCTTCAGGAACATCGCTTTACTCCTCGCTTGCCTTGGTCAGGTCGAACGCCGCGGTCTTGCCGTCGACGATATTCTGCGCAACCAGCCGCGAATTGGCCATGGTCTCCGCCACGGCAGTGCGGCCGGCCTCCCAATGCTCATGCATCGAGCGGGCCGAAAATTCGAAGTCGCGCGCGCCGCCCTCCCAGGCATTGGCACGATAGATCAACTGGACGAGGCTTACCGGATGCTCGGTCACCAGCGCGCGCACCGCATTTACCTGCGGGTCGTCGTCAAGCCCGTCGGGCAGCTTTTCCAGCAGCCGCCGCACCGTCTCGCGCGCGGTGCGCAAGCGCATCCGTTCGTCGGAAATGGCGCGCGTGCGGCTGGAGAAGCGGATTTCCTTCTCGCGCGCCATCACGTCCATGATCGTGCGCGGCATTTCGTTCGCGGCAGGGAACAGATCGACCTGGAAGACGAGCATGCCGTCCTCCTGCCGGTCGAGCACATGCGTCAGCGGCGTATTGGAAACGAGGCCGCCATCCCAATACCAGTTGCCGTCGATTTCCACCGGCGGCAGGCCGGGCGGCAGCGCGCCCGATGCCATGATGTGCCGCGCGTCGATCCGCTCGTCGCGCGTATCGAAATAGCGGAAATTGCCGCTGTGGAGGTTCACCGCCCCGACCGACAGCCGCACCGGGCCATTGTTCAGCAAATCCCAGTCGACCAGCCGGTCGAGCGTATCGCGCAGTGGCGCGGTGTCATAAAAGCTGAGCGCCTCGGGTGAACCGGGAATCGCGAATTGCGGCGGTATCGGACGCGGCCGGAAAAAGCCGGGCACGCCGCCCAGCATCACCATGCCCGCCGCCCATTCATGGCTCCATTCGCGCAGCGCATCGTCCATCGGCAGCGAGAAATCGGGCAGCGTCGCCGTCACCTGATCCCAGAAGCTGCGGATCGCGCCAAGGCGCTTTTCGGGCGGATTGCCGGCGAACAGCGCCGCGTTCACCGCGCCGATCGAAATGCCGGCGACCCAGTCGATCTCGATTTGCGCGGCGGTAAGTTCCTCGATCACACCGCCTTGAAAACTGCCAAGGGCGCCGCCCCCCTGCAGCACCAAAGCAACGGTATCCGGCAACGGCAGTCCGGGGACTGCGTGGCGGCGGCGCGGGCGAGACTCGGCATCGGCCATGGGCGCGATGTGGCCCATCCTATGCTGCAGGGCAATACGAACCTGCGTATCGGCCCTTGCAGCGCGTGCAACGTGCGACGATCTGACGCATTGTGACGATCGATCCACAAGCGGAGGTACGATGCGGCTCGACGATCTGGACCCGACCGACAATGCGCGCGATCTGGGATCGGGCGGCGGTTTTGGCGGCGGATTTCCCCTGCTCGGCCTGCTGCCGCTGTTCCTCGGTCGCGGCATGGGCTGTGGCGGCCTGGTCCTGTTCGGCATCGTCGCCTTCGTACTTTTCGGCCTGAGCGGCGGCGGCGGCATGCTTGGCACCAGCGGCGGGGGCGGCCAGTCGCCCACCGCCGGGCAATCGGGCCAGCAGGTCTGCCGGGTCAACGAACGCCGGCTGGAGGCGTGCCGGGTGATGACCAGCACCGATCGCACCTGGGCAGCGATCTTCCGCGAAATGGGCCGCGACGACTATCGCCCCGCAACGATCAACTTCTTCAAAGGCGGTGCCCAGACCGGCTGCGGCGCGGCCACCTCTGCTGTCGGCCCCTTCTACTGCCCCAGCGACAATGGCGTGTATATCGACACCGAGTTCTTCGACGAACTGCAGAACCGCTTCGGTGCCAAGGGCGATTTCGCCCGCGACTATGTAATCGCGCACGAAATGGGCCACCATGTCCAGGATCTGCTCGGCACCTCCACCCAGGTCGCACAGATGCAGGCACGCGGCTCGAAGACCGAAGGCAACCGCTTGTCGGTGCGGCTGGAACTCCAGGCGGACTGCTATGCCGGCGTCTGGGCCGCACGCAACCGCGACCGGCTGGAGCCGGGCGATATCGAGGAAGGGATGACCGCCGCCAATGCGATCGGCGACGACACCCTGCAACGGGAAGCGCAGGGCACGGTGGTACCAGACAGTTTCACCCACGGCACCTCGGCACAGCGCAAGGCGTGGCTCAAGCGCGGCCTCGACACCGGCGATCCGCGCCAATGCGATACATTCTCCGGCGCAGTGTGAGGAAAATCACACGTCCCGCCGCTTGACGACACCCGCCCCGCTGCGCTCAGATGATCGTCGCCGGGGGGCGGGGAGAATTCATGAACAACAAGGGTGACGAAGGCGGCAGCGCCTTCCAGTTCCATGGCAATTGGCGCGAGTTCGCGCCGATCGCCTTCACAAACCTGCTGCTGACGCTCGTGACGCTGGGGGTATATACCTTCTGGGCGCGGACGCGGGAGCGGCGCTATCTCTGGTCGCAGACGCAATTCATTGACGATCGGCTGGAATGGACCGGCACCGGGCTGGAACTGTTCATCGGCTATCTGCTGGCGATGCTCATGGTCGGCCTGCCGCTGGCCATCGCCCAGTTCTTTATCCCTACACTGGCCAGCAAAGGCTATGAAGGCGCGGCGGCGGTATTGCTGCTCGGCATCTATATCGGCGTAATGTACCTGATCGGCGTCGCGATATTCCGGGCGCTGCGCTACCGCCTCAGCCGCACCTACTGGCACGGCATTCGTGGCGGCACCAACGATCCGGGCCTGCGCTATGGCCTTTCGCATCTGTGGAAGACGATCGCCGGCGGTATGGCGCTGGGGCTGCTGGTGCCCTGGTCGATGGTGAGCCTGTGGAACGAGCGGTGGAACGGCATGAGCTTCGGCCCCTTCGCCTTTACTGCAAAGGGCCGGGCCGGCGGACTGATCGGCCGGTACCTGCTCTTTTATCTGCTGCCGATCGTGCTCGTCGTAGGCGGGGTCATCATAGCGCTCGTTACCGGAACCACGCCGGCCAACAGTCCGGCGGGTTTCTTCCTGGTGTTTTTCGGCGCCTACCTGCTGTTCTTCGTCGGCCTGGGCATCGTCTCGATCTTCTTCTACGCTGCCTATTTCCGCGAAGTGGTCGGCAATCTTTCGCTGGGCGACCTCGATTTCGAATTCACGGCACGCAGCAAGGAATGGCTGAAGCTGATGCTCGGCAATATCGGTCTGGTGATCGTTACGCTGGGGATCGGCACGATCTTTCTCGGCTATCGCAACTGGTCTTTCTTCATCCGGCACCTCAGCGCCTATGGCACGCTGATCCTAGATGATTTCACCCAGTCCGAAACGCGGGCACCGGGCCAGGGCGAGGGCCTGCTCGACGCATTCGATGTTGGCGCCTTCTGATGGAGGTGCGCGTCTGGCATTATGACGGGCGCAACGCGACGCGGCATCACCCGGTGTTGGCGCTGACGGATAATGGCGCACAGTTCACGCTGTCGGGGCCAGAGGTAGACCCGGGCCCCTATCGCTTAGCCGATCTCGAGCCCCAGGGATTTCAGGCAGGCGGCGGACAATATGGTCTGAAGCGGCGGCCGGGCTGGCGGATCGGCTTCACCGAAGCGCCGCCGGCGGAAATCGCCGCACTGCTGCCCCGCCCGGCACGCTATGGCAGGCTGATCGACCGGCTGGGGCTCTGGCCCTCAGCCGCCATCCTTGCCGTGCTCGCGGTGGCGGTGGTGTTCGGCGTGATGGCGCTGCCGTCGTTGATCGTGCCGCTGGTCCCGCGATCGGCCGAAGCGCGACTGGGCAATGCGATGGTCGGTGATTTCGGACGCCTGGGCTGCAATAGCGCCGCCGGCAACGCCGCAGTGCGGGCGCTGGCAACCCGGCTGGGCGCGCCGGCCGACACCGACATCCGCGTCATCCGCGTTCCGATCGTCAATGCGGTGGCACTTCCCGGCGGGCATGTCGTGCTGTTCGACGGCCTGATCCAGAGTGCCCGTTCGCCAGACGAAGTGGCCGGCGTGCTCGGCCATGAACTGGGCCATGTCGACCATCGCGACGGGCTGGAGGCGCTGATCCGCCGCTTTGGCCTCCAACTGCTGACCAACGGCTTCGAAAGCAATGTCGCGGGCTATACCAATGCGCTGGCCTCGGCGAGCTATTCGCGCAGGGCCGAATCCCGTGCCGACGATTTTGCGATCACGGCGCTCGATCGTGCGCATGTCTCACCCAGGCCGACCGCAGCCCTTTTCCATCGCCTCGGTGCCGAAGAAGGCGCGCTGAAAAATGCAGACCGGATGTTCAGCTATTTCGCCTCGCACCCCCTGTCGGCGGAGCGTGAAGCCCACTTCAGCAACAGCGCACGGGCGGGCGAAGCCTATACCCCGGCACTCGACCCGGATCAGTGGCGCGCACTCAGAACGATGTGCAGCAACTGAATCCAAAAGGGTGGAGGCGCCGGTTGGGGGGACCGGCGCCTCCCAGGGGGGCTCAAAGCATGGCTACCAACTGGGCCGCAAGCGTGGAAAGGCCAGCAACGATAATCGCTGCGCCCAGTGCGAGTTCGCCGGGCCGGACCATCCGGGCGACGGGTATGGCGATGGCTTTTTCGATCTGTTTCATGGGCGCCAACATGTGCCTCTCGTCGCGCTTTGTCTCACGCGAAAATACGCTCACACTGATTGATCGTTCCGCTGAATGGCTGGTGAGAAGCCCGTCCTACGGCTAGAAAAGCGCGATGTCCGACGCCGCTGCCCCGCCCCGCCTCGCCTTTCATCACAGCCCGGGCGCAAGTCCCACCATCGTCTTCCTGCCCGGCTATGGATCGGACATGCAGGGGTCGAAAGTGCTCGCGCTCGAGGCCTGGGCGCAAGCGCGCGGTCAGGCGTTCCTGCGCTTCGACTATGCCGGTTGCGGCAGCAGCGAGGGGGCGTTCGAAGACCAGACGCTCGCCTCGTGGCGCGACGATGCGCTGCGAATGCTCGACACGGTGGTGCAAGGCCCGGTGGTGCTGGTGGGCTCGTCCATGGGCGGCTGGATCATGCTGCTGGTGGCGGCGGCGCGGCTCGAACGCGTGACCGGCATGGTCGGCATTGCCGCCGCGCCCGATTTCACCGATTGGGGCTTTACGGCGGAAGACAAGCTGAAAATCCTGCAGGCGGGTCGCCTCGAGCAGCCAAGCGACTATTCCGATCAACCTACCGTCACTACGCGCGGATTTTGGCAGGCCGGCGAAGCGAACAAGGTGCTGGACCGAACGCTGGAATTCGACGGACCGGTGCGCCTGCTCCAGGGCCAGCGCGATGCCGAAGTGCCGTGGGAACTGGCGCCCCGCATCGCCACCGCGATCCGTTCAGACGCGGTGCAGGTCTGGCTGGTCAAGGACGGCGACCACCGGCTTTCGCGCGAACAGGACATCGCCCTGCTGCTTCGCGCCGTTGAGGATGTGATCGCCTGATGTTGCTGCCCCTGCTACTCCTGATCCAGGACGCTACCGCCGCCCAGACGCCGCCTGCCAAGGCCGGCCCGCAGATCCGCGGCGCGCACCCGAAACCGCCGACGCCGGCAGCAAAGGCGCTGGCCCCGCAGGGCGAGCCGCCCCGCTTTGCCCAGTGCATGGACCTGGCAACGGGCGATCCAAATGCCGCGCTCACCAATGCAGTACAGTGGCACGCCGAAAATGGCGGCATGTTCGCGCGCCAGTGCCTGGCGGTCGCCTATAGCAACCTCCACCGCTGGGACTCCGCCGCTGGCGCGTTTGAGGAAGCCGCGCATGAAGCGGAGACCCAGCGCGATATCAAACGCGCCGGCACCTATTGGGCGCAGGCCGGCAATGCCTGGCTGGCAGCGGGCAACGCCGCCAAGGCACGCGCAGGTTTCGACGCAGCGCTGGCGAGCGGCGGGGTCAGCGGGCTGGCGCTCGGCGAAGTCTATCTCGACCGCGCCCGGTCGCTGGTGGCCGCTGGCGACACGGCGGGTGCGCGCAAGGATCTCGACAGCGCGCTTGCCGCTGCCCCGGGCGATCCGCTGGCCTCGCTGCTGTCGGCCACCCTCGCCCGGCGCCAGCAGGATCTGCCCCGCGCCCGCAAGGACATTGCCGAGGCGCTGCGGCTGGCGGGGGATGATGCCTCGGTTCAACTGGAGGCGGGCAATATCGCCGCGCTGTCGAACGACGAACCGGGCGCCCGTGCGGCCTGGAACCGCGTGCTGGAACTCTCCCCCGGCAGCAAGCAGGCGGATGCGGCCCGTGCCGCGCTCGCCCAGTTCGGCGCAACGGAGAAATAGCCGGTCTGGCAGCGGCGCGGGCGGCCTCCTATCTGGAGCGCCAAGACACACAGCCAAGACACACAGGGAGTCGTCCGCGTGAAATATCTCCACACCATGGTCCGCGTCACCGATCCGGATGCGTCGATCCGTTTCTTCGACCTGCTGGGTCTCAAGGAAACCCACCGCATCACCAGCGAGAAAGGCCGCTTCACCCTGATTTATCTGGCGGCCGCGGAAGACATCGATCCCGAAACCGGACGCGGCCGGGCGGAAGTGGAACTGACTCACAACTGGGATCCCGAAACTTATACCGGCGGCCGCAATTTCGGCCATCTCGCCTTCCGGGTCGACAATATCTATGAGACCTGCCAGCGGCTGATGGATGCCGGCGTGACGATCAACCGCCCGCCACGCGACGGCCATATGGCGTTCGTCCGCACACCCGATGCGATTTCGATCGAACTGCTGCAGGACGGTCGCCTGCCGCCGCAGGAGCCATGGGCATCGATGCCGAACACGGGCGAGTGGTGACGATGGCGCCACGGTTCCTGGCTGCGATCGGTGCGACGGTACCGATCGTCCAGGCACCGATGGCGGGGGCCGGCGGCGTCGCACTGGCCATTGCGGCGATGCGCGGCGGTGCCGTCGGGTCGCTGCCCTGCGCGATGCTGGCACCCGACGCCATCGCCGGGCAGGTGGCGGCAGTCCGGGCGTCAACCGACGGGCCGCTGAACCTCAATTTCTTCTGCCACACGCTGCCCGATCCGCCCGACGAGCGTGGCTGGCGCGCGCTGCTGGCCCCCTATTATGCGGCAGAAGGCGTTTCGCCCGGGCCACCCCCACCGCTGCGCCGGCCGTTCGATGGAGCCGCATGCGCGGCGGTGGAGCAGGCTCGGCCTGCCATTGTCAGCTTTCACTTCGGCCTGCCCGATACGCCCCTGCTCGCGCGGGTGCGGGCGACGGGGGCGCTGGTGTTCGGCAACGCCACCACGCCCGACGAGATGCGCTGGCTTGCGGCAAAGGGCGTCGATGCGGTGATCGCGCAAGGGGCTGAAGCGGGCGGTCACGCCGGCTGGTTCCTTGGCGACCGGCATGTCCCGACACCACTCGCCGAACTGCTGGCAACGCCGGTCGCCGTGCCGGTGATTGCCGCCGGGGGCATCGTCGACGGCGGCGACATCGCCGCCGCGCTTCGCCAAGGGGCTGCGGCCGTGCAGATCGGCACCGCCTATCTCGCCACGCCGGAAAGCAGCATCTCCACGCATTATCGCGCCCTGCTCGGGACGCCGGCGGCTGCGGATGCGCGCTTCACCCGGCTGTTTTCCGGCCGTGAGGCGCGCGGCATCGTCAATCGACTGATGCGCGACCTGCCGGAGCCGCGCACAGATATTCCGCCCTTCCCCTATGCATCGGCTGCGTTGGCACCGCTGCGTGCGCATGCGGAAGCATTGGGCCGCGGCGATTATTCGCCGCTCTGGGCCGGCGTCGGGGCAGTGCGCATTCGCCCCGAATCCGCCGAAGCGCTCACCCGCCGCCTTGCAGCCGAAGTGGCCGAGTTGATGACGGAGACCCCATGACTGCACTCACCATCGTCCGCATACCGGCGCTGACGGACAATTATATCTGGCTTCTCCATGATTCCGCGTCCGGCGAGGCAGTCGTTGTCGATCCGGGCGTAGCCGATCCAGTACTGGCGGAGATAACAGCGCGCGGCTGGACGCTCAGCGCGATCTGGAACACGCACTGGCACCCCGACCACACGGGCGGCAACGCGGCGTTGAAAGCGGCCACCGGCTGCGCCGTGCTTGCCCCGGCAGCCGAGGCGGGCAAGATCCCCACTGCCGACAGGTTGCTGGAAGAAGGCGATGTCGTGTCGATCGGCGCGCATAGCGCGAACATCTGGGCGGTGCCCGCCCACACCGCCGGCCATATCGCCTATCATTTCGCCGAGGACGCGCTCGTCTTCGTCGGGGACACGCTGTTCGCGATGGGCTGCGGGCGGCTGTTTGAAGGCACGGCCGATCAGATGTTCGCCAACATGCAGCGGCTCGCCGCGCTGCCGGACGAGACCCGCGTCTATTGCGCCCACGAATACACCCTGTCCAACGCCCGCTTCGCGGTGGTGGCCGAGCCCGACAATCCCGCCACCGCCGCGCGGCTGGCGGCAGTCGAGCGGCTGCGCGCCGAGGACAAAGCCACCGTACCCATGACGATCGGCGAGGAACGCGCGACCAACCCCTTCATGCGCGCTGCCGACGCCAAAGTCCTTGCCGAACGGCGCGCCGCCAAGGATAATTTCGCCGGCTGAGCCGTAGTGTCCGGAACGGCCCTGCGGCCGAAGGAGAGCTTGTGATGCGCATGGTCCTGACGCTCGGCGCGCTGGCAGTCGCCGGATGTACTTCCAACGCCCAATATCAGGCGACGCGCGAGGCGCAGGCCCGTCGCGAACTGGCCGATGCGCTGGGCGACCGGGTGGCCGGCGCTCCGCAGGACTGCATCGACGCCAATAGCAACACCGGCCCGCAGATCATCGACAGCCGAACCCTGATCTATCGCCAGGGCACGCGATTGTACCGCAACGATCTGCCGAGCGAGTGCCCTTCGCTTGGGCCGCTCAACACGATCATCATCGAAATCCGCGGCAGCCAGATTTGCCGCAATGACCTGTTCCGCGTGCTCGAAGCGGGCGCGTCGATCCCCAGCGGCACTTGCCGGCTGGGCAAGTTCACGCCCTATACCCGGCCGAAGGGGGGCTGACGGCGCAAGCCGCCAGCCTCGATCGCCCTAAAGCACGTACCGGCTCAAATCCGTATTCCGCGCAACGCCCGACAGCTGACGGTCGACATAGGCGGCGTCGATCACCAGTGCGCTGCCCGAACGCTCCTCGGCCTCGAAGCTGATTTCCTCGAGCAGCTTTTCCATCACCGTCTGGAGGCGCCGCGCGCCGATATTCTCGACTTCGGCATTCACTTCGGCGGCGATCTTCGCCACGGCGCGGATGCCGTCTTCGGTGAAGTCGATCGTCACGCCCTCGGTGCCGAGCAGTGCCGCATATTGCCGCACCAGGCTCGCCTTGGTGTCGGAAAGGATGGCGACGAAATCCTCCTCGGTCAGCGCCTTCAGTTCCACCCGGATCGGCAGGCGGCCCTGCAGTTCGGGCAGCAGGTCGCTGGGCTTGGCGACATGGAAGGCGCCGCTGGCGATGAACAGGATATGGTCGGTCTTCATCGGCCCGTACTTGGTCGCGACGGTGGTGCCCTCGATCAGCGGCAACAGGTCGCGCTGCACGCCCTCGCGGCTGACCGAACCGCCGCGCACATCGGAAACGGCGATCTTGTCGATCTCGTCGAGAAAGACGATCCCGTTCGCCTCGGCATCCGCCAGCGCGACGCGGCTCACCTCGTCCTGATCGAGGCGCTTGTCGGCCTCTTCCTCGACCAGCTTTTCCCAGGCCGCGCGGACGTTGAGCTTGCGGCGCTTGAGCGGGGCGCCGCCAAAGGCCTTGCCCATCATTTCCGACAGGTTGATCATCTGCGCGCCCGCGCCGGGAATCTCGAACGGCATCTGCGGCGCCTGTTCGACTTCGATCTCGACTTCGGTGTTATCGAGCAGCCCCTCGTGAAAGCGCTGCTTGAACGCCTCGCGGGTCGCGGTGCTCGAATCCTTGCCGGTCAGCGCATCGAGCAGCCGGCCCATCGCCGCTTCCTCGGCCTTGTCCTTCACGGCGGCGCGGCGACGTTCCTTTTCCAGCCGGATCGCTTCCTCGACCAGATCGCGGGCGATCTGCTCCACATCGCGGCCGACATAGCCGACCTCGGTGAACTTGGTGGCTTCCACCTTCACGAACGGTGCATCGGCGAGTTTGGCCAGGCGGCGGCTGATCTCGGTCTTGCCGCAGCCGGTCGGCCCGATCATCAGGATGTTCTTGGGCGTCACTTCGTCGCGCAGTTCGGGCGCGAGTTGCTGGCGGCGCCAGCGGTTGCGCAGCGCCACGGCCACCGCCTTTTTGGCGTCCTTCTGGCCGATGATATGCGCGTCGAGCGCAGCGACAATCGTCTTGGGAGTAAGGTTCTGATTCATCTATTTTTCTTCTGGCGAAGTTTAGGAAGTTTAGGCCCGGAACGCATTTCGTCAGGCCGCGCTGTCGAGCGTTTCCACGGTCAAGCGGTCGTTGGTGTAGACGCACAGCTCGCCGGCGATCGCCATCGCCTTGCGCGCGACGACCTCTGCATCGGGTTCATATTCGATCAGCGCGCGCGCCGCCGAGAGCGCGAAATTGCCGCCGGAACCGATCGCGGCGACAATGCCATGTTCATGCGCTTCGGGCTCCAGCACATCGCCATTGCCGGTGATGACCAGGGTTACGTCCTTGTCGGCAACCAGCAGCATCGCTTCCAGGTTGCGAAGATATTTGTCGGTGCGCCAGTCCTTGGCGAGTTCCACCGCCGCGCGCAGCAACTGGCCGTGGTGGCGCTCCAGCTTGGCTTCCAGCCGTTCGAACAGGGTGAAGGCATCGGCGGTGGCGCCCGCAAAGCCGGCAATCACCTTGCCGTCGCCGAGCGGGCGGACCTTGCGGGCATTGGGCTTCATCACGGTGTTGCCGGCCGAAACCTGGCCGTCACCCGCAATCACCACCTTGCCGGATTTGCGCACGGAGAGGATCGTCGTGCCGTGCCACGCATTGCTGTTGTCGTTCATGGACCGGCATATGGGAGGCCGTTCCGGGAACGCAAAGGGGCAGGCGGCGGAGAACCGCCCTGCCCCGCCTCAGGCAGCGGCGCGGCTCTGGCGCGCCAGGGGCTCGGGTGCGGCGAAGGCGGCAACATCGGCGACCGTATCCCCCGTCGCCAGCCGCGATTCGACCAGTGCATCGCCCAGTTCGGCAATCGCCGCCAGCGCCGCTTCGGACATGCGATACCCTTCGCCGCGCGCGCTTTCGATCGGATTGGGCATGCCGCCATCGGCGAACTGCTTGCGCAGCTTGCACACGGTGACCTTCAGCGAAGCGGGGGTACAGCCGAGCGCCGCCACCAGTTCGGACACTTCGACGAAGCGGCCGGGATTGCTGCCCAGCAGCAGCATCAGGTGCAGCACCATGCCGCCACGCTGACGGATCAATTCCAGGAACATGCCCTGCACATCCGCCTCGCGGCCCTTCTGCCGCTTGGCCTGGCTCGCACCGCCGGGGGCGGATGAATGATGGAGCACCGCGAGCAGGCGCAGGCCCGGGCGCAAGCCCTGCAGCCCTTCCGCCCCGCCTTCGGGCGCAGCTTCTTCCGCGCCGGCTTCGCCCGCATCATTATCGACCTGCCACGCCGCGGCGGGCACCTGGACCAGCGCCGCGGGCGGCGGTGCAGGCGGCGTCGGGACCGGCAGTGCCCGCAGGCGCGCGGCGCCATCGCGCTGGCAATGCGCTGCAATTGCCTCCGCCGCCTGGGAAGACAGGGTATAGGCCACGCCGATCGTGCGGAGGTCGGCGCGCAGACCGAGCGGCAGCAACGCAGCCCTGACTTCGCAGATCATCGTCGACAGACCGGCAGAAGTCGTTTCCAGCGCGCGGATCAACACCGCCCTGTGCACCAGCTTGTCTGCGTCGTGCATCAGCCGGTAGAGCAGCCGCGCCGCCTTGGGCGTCTTCAACTGCAGCGCATCGCGCAGCGCCGTTGGCAGCACCGTGCCCTGGGTCTCGAACTGTTCGAGCATGCGGCGCTCGCGCCGGGCAAGGTCCGCAAGCTCGTTGGCGATGGCGACGCATTCTTCCTGGCGGTGCTTGGGCGCCGCAACGGTGATGGCGTGAAACAGGCGGTCGGCCAGCGCTTCCAGTTCCAGGCGACCGATCAGGCTGTTCGGATGCTTGGCGGCTTTTTCAGTCAGAACATGCATGGAAACCGTCCTTCCGGCGCGGGGGCCGGCGCATCACGAGTTGAAGAGAGGAGCGACCGGATCACGACAGCAGCCAGGCAATCGCTGCCCAGAGCAGCAGCGACGCAGGCACCGCGACCAGCAAGGCGCGAAACGGGCCGAGGTCGCGATCCGGGAAGAGCCGTTCGGTCTCGCAATCGGATAGCGGACGCGCATCGGGATCGCGGAATGCCGCGTCGATACCCCGCGGCTTCACGACCGAAAAACGTTCGACACCGGCACGATTGCGCCGCACCCGCGGGACGGAAAACGAGGGAAAATGGCCTGTACCGGCGGCGTCTCGCCCGGCAGCGCCGTCGCCGCCCGCGTTGCCAATATGGACTCGCTCCGCAAGCGCCCCGCCACGGAAAGTGCCGGTGCCAGTCGCCCGTTCGATGAACGCGAGCGCCTCTTCGATGGGAACCGCTGCATCGCTCGCCCGGCTTTCCGCAGCCCGGTCGAGCGCCGCCGCAAGCATGCTATCGCCCGGCTCGGCGCGGTCGGGCGCGTAGCGCAGCCGGACATGGGGCCGACGCCCCCGCTTGCCGATGGTCAGGCGCATCGGCGCGCGAGACCGGATCGCCCGGCCTCGTCCCAAGTATAGAAGGTTAATTGTTGGCTCTCAGGACTCGCAAAATCCTTGGCAAACTTGCTGGGAAAGGCGGAAATCGCAATCGTGCCGGCACCGGCAAAAAACCGAGGCACCGACGCACGTATACGAAAATTTCCCTTTCTTTCCAACATCATGCAAGCCCACCAGCGAGTCCGGAATCGAAACTGCTAGCGTGACGAAATACTGCAAAATGTATCGTTGCGCAATGGCGCCACCCTGGGCGCGCGCAAAAGATTTCGCCAAATTGTTAGCTTGGCGAAACAGGTGCTTACGGGAAGGTTCGGGGACGCCTCGCGACGGAGGCGCCTTGAATTATTCAGCCATTGTGGTCGTTGATCCTGAAGTTTCGGTTCCACATGCGGGAAGCAATCTCAAGCTCTTCGGGGCCGATAGCGCATGTATAGATGGCAGTGGTGCGCATGTCTGCGTGCCCTAGCCAGCGCTGTACCATGTTGAGCGGTACACCGGATTGAATGGCGGATACTCCAAATCCGTGCCGAAACCCGCGCGCACTAGCCTGATTGCCGGCAATTCCGGCATCTTCCATTATCCGATTTAGCTTGCGCCACGCAGTCATGCGCGACCAGGGCCATAGCCGCTGCCCGGGCGGGAGCGCGGGAAGATCGTGCACTCGCTTCAAGGTTTCGATTAACTGTACTGGAACCGGAATGGTTCTAAATATTCCGCGCGATCTTCTCTTAAGGCTTTCAATTATGATTGCCTGCGAGCTTGCATCAACGCCCCCCGCCGTAAGCATCAGGGCCTCGGTAACGCGACAACCTGTCACCGCCAGCGTGAGAGAGAAAGTATAAAGCTCCGGACCGGCGCGCACCGCCTCCGATAAAATCTTGGATCGCTCCTCCGCGGTCAGATATTTACGCTTTCCATCCCTGGAAAAGACAAGATTTATCATTTCAATCCCCTCGTTTAATCTTACCCTGCCTAAACGTCACCCACGCCAAGCGAAGCACGAAAATCGTTCAAAAACCGCCATTTGTGACACTATGCAGTATAGTGTAACATTAACAATTATATATGTTAGTTAACCTGACATTCGGTCGATTTTTGCTAAACGTCCCCCTGACGCCGGCCCGAACGCCCGAACGCCCGCTTTGCTCCATAAGCGGGCAGAAAACGCCAGAAACACCCATTTCAGGCGGTTTCGCTATTGAAACGAGTTATCACGTAAGTTACCTTAGTTGCACAACCGCGATGCCTTCTATAATGGGAAGGTATGCCGGTTTCTCGGCGCGGGGCCCTCGGGAAGACCAGCGGACTGCCGGAATATGAACTCGAAACCCCGTGTCGGCGTGCGTCGGCGCGCAGGAAGCTTGCGGGACTTGACGGACGATGCAGTGGTCACCCTTTGATGGCTATGGCAGACGCAAATATGTGAACCGCACGGAGGTGCTGCGTTTCCTTGCCGCCACCGCGGTGGAGCGCACGGATGTCGCCGTTTTCTGCCGCCTGCTCGCCGAAACGGGTTGCCGCATTTCCGAGGCACTGGCGCTCAGCGCAAACCGCGTTGATGTGCAGGACGGGCTGGTCGTTTTCGAAACGCTGAAGAAGCGCCAGGCCGGCATTTTCCGCGCGGTTCCCATCTCCCGCGAACTGGCCGAGCAGCTATGCGCGCTGCCGGTAACGGTGCCGGGCGGGCGACTGTGGCGCTGGTCGCGGATGACGGCATGGCGGCATGTCAGCCGCGTGTGCGCCGCAGCGGGCATCACCGGCCCGCATGCCACACCCAAGGGCTTCCGCCACGGCTTTGCCGTGGGCGCGCTGGGCGCCGGCGTGCCGCTCAACATGGTGCAACGCTGGCTGGGCCATTCGGACCTGCAGACCACCGCGATCTACGCCAACGCTGCAGGGCCGGAGGAACTCGCCCTCGCCGAACGGCTGCGCCTGCATTATCTGCCGAATATCGAGGAAAGCGGCCAGGACCTGGCCGCCGCCGAAGCCGAAGTTGCGTTGATGCCCGACTGGCCGGAAGACCCCGAACTGATCGAGATGGACAGCCGCAGGGGGTGAAACCGGCATGTGCAACGCTGCGCGTTGCCGACGCCGCCCGCTTTGGCATGTATGGCTTTTCAGGAAATTTGGTCGGGGCGACAGGATTCGAACCTGCGACCCCCACACCCCCAGCCCCAAATTTGAAGGCTTTGAACGCCCCCGAATGCAACACAAAAACTTGCTAATTACAGTAGCTTATGCCACCTTTTAACCGTTGAGGTTGTTGCGTTTGGATGCTGCTTGTTCCGCCTCGTTGCAGCAAGTTGCACCACCAGCGCACCACCAAAATTGAGTCGATTCGGCTGGCGAGACGCTCGATGCGAACTGTTCTGACACAAGCCATGATCGAGAAGATGGTCAATCCGGTTAGGCCGGAAGATCACCGTGACGCACGCCTCAAGGGGCTGGTGCTGCGCGTCATGCCAAGCGGCGTCAAATCCTTCTATTGCGAGTTCGCCCGTGGCAAGCGTGTGTGGCTGGGCAGAGCCGATGCCGTGGGTCTGGCCGAAGCGCGGGATAGCGCCCGCGTGATCCTGTCCGAAGTCTATCGTGGCATTGATCCGATCGAGGCGCGCAAACCCAAGCAGGGTGTACCGACCTTTCGTGATTTCCTAGACGGCGATTATGCCGTGTGGGCCAGAGCCAATCAGAAAGCCCATGCCCAAAATCTCAAGCGGCTGACGACGGCTTTCAAGGCATTGCTCGACAAGCCGCTCGACAAGATCACCGGGCTGGATGTCGAACGCTGGCGCGCGAGCGAAATCGAGCGAGGCTTGAGCCTAGAAACGATCAATCGCGATATTTCGTCGATCAAGGCGGCTTTCAACCGGGCAGTAGATTGGGAATTGATCGGAACCAACCCGCTGGCCAAGGTCAAGAAATCGCGCACCGACGATTGCCTCAAGGTCCGGTTTTTGAGCGATGCCGAGGAAGGCCGGCTACGTGCCGCGATCGATGCCCGCGAGGAACGCCGCCGCGCCGAACGCGATTCCGCCAATCATTGGCGGCGAGAAAGGGGCTATGTGCAACTGCCCAGCCTGCGCACGGTCATGTTCACCGATCATGTGAAGCCGCTGATCCTGCTGTCGATCAACACCGGCTGCCGTCGCGGCGAGTTATTCGATCTCCAATGGTCGAACGTCGATCTCGATCGGCGCATCCTGACCGTAACCGGAGCGACTGCCAAATCGCGGCGCACACGCCATATCCCGCTCAACCGTGAAGCCACGCGCGTGCTGCAAGGCTGGCGGGCGCAGGTGGAAGAAGAGAACGGGCTGGTCTTCGTCAATGACGCAGGCAAGCGGTTTGATCGCGTCAACTTTTCATGGCGGCATTTGCTCAAGGACGCGAATATCACCGCGTTCCGCTGGCACGACATGCGCCATCATTTCGCGTCGCGTCTGGTGATGGGCGGCGTAGATCTGAACACCGTGCGCGAGCTACTGGGGCATTCCGACTATGCGATGACCCTGCGCTATGCCCACCTGGCACCGGAGCATAAGCTGAAAGCGGTGGAGGTGTTGGATCGCCGAACGTCGCTGGCGGCGGTGGCCTGAACGGTCTCAAATTGACTTTGTTGGCAGATTTGACTACATATGGCGAAATCACGTAACACGCTCCGCACAGTCTCTTGGATCAAGGCGGCGCGGCGAGATTTTGAGGCGTTTCCTGCGCGCGCCATGGATCGAGCATTCGATGCCCTGACAGTGGTGGCCGATGGCGGAACGCCGGACATTGCCAAGCCGCTTGCCGGGCTGGGTGCCGGTGTGTGGGAACTGGCGATCAAGGAGCGCGGCGACGCCTATCGGGTCGTCTATGCGCTGCAACTGGGCGATGATATCTGGGTGGTTCATGCCTTCCAGAAGAAATCGACCAGGGGAATTGCGACGCCGCGGCACGAAATCGACCTCGTGCGCGAGCGGATCAAGCGGTTGAAGGAAATGCTCGATGGCTGACCAAGATGACGATTTCGAACTGGTTCGCGGTTCGGGCAATGTCTTTGCCGATTTCGATCAACCCGATGCCAGTATTCGCCAATTTCGCGCGATCCTCGCCGCTGAAATCGTCAAAACGCTCGATGCCGAGCGGCTCACGGTGCGCGATGCCGAAGCGCGCACCGGCATATCGGCTGCGGATTTTTCGCGTATCCGTCAGGTCAAACTCGACCGTTTCACCATCGACCGGCTGTTGCGGATTCTCGACCGGCTCAACCGGGATGTTCGAGTGAAGATTTCCGTCGCGCCGCGTGCGGGTGGGAAGCGAGCTTCGGTTTCGCCGCTCGCTGCCTGAAACAGTCTCTCTGTCCCACTTCGCGACCGAAGGGAGAGGCCGGCGCATGGGGTCGGTGGGTGGGACAAACGAAGTGGCCACCCCTTTCCGGGGTGGCCTCATTATAGATCGTCTATGCCGCTTCCTTGATCGCTTCGGGACTCGCCAGCTGGTGGAGATAGGCAACGGCGCGTTCGGCATGGGCGGCGGCTTGCACGATAGCGCGAGTGTCGTTTTGCAGGACCTTGATCCAGCTTGCGATATAGCTGGCATGATCGGGGCGCGGCTCGATGCCAAGCACAAGATCGGCGGCAAGAAAAGCTGCGCCAAGCTCAGCGCATAATTCCTCGCGGGCATAGCCTGCATCGCCCCATTTCTCGCGCCCAAAGCTGCGGTCGAGGCGGCTCTCATGCCGAGTCCAATGCACGGTTTCATGGCCCCTGGTGGCGTAATAGCCGTGCGCATCATGGAACGCTGCGAAGGGCGGTAGCTGGATGCGGTCTGCTGACGGCATATAATATGCTCTGTCGCCGCCATGGTTCACGGTTGCTGGGATGCTGGCAAAGAATGCCTCGGCAGCCGCGATGCGCTCCGCCTCCGGCGTTGGTTCCGGCACGATATGGAACCGTTCGGGCAGCCCGTCGATCTGCGCCACGTTGAACACGGTATAGGTTTTCAGGAAACGGAAGCCCTGCTCCCGATCCTCGCCGCTGGCGTCGTCATGCACGGTCTTGGTGCTGTCGCCATAATAGACCACTGTTGCACCATGCTCCCCCTTTCGCACCTGCGCGCCCAAGGCGTGCGCCTGTTTGTACGTCATCCATGATGGGGCGACAAAGCCGGACGCCTGCGCCTCGATCCACAAGAGGAGGACATTGATCCCGCGATAAGGCTGGCCGGTGGCGCGCAAGGGGCGAGTCTGCCCGGACGTGGCCATGTCACCGCCGCTCCACGGTTTCAACCAAGGGCGCGCGCCCTGCTCAAGCTCGGCCAAGATGCGGTCCGTAATGCGGCTGTGAAGGTCTTGCCTAGTCATTGCTGTTACTCCCTTCCGATCCGCGCAGGGGTCATGCCGCGCATGACCCCTGCCGACCCGGCGAGGGGCGGAGAGAGTGGGGGCAAGGTCCGGTGCCGGGGGTGGTGCGGGCGCAGCGCAGCGAGCCACGGCCCCAAAGCGGCACCTTGCAGGGAGAGAGAGGCAGCGCCTCTTTCTCCCTTGAAAATAAGTAATGTTGCGCCGCTGGCGGCGCTCAATCTTCGGATTAGGAAGCAATCCTATAGTTGATGCGTAGAAGCCGTTCTGCGGCACCGCGCCAATGCACGCATCATATGGTATTCGACGCCGTCATAGCCGAGGCCGACCTGTTCGGAGATTTCCGCATAGGTCATGCATTTCAGCCGATGCATCAGGAAAATGCGGCGGGTTTTTCGCGGCATGGCCAGAAGTGTTCGTCGATAGACCTTCCGAACATCGCGCTCCTCAATCCGCAACGCTTGTTCGGGAGGCACCGGTGCATCCCTGCCCTCGTCGATCGGACACCAGGTGTTCTGCGGCGATGTCCTCCGGCGCGCGCGGTCAATGAGAAGATTGCGGGCGCACCGGACGAGATAGGCTGGCGGATTCTCTAGGTGTTCGGCCACGCCCGCAGCGAACAGCTTGATGAAAACCTCCTGTGCGAGGTCAGGAGCATCGTCCCCGCCCACCCGCTTTCGGAAGAAGCGCAGGACCCGTGCATATTCTGCCCGGTACAGTCCCTCAAACGCAGCCGTGGAGCTGGAGCGAGTCATCGCCCTGCCTCCCCACGTTCGCGTTCGTTCAACGGCGCGTCGCGTGAAGCGCGGTAGAGCGTTATGCCCGCCTCGATGCGGTCGAGGATGAAGGTGTCGCGTTCGATCCCGGCGATGCGGATGTCGGCCTTGGAGTAGATGCCGAAAGCGACCGCGCACCGGCTACCGAGTTCGCTGTCGATGACATCGCGCACCCGCTGCCAGCAGCGCCCATCCTTGAAGGCGGGATGGTTGACGACGATCCAAAATTCATAATCCGAGAACTGGAGGGTGTGCCGGTCCTCATACCAGGAACGGCGCGCATAGGGACCGATCAGGATAATCCGCCGAATCTTACCCGGCTGGGGTGCGTGGACCTTTCCGGGTTCGAAGCAGCCGCGAATGATGCGCGCGATGCGTTCGATCTCGTTCTGCTTGCGCCGGACCAGATGGCGGACGCGCGCCATCACGACCTCGCGCGCATAAACGTCGGTAGGGGATGTCATTTGCAGCTCGCACACCGGCGGTCCGCGCATTCGGGCGCGGATGGTGCAAGCGGTGTCCACTGTGCGCCGCCATCGCGGCTTGCAGCAACTGCCCGACCTTGTTGGCCGGACCTACATGATGCCTGGCAGGGTTATCCCCGAGATGGCCGCCAGTCCTTCCATCCCGTACTTCCGAATATGCCAGACAAGGAGATACCGGGCAAGCTGTCTGGCGGTATCGCTATTTCCCAGCGGCGGCTTCCAATTCAGCGACTCGTTCAGAGCAGACCTGATAAACGACACGGCCCAGTTCCTCGATCCGCTCTCCGAGCCATGCCAGTTCTTCCTCGCTGATCCGGTAGTGCTTGGAATAGCGGGCCTTCGTATAGGCCTCCTTGAGCTTCTGAAACATCGCGCGTTCGCGGCGCGTGGTTTCAGGCCAGATTCCGTAGAGGCGACGGTCGAGCCCCTCGGCCAGCGACCGCAGGAACGCGATGTTGTGGTTATAGGGCGCATAAAACGTCAGCGTGAGCAGCAAGCACGAGTAAAGGCGTTCGGCCGTCTGGTGCAAGTCAAACGCAGAGTCTTTTAAATACCCTTTTCCGATGCCGAACTTTGCGAACTCAAAGCGCTTCATTGCAGAAGGAAAACCTTCGTCAAAATACTCCTTTGTCGCCTGTAGCGCCTGCTGCGGTGTCTTTGGCTTCGGCTGTTGCAACTCCCGATCGTCGACTTCGTAGAGCGCAATCCCATCCTTAGCGACTTCCATGAAGAACACACGACCGTGGGCAAGGCCGTCGTTCACCTCGTGCAGCGAATGGACGACGAAATTGACCGGCGTGCGCAGCGTCTTCTCGATGGTGTAAGCCCGGATCAGCCGTTCCTCAGCCTTGGCCCAATAAGCCGCCCGGTCCGTCAGTTCCCCCTGACTGACAATGATGAGGATATCATAGTCGGACTTGTACTGGTTCGCCGACAGCGGCGCATCGACCCAGTCGCCCCGCGCGTGGCTGCCAAAAAGGATGACCTTCAGGATGCGCGCGCCCTTTCGGGGGCCGGTGGCATTCCCGATCGCGTCGCGAAACTCTTCGAAAACGACCTCGACGATGCGCTCAAGCTCGCGCCGCTTTGCCGCGGGAAGATGGTCGATGTCGGTGCGCATTGGCACGATCCTTTCGGCATTCCCCTTGTTTGGCAAGCGCAATTGCAGCGAGGGGGGCGCCTCCATTTACCGCTCGCCAAAACGGTTTTCAGATGCTCCACTGGCTCCTGCCAGCGGGGGCGAACGATACGGCAATCGGGGCTTTTCGGGTTATCGGACCACATGAAGCGCTTGTCGGCGGACGGCGATCCGCTGGAGGTGCTGGCCCGGGTTGTGGATTTTGAAGCGTTTCGACCAACCTTGGTTGGAGCGCTGGCCTACTCGTACGGCGCCAAGGGGGTCGTCCGCCGCATGATCTGGTGGTGATGCTGAAGGTGCTGGTGCTGGCCGCGCAGAACAACGTGTCCGATGCCCGCATGGAATGGCTGACCCGCGACCGGCTGAGCTGGCTGCGCTTCCTGGGCTTCGACCTTGGCGCGGCAGCACAATATAGATTCACATGATTCGCGAAATGCTCAACAGATACATCACGCACAACACGCTATCGAAAACTGCGTAACATATCTCGCGATACAAAATAGTTTATCTAAAAATTAAAACCTTTCTAGTCATTATTCGTACGTGAATTTGAAAATGAGACCAAAAATGGAAATTAAGTGGCCATCACCCCTTATCTTTTCGCCGGATCACCCCTAGTATCACCGGCGAGACTAACCAAAGCAACAAAATGAAAAGCATCGCAGGCCCAACCGAACGACAAATTACCATTAACACAGATACGAAACATACAACATATAGATAAATATCACCAACTCTAATACAAATCTTGCCCCCTTCACTCTGAGCAAACGAACGCCAAACCAACATTCGTTTACTACGTAAAAAATTGAACATCGTCCGTAATATAGCATCCAGATTCATCAGCGCATGCAGCGGAGCGTTAATTAACTCAAAAACCAAAATTAACAGATATATAATAACCGCCCTAAATGCTAAGACGAATTTATCATCCGACATTCTAGCTATCGTACAGAGAGACAAAATTATACGAACGCCCTCACTGGAATATGCGGTGAGGATGAAAGCGCATAATTCTACAGCGCTACAATTAATACCGATAACGATGATACCAATACTCAAACCCAGAGGTTGCAAACTTCTACGTGCGTCGCCAAGCGCAACTAACCAACCAAAAAGCGGAAAATGATATCCACGGCTTCCTCTGGTGATCATTAGTAAGAGATTTTGCCAGTCGCCGCGAACCCAACGATGGGCCCGTTCACGCAAGATAGAATGATTAGAGGGCATATTCTCGATCACGGTCGCGTAGGGGGTAAAGCCGGTACGCACCACCAAACTCTCCCACATATCGTGGGAAAGAACTCGCCCGACAGGATATATATCTTTAAAAACCGAATAGCACGCCCGGATATTATACGCCCCTTTACCAATATACTTAGCTAATCCAAACGCGTCGAATATTGTATTCCTAGAATCCAATATGACGGACCTCTGGCAGCTTAAGGGCATGATTATCCCATACCCGGAATCTGCCTTATCACCCAAATTACGCAAATCCGGCGTATTACTTGGATGGGAAATCGTGGCAGCAAGGATATGTGCAGAGCCGGGAGACAAAATATTATCATCATCGAGGACGATAGCGTAATTTATCCGATCTAGATCAGCATCATAGTGGCCGGAGACAACGCGAAGATTGGAGCGGCCGGTACAAACTAGTTCAAAGAACTCTAAAAGCTTGCCCATCTTTCGCTCCCATCCCATCCACACATGCTCACTGGGGGCGAATCGCCGTTCTCGCGTCATTAAAACGAAAGGCGCGTGTCCTTCACGCCGATAAGTATGATTGAGCCGTTCAATCGCGCTAGATAGATCACCTAGTAAACCACGCTCCTCATCATTTAAATCCTGCTCACTGCTATCGAGTGGGTCGACAAGAATTACGAACTTAACCCGAAAGTCATTTACATTTCGAAAATTCAGATCAATGCGATTGGAGAGCTGTAAAACTTGCTCTCTGCTGATTAAAAGTGTCGGTATGACCACCGCGACTTCAGCCATCGGGGCAAGATTTAACGCCAAGTGAGGCAGCTCGCGGCGCGGCAGCAAACGGAGAAAGTGCTGACGAACTATATCGCTCGCAGCTTGGTTGAACGTTAGCAAAAGTGCAATTGTGAATAGAACATTTTCCCCGAACCCTAAATTCGAGTTAAGCCGAACAAACGGACATACCAATACCACAGTTATAAAAAAAATACCGACACAGTAAAGAAATAGCACCCCAAATCGGGACCGCGTGATTCCCATTAAGGGGATAAACAGTGCGGCGAAAATCACAATAGCCCCTCCGATCTTACGTCCGCCACTTCCACTATCCGCCCTTTGACCAACGCCACGACTCTATTAGCCATACGAATTGCATCTGGCCGGTGAGCGACAATAATGCGAGTGATCCCAAGTTCTGAAATAGAACGATTAATTATGGACTCGGTCTGAATATCAAGGTGCGCGGTACCCTCATCAAGAAAAAGGATTTTTGGTCTATGATACAGCGCGCGCGCTAACAACACACGTTGTTTTTGGCCAACGGAAAGTGCTGACCCCATGTCACCAACAAGAGTCTCATAACCCATGGGAAATTTCATAATGTCATCATGAATGCATGCGATGCCAGCGACCTCCTTGACCCGATCCATATTTATTTCTGGATCGAAAAAACTAATATTCTCGGAAAGGCAGCCCGCATACAAAACATCTTCTTGAAGAACCGCCCCGATTTGCCTACGGTACCGACGCAAACCGTACTGCAGCAATTTTTCCCCATCGATCCGAATTTCGCCCGATTGTGGAGGATAAAAACCTAACATCAATTTCAATAATGTTGATTTTCCACCGCCAGATGGCCCGACAATCGCCACAGCTTGGCCCGGCTCAATTTTTAAATCTACTCCTTTCAACACGAAATCCTCGCCAACTCCATACGTGAAGTGAACGTTTTTCAACTCGATCGCGCCCGTAAATTCAGTGTTACAATTTGAACTATTGACCCGCCCTTCGACTTCGGGTGGCGCAAGAGCAATGTCCGCAATTCGCAGGAGGTGCATGTCTATCAAACGAAATTGCACCCACTGCCCGATTAACCGATTAGCCGCACCCAAAAATTGTTGCTTATAGGCCTGGAACGCGAATATCATTCCCACAGTGAACTTAGCATCTATAACCATACTGACGGCGAAAAACACGAACAAAATATTTTCCAGAGCCGCCACACTGTTGCTAACTAAATCAAACCAGATCTGTATCCGGCTCATAACAATATTTGAGTTTACAACGCGCGCGCGTTTATTCTGCCAGAGCCGGTGTCGATCTCCCTCTCGGGCGAAGAGCTTGATCGCGGCCATGCCGCGCACCGTTTCAATCATTGTCGAGGTTTCAGATGCTCGCGCCGAGATAACGCTAACGTTGGCGAGCTGCAATGAGCCGAACCATAGAACTCGAACAATGATGTAGATGCCAACACTCGCGGCCGCTAAGCTCGCAAGTAAAGGTGAATAGAAAAACATCAAGGCCAGCGTGACAAGGCTCATTGCGCCGTCAAGCAAAGCTGCAACCAGACCATGGGTCAGTATTTCAGTTATAGGCTGCGTAGATTCGAACCGTGATATTATGTCCCCGGTGTGGCGCTTCTCAAAATAGCCCATCGGAAGGCGCAGCATCTGCTTAAAAATATTGTTAACTAACTGAAAACCTAAAGCTGCACCGAACTTTATCAGTACAATTTCGCGCAACGTACGAGTAAATAGACCAATAGCGGAAACTCCGGCAAACCCCAAGGTTATCGCCATCAGGAAATCTTTGTCGAGTGCCGGGGCAGCATTATCGACCGCAAGTTGGAGATAAAATGGCTCTGCGAACGTGAGCAACTGCATTAACGTAGAAAATAGTAATATCTGTAGAAAGACGGGTCGCAGCCCCACTATATTTGACCACATCTGATTTATTTTAAACGGAACTTTCTCACGACCACGTCTAAAATTATGTGAAGGAGTCATCTCCAAAGCGATCCCCGTGTAGGACCGCGACATTTCTTGCTTTGTTAATGAACGCTCGCCTAATGCCGGATCATTCAACAAATAATGTTGCCCCGAGAGCCGCCTTTTAACCGCCTTCAGAACCACGAAGTGATTTAAATTCCAGTGCAATATGGCCGGGCACTGCACATCTTGGAGTTCCTCAAGTTCAGCTTGCAACGGTCTGCATATCATGCCCAACTCATCACCAACGTCCATTAAGCCCCTTAATGTCATTCCCTTCATTGAGATTGGGTAACGTCGGCGCATTGTTGCTAGATCAATATCTAGTCCATAGAATGCTGCAACCATGGCGACGCACGCTATACCGCACTCTGCGCCTTCCGTCTGGCGAATTGTTCGTAGGCCGCGTCGAAACTGCATTTCAAGTTCGCCTAAGCGCATCTATTCAAGATAAAAACCGGGCCAACTACATGTTCGTTATAGTGCCTAAGCCACTCCCCAATCTCAGGTATTACAACATATAAAAATGCCGAAGAATCGCTCTTCGGCGGACTATATGAGCTGTAGCCGCCGCGCTTTATACCAATGAATGAAGCTTGCCCGGCGATTTGATGGCTATCGCTCTCAAATTCGCCATGCCTTATATAATACGCGTGTTCTGATTCGGAAATGGGCAAAAGGCTTGTATTTAATACCGAACCAGCGTCTAACGCAAAGTAATATGTCTTACCGCTCTTCGACGAGTATAGATTCAGAATAAGTCGACCTTTATAACCTCCGCCCGTTGCGCTAAAGTTCAACGTATAGCCGCCTTTGTCTGTCGACACGTAGTTAGACTTGATCAGTGCGCAGTTCGCAAAATTTCGGGCGCTAGCACTTTGCGGAAAACCTGAAAAGATGGCGCAAATTGCGATCAATGCCGCGTGTAATTTCTGCATGTCAACCACTCCAGAATTAGACGTAATATTTATTTCGCGATCGAGGGGTTAAGCATGTTGTATTTTGCGTTCCAGTCATCAGTGTATTTATTCCCCGTTACTGGATTCACCGCATTCCAGTTGACAGAGTTATTTCCTAGTTCATGCTTTATTTCGAAGTACGACGCGAAGCTCATCGTATTGGGAATAGTATTATTTGCTCCGCCAGCTGCAAAACGCGCTTCATAATTAGATATATCATTAAAAATAGCTGCTATCTGATCGCCGGCGTTATTTATACTCCCGCTCTCGCCTAAGTCGTCCCACGTCGTTTGATTATACTGGAACAGGCCAATATGACTTCCATTCGTCGCGCCTTGTGTGAAGCGGGACTCGTAAAAAGCGTCTGCAAGCGCGATCCGAATTGCTCCCTGGTCACCCCCATGCGCATATCCGTAATCGACAATTTGCTCGGCCGCTTGGATTTGATCCTGGCTCAAATTTAGGTTTGGACTATATCCAAAAAGATGCCCGCCGGGCGTTTTTAGCGTTACATTGCCATTTTGAAATTTTCGGTCGGACACAATTGTGCCGTTTGCAGAGCCGGATAAATTAGCAGCGTTGAAATCATTAAGATGATTCTCCGCTAAGGAGTATGTTGCTACAGCTCCCGTTACGATAATAGTGCCGCTGTCGCCACTATTATTGATTTGCTGGATTATCGCGTTCGTATTTCCCGCAAGAGATGCGGAAATGACGCCATCATTCTGGTACGTCTGGCCCCCATCGTGCGAGTTAAATACCGTAACGGTCCCGTCGCCATTGCTTATAGTTCCCGCATTATACTCTACCACGGCGCTTTCTGCTTGTGCTGATGCATACCCGTTTTCAAATGCGAGCACCTCACCCATGGCGCCTAGACCATAGGGATCGCTGCCACTGGAGCCCAGTGAGCCTGACGCGACCCATCCACCTCCTGGGAAGTAAGTCACATGTACTCCACCAGATATTATCATCAATTCGTCCATAGTTAATATACGCATATTTTATCCTTTCCAATTTTTTTGATTAATTCTAATGTCGACATTTTTTTATACGACCTCTATCAAATCCGAGACCTAACCGCTTTTATAGGTTCTATCGCCCAAGCGAAGAAGGATCGTCGATCAAGAACAATGAGTGCACTAAGAGTCATGCCTGGTTGCAGAGAAACCTGCTTACCAAACGCTTCGACTTTCTGAATTGGGAGCGCAACACGGAGACGATAAACGGGTTCCTTAGATGAGATGGGTGCATCTATTTCGTTCGGCGCCAGTACGGCGTGAGAGATTTCAGTGATGTACCCCTTGAAGCTACCAAAGCGTTGATAGGGAAAGGCATCATACATAATTCTCACCTCCTGTCCCTTTCTAGCGAACCCGATCGCGCGGGTGGGCGCGTATAGCTCCACAGCCATCTGAACTGCATCCTCAACGATCATCATTATCGGGATCTGCGTTGTGACATTAGAACCCCTGGTGATCTGCAAGCCAGAAACTCTACCCGCTATTGGCGCTGTAATTACGTAAGCACGAACATTTTCAACCGATATTCGTTTTTCTGTGAGATTTGCATCTCCACTTTGCAAATCGTTTATTTTAGCGGCCGTTTGCGCTGGAAGCTCTGCAAGGGTCAACTGAGCTTGTCTTAGATTTGCTACCAATTGAGCCCTCGAAGCTTCTAACTGCTGTAACTCCTCCTGCTGTGTCAGTAAGGCTTGTCGCCTTGCCTCATATTGAAATTTACTAACATAGCCACTAGTGACGAGTGTAGACAGAGGCTCGAAACCATCCCTAGCTGATTCGACCATCTCTTTTTGCAGAGAGATTTGACGTTGATTTAGCGCAAGTTCTTCTCTATATTCTTTAATGCTGGAAGACAATTTTGCGCTATCTTCAGCTTGAGTCTTCTGCGAAAGACCTATCTGGCGGCTCACCAGTGCGTGTTGTAGATCAATGGCGTTGAGTTCAGCCCCACTTGGATCGCTACGAGCTTCCGAGGATTGTGCAACAAGGATTGTGGCAAGGGGCTGCCCGACCTTGACATGGTCGCCCTCATGGACCTGCAGCCTTATTACAGTGCCCGGTCGAGTGGGTACAATCCGTGTGAGCGCACCATCGGGAACAACGCGCCCTATGACCAGTTCAGTGCGAGCGTACTGACCAGTCAAAGCACATATTAAGGAGGTCAATACTATTGTTAATAATAGACCTATGAGCACCCAGTTCGAAAGAGTAGACGTCAGCACGACTTCGCCGTGAAGGCGATATACTTGCTTTTCATAGACTTCTGAGCGAAATAACCGCATTAATTCACGCGATTGCCAGAAGCGGGCGAAGCATGCATACGTTTCTATCCTTTAGATGCCAAGCTAGCTCAGAATACGCTTGAGTCAATTCGGCAATTGAGAACACGGTGCTTCCCGGTCGCATAAATCGCTCCGCGCTTACCGGATGCCGCTGGTTGTAGCGCACTCCCGCAGCATCGATGTGTTAGCTGCACACGGGTTCCTGGACCTCAACTCAAGGTGTTTCTTGGAACCGGAGGGTGATGATGCGCCGACGGAATTTCAACCGCGGTCGAAACTTAAGGCGTTAAAGCTGGAATTAGGTGTGTGGTCCCAGCTTGTGATGGCCGGGTTTTACGATAAAGGCGTCGGACTTTGATTTCCATAGCGCGTTGATGGCGTCATAGGGCGTCCTGAACTTCAAAGCCTTGAGCTGCTTGGCGAAGTTGTAGGCAATGAGCCAGTCGGCGATGTGTCGTCGCAGTTCCTGGATCGATGCGTACTGGAAGGACTTGGTGGACGCTTCCTTGATTATCCTGGCCATCCGTTCGGCCTGGCCGTTGGTCCAGGGATGATACGGCTTGGTAAGGCGATGCTCGATGCCGTTGTCTTGGCAGGTGCGACCGAAAATGTGGCCAATCCACGTGTGCGACACGCCTTGGTCCCGATCGACGAACCGCACGCCGTTGTGGGTCAGGATGGTGTGGATCGGATAGGGCACTGCCTTGATGAGCACCTTGAGGAACGCGGCAGCCGCCAGCTTGGTCGCTCGGCGATGTCGATGTGGAAATACCCGATCTCGTAGCCTTTGAACTTCTTGGGCTTCTCGCGGTCGGCCTTGGGCAGGCGGCTGATGCCATGACGCTGCAGACAGCGGTGTAGGGACGAACGCGTCAACTGCGGGATCACATCCTTCAGCGCGACGAAGACGTTCATCCAGTGGCAGCCGGGCCTGTACGCACAGCGCCACGATGGCGACTTCTTCCATCGGCGAGAGCACCGTGCTGCGGCGTTCCTTCGGCCCCATCGGCATATCTTCCACAGACCGTCGATGCCGCCACTTCAGGACTGTTTTCTCGTTGATCCCGTATCGCTTCGCGAGGCTCGCGACCGAAGCTTGCGATCGCTGTAGCTCGCCTCGAATGGCGTGCGTGGTCTTGGCGCTGCCGTGAAGAATCTGGCCCATAGCTCCCTCCGCTGCGATGGCGATAAATCTACACCATCACATGCTGGGACCAAACACGCGACGTCGGATGTGTCCGGCCTATATCGCCGGCCTGATCGGTCCTGGTGACCGCAAGAGCATCCAGCAGATGGCAGCACGGGCCGAAGCGCTCAGCTATGACCGGCTCCACCATTTCATCGGGGCGGGGCTTTGGGACAGGGCGCCGCTGGAGGTGACGTTGTGGCGACAGGCGGATGCGCTGGTTGGCGGTGACAAGGCCTGGCTCATCATCGACGATACGGCGCTCCCCAAGAAGTGGAAGGCCTCGGCCGGTGTCGCGCCGCAATACGCCACGGTGCTGGGCAAGAACGCGAACTGCCAGACCCTGGTGTCGGTGACGCTGGTCTCGGGGGAAGTTCCGCCCATGCTGGGCCTGCGACTGTTCCTGCCGGAAAGCTGGACCAACGACCTGCCCCGGATGGCAAGGGCGGGCGTGCCCGAAGCGTTCCAGGCCTATCGCACAAAGCCTGACATCGCCCTTGAGGAGATCGACCGCGTCCTGGCTGCCGGTGTGCGTTTTGGCTGCGTCCTCGCGGATGCCGGCTACGGCGTGTCAGCCCCCTTCCGGCAGGCGCTCAGCGCTCGAGGATTGTGCTGGGCCGTCGGCATTCCCCGCCATCAGAAGGTCTATCCCGCAGACGTGCAGTTGATCTTTCCTGTGGCGGGACGTGGAAAACCGCGGGTTCGGCATGTGCCCGATGTCAAATCCCGAGCCGCCCATGCCATGCTGGAAGAGGCGAAGTGGCGGCAGATCAGTTGGCGCCGAGGCACCAAGGGCCGTCTGAAGGCTCGCTTTGCCGCCATGCGTGTGCGCATCGCCGATGGCGCGCCCCAGCGGATCGGCCCTGCTGGCGCACAACATATGCCAGGCGAAGAGGCCTGGCTGGTGGGCGAGCATCGCTCCAGCGGCGAGCGGAAATACTATCTCTCGAACCTGCCCGCCGACACGCCGATCAAGGATGTCGCCGGCGCCATCAAGGCGCGCTGGATCTGCGAACAGGCGCATCAGCAACTCAAGGAGGAACTCGGTCTCGACCATTTCGAAGGTCGCTCGTGGACCCGGCTCCATCGCCATGCGCTCATGACCATGATCGCCTATGCTTTCCTGCAAACACGAAGGCTCGCTCAGACGGGACGGAAAAAAAGACTCTCCGGTCCGCCACCGCAACCGAGTCTGCCGGCTGTCCGTCAGGCCATCCTTGATCGCCTGCTACGCCCGCCGCCGCGCCAACGTCCGCACTGCGGAACGTCGCTGCCACCACCGCATCCCACAGTTATGCCAAAGTAATGCTAAGACAACTGATTTCCGCCACACCGGTAGGCTCGTGAACGTAAATCAGGCCTCAACCCAACCGGGCTCCTTTCGAGTTGCTCGCCGCCAGCCCGGATGCCGCCGCCTGAGCGATAGCAGTCTGCACCTGGCCGGCCCGTTCGCCGATCGCAGCGACCAGCTTGCCGCGATCGTTGGTGAAGATAGTTGCGGATTCCCTAGCTCGGGATATCCCCACATAGAAGGATTTCTGATCGACCAGATTGGCTGCCTTACTGTCGGCATGGATGATGACATGATCGGCGGTACGCCCCTGGGCGGTGAAGGCGGTATCGACATAGGCATGGGCAACATGCCGATCGCGGGCGGAATCAAGGTGGAGCGTTTCCGTCCTATCGCGCGCGGTCTGAATGGTGGCAGTGCGGGCCTGCTGATCCACCGCAATCACCTCCGCGCGCGCACCATTGATCCGGCCCGCCTCGCGGTCGTTGCGGGTGAACCGGATGGCATCACCGGCCTTCAGGTCCAACGGCTGCGGCGCGAAAGCCTGGACATGGCCCGCACCCCATTGCCGCAAGCGCCAATCCACCTCGCGCCCGTCCTCCGACTTGAGCGCGATGGCGGCTTTGGCTGGGTCGACACTCTCGACGCGGTAGGCTTCGCCGCACGCCACGCCCTTGTCGGCATAATCGCGGGTGAAGCGGACGACATCGCCCTTGTCGTAACTCAACGAATCGCGAGCCTCGGCGCGGGTCAGCCCCTTGTTGACAAGGGCTTCCACCGGGACGGCAGGACCGGCCAGCGCACCCGATCGGGTAAGCGCCGCGCGAATGTCGGCGGTCAGCGCATCGCGCCCTTCGCGCGACGGCTCGATCACGATGGTACGGGCACGTTCTGCCTTGCCCAGCCCGGCATATCGCTCGGCGATGACCGCAAAACGCGCTGCCCGATCGCCATTCTCGATGATCTGCCCACCGCCCCGGTCCAGCGCGGCTAGCGCCTTCCGGGCATCCCCCTCGATCGATGCCAGTACAGCCTCTTTGGCGGATTCGTTGGTCTGCCGCACGATCTCGGCCAGTCTGGCGGTTTCCATTCCCGCGCCCTGCAACTGGGCAAAGGCCGCACCCGCCTCGACCGAACCCAACTGCTTCACGTCACCGACAAGTACGACGCGGGCACCATGCTTCGAGGCCAGGTCGAAAAGCCGGGCAGTGTCACGCGCTGACAAAAGCGAAGCCTCGTCCACGATCCACGCGGCAGGCCGGGTGGGATCAACACGCTCTGGCGATAATAGGTGCCGGGCAACGGTATCGCCACGCGTACCCAGGGCTTCCCCCAATACCATCGCCGCCGACGCGGTCGGGGCCAATGCCGTAACGGCTATCCCGCGCGCTTCGGCTTCACGGGCGAAGGTTGCAAGAACGGTCGTGGTCTTGGCTGTGCCAGCATAACCTTGAACAGCGGTAATCCGGTTGCGGCTGGTCAGAAGCTGCTCGGTGGCGGCACGCTGATCGCCGTTCCAGCTATGGCCTGCACGCTCGGCCTGGGCCGCAGCGCTGGCGACGGCCTTGGCGGCGGCAAGCGGCGACGCGATAGGGAGGAGCACCCCGCGCCCTTCCGCCTCGACCCTCAGCATCTTCGCTTCGGTTGCGACATTCTGCCGCGTGGTAAACCCCGCAAACTCCGCACCGCGCCGGTCGATATGGATGCGGTCGATTAAATCACCCTGTTTTGTGGCCATCTCGATGGCGGCCCCGATCTGCGCGTAACCGATCCGACCCAGCCCGATCCTTCCGGCTTCCTCCTGCAAGGCGGCGGCGGAGAATACCGACTGCCGCTCGCCCAGCTTGTCGGCGGCATGCGCAACCGCGCGGGCAGCGGCGTTCTCGCCCTGAAATTCCATTGCCGCGCGATGGGAAGGGTCGGCGGCCCTGGCTTCGGCCTCCCTGACCATCGTCATTCTCGCTTCCACGCCGAATCCAGCTTTGTTCGCCGTATCCCGCCAGTCCGCGACGAGACTCGCATGGTCGGCGACGACCTTGGCCTCGCGGGTGTCGAGCGTCGCCATCTGCTTCTCGAGGGCGCTGGCGGCATCCCGCGACGTACCGCGCTCCACCAGTGCGGCCTCGATCTCAGCGCTGCGGGTGCTGAACGCCTCGATGACGTCGGCGGAGACACCCCTGATCTCGAACATGGACTCTTTACCTGCCTCGATCTCATAGCCGAGTTCCCGGACCCTCAAGGCCAGTTCCTGCCGGTAGATCGCCCCGATCTGCTTCTGAAGCTGATAGATCGCGCGTGGTTCCAGGCTACGCCAAGCACCGTCCTCTCCCTGCGTCGCGTTCATGATGACGTTGTGGGTATGAAGCTGCGGGTCCTGCGCGCGGCTGGTACCGTGCTGGAAGCTGGCAATGACCAGATTGCCGGTTGCCTCGCGGGCGACGGTGCCGCCATCGCGAATACGGGTGGCGGCCATATGGCGTTCGACATGCGCCATCGCGGTTTTCACGGCCTCGCTATGTGCGGCGATCAACCGCCGATCGCCCGCCACCTCCGCCATGATCGACACCGACTTGGGCGCACTCAAGGTCACGTCCCAGCCGGGCCTATGCTTCAACTGCCCGTCGCGGAATGTGCCAAGCAGCTGGTCGCCGATCCTGCCGTCCAGAAAGGCTCGGAACTGATCGCGGTCCACGTCGCCGGACAGGCCCAGTGCTTCCGCGCCTTGGCCTTGCCATTGGGAGGGAGAAAGCCCGCCCTCGGCATAATAGTCGTCGGCCTCATAATAGCTGCTGGCCTGCGCCGAACTGGTCAATGCTGATAACGACGCCACCATCACACCGGCCCCTGACCGTTGGGCTGCGTGGACGGCGATGACGATGGTGCGGGTGATGGCGGCGCAGCTTGCGTGGCCTGTCCCCAGAGCATGGTCGCCGGATCGGCAGCGATGAACCCCTGCTGGCTGGGATCACCGCGCCGTGCGATATGATCGGCGGTCAGCCTGATCCTGGCAACCGGCAAGCCATCGGGCAGCAACAGATAGCCCTCATGCCGTGCAAGACGTAGCTGGCTCTCCATGACCGCAGGCCGCACCTCGCGCATTCTGCCCAGATTGATGCGGTGCCCCTCGCCGCCGTCACCCAGCATGTCGGTCTTGGTCCGGATCTCCATCTCGCAGTCGCCGATAGTCTGGCTGGCCCATTTTCGGGTGTCGCTGTCGATGGTTTGCAGGAACAGCTTGGTGTTGCAGCAGCCCAGCATGGATTCGGCAATCTGCGGTCCATAGCGATGCTGCATCTGGCCCAGAGCCTGAAAGGTCAGCACTACCGCCGCACCGAATTTGCGTCCTTCGGGCAGCAGCCGCGCCAGATTATCCACGCGCGGCAGGTCGGCCAGCTCGTCCAGCACGAACCAGATGCGTCGATCTTCCGAAGGACGCAGACCAAGCACGGCGCTGGCCGCGCATTCCAACCAGAGGCCAAGCAAGGGCTTCGACGCCTCGAAATAGTCCTCCTTCCTCGGCACGAATATCCAGGGCCGCGCACCGGGATGCCGGTCCAGCTTTTCAATGAAGGTGCGGAACGAGAAGGGCTTGGCCTTGCCGTCCTCGGCGCGCAGGAACTGGATCAGGTCCGCCGCCTTCGCCAGCATGAACAGGACGCTTCCGGTCGCCCGGTCGGCGTCGTCCGCAAAGGTGCGCGCCGATGAACTGGTGGCGAGCCATTCTTTGAGGTCGTCCTTGGGCCGGTTCTTCAGGGCATGGAGCAGGTCTGGCAAGCTACGTCTGTTCTCTTGCCACAAAGCCCGGATCATATTGGCGACAAGGATGCGGCTGGTGTCGAGCCAAACGTCGCTGTCATGTTGCCCGGTCTCGGTGATAAGCTGATGCGCGATACGGTCAGCGTCGGCCGGGTGGGCGATCTCGGCGAAGGGCGACCAGAAGGCACAACGGGCATCGAACGGATTCAGGATGATGTCGCCGCGCGCCGGATTATAATAGTGCGCGATGAACTCGCCACTGGTGTCGTAGACCAAAGCGGCTTCGCCTCGTGCCTCGATCCCGTCGAGCAACTGACGCAGCGCCGTGGTTTTGCCGCTGCCCGTCGTGCCGATCATCGCCATGTGACGGGTTTCCAGACGCGCGGGGATCGGCACCTTGCCGATGGACAGGGCGCGGGCATCGCCTTCCTTGCTGGTCAGCCTGGCAAGCTGCTTCTCGCTCACCACCTGCGTTCCGCCGATCCAGCGGTCGGCCAGCAGGCGCTCGCGCCGCCGCGCCACCACGCCGCGCAAGGCGATCAGGGCTGCGAGCCAACCACCGAAGCCCAGCGCGCAGCCCCATCTGACATAGGACCAGACAAGATCGACGCGTCGCCGAAAATAGGGATGCGCGATGATCTGACGCGCCGATCTGCCTTCTTCGACATGGTCGGGATAGTGAACGTCGATTCCGGTATCGGTCTCCCAGCCGGACACGGCCCAGAGTTTGATTCTGGCCCAGTAATAGGTGCTGGTGGCGAGCATGGCGTCACCGCTCAGCATCGTGTTGGGCAATCCCAGCCCGCCCAAGGCGAAAGAGGCCAGCATGATGATGGCATGCCGCTTGAGACGCGCGCCCTGAGTGCTGAGATGGTGCTTTCGCAGGGCATCGGCATGGTTGCGGCGATCGTCGGCGCGGGTCATCGCCGGTTCTCCCGCGCAAGCCGCCGCTGGCGATTATAGGCGGCGGTGATTTCTTCGGTGACGATCTCGTCGCTCTTGCGCGCACCGCTCGCCGCGCAGCGAGCGTAGCAATAGGCGGCGCAGGCGGTGAACAGCGTGCGGTCCAGCATCCGCTCGACATCGACGATGCGGGTGCTGACCGATGCCAGTTCGGTAACGATCTCATGGCCATCGATCCCGCCGCCTGCCCCGTGAACGAAGGCGGCCAGCCCCGCGTCGACGACGCGGGCGAGCATCGCATATTCGCTCAGTCCGCGTTGTTTGGCGAAGCCGGCAAGGGTGCGGTGTTGGGCCGGAGAGAGCCGCACGGTCTGGGCGCGGGCGCTCATCGTGCCGCCCCCGGCGAGATGCTATTCGCCATCGCGCGAAATGGCGGAATTGCGCGGTTTCCGGGCAGCTGCGTTTGGCGAGATGCTATTAGCACCCCACTAAACCCGCAGAATTGCTGGATGCACCCGTGCGTGAGGTGTGTATCTGAATTGATGGCTCGATGCGTAGCATCGCAGCCCTGCAACCTTGCCGAAGAGACGAAGCGCAGCGTGGCATAGGACCGTCCCGCCAGTCTTGCGACCGACCGATCGACGGTGTTGCGGATTGAAGACATGGGTCACCCTTTCGTGAAACCACGATTGCGTAGGTTCGTGCGCGCTGGGAGATTCAGTCGCGACCAGGCCGCCCATCGTTCAGGCTAAGGCCGGGAAGCGTCTGGGGTTTGGTTTAGTATCGGCGGGGCTGAAGGCTATTTAGCCAGTCCTCCACATCGCCGGATCGCCATCGAATCTTGCCCGCACCGATGTGGCAGGGGCTAGGGAAGCTGCCATTGCGGGCGCGGCGATAGAGAGTGGTTCGGGATTTGAAGCCCGTAACGTTAAGCACGTCCACGACCGTCAAAAGTCGGTTTCGATCAGGCGGCATGAGGATGTCCTTTCCATTCGCGAGAATGCAGGACGTGCCGGCAGGGGGCGTCAGACGCTATTCAGTTCCCCATTCACGGGAATTCATGCATGGGCAGTTGGCGTAGATAATTGTTGAAGGCGGGATAGACGCCAGCATGGATTTTTTCCATCCGGCTGTCTCCAATGCCTTCTTTGCGAAGGATTTCCTTCTTCCGCTCGAAGGTCATTCCGTCGAGTTCGGGGCGTCGCAGGGCAATGATGATCTGAATGGCCTCGCGGAAGGCGTTCGCGCGCTGGTTGGTTTCAACGGCATGGGCGAGAAGCCATGCGGTGCGGCGGTCGAACAGTTCGCGGTCGGCGGTGTCCAGCAATGTTCTCGACGTGACAAGGGCGGGCGCCATGCGCGCGCCCAGCTTGACCCATAATTCGCTCATCGGGATCGGACGATGCGGGACGCATTGCCAGAGGTCTTGGTCCCTGCTGACAACAAGCAAGGCGCCATGATCGGCAAGAAATGCTTGCAAGGCATTTGGTGACAGCGACTTGAACGCCCCATCGGGAAGCAGTTGCGCAGTCGGGATATCGCCGCTGGCAATCTGGCCCCGAAAGAGGTCGAGTGCGCGCAGGTCACGTTCCAGCTCCTCGTTCGCTTCGCTGACAAGTTCCTCGATTTGCGGTTCGCGGCGCACCTTGCTGCGGAAGTGCGCCAACATGAATGCGACGCCTCCGCCCAACAACAGAGCCACCCCGATGCCCGTCTCGATCGGGTCGGGAGCAAGGAAGAGAGCGACCCCGAGCACGGCAACGAGGGCTGAGGCCAAGCGCAAGACATCGATTAAACGGCGACTGTTCCTCCCGCGCCTTGCCGCCAATGCCATCGCGTCAAGCACGCTTGCCGGGATGATGGCCGTAAGGGCCGTTCCTGCGGGTCGTTTCAGAAACGCAATATAGCCATCCCGAATTTTGACGAACTCGGCGGGGCGAAGAGGTAACTGCTCTCGCATCTGCCCGTTGGCATAAGCGTGGGGAGGCGAATCTTCAATTCGGAAGGGTGCCGGGGGCGCTCAATAGCGTCGCGTTGGGTTGCACCGTGTGGCCGCTGCGAAAATAAATTTGCACCACCAGCGCACCACCAGAGCGAGTTTGGTGGCCCACAACGGGGTGAAAATATTGTCTAAGTCATTGAAATCTTGGTCGGGGCGACAGGATTCGAACCTGCGACCCCCACACCCCCAGTGTGATGCGCTACCAGGCTGCGCTACGCCCCGACCGAGGGTGCGCCCTGTATGCCGCTTGGCCGCGCGATGCAAGCACGCATTCGCATCGCGCGGCCAAATGCGCTCAGCGGTGCAGCGCCTCCAGCCCCATCACGATTGCGCCCAGCGGGCCGGCCATGGCGCCCAGCCCCGGCGGCCCCAGCCGCGTGTCCAGCTCGGCAGCATAGCCGGCCAGCGCGCCATAGCCGGCCAGGCTTTCCGCCACCTTCGCCCGCACGCGCGGGAACAGGCTGGGGCGAGTCGTGATGACGCCGCCGCCGATCGCGATCCGTTCGGGCGCCAGCGCCATGATCAGATTGTGGAGTATCACCGCTAGGTCGTGGACGAAAAAATTCCATTCGAGCGCATCGTCCGGCACTTCCTGCCCCGGACGGCCGAACCGCGCGGCGAGCGCCGGGCCGGAGATCAGCCCTTCTGCACAATCGCCGTGGAAGGGGCACCAGCCGGCGAAACTGTCCCCCGGCGCGCGGGCGGAGCGCATATGGCCGGCCTCGCCATGGGCATAGCCCATGATCGGGCGGCCGCCGGCGACCAGTCCCACCCCGACGCCGGTGCCGATGGTGATATAGGCATGGGCGGCCAGCCCCTGCGCCGCACCCCAGCGCCCCTCGGCCAGCGCCGCGCCGTTGACGTCCGTCTGGATCGCCAGCGGCCTGGCGTAGCGGGCGGCGAGGCGGCGGGTGAGATCGGTGCCGCTCCAGCCCGGCTTGGTGGTTGCGATGATCGATCCGAAATCAGGCTGCGCAGTGTCGAGCTGTATCGGGCCGAAGCTGGCAATGCCGATCGCGTCGAAGGTCCAGCCGTCGAGCACGGCCTCCAGCGCCGCGAGCGTAGTGGCAGGATCGGTGGTGGGCACCACCGATTGCGCGCGAATATCTCCGGGGCCCACGCCGAGCGTGGCCACGCATTTGGTGCCGCCCAGTTCCAGGCCGGCTATCACAGGTTGGTTCGCCATGGTCAGCGCGCTAGCGCGCTCCGCAGCGAAGGGAAAGGGCATCAGCGCGGATGATGGTCTTCGCGGTCGGTGACGCTGACGAATGCCAGCGCGGCGAGGAACAGGCCGAACGCGCCAAGCGCGACGAACAGATAGTTGCTGCCGATGATGTCGAACATGGGAACACCTCTGTCAAAAGCGTTCCATGATCGCATCCCGGCCAAATCGGACCTTGATCGCGATCAAATTCGCTTGAACGAAACCGCAGCGTCGTCGCATGGTGGAGATGTTGTTCGCGCAGTACAGGAATGTCCTTTCGGATCATGCATATGAAGCCAGAACATGATCCCGAGGCGCTGTCCCTGCTGCTGGAGGCCGCCACGGATCGCGGCATTTTCCTGCTCGACCCGCACGGTAAGGTGCAAAGCTGGAACCAGGGCGCCGAGCGTATCACCGGCTGGAGCGGCGAAGCGCTGGAAGGCGCGGACCATGCGCTGCTCTATCCGCCGGCGGAAACCGCCGCCGGCCGCCCGCAACAGGATCTCGCCCGCACCCATGCCGAGGGGCGGCTGATCGAGGAACGCTGGCGCGTCCGCCGCGACGGCACCGAGTTTCTGGCCGAAGTTCAGCTTACCGCGCTAATCACCCGCGACGGCACGCTGCGGGGCTATGCCGAAGTGTTCCGCGACGTGACCGACCGCAAGGCATCCGAAACGGCACTGGCCGGCAGCGCGCTGCATCTGCGCTCGATCCTGGCGACGGTACCCTCGGCGATGATTGTTATCGACGAGCATGGCGTGATCCTGTCGTTCAGTGCCGCCGCCGAGCGGCTGTTCGGCTGGAAGGAGAGCGAAGTCGTCGGCCGCAATGTCAGCCTGTTGATGCCGGCGCCCGACCGCCAGCTGCACGACGCCTATCTCGCCCGGTATCTTTCCACCGGCGAGCGCCGCGTGATCGGGCTCGGGCGCATCGTCGTCGGCCAGCGCCGCGACGGCACCGACTTTCCGATGGAGCTGCAGGTCGGCGAGGCGAGCAGCGACGGGCACCGCATCTTCACCGGCTTCATCCGCGACCTGACCGCCGAGCAGCGCGCCGAATTGCGGCTGAAGGAGCTGCAGTCCGAACTGATCCATGTCTCGCGCCTCTCTGCGATGGGCACCATGGCATCGACGCTGGCGCACGAGCTGAACCAGCCGCTGACCGCCATCGCCAATTATATGGAAGCCGGCCAGAACGTGCTCGACATGGCCGACGATGCCGAGGCGCGGGCCTTGCTGCGCGAGGCGATGGAGGAATCGACCCGCGAGGCGCTGCGCGCGGGCAATATCGTGCGGCGGCTGCGCGATTTCGTCGCGCGCGGCGATGTCGAGAAGAGCATCGAGGATCTGCCCCGCCTGATCGACGAGGCAAGCCGGCTGGCGCTGGTGGGTGCACGCGAACGCGGCGTCCGCGCCTTTTTCGACCTTGATCCAGCGGCAGGCGCGGTGCTGTGCGACCGGGTGCAGATCCAGCAGGTGCTGGTCAACCTGATCCGCAACGCCGTGGAAGCGATGGCCGACAGCGAGCAGCGCGACGTGACGGTATCGAGCGAAGCGACCTCGCGCAGCATGATCCGCATCTCGGTGGCGGACACCGGGCCGGGTATCGACCCGACGCTGGCTCCACGCCTGTTCGAAGCGTTCGCCAGCACCAAGGAACATGGCATGGGCCTGGGGCTTTCGATCTGTCGCACGATCGTCGAGGCGCATGGCGGCCGGATATGGGCAGAGCCGCGCGCCGGCGGCGGCACGATTTTCCACTTCACCATCATGGGCGCTGGAACGGACGATCCGCATGACTGACAGACAACTCATCCACCTCGTCGACGACGAGGAATCGATCCGGCGTTCGGCCAGCTTCATGCTGCGCACCTCGGGCTATGAAGTGAAGACCTATGCCTCCGGCGTCGAATTCCTGCAGGAGGTGCGCGATGCCGAGGAAGGCTGCATCCTGCTCGACGTACGCATGCCGCAGATGGACGGGCTGGAGGTGCAGGCCGAACTGAATGCGCGCGGCGTGCGTATGCCGGTAATCGTGCTGACCGGGCATGGCGACATCACCACCGCCGTCACCGCGATGAAAGGCGGCGCCGTCGACTTCATTGAAAAGCCGTTCGAACGCGCCGCGCTGACCGATGCGATCGAGCGCGGCTTCGAGCGGTTGCGCCAGGGCGCCGACCAGATCGCCACCGGCCGTGACGCCGAACTGCGCATCGCCCAGCTCACCCCCCGCGAGCGCGACGTGCTGCGCGGGCTGGTGCGCGGCCACCCGAACAAGACGATTGCCTACGACCTGGGCATCTCGCCGCGCACGGTGGAGGTGCACCGCGCCAATGCGATGAGCAAGCTGGGCGCGCGCAGCCTGTCCGAAGCGCTGCGCATCGCCTTTGCCGCCGGGCTGGAGGGCGACCCGGACGCGGCGTGATCGCTCACCCTAGGAATATTGCGTAGAGACGTTGCCTGCAGGGGTTGGCAGGTTTGCCCGGAACCGTTCCAACTCGAGTTGCATGACCCATTCTCCTGCCTCCCTGCGCCCCCGCGTTCTGCTGGTCGAAGATGATGATGGCGTCCGTCGCGCCACGCATCTGCTGCTGCACGGCCGCGGCTATGACGTGCGTTCGCACAGCGCAGCGGGTCCGTTGCTGGCCGACCCGGAGGCGGCGCGCGCCGACTTTCTGGTGGCAGACTATCGCCTGCCCGATGGCGATGGCATCGCGTTGATCAAGGCGCTGTATGAAAAGGGCTGGACCGGTCAGGCGGTGCTGATGACCGGTCATGCCATACCGGGGCTGGACGATCGCGCACGCGAAAGCGGCTATGCGATGATGCTCGAAAAGCCGCTGCGGCAGCACGAACTGATCGGCGCACTGGCGACTTTGCAGGGCTGAAGACTTTGCAGGGCTGAAAAAGCCGGCGACGACCATTGCCGCGCCGCCCCGCAATGCACATCTGCCGGGTCCGTCCATTCCACGGAGGATCCCCCATGCGCTATAATCAACTCGGCCGCAGCGGCCTGATCGTGTCCGAACTCTGCCTCGGCACCATGACCTTTGGCGGCAGCGACGGGATGTGGGGCCAGATCGGCCAGCTTGGGCAGGAAGAGGCGGACGCGCTGGTCAAGACTGCGCTGGATGCCGGTATCAATTTTATCGACACTGCCAATGTCTATGCAGCCGGCCGTTCGGAGGAAATCCTGGGACAGTCGCTGCGCAATCTGGGCGTCAACCGGCATGAAGTGGTGGTGGCGACCAAGGTGATGGGCCGGATGCACCCCGGCCCGAACGGCGCCGGCGCCTCACGCGGCCATATCCTGGCTCAGGTCAAGGAAAGCCTGAAGCGGCTGCAGACCGACCATATCGACCTGTACCAGATCCACGGCTTCGACGCGACGACACCGATCGAGGAGACGCTGTACGCGCTCGACAGCCTCGTTCGGCGCGGCCTGGTCCGCTATTTCGGGCTGTCCAACTGGGCGGCGTGGCAGGTGATGAAGGCGGTCGGCATTGCCGCCGTGCGCGACTATGCGCCGATCGCCTCGCTGCAAGCCTATTACACGATTGCCGGGCGCGACCTGGAGCGCGAGGTGATCCCGATGCTCCAGTCCGAAGGTCTGGGCCTGATGGTGTGGAGCCCGCTGGCCGGCGGCTTCCTGTCGGGCAAATATACCCGCGAGGGCGAAGGCGAAGGGCGCCGTGCCGGTTTCGACTTCCCGCCGGTGAACAAGGATCGCGCCTATGACGTGATCGACGTGCTGCGCGAATTGGCCGCGGCCAAGGGCCGCTCGGTGGCGCAGCTCGCACTGGGCTGGCTGCTCCACCAGCGTGCAGTTTCCAGCGTGATCGTCGGCGCCAAGCGGCCCGAGCAGCTGAGCGACAATCTGGGCGCAGTGGAGGTGGACTTCACCGCCGACGAACTGGCGCGGCTGGACGCAGTGAGCGCGCTGCCGGCGGAATATCCCGGCTGGATGCTCGAACGCCAGGGCGGCTATCGCGGCGGTCCGGACGCGCGGCGGTAAGGGCGGGCTTCGTTCGCGTTTTGGAGCTGTCGCACTCCCCTCCCTGAAAGGGAGGGGGCTGGGGTGGGTGCGCGCGTCTGCGCGCTTCAAAGATTCCTTCGCTAAACCGACAGCGACTCCCGCCGCCTGACGGCGGCGGCCCCACCCCTAACCCCTCCCTGCAATGCAGGGAGGGGAATTAATCCGCCCCCCTCACTCCCGCCAGCCGCCGCCCAGCGCCTTGTAGAGCGCCACCGCTGCCTGTCCCTTGCTCGTCCGCGCCTGATCGGCGCGCTGCTGCGCCGCCAGTACCGCCTCGCGGCCGCGCTCCAGCGCCAGCTGATCGTCCTCGCCCCGCGCGACCCGCTGTTCGACGAGCGCGAAGGCAGCCTGTTCGCGCGCCAGCGCAGCGGCAGCGTCTGCCGCGGCGGTGCGGGTGTGGAGAAAGCGGTTTATCGCCGCCTCGCTGTCAGACAGCGCGCCGGTGACGGCCTTGGCATAGGCCGCCGCAGACTGATCGGCGCGGGCATCAGCGGCGCGGATCTGGGCACGGATCGTGCCGCCGTTGAAGATGGGCCAGGAAAAGCTGGGACCGATCTGCCAGCGGGTGCTGCTGGCGGAAACGAGATCGCCCGGTTCCTGCGCCTGCTGGCCGATCGCTGCGCCGAGCCTGAAACGCGGAAACAGGTCTGCCTTTGCCACGCCGATGTCGCCCGTTGCGGCGGCGAGCTGGCGTTCGGCCTGGCGGATGTCGGGCCGGCGTTCGAGCAGATCCGAACGGACGCCGGCGAGGATAGTGTCCGGGCTGGCAGGCACCGGCGCGGGCTTCAGCAGCGCCGGGACCACCTCCTCCGGCGCCACGCCCAGCAGGCCGGCGACGCGATAGGCTGCGGCCGCTGCCTGCGCCTGCAGGCCGGGCACCGCCGCTGCGCTGGCGCGGGCGGCGGCGTCGGCGCGTTCGGCCTCGACCGCGCTCGCCTCGCCCGCGACACGACGCAGGCCGGTCAGCCGGGCGAGCGCGGCGTCGGCATCCGCCACCGCCTGGGCCGATGCGGCAGATGCCTGCGCCCCGCGCAACTCGAAATAGCTGCGGGCAATTTCGGCAATCAGCGACAGCATTACGTCGCGCCGGGCGTAGGTCGCCGCCTCCACCCTTGCATCGGCAGCCTCGATCTGGCGGGTGCGGCGGCCCCAGAGATCGATCTCCCAACTTGCGTCGAAGCCGACATCGAACAGGTGCAGGTCGCGCTTGAGCACCGGCAGCCGCCCGACCGGCAGCTGGCCGTTCTCGCTCAGCCGGTTCTGCGTCGCCGATCCGGTGGCGGAAACGCTGGGCTGCCGCCCGCCCGCCACCGCATCGCGGTTGGCGCGCGCCTCGGCGATCCGCGCTTCGGCCTGCAACAGATCGGGCGTGCCGGCCATGGCACGATCGATCAGCGCGTTCAGTTGCGCGTCGCCAAATGCCTGCCACCATTGCAGGTCGACCGGGCCGGGCGCCGCCGGTTCCAGCCAGGGCGCGGCAGCGGCGGCGGGCGACGGCGGGCGGTGATAATCCGGCCCGACGGTGCAGCCGGCAAGCGCAGACCCCAGAAGCAGCAGGACAGGCAAGCGAGGCATAGTCACTCCATGCGCGCGCGGAACAGCCAGGCGGACACGGACAGCGTCGCACAGCCGATCAGCGCCAGCGGCCAAAGCTGGTGGAACACGGCGGAAGCCGGCATCGCCTTCAGGAACAGCCCCTGGACGATGGCGAGGAAATAGCGGGCGGGATCGAGGTAAGTGACGGTCTGCAGCCAGCCCGGCATATTGTCGATCGGGCTGGCATAGCCCGACAGCAGGATCAGCGGCACGGTCACCAGAAACATGCCGAGAAACGCCTGTTGCTGGGTCTGCGCGATCACGGAGATCAGCAGCCCCAGGCCGATCACGGCGAGCAGGTAGACTGCCAGCGACAGCACGAACAGCAGCAGCGATCCGGTGAACGGCACGCCAAACACCAGGGGCGCGATGATCAGATAGGCCAGGCCGTTGAACATGCCGATCGCGAGCGGCGGCATCATCTTGCCGATCAGGATTTCATGGACGCGGAGCGGCGAGACCATCAACTGGTCGAACGTGCCCAGCTCGCGCTCGCGCGCCACCGTCTGCGACGTCACCGCCAGCCCGGAGACCGACGTGATCAGCGCCACCAGCGACGGCAGAGTGAACCAGAAATAGGAGAGCGTGGGGTTGAACCAGTTGGTAATGACGCTGCCGCCGCCTGCCGCCGCCACGCGCGGCGGGGCGAGCGTTGCGTTCATGCCCGCGACGATCTGGCCGAGATAGCCGTTGACGATCTGCGCCGCGTTCGAGCGCCGGCCGTCGAGCACCACGCCCACCGTGGCACTGTCGCCCCGGGCGAGGGCGCGGTCGAAATCCTGCTCGATCACCACCGCCGCCACCACCTTCTGCCCGTCGACCGCCTCGCGCAGCGCACGCGGGCTATCGAGGCGGACTACATGGCGGAACCAGGGGCTGCCGGCGATGCGGCGGACCAGTTCATTGGCCTGCACGCCGCCGCTCCGGTCGAGCACGCCGATATCGACCCGCTTCACGTCGAGCGTGGTTGCATAGGCGAAGATGAACAGCTGCATCAGCGGCGGCGCGATCAGCACCAGCCGCGCCTTGGGATCGCGCAGCATCGCCCACCATTCCTTGGCGATCATCGCAAGCAGCCGCCGCATCAGTCGAGGCTCCGCCGCGTGGTGCGGAAGGCGAGCGTGAAGAACAGCGCGCCGAAGCCGAGCATCATGCCGATATTGGGCAGGATCAGCCTCCATTGGTCGCCGGCGAGGAACACGGTCTCCAGACTGGGGATCAGGTAACGGGCGGGCACCGCATAGGTCAGCAGCCGGATCGGCAGTGGCATCGAGCTGATCTCGAAAACGAAGCCCGACAGCAGCATCGTCGGCAGAAAGGCGGTGAGCAGCGCGATCTGGCTGGCGACGAACTGGTTCTTGGTCGCCGCCGAAATGAACAGCCCCAGCCCCAGCGCCGGCATCAGGAACGCTGCGGCAATCGCGAACAGCGCGAACAGCGATCCGCGGAAGGGCACGCCGAACAGGAAGATCGCAATCACCGTGCACAGCACCATCGAGGCAATCGCCAACACGAAATAGGGCAGCAGCTTGCTGGCGATGAATTCGGCCATGCTGATCGGCGTGGCCATCATCGCTTCCATCGTGCCGCGTTCCCATTCGCGGGCGACGACCAGCGCGGTAAGCAGCGTGCCGATCATCGTCATCACATTGGCGATCGAACCCGGCACCAGGAAGTACCGGCTCTTGAGTTCGGGATTGTACCAGAAGCGCGAGGAGAGCGTGATCGGTGCCCCGGCCCCTGCCGGGTTGCGTTCCAGCCCCTCGCTCGCCGCCCAGGCGGCGCGCACCCCTTCGGCATAGGCGGCGACGAAGTTGGCGGTATTGGGCTGCGATCCGTCGGCGATGATCTGGATCGGCTCCACCCGGCCCTGTGCAAAGCGGCTGCCGAAATCGGCGGGGATGACGATGATCGCGCGGACGCTGCCGTCGACGATGCGGTCGCGCACCGGCGCCATCGTCCGCGCCATCGTCACGTCGAACCAGGCCGATCGCTGGAAGGCCTCCGCCAGCCGCAGCGCCGGCGCGCTCGAATCCTCCAGCACCACCGCCACCCGGGTGCGGCTGGTATCGAGCGAAATCGCATAGCCGAACAGAAAGAGCAGGATCATCGGCAGCACGAAGGCGATCAGGAAAGTCGAGGGATCGCGCAGGATCTGCCGCGTTTCCTTGGCAACCAGAGCCGCGAGCCGGCGTGGCGAGAAGCGGATGCCGCTCATGCCGCCGCCTTGCCTTCCCGCGCGCGGTCGAACGCCTCGATCAGCGCGATGAAGGCGTCTTCCATCGTCGGATCGTCGTGGCCGGACAGGTCCGCCGCGCGGGCCTTCAGCTCGTCGGGCGTGCCGGTGGCGATCTGTTCGGCGCGATAGATCAACGTCGCGCGGTCGCAATATTCGGCTTCGTCCATAAAGTGCGTCGTCACCAGCACGGTGACGCCCTTTTCGACGAGCCCGTTGATGTGCATCCAGAATTCGCGCCGGGTGACAGGGTCGACGCCAGAAGTCGGCTCGTCAAGGAACAGCACCGGCGGCTCGTGCATCACTGCGCAGGCCAGCGCGAGGCGCTGCTTGAAGCCGAGCGGCAGGGTGCCGGCGTTGACGTCGAGCTTGCCGCCCAGTTCGAAAATCTCGATCATCGCCGCAATCGCGCGGCGGGCGCGCGTACGGTCGAGATCATAGGCGCCGGCAAAGAAATCGAGATTCTGGCGGACGCTGAGATCGCCATAGAGCGAGAATTTCTGCGCCATATACCCCAGCGACGCACGCGCATCGGCGCGCGCCCGGCGCAGATCATGCCCCGCGACCGATCCGGTCCCGCTGGTCGGCGTGAGCAGCCCGCACAGCATCTTGAAGGTGGTCGACTTGCCAGCCCCATTGGGGCCGAGCAGCCCGAAAATCTGGCCGCGCGGAATTTCGAACACCATGTCGCGCGCGGCCACGAAATCGCCGAAGCGCTTGGTCAGCCCCTTCGCCTCGATCGCCGGGGCGTCGCTGGCGGGGATGGTGCGATAGGCTTCGGCCAGCCGGCTGGTGCCCTTGGGGCCGCCGCCCAGCCGCTCGATAAACCCGTCTTCGAAGCGCGGCGGCGCGGGCGAGACGGTGCCGTCGTCCGTCGCCAGCGCTGCCCCGGGCCGCAGCAGCAGCCGCACCGAGCGCCCCTGGATGGTGCCATCGACCACGTCGGGCCGGTCGAGCGCGCGCGTCAGATATTGCCGCCGGCGCTCGCGAAAGCCGGTGACGCGGAATACCCGGTCCGCCACTGCCCCGGTCAGGTCGCCGGGCGGACCATCGAACAGCACGCGGCCTTCGTTGAGCAGATAGACGGCGTCGCACTTCTCCGCCTCGTCGAGATAGGCGGTCGACCAGAGCACGCCGATCCCCTGCCCGGTCAGTTCACCGACCATGGCCCAAAGCTCGCGCCGCGAAATGGGGTCGACGCCCACGCCGGGCTCGTCGAGCAGCAGCACGCGCGGCGTGCGTACCAGCGCGCAGGCGAGGCCCAGCTTCTGCTTCATGCCGCCGGAGAGCTTGCCGGCCAGCCGGTCCTGAAAGCGGGCGAGATCGGTGAACTCGAGCAGCCGGGCGAAACTCTCCGCCCGCTCGGCGCGCGGAAGGCCTCGGACTTCGGCATAGAGGGTGAGGTTTTCGAGGACGCTCAGGTCTTCATAAAGGCCGAAGCGCTGCGGCATATAGCCGAGCGCGTCGAGCCGTGCCCCGGGCGCGTCGCCGAGCACCGTCACTTGCCCGCCGCCGGGCGCCATCAGCCCGGCGAGAATGCGGATCAGCGTCGTCTTGCCCGCCCCGTCCGGCCCGACCAGCCCCGTCACCTGCCCCGGGAGGATCTGCATATCGACGCCGTCCAGCGCGGTGAGGGCACCGAACTGCTTCACCAGTCCCAGGGTCGCGGCGAGGGGGGTGGTCATCGCGCCTCTCTCCCCTCCCGCTTGCGGGAGGGGATGGGGGAGGGATCGACGTGGAAGAAGCGCTGCGACGTTTCAGCCCCTCCCCTGGCCCCTCCCGCAAGCGGGAGGGGAATGGAGGCGGATGGGAAGCCTCTCACTTCCCCACCTTCGGCCGGGCACCCGGCACCTCTACCGTCACAGGCTGGCCCTGACGCAGCGCGTCGTCGGGATCGTCGACGATCACCCGCAACTGATAGACCAGATCGGTCCGCAAATTCTCCGTCTCCACCGTCTTGGGGGTGAACTCGGCGCGCGGCGCAATATAGCCGATGCTGCCATGGTAGCTCTTCGGGTTGCCGTCGGCATGGACGAGCACCTTCATCCCCGGGCTGATCCGGCTGAGATCGGTCTCAGCGACATAGGCCCGCACCCGCATCGGCCGCTGGATTGCGAGCGTAAACACAGTTTCGCCCGGCTGGACAATCGCGCCCGGCTCGCGTGCCCGAGTGAAGACGGTCGCGTCCATGGGGGCCGCGAGAACCGCGTCGCCGCGGTCGGTCGCCGCGCTCAGTCGGGCGGCGCGCGCCGCTTCGACATTGGCGCGGGCGGCCGCGACATCCTCGGCACGGCTGCCCGCCTGGAGCAGCGATAGAGCCTGCTGCGCCTCGGCAAGCTGGGCACGGGCGCGGTCGCGATCGGCGATGGTCTGTTCCCACAGCGCCTTGCTGATCGCACCGGGGCCGACCAGCGGCTGGCGGCGGGCATAGGCCTGTTCGGCATTGTCGAGCGCGGCGCGCGCCGCCGCCACCCGGGCACGCCCCTGCGCCACATCCTGCGCGCGGCTGCCGTTCACCGCCTTGGCCAGTTGCGCCTCCGCCTGGGAAAGCTGTGCATCGGCCTGTGCCACCCGCGCGTCGATGCTGGCCGTGTCCAGTGCCGCCAGCTTCTGCCCGGCAGTCACCTTGTCACCTTCGTCGACCGCAATCGCCGCGATGCGTCCGCCGACGCGGAAGGCCAGATTCACTTCGCGGATGTCGACATTGCCGTTCAGCACCAGCGCGCCCGTATTGGGGCTGGCCAGCACCCCGAACCCCTTGGTGGCAACGCCGGCGATCACCAGCGCGATCAGGAGCAGGATCGGGATCAGGCGGCGTTTCATCACGGCGTCTCCGTCAGGATGGCGTGGACATGGGCTTTCAGGCGGGCGCGCAGGCGCAGGGCGGTGGCTTCGTCGATCTGCTCGACCGCGAAAATACGGGTTATTGCGGCCCGGCCGGCGCGCAGCACCATCGCCTGCCCGAACAGCAGCACGCTGGTCGCCTGCCGGTCGGCGAGGTCCAGATCTGGTCGGGCCCGCGCGATCAATGCCACGAACACATCGAGGATCGGCCGCATTGCGCCGGCGAACAACCGGTCGAACGCCTCGGTCGGCTGCTGCTGCTCGCGCACCACGAAACGCGCCCAGCTCTCGGTCTCCGGGCTGAGCATCATCCGGGCGATACTGTCGAGCAGCTGCTGCATCGCCGCCACTGCCGCCGCCGGCGAAGCCTGCCCCGCTGCCAGTGCCGCCTGGGCGACCGCGAGCTGCATCGTCTTCACCCGCTCGGCGATATGGTCCGCCGCGGCGAGGTACAGGCCCTGCTTGCCGCCGAAATGATAGGTGATCGACGACATCGCCGTGCCCGAAGCGCGGGCAATGTCGCGCGTGCTGGCGCCTTCAAAGCCCAGCCGGCCGAACTGGTCGATCGCCACATCGATGAGCGTTTGCGAAACCATGGCCCCCGAGTCTTGTTCGTTCGACCGAACAAATGCCCGATACAGCGCGCCAAGGTCAAGCGACCGGTCAGTCTTCAGACGTAATGGGGTTCGCCGCGCTCGCGCAGTTGCTCGTAATGGACCAGCGCCGGTTCCGGCCCGAACGGCACCGGCTCCCCGCCGCGGAAGGCCCATTCGCCACGATCGCAATCGCCGGCGCGGACATAGCCGTTGATGTAAAGCCGGCGGAGATGGCTTGACCGGTTCTCGCCAGAGCCATGCACCAGATACGGATTCCACAGCGCGAAATCGCCCGGCTGCAGCACCAGATCGATGACGCCCGCCGGATCGAGTCCCGCTTCCTCCAGCATCCGGTCCTGCAAGGCCGTACCCAGCACTTCGCCGGACACGTCCAGCGGCAAGGGGCCGTGCCGGTGGCTGCCCGGCAGGAAGCGCATGCCGCCGCTTTCGGGACCATGCGGGTCGATCGCCAGTCCGGTCTGCACATAGGCGCTGCCCAGATTGCGATAGGCATGGTCGGGCTTGCGGAAGCGCGAATCCTGGTGCCAGGCGAAATCGCCCTTGCTGCCGGGCGTCTTCCAGTGGAGCTGGTTGATGATCTGCTTGAGGTCGCCGCCGATCAGCGGCGCCAGCACGGCGGCAATCCGCCGGTCCGTGCGTACGGCATTCAGTACCGGCTGGTGATAGGCCATCCACTGCACCATCGGCACGATCGGCAGGCCGTCCGGCCCCGGCAGCACCTTGTAGAACAGATTGCCGTGGCGGAAGCTGCGGCCGTGCGCCATGCCCTCGGCATGGACCTGATCCATCGCTGCGCCGATTGCCGCGACTTCGTCCGGGGAAAACAGGCCGCGAATTACCGCATAGCCGTCACGCCGATAGGCCGCGACATAGTCGGGCGCGTCGCCCGGCTGCTGCTCGTGGATCGCCAACGCCATCGCTCACTCCTCGATGGCATAATAGGACGTCCGCGACGCCACTTCCCATAGCGTGCGCGCGCCGGCAGATAATCTGTGGTTATGGGCGCGAACGGCGCCGCCCGTCTGCGCGGTGACGTCGGAGCACGGCGCCGCCAAGGCCCGCACCGCCGATCAGCATGCCCATCGCCGCAGAAGCCATGCCGCCGGCCCCATCCTGCCCCTGCGCATGTCCCTGCATGGTTCCGGCCGCTGCCGGTGCCGCCGCCGCGAGTAGTATCGCCGCCGCCCATCCATATCGCATCGCCATAACCCCTTACCCGCATCGCCACCGCACTGCGCAGCGACACGCCGCCACAAAGCATGGCGCCGGGGTTCGGCTCCGTCGCGCCCGTTCAGGTTCGACGAACGCCTTGTGCAGTGCGACGAAAGGATGCTGCGATGCAGCTAAGGCACCAGACGGGGTTCGGCGTCCTCGCGCTTTTCCGGGCGGATATAGATGGAACTGAGCTGGGGCAGCTGTGCCTTCAGCGCCGCCTCGATCCGCTCGATCAGCGTCTCCGCCTCGCCCATCGCCAGCGTGTCCTCGAAATCGGCGCTGATCGCGACGAAGATGCGGTCGGGCGCGGTATGGATGGTGCGGACGTGATTGACATGGGTGATCGCCGGCTGCGCCTCGAGCAGCACGCGCACCTGCCGGATCAGCGCGGGGTTGGCGCGCTCGCCGATCAGCAGCCCCTTGGCCTCGCGCGCCAGCAGCGTCGCCACCGCCGCCAGGATCGCGCCGATCGCAATCGACGCCATGCCGTCGATCCGCGGGTCGCCCAAATGATGACTGGCCCAGACGCCAAGGGCGGCGACCAGCAGGCCCGCAAGCGCCGCGCTATCCTCGAACAATACGATGAAACCCGCAGGATCCTTCGATTCCCGGATCGCCTGCCACCAGCCGGCGTCGCCCTTGGCCTGCGCAAACTCCCGCATGGCGATGATCCAGCTCGTCCCCTCCAGCGCGGTCGCCACAGCCAGCACGAGATAATTTACCAGCGGATCGCGCAGCGGTTCGGGTTCGACGATATGCTGCCAGCCTTCATAGACGGAAACGCCGGCGCCCAGCCCGAAGATCAGGATCGCCACCACGAACGCCCAGAAATACAGCTCGCGGCCATAGCCGAAAGGATGCTCGGCATCCGGCGCGCGTTCGGCCCGGCGCTGGCCGTGGAGCAGCAGCAGCTGGTTCAGGCTGTCGACCAGGCTGTGTACGCCTTCGGTGAGCATCGAGGAAGATGCGGTGATCGCCGCCGCGACGAATTTCGCGACGGCGATCCCGACATTGGCAGCGAGCGCCGCATAAAGGACGATATTGGCGCGCCAGCCCGACGCGGGGGTTGCCGCCACCGATGCGCGCCTCAGTCCAGCCCGAGCTTCGACAATGCCTTGTCGATCAAGCCCTTGTCTTCATGCTTGTCCTGCGCGCGCTTGGCCTCGGCTTCGGCATCATAGCCCGAGCTTTCGGGGATGGCATGATTGTGGATCGGCTGCACCGAGGCGGGCGGGTCAGACGCATCCATCGATTCGTCGAGCGCCCGGTCCAGCCGCGCATCATGGCTGTGCGGGTTGCGGGCCAGCCGCTCCTCGATCGAAGGATCGGTGCCGGCGTCGGCCGAATGCACCGGCGCCTTCTCGTCCTTGTCCGCTTCGGGATCGGGCGCGACCGACATGCGGTCCATCGCGGGATCGATCGGATTGTTGCTCATGAAAACTCTCCTGCGCGTTGCCGGAATAAAACCGACGGGCCGGGAGTCGCGTTCCGTGCGCACGGATAAGATATGGAAAAGAAAAGGCCCGGCGGATCGCTCCGCCGGGCCTTGTGCCGGAAGTCCGGAAAGATCAGTTCCGCTGGTTGCCGAACAGGCGCAGCAGGAACAGGAACATGTTGATGAAGTCGAGATAAAGGTTCAGCGCCCCCATGATCGCGACCTTGCCCTCGTCGCGCGTGCCGGCGACATAGGCGTAGATGCTCTTGATCTTCTGCGTGTCATAGGCGGTGAGGCCAGCGAAGATCAGCACGCCGACGACGCTGATCACCAGGCTCATCATGCTCGACTGCAGGAAGATGTTGACCAGCGAGGCCACGATCAGACCGACCAGACCGATGATCAGGAAGGTGCCGAAGGCCGACAGATCCTTCTTGGTGGTGTAGCCGTAGAAGCTCAGCGCGGCGAAGCCGGCGGCGGTGCCGAAGAACACCTGCGCGATCGAGGTAGCGGTATAGGCGATAAAGATCGTCGAAAGCGACGCGCCGAGCAGGCCGGCATAGGCGAAGAACAGCGCCTTCAGCGTGCTTTCCTGCATCCGCGCCTGGCCGAAGCTCATCGCGAAAACGATGGCGAGCGGCGACAGCGTCACCACCCAGCCGAGTAGCGTCGGGGCGTATCCCCGCAGCGTGGGTACGAACAGAAGTTGCTGCAGCGCCGGCACATTGCCAAAAGCGAGCGCGATAATGCCGGTCAGCAGCACGCCCGAAAGCATGTAGTTGTAGACCGACAGCATGTACGACCTGAGCCCCGCGTCATACGCCTCGGCGCGCGCACCGGCGGCAGCGAAGGGCGTGGCGCTCGAACGGGGATCCGACCAGTTAGCCATGTAAAACTCCTTTGCCCGGCGCATCGCCGGATACCGCAAATATCGGTCTTGCCGGCGGCCTTTTCAAGCGAATCCGGCGCCAGCAATGTTTCGATACAGTTTCGATCCTCGCCTTGATCGGCGACAAGCCGTTGGAAAGCGCGTGCGCCGCAGCTAAAAGCCCCGCCATGCACCGCCTGTTCGTCGGCCTTCGCCCGCCCGCCGCGATCCGCGCGCGCCTGCTCGCGCTGGCCGGTGGCGTGCCCGGCGCGCGCTGGCAGGACGAGGGCCAGCTCCATTGCACGCTGCGCTATATCGGCGAGGTCGACCGGCGTGTGGCAGAGGATGTCGCCATTGCGCTCGGCAATATCCGCTTTCCGCCGCTGGAGCTGACGCTTGCGGGCGTGGGCGAGTTCGACAAGGGCGGCCGCCCCAATGCACTGTGGGTCGGTCTGCGCCCGCACGAGCCGATCACCCAGTTGCACCACAAGATCGACCAGGCGCTGGTCCGGCTGGGCCTGTTGCCCGAGCGCCGCGCCTATCTGCCGCACATCACGCTTGCCCGGATGAACGCGCAGGCCGGCGCCAATGACGGCTTTCTGCGCGACCATGCCGGGCTGGCCAGCCCGCCCTTCACGATCGATTCCTTCCTGCTCTACGAAAGCCATCTCGGCCGCGAAGGATCGGTATATGAGGCGATCGGGCGCTATCCCCTCACCGGCTGAGCGCCGGCGATCCCATCCGCCACCAGCGCCAGCGCGGCGGCGACCGGCGCCTCCGCCGGCGGCAGTTTGCCGTCGAGCGCGAGCGTCGACAGCCCGTGCACCACGCCCCATGCCGCCAGCGTGGCTGCCTGCGCATCGCCCTGCGCAAGGCTCTCGACCCGACGCGAGAGGATGAAGAAGGCTTCGCCATACTCGCCCGGCGGCATGTCGCACACCGGCCGGCCGCCGAACATCAGGCGGAACAGCGCCGGGCGGGCCTGGGCAAAGCGGAAATAGGCCAGGCCCTGCGCGATCAGCGCAGCGCGTGGACTGGCGGCGCGGTCCGCCTCGACCAGCACCGCTGCCAGCGCGGCGAAGCCCGCCTCCGCCACCGCCCCCAGCAGGCCGGCCTTGTCGGCAAAGTGGCGATAGGGCGCCATCGCCGAAACCCCCGTCGCCTGTGCCAGCGCCCGCAGCGTGACGGCCGCTTCACCCTCCCGATCGAGCAGATCGATCGCCGCCTCGACCAGCCGCGCACGCAGCGGCTCGGCGGCCTTTGCATTTTCCATCTTGTTTACACCGTAAACCACTTCTAACGTGTACAGTGTAAACACGGAGTCCCGCCATGCAAGCCACAACGGTCCGCGAGACGGTGGATCTCGCTGCCTATCCCGATCTCGTCGTCGTCATTCTGGGCTTTCGCCTTCGCCGCCTGCGCGCGCTTCGGGCGATGCTGCGCATCGGCCGCGGCCTGGGCGCCATCAGCCGCAATCCGCCCGACGGGCTGTTGGCCGAGAACCAGATGCTGTTCGGCTGGAACCATATCGGCTTCCGCCAATATTGGCGCGATCTCGAAAGCCTGGAACGCTTCACCCGCAGCGCACCGCACAGCGACTGGTGGCGCGACTTCACGCGCGATCCGCAAGGCGCCGGCTTCTGGCACGAAGCCTATAGCGCGCGCGGCATCGAGGCAGTGTATCTCAACCTGCCCGGCATCCGCATCGGCCTGGGCCAGTTCGCCCCGATGACCCAGCCGGTCGGCCCGATGCTGTCGACTCGCCAGCGACTGGCAGCACATGCCGGGCGCGAGGCGGCGTAAATCGGGTCGGCGTAGATCACCGCACCCGCAATGCGAGCAGGCGCGGCCCCAAGACAAGCAAACCGATCAGCGCGGCGGCCATGGCAGCGATCAACACCCCGCCGGCCGCCACGTCCTTTATGCGTCCGATCGCGGGATCGAACATGGGGCATATCCTGTCACACAGGGCTTCCATTGCGGTATTGAAGGCTTCCGCCACCCAGACTGAAGCCATGGCCGCGATCAGCCAGCACCACTCCACCGGTGGCACGCGCAACAGGAAGCCGCCGATGATCACAACGGTCGACACCGCCAGATGTATCTGTGCGTTGGGCTCCCGGGCGACCATCATGGCCACGCCGCGCGCCGCGAAAAGGCAACTGTTCAGCCGCGCGCGCCAGACGATGCGGCGTGCAGTCTTTTCGCTCCGATACGGCTTTTCCATGCCCGGCTTCCTAGCCTGCAACGGTGCAAGACCGGACCGACTGACATGTGCGTATCGTGCAGATATGGTCCAGCCTGCGTGCAGGCGTTCAATCGCGTAGCGCCGTCACCAGCTCGGCTGCCGCGCGGGATACTTCCGACCAGGTGCGCTCGAACCCCGCCGGGCCGCCATAAAAGGGATCGGCGACGCCCCGCCCTTGCCAGCCCGGCACGACATCGAGCAGCAACCGCAGCTGCGCCGTGCCATCGGCCGGGGCGATCTTGCGGAGGTCTGCCAGATTCTGCGCGTCGAGCGCGAGGATATGGTCGAAGCGGGTAAAGTCCTCGCGCCGCACCTGCCGCGCGCGCTGGCCGGAAATGTCGATCCCGTATTTCGCGGCGACCGCGACGGAGCGGCGATCGGGCGCATCGCCGGCATGCCAGCCGCCGGTGCCGGCCGAATCGACTTCCACCGCGATGCCGGCTGACTCGGCCGCTGCCCGCAAGGCGGCTTCGGCCAGCGGCGAACGGCAGATGTTGCCGAGACAGACGAACAGGAACGACGGCACAGACACGGCGAAGGCTTCTTCAGGCAAGGACAGATGTTCCTAGCCGCACGACGCCTTCGCCCTCAAGTACCTCAGACGCTCTGGAACACCCCACAGGCGATGCGGGTGCCACTGTTGCCCGACGGATCGGTCTTGTAGTCGTCCTCGCCGGCATGGATGACGATCGAGGCGCCATCGGCATCCATCAGCTCGGCGAAGGTGCCGCCGGTCAGCTTGAAGATCGTCCGGTCGCTGCCTTTGGGACCGATCTTCAGATTGGGCATGTCGCCGGCATGGGGGCCCATCGGGTTTTCCTTGCCATGCTTGTGTGCGGTCGGATTCCAGTGGCCGCCTGCGCTGGTGAAGTCGGGCGCATCGCACTTGCCGATGGTATGGATATGTGTGCCGTGCACACCTTCGGGCAGGCCGTGCGCCTCCACGATCACCCGGATCGTGCCGTCGATTTCCTCGGCGATCGCCGTACCCACCTGCTTGCCCGAGGCGTCGTGCAGTTCCGCCTCGGCGCGGTAATGCCCGGCCATGTACCGTGCATTCTTCGCCGGCGAAGCGCAGCCCCCGAGTACCAGTGCAGTGCCGGCAATTGCCGCACCCCACGCCCATGTCTTCATCGCCTCGACTCCCTCGATGTCTTTCGACGTCCTTATGCACACGTAATGGTCGTTCCTGCCGCCAGTTCCAAGAGCTTGGCCGCGCCGGCCGGCCTGCAGCTTCGTCAACCGGCCGCAATTGCGCGCGGCACCAAGCGGCAGAAAGCGCGGCTCTTCGGAACCAAAAGCATGGATAGGCAGACGCTGTAGCGCTTTCGGCGACCAGCGCGCCACCTGTAGACGAGCCACTTCCAAGGGACGATTAGGGCTGTCGTTTCAGATATTTAATGAGAGCAGCACATCCCGCCCGAGCAACGCCCAATCGCGAATCCTGATTTTGTTCCCAATAAAAACAAGAAATTGCGACCGTCCCAAGCTGGTACGGACCCCTAAAATCCTTCCATCAATCGTTTAGAATCATTGACTCCATTAACGTTCTGTTTACTTTCGCGGTCGCTGCGGAGAATATGCGAGGTCCGCCCTGCGGCATTGTTCAGGCGCATGGGGAGATTTGATTATGAAGAAGACGCTTTGCGCGGTGTTGCTCGCCAGTTCGGCAGTAGCGTCGCCCGCTTTCGCCCAGACCCTCACCACCGATCTTGCCACCTGGCAGGCGGTTGCGGGCAGCTATTTCAACGACACGAGCTATGGGGCAGACGGCAGCGCCGTTTCCTCGGTCGCGCTGCAGGGCGGGCCGACCATCAGCTTCAACGCGCCGACGACCGTCGCGACGGTCGGCTCCAGCTGGGGCACCTGGTCGGGCGGCTATACCGGCCAGGTTCTGATCGCCGGCGGTAACAACATCTCGGTCAACATTGCGCCGACCACCACCGATTTCGGTTTCTTTGCCGAACCGGACAGCTTCAGTTCGTTCCTGATCAAGCTCACCCTCACCGGCGGCGGCAGCGTGCAGCAGCTCGTGACCGGCAATGCGGGCGCGAAATTCTTCGGCTGGAACGGCGGCGGCGTCTCGAGCTTCACCATTTCGACCACGGACCAGAACTTCGCGTTCGGCAACTTCTATTACGCCGGCACCTCGGGCGTGCCCGAACCGGCGGCCTGGGGCATGCTGATCGGTGGCTTCGCGCTCGCCGGTGCGGCGCTGCGCCGTCGCTCGCTGAAGGTCGCCTACGCGGCCTGATCGCGCGGCATCCTTCGATGCACGCAAGGGGCGTCGCCTGTTTTGCAGGCGGCGCCCTTTTCGGTTGGTCCATGGCTCATTCGCCGCGACCGCCTCGCCGCGTATAGGTGATGCGGATGCGCACCCAGGTGCCGACCATCACCTTGCCATTCACTTGCGGCGGCTTGACGAGGAACTGGAAAGCGGCCTGGCGCACCGCCCCGGCATAGCCCGAGCCGACCGGATATTCGCCCAGTTCCTGGCAATCGGTGACCTGATAGCGCGAAATGGTGCGACAGGCGATTTCACCCCAACCCTCGCGGCCGAGAGCGCGTTCGGAGACGTAAGGGGAAAGCTGTGCGTCGGTGGGGTGGCGATACCAGTCGGCGGCATACAGGACTTGTCCATGCGGGCCGGTGCCGGCGCGCTCGCTATCCGCGCTGCCACCGCCTTCGGTCTCTGCCGTGTCGCCCGAATCGCCCTGCTTGGCGGGTGCGAGGGTGGAAATGTCCGCGGCGGCATAGTCGCGCCGGCTCATCAGGATGAAGCTGCGCGGCCCGTTGGTCTGCGGCGTGGTGACGGGCGGCGGCGGCGTTTCGGCCGCCTGCTGCTGTGGCTGGGGCTGCTGCTCCGCCTTTTGCCCGGCGCGCTTGTGCGCCTTCTCCGCCTTGGGCTCGGCCTTGGCGGCAGGCTCGTCCTCGCCCTTGTTCGACTCGAGACCGAATACGACCGGACGCGGCTTCTCCTTGGGCGTGACGTGCGGCGCCATCCAAAGCAACAACAGCGCGATGAGAATTTCGATCGCCAGCGCCAGCAGGAACGAAATGCTGCGGCCGCGCAACGAAACGCGCAGCCTGGCCTTCGGCGAAGCGGATGTTGTCGACAGCATCGAAAGGAGAAACCCGGACACCCCAGAACGGGCCGGGAAACCCCCGACCTGTCAGCCACTCCCCCGCACCGATTGTGCGCTAGGGGAAGAGTACGGCAAAACCATGTCAGCCCGCCTCGCCGCGCGGGAAATGGGCGTTAGCGCTATCATGGCTCCATCCCCTACGAAGGTCCCCTTTCCCTCCCCCGGAACTGGCGCTAAGGCGACCGCGAATCTTCGCATTCGCAGCACCCCGACGGTGCGCCCGCGCAGCCCTCTATGATGGCTGCGTCCCCCGAGCGCCCGGCGGACCAGACAGGGAAAGGACCCCGCGCCTCATGACCGCCATCGGTAACGATACGCTCGGCACGCGTGACACGCTCACCGTCTCCGGCAAGACCTACAGCTTCTACTCGCTCCCCAAGGCAGCGGCGAAGCTCGGCGACGTCAGCCGCCTGCCCTTCTCGATGAAGGTGCTGCTGGAGAACATGCTCCGCTTCGACGACGGCGTGACCGTCACGCCGGAGGATGCCCAGGCGATCGTCGACTGGCAGAAGAACCCCAAGGCCCCCAGCCGCGAGATCCAGTATCGCCCCGCGCGCGTGCTGATGCAGGACTTCACCGGCGTGCCCTGCGTGGTCGACCTGGCCGCCATGCGCGACGCGATCACCAAGCTCGGCGGCGATGCGGCCAAGATCAACCCGCTGGTGCCGGTGCACCTCGTGATCGACCACTCGGTGATGGTCGACGAGTTCGGCACGCCGCAGGCCTTCGAAGACAATGTGAAGCTCGAATATGAGCGCAATGCCGAACGCTACGAGTTCCTCAAGTGGGGCTCCAAGGCGCTCAACAACTTCTCGGTGGTGCCGCCGGGCACCGGCATCTGCCATCAGGTGAACCTGGAATATATCGCCCAGTCGATCTGGTCGTCGCAGGCTCCCGATGGCGCGACGATCGCCTATCCGGACACGCTGGTCGGCACCGACAGCCACACCACCATGGTCAACGGCCTGGGCGTGCTCGGCTGGGGCGTGGGCGGCATCGAGGCGGAAGCCGCGATGCTCGGCCAGCCGGTATCGATGCTGATCCCCGAAGTCGTCGGCTTCAAGCTGACCGGCAAGCTGCCGGAAGGCATCACCGCGACCGATCTGGTGCTGACCGTCACCCAGATGCTGCGCGCGAAGGGCGTCGTCGGCCGCTTCGTCGAATTCTATGGCCCTGGCCTGCACTCGATGACGCTGGCGGACCGCGCGACCATCGCCAATATGGCGCCGGAATATGGCGCGACCTGCGGCTTCTTCCCGATCGACGACAAGACGCTCGATTACATGCGCCTCACCGGCCGCAGCGAAGAGAATGTCGCGCTGGTGGAGGCCTATGCCAAGGCACAGGGCATGTGGCACGGCGAGGATGCGGTGGAGCCGATCTTCACCGACACGCTCGAACTCGACATGTCGACCGTCCGCCCGTCGCTCGCCGGCCCGAAGCGTCCGCAGGACCGCGTCAGCCTCGACAGCGTCGACGAAGTGTTCAACGGCGACCTGACCAAGGTATACAAGAAGGAGCAGCCGGCGCGCGTGAGCGTCGAAGGCCGCGACCATGACATCGGCGACGGCGACGTCGTGATCGCCGCGATCACCAGCTGCACCAACACCTCCAACCCGTCGGTGCTGATCGCCGCCGGCCTGGTCGCCCGCAAGGCGCGCGAAAAGGGCCTGACCCGCAAGCCGTGGGTGAAGACCTCGCTCGCCCCGGGCTCGCAGGTCGTGACCGACTATCTGAACAAGGCCGGCCTCACCGAGGATCTCGACGCGATCGGCTTCAACCTGGTCGGCTATGGCTGCACCACCTGCATCGGCAACTCGGGTCCGCTCGCCGAGCCGATCTCGGCCGCGATCAACGGCAACGACATCGTCGCCGCCTCGGTCCTGTCCGGCAACCGCAACTTCGAGGGCCGCGTCTCGCCGGACGTGCGCGCCAACTTCCTCGCTTCGCCGCCGCTGGTCGTCGCCTATGCGCTGAAGGGCACGGTGACCGAGGACATGTACGAGACGCCGATCGGCACCGGTTCGGACGGCAACCCGGTGTTCCTGAAGGACATCTGGCCCTCGAACGAGGAAATCCAGGGCCTGATCAACGCGAACATCGACGACGAGATGTTCCGCTCGCGCTATGGCAATGTCTATCTGGGCGACAGCCACTGGCAGGCGATCACCGTCACCGGTTCGGACACCTATAGCTGGCCGACCGCCTCGACCTACATCCACAACCCGCCCTATTTCGAGGGCATGACGATGACCCCGGCCCCGGTGCAGGACATTGTCGATGCCAAGCCGCTGGCGATCCTGGGCGACTCGATCACCACCGACCACATCTCGCCCGCGGGCAGCATCAAGGCGGATTCGCCCGCCGGCGTGTTCCTGCAGGAACGCCAGGTCGCAAAGAAGGACTTCAACAGCTACGGCGCGCGCCGCGGCAACGACGAAGTCATGGTGCGCGGCACCTTCGCCAACATCCGCATCAAGAACGAGATGGTGCCGGGCGTCGAAGGCGGCATGACCAAGTATAATGGCGAGGTCATGCCGATCTATGACGCGGCGATGCGCCACAAGGCAGACGGCACCGCGCTCGTCATCGTCGCGGGCAAGGAATATGGCACCGGCTCGTCGCGCGACTGGGCGGCGAAGGGCACCAACCTGCTCGGCGTCCGCGCCGTCATCACCGAAAGCTTCGAGCGTATCCACCGCTCGAACCTGGTCGGCATGGGCGTGCTGCCGCTGCAGTTCGCCGAGGGCGTGACGCGCGAGACGCTGAAGCTGGACGGCACCGAGACCTTCACCATCACCGGCGTCGCGGACCTGCGCCCGCGCCAGGATGTCGAAGTGAAGCTGACCCGCGCCGATGGCTCGTCGGAAACCTTCCTCACCCGTTGCCGGATCGATACCGTCAACGAGCTGGAATATTTCCTGAACGGTGGCATTCTCCACTACGTGCTGCGCAAGCTCGCCGCCTGAGGCGAGGCGATACCCCTCCCGGTGACGGGGGGGGGGGGTGGATATGGAAGCGGCCGGGGCACAGGGTGCTCCGGCCGTTTTTTGTCCCGATATTCTCCCCTCCCTGCAAGGGAGGGGATCAAGGGGTGGGTGCGCGCGTCTGCGCGCTCCGAAGACTATACTACCTGGTCGGCCGCGAGCCCGCCGCCTGACGGCGGCGGACCCACCCCCGGCCCCTCCCTGCAAGCAGGGAGGGGAGATCAGGTTGCTACCGCGAAGCCCCGGCTTCAGTTCCCGCCGATACCCAGCAGCTCGATCTTGAACAGCAGCGTCGCGCCGCCGGGGATCGGCCCCTTGCCGCGCAGGCCATAGCCCAGCTCGGCCGGCACCGCGATTTCGATCGTGTCGCCCACGCCCATCAGCGGCACGGCGATCTGCCAGGCGCGGATCAGCCGGTCGAGCGGGAAGCTGGCGGGCGGACCGCCATAGGAGCTGTCGAACTCGGTACCGTCGACGAAGCTGCCGGCATAATGCAGCGTCACCATGTCAGTGACCTTGGGATGCTGCCCGCTACCGTCGCCTTTCACCCGGCGCCAGCGCAGACCGCCTTCCAGCACGCGCCAGCCCTGCGCGCCGCTGCGGCTGGCGAGCGCCAGCGACTGGGCGTTGAGCCAGGCGGGGCTCTGCGCCGGATCGGACGCGGCCGCGTCCTGCGCGAAAGCAGGCGTGGCGAGCGCGAGCAGGCCCGCCGCCATCCACCGCGCCCGCATCAGCCGAGCACCCGGCCCGCGACAGCGTCGAGCTTCGCCAGCAGCTCGGGATCGCGCACCTGCGGCGCGGTGATCAGCGCATAATCGAGGCAGGTGTCGATCGGCGTCGATTCGCGCACTTCGGGCAGGTTACGCAGCAGGTGCATCACCATCTTGCGTGCCTTGTCGGCATTGTTCGAAAGCTGGGCAATGACCTGCGCGACATCGACTGCCTCCTCGCCTTCGCGCCAGCAGTCATAATCGGTGACCATGCCGACCAGCGCATAGGGCAGCTCCGCTTCGCGGGCGAGCTTCGCCTCGGGCATCGCGGTCATGCCGATGATGTCGCAGCCCCAGCTGCGATAGAGGTTGCTCTCGGCGCGGGTCGAGAATTGCGGGCCTTCCATCGCGAGATAGGTGCCGCCGACATGCGTCGTGGCGCCTGCTGCCTGCGCCGCCTCGGCTGCCAGCTCGGAGAGGCGCGGGCAGACCGGATCGGCCATCGAGACATGCGCGACCATGCCGGCACCGAAGAAGGACGACGGCCGGCCCTTGGTCCGGTCGATAAACTGGTCGGCAATGGTGAAGGTGCCCGGCGCGCGTTCCTCGGCAAGCGAGCCGACCGACGACACGGCCAGCACGTCGGTGACGCCCAGCCGCTTGAGCACATCGATATTGGCGCGGACATTCAGGTCCGACGGGCTGATGCGGTGCCCCCGGCCGTGGCGCGGCAGGAACACCACTTTCACATGGCCGACATGGCCGACGAAACATTCGTCCGAAGGCCGGCCCCAGGGGCTCGCCACTTCCACCCATTTGCCGCCCTCGATGCCCTCGACATCGTACAGGCCCGAACCGCCGATGATCCCGATCGTCCAACCGCTCATGCGTCACCCTTTACTGCGTTGCGGCGGGCATAGGCGAAATAGACGACCAGACCCAAGAGGTTCCAGATGCCGAACGCAATCTGCGTCTGGTGCGGCAGGCTGAGGAACAGATAGAAACAGCCGAAGATCGCGCCCAGCCCGACCACCCAGGCGGCCGGTGCGCGGAACGGCCGGGCCATGTTGGGCGCGCGGCGGCGCATCACCAGCAGGCACAGGCCTACTGCGGCAAAGGCCGTGAGCGTGCCGGCATTGGCCAGCGCGGCGATCTGGTCGATCGGGAAAAAGGCGGCGAAGAAGGTGACCACCACCGCCGTGAAGATGGTGATCCGCACCGGCGTTCCGCGCTTCGACACCCGCGCCAGGCTGGGCGGCAGCATCCGGTCGCGCGCCATCACGAAGAAGATGCGGCTCTGGCCGAACAGGAAGGCGAGGATCACCGTCGGCAGCGCGATCACGGCCGAGGCGGCAAGAAAGGTGGCGATCGCCGGCTGGTCGATCTGGCGCAGGATCAGCGCCAGCGGCTCGGGGCTGTCGGCAAAACGGGTGAAGGGCAGCGCGCCCACCGCCGCCACCGCCACGACCATGTAGATCAGCACGCAGACCAGCATCGACCCGACGATGCCGATCGCCAGATCGCGGCCGGGATTTTTCGCCTCTTCCGCTGCCGTTGAAATCGCATCGAAGCCGTAAAAAGCGAAGAACATGATCGCGGCAGCCGCCATCACGCCGCGTTCGACGCCATCCGGGCCGATCGTCTTGGCAAAGCCGAACGGCATGAAGGGATAGAGATTGGCCGATTTGAAATAGGGCAGCGCGATCAGCACGAAGATGGTCAGCGCCAGCATCTTGATCACCACCAGCATGGCGTTGATCGTGGCGCTCTCGCGCGTGCCGAACACCAGCATGCCCGCAACCACCGCGACGATGAACATCGCCGGCAGGTTGATGCCCCAGCTGACCACGTGCCAGCCATGGAACAGCGCGCCGCCGACCTTGGGGCCGTGGCTCAGCCAGTCGGGCAATGCCAGCCCCAGATCGTGCAGGAAGCCGACGGTATAGCCCGACCAGCCGACCGCCACCGTGGCCACCACCAGCGTATATTCCGCGAGCAGGCTCCACCCGACCACCCAGGCGACAATCTCGCCCAAGGTCGCATAGCTATAGGTGTAGGCGCTGCCCGAGGCGGGAATCATCGTCGCCAGTTCGGCATAGGCAAGTGCCGCACAGGCACAGATCGCCCCGGCAATCGCAAAGGACAGGATCACCGCCGGCCCCGCCCGATCGGCACCCACGCCGATCAGCGTCAGAATGCCGGTGCCGACGATCGCACCGACCCCCAGCGCCACCAGATGATGCCAGCCCAGCGTCCGTGCGAGCCGGTGCTCGTGCGGGCGGTCCTCGGCGGCGATGATCGATTTCAGACGGAACAGACTGGCCATACACTCTCCCTGCGCGCCATGGTGTAGCGCCGCGGAGCGGCGGGGCAAGCCGGCGCCCACTCTGTCCCGGGCGTCCCGAATCCGGGCAGAACGAGTGGAGACGCGACAAGTCGCCACGCCGGTTCGCATTGTAAGTTAAGAGATCGCTTGCTAAGCTTTGTAAGACGGTAGTGACTATCGCGCTGCTGCTCGGGGGTGGGCTTATCATGCGTATTGCGTCGCAGGAGGCGTTGCGAAATCGCCTCACCATATCCGGCCTGGCCGTTTGCATGGTGCTGGCCGCCACGTTGCAACTCAACGGCCGGTCGCTGTTTGCAGTCGACGAGGCCAAGGCGAACAACGCTTTTGCCACGCTCGACCAGCGGGCGCGCGCTGCTGCCGGCAAAGTGGCTGGCACCGGAGGCGTCGCAAGTCCGCGCGGCCCCGTCGCCCGCCTGCTGGAAAGGGCGCATAACGACTATGCCTCGCGTCCTGAAAGCGATGCGGTTGCACAAACCGCCGCGCCGGTGCGGCCCGCCGCCGATCTGTTCACGCCGGTTACGCCTGCAACGGTGGAGACTGCCGACGCCGCGCTGCCAGAGGTGCGCACCGGCATGGGCGGTTCGGGCACCCCGCCCTCGCCCGGCGACCTGTTGCTGCAAAGCCCGCCCGTCTCCGGCCCGGGCGGCATTGCGCCCGCGTCGAACGGCGGCGGAGCCCCCACGGGGGGCCCGACGCCCGCACCGACTCCCACCGCAGCGCCCACGCCGAGTGCGACGCCGACCAGCCCCGTCGTAACGCCGACGGCGCCCGCCACGCCGCCGGTGGTGATTCCTACAGCCACTCCGACTGCCGTCCCGACGCCCACGCCCACCGCCACGGTGCCCACAACGCAGCCGACCGGTCCCACCGTGCCGGTCTCCATACCGACACCGCAGGCGAGCCCCACGACGCCGGCCGTCCCGACAACACCTGTCTCGCCGGTACCGGAGCCGGAGGGCTGGGCATTGCTGATCGCCGGACTGGGTCTGGGCGGCGCGCTGCTGCGCTGGCGCCGCGACACGCTGCTGGCGGCACGCCGGCAAGCATGAAGGGCCAGGCATGAACGACGCCCCCGCGCCGGACGCGGCGGGGCAGAATGCTGCAACCCGCCGACGCTGGCTCGCCCGCGCAAAGGCAGCCGCCTGGCTGTGGCTGGCACTCGCCTTCGGCTATTTCTGCTGGGAAGGCTTCTGGTATCGCGGGCTCTACGCAATTCTCGCCGAGTGGGAGCAGTCGCAGTTCGACTGGTATGTGCCAGTCACAAACACGGTCCTGCTGAGCCTGGTGTTCGGCGGGCCGCACTTGCTGATCGTCAAGCTGGTGGAATGGCGGCAGCGGCGCCGCGCGACCGCAACCGAGCCCGTGGTCATCGACGAACGCGCCGCTGCGCTGGCAATGGCGGAGCAGCTCTCGCGGCGGCTGTTGCTGTTCGTGCTGGTGCTGGCAACGGCGACGCTGATCGCCTTTGGCGTCGCGGTCGTCCGCGTGCCCGGCGACGGCGGCAAGATCCAGTTGCTCGCCGCCGCAGCCAATGGCGCCGACGTGCACGAAGGCCCGACCCGGCTGGACCTGCACGATGCGCCCCGGCGCGGCATCCTCTTTCGCATGCGATGGCCGGGCGAACTCGTCCATTCGAGCTTCGCGCAGACCGAAGCGCGGCTGGCCAACGGGCAGAGGCTGACGGTCTTTGCGGAAATCGACGATGCCGATCTCGCCGATCTGTCCGGTTTCGACCTGACGCGCCCCCGGCTGGGCGTTCTGGTGCGCAACGGCCTGCCGGGCACGACCATCGCCTTCATGAACCGCAACGGCGCCGGCGTTATCGATCCCTATTATTGTTTGTACCGCAGCGCGCTGTCCGCGCGCCTCCGGTATCTGGCCGTGAGCATGCAGTTGCTTGCCTGCACGGTCATCGCGCTGCTGTTCTGGATCGCCCAGCGGCTGCGCGTGCGCAGGATGCGCCGTCGTTCGGGCACCGCTGCCCCTAGACTGGCAAGCTCGGCATAAAGCTTAAATTTACTTTGAATTCCGCTTGTATTGTCGTTTCGCAACGGGATTTTAACGCCGCGATAAGCCTCTCGGGGCTATTCTCGCCGCCGTGTTCACCAGTGCGCCCGTACTGTCTTCGATGAACCTGATGCTTTCGGGACTTGTGGCGTTGCAGGCATTCACGCTGGTGTGCGGGCAGGTCGACCATTGGCTGCACAATGCCGCCGACCGCCTGGAAACGCGGCTCGAGTCCGAGCAGCCGGCACCCGCAATCGCCAGCCAGAGCATCGGCCGTGCTGCCGACGGCATGTTCTATATGGTGGCACATGCGGATGCCGCGCCGGTCCGGCTGCTGGTCGATACGGGCGCGTCGGGCACCATCCTCACCCGCAGCGATGCCGCGCGGCTGGGCGCCGAACCGCTGAGCGACGCGACGCGCCGACATGTCCGCACGCTCGCCGGCTCTATGTCCATCGGTCAGGGCCTGGTTTCGCGGCTGGAGATTGGCGGCCATGTCTTCCACGACGTCCGCGTCGGCATTGCCGACGACCGGCTGGGGACGTCACTGGTCGGACAGGACCTGCTGCGCCGGTTCGACGGCGTCGCAATTGCAAAGGACCGGCTGATCCTCCGCTAGGCAGCGGTCAGGCGCTCTGCCCGGTTTCGCGCAACAGGCCGATCAGGGTGGCGAGCGGCCAGTCGGGCTTGCTGCGCTTCCAGTAGCCATGCACGAAAAAGCTGGCGCCCGGCGCGTCGATCGGCCGCAGCGCCACTTCGCTCCCGATCATATCGCTCTGGCTCGCGCAAACCAGCGCCACGCCCTGCCCGCGAGCGACGCCTTCCATCAGCACGGCCGGTGCAACATCGAGCAGCAGCCCGCCCAGCGCAGGGCCTTCCGGTACAACGCAGCGCGACAGGAAGCGGTGCACTTCGCCGCCATGTTCCTGGCGTGAGATATGAAGCAGTTCGCCGCGCAGTTCCTCCGGCGTAATACTGTCGCGACCAGCCAGCGGGTGGTCGACCGACATCGCCACCATCACCCGGTCGCGCCACAACCGCAGCGACGGGAAATCGGCGCGTACGTCGCCCGGGACCAGCGCCAGCGCCAGCTCGTCCTTCGCCATCGCCGGCAACAGCTGCGTGCGCGTCATCTCATGCACGCCCAGCCCGATCTCCGGAAAGCGCGTGGCGAATTCCAGCATCGCCTCGCCCAGGCGCCGCCGCCCGATCGACGCGAAGCAGCCGACAGCAAGGTCTCGCCCGACCGAATGGCCCGCGGCCGTTGCGTCCATCAAGACCTCAGTATGGATCGTCATCGCCACAATGTGGCTGAACCTATGGCGCGGGGCGACACTAGCCGCGACCAATGCGACGAAGGTGCGACGAACGCGACCGTCGGCGAGACGACGATGCGGCCCACCCCATGCAAACCCCTGCGCAACGGCCGCAAAAATTGCTACCCTGCCGAAATGAACGGGGAAACGGCGGATGCGCTGGCAAATTCCGGGGGCATCATCGTCCCCGATTTCGACTCGATCGAATCGATTCGGCTGTGGCTGTCGGAGCAGTTTCTGGGCGAAACCGATCCTGCGCGAATCGTGCGGGTGGCAACCGCCGCCGTCGGCCGGTTCCTCGACGCGCGGGCAGCCGCCTATGGCGAAATCGATGCGACGGTCGAATCGGTTCAGTTCGCCAGCGCGTGGAGCCCCAGCGGGCGCAGCGTGCCGCTGCCGCGCATTCCCCTGTCCCCCGAATCCCCGCTGACCGCCGCCTATCGCGCCGGGCGCACCGCGGTGATCGACGATATCGGGGCAGCCGGGCTGCTGCCCGCCGAAATCGAAGTGCTGCGCGGCGCGCGAGTCGCCGCCATTGTTGCCGCGCCGGTGCTGCACGAGGGGCGCCCGGTAGCGCTGTTCGCGGCGGTGAATGCGCAGCCGCGGCGTTGGTCGCGCGACGAGGTGCTGCTGGTGGAAGACACCGCGGTGCGAATCTGGGGGGCGATTGAGCATCTGCGCCTAACCGAGCAGCTGCGCGAGAGCGAGGAGCAGTTCCGCCTGCTCGCCGAGCATTTGCCCGGCCTGTGCTGGGTATGGGACGGCGAAGCGGTGCGCTGGGCCAACAGCCGCTGGCACGCCCTGTTCGACGGCACCGCAGGCGAACGCGGCGACCCCTCGGAAATCGTCCATCCCGATGACATGCCCCTCGCCGCAGCGGCCTGGAAGGCAATGCGCGCGGGCCAGGAATATGCCGAAATCCACCTGCGCATGCGCGACAAGGATGGCATCTATCGCCCCTATCTTAGCAAGGCGGTGGCTATCCGCGATGCGACTGGCAGCGTGGTGCGCTGGTGCGGCGTGCAGATCGACCTGACTGAGCGGCATCTGCAGGACCAGCGCCAGGCACTGCTGCGCGCCTTTCACGACCGCACGCGCGGCCTGCCCGATCCCGAAGCGGTGCTCACCGAAGTCGCCGACATGCTGACTGCGCATTTCGGCGCTAGCCAGATCCTTTGGTGCGAAGCCCGTGAAGGACGTGCCGATACGCTGGAGATCTTCCATGTGGCAGGCGGTGTATCGACCGACCCCGAAGCGGTGGCCGATGTGCTGGTGCCCGCATTCCTCCACTTGTCCGAGCCCGACGATTGCACCGGCCACCGCGCGACCGACGGGATTCATGCCGCCGATCTGCTGCCGGACCATCCGCTGGCGGCAGCCGCACACCGGCTGGGCGTCGCCTCGAGCATCGCCGCGCCGATCACCAAGGAAGGGCGGCTGGTCGCCGCACTCGCCATCCTGCAGGATACGCCGCGACAATGGACCCCGGATCAGGTCGCGCTCTGCGAGGAACTGGCGGAACGGCTCTGGGCCACCGTATCGCGCACCCGCGCCGAGGCGGAGCTGCGCGAGCGTGAACGCAACCAGGCGCTGCTGATTGCGTGGAGCGACCGGACCCGCAGCGAGACCGATCCCGAAGCGATCATCGAAGACACGCTGCGCTGCCTTGGCCAGGAAATGGGCGTCAGCCGCGTCACCTATTCCGAAAGCGATGCGGAAGGGCGGATCTTCACCGTCCGCGCCGAATGGCGCATCGATAGCGTCGTCAGCAATCTCGGCAATGTCGTGACGCTGGGCACCTATGGCGAGTCGGTCGACCGCGAATGGATCAGCGGGGCACTCGTCGTCTATGACGATGTCCGCCGCGACCCGCAGGTTACGCCCGCAGCGCTGGAACGCTATCGCACGACCCAGATCGCCGCGTTCATGAGCGTGCCGCTGCTGCGCGAAGGCGTCGCCCGGTCGATCATTTCGGTACAGAATTGCAACACCCGCCGGTGGCGCGACGGCGAGAAGCAGCTGATGCGCGACATTGCCGAGCGTGCCTGGGTAACCATCGAGCGTGCCCGCGCGCAGGCCGCGTTGCAGGAACGCGAACGCAACCAGCAATTCCTGATCGCGTGGAGCGACCGGCTGCGCGTCGAATCCTCGCCGGACCGCATCATCGCGCTGACGCTCGATTCACTCGCGGCGCAACTGGGCGTCACCCGCGTCACCTTTGCGGAAGCGGACGGTAGCCGTTTCCGCATCGAAGGCGAGTCGCGCGCCGATCGCGTCGCTTCGCTGCTGGGCCGCGACTTCGCGGTCGAGGCGATCGGCCGCGAAGTGACGCAGGAATGGATGCACGGCGCGCTGGTCCGCTACGATGATGTGGCGTCCGACGCGCGGCTGCGGCCTGCGACGCGCGAACGCTACCGCGAATCGGACATTGCGGCCTTCGTTACCATTCCGCTGGTGCGTGATGGTCGGACCAGGTCTGCGCTTTCGATCCAGCATGATCAGCCACGCCGCTGGCGGGACAGCGAAATCCAGCTGCTGCGCGACGTGGCGGAACGGACCTGGGCGACGCTGGAACGGGCGCGCTCCGAGGAACGGCTGGCGGAAAGCGAAGCACAGCTGGCCGCCTTCCTGGAAAATGCGCCGCTGGTGATGCACATCCAGGATGCGCAGGGCCGCTATGTCCGGGTGAACCCCGAATTCGCGCGCGCCATCGGCCGGCCGATGAGCGAAATCACCGGCGCCCATCCGCGCGACCTGTTCCCGGCCCCGATTGCCGAGGCGCTGATGGCGATCGAGGCGCAGGCACGCACCGGTGCGGTGGCCAGCACCGAACTCGACCTCGACCTGGGTGAGCAATATGCCTCTGCGCTCGCGATCCTGTTCCCGATCCAGGGCGCATCGAGCAGCAGCCGCACTGCCGGCTTCACCATCGACCTGACCGAGCGCAAGCGCGCCGAGGCCGCGCTCGCTCGCTCGCGCGAGGCGCTGTACCAGTCGGAAAAGCTGAGCGCGCTCGGCTCGCTGCTTGCCGGGGTCAGCCATGAACTGAACAACCCGCTGTCGATCGTCGTCGCCCAGGCGGTGATGATGGAGCGTCAGGCGCGCGGCACCGAACTGGCCGAACGCGCGCAGAAAATCTGCAAGGCGGCCGATCGCTGCGCGCGCATCGTCCAGACCTTCCTGGCGATGGCGCGGCAGAAACGCCCCGAGCGTGCGGCCGTCGATCTGAACGAAGTCGCCAGGGCCGCGCACGAGCTGACCGATTACAGCCTGCGCACCGACAATATCGCCACCCGCTGGGAGCTCACCGAGGCGCTGCCGCCGATCGCGGCGGATTCCGATCAGCTGCATCAGGTGCTCGTCAACCTGATCGTCAACGCCCAGCACGCCATGGCCGAAGTGCCGCCGGGCGACCGCACGCTGACGATCCGCACGGCGCGCGGCCCCAGCCGCGACACGGTGATCCTCGAAGTCGCCGATTCCGGCCCGGGCATTCCCGAAGAGGCGCGGCGCCGCATCTTCGAGCCCTTCTTCACCACCAAGCCGCAGGGCCATGGCACCGGCATGGGCCTGTCCTTCTCGCAAGGGCTGGTCGAGGCGCATGGCGGCCGTCTGGAACTGGCCCCCAGCGAACGGGGCGCCTGTTTCCGCCTGACTCTGCCGATCGACGAACATGTCGTTGTGCCCGCGAGTGCGCCCGAACCGATCGCCGCCGAGCCGCGCCAGCGCCGGGCGCTGGTGGTCGACGACGAACAGGAAATCGCCGAATCGCTTGCCGACTTCCTCTCACTCGAAGGGTTTGGCTGCGACATTGCGGTAGGCGGTGCGGCCGCCAAGCAGCGGCTGGTCGATGGCAGCTATGACCTCGTCATCAGCGACCTGCGCATGCCTGAAATCGACGGGCCGCAGCTCCACGCCTGGATCGCCGCCGAGCGGCCCGAACTGCTCGATCGTGTCGGCTTCTCGACCGGCGATACGCTGGGCGCCTCAGCGGCGCGGTTCCTGAGCGAGGTGCGCCGCCCCGTGCTCGAAAAGCCGTTTGTTCCCGATGCCGTGCATCGCTTCCTGCAGGAAATGGATCTCGCATGACGACACCCGCTGCGCATATCGTGGTGGTCGACGACGAAGAGGATCTGCGCGAGCCCGTCGCCGCCTATCTGCGCGATCAAGGCCTGGACGTCGAAGAGGCGAATGGCGGGGCCGCGCTGGATGCGCTTCTCGCCAGGCGCGTGCCGGCGCTGGTGGTGCTCGACGTGACGATGCCGGTGGAAGACGGCTTCTCCATCGCCCGCCGCCTGCGCGCTGCCTATGGCGCGATCGGCATCGTCATGCTGACGGCGCGGCGCGACGTGATCGACCGCGTCGTCGGGCTCGAACTCGGCGCCGACGATTACATCATGAAGCCGTTCGAGCCGCGCGAACTGCTGGCCCGGATCCGCTCGGTGCTCCGCCGGATCGGCGCCGATGCCGCCCGGGCGCCCGCCGTCGAAGCACCGCCCGTCCAGCCTTCGCCGGCAGCCCCCGCCCCCGTATCTGCCAGCAGCGCCTATCAGCGCGAATTCTGGATTCCCACGTCGCGCGGGCAGATTCGCGTGCCGGTCGAGACGATCGAATGGATCGAGGCGGCCAAGGACTATGCCCTGCTCCACACGCCGGAGCGCAGCCACATGATCCGCATCACCATGGCCGCGCTGGAAGAGGGGCTGGACCCGGCGCAGATGATACGCGTCCACCGCTCGGCGTTCGTCCGGCCGGAAGCCGTCCACCAGATCAATGCGATCGGGCGCCACATGGCGCTGGTGCTGAAGTCGGGTGCCGTGGTCCGCGTCGGCCCGCGCCACTGGAGCAGCGTGCGCGAGCGGCTGCAGCGATAGCGTTTACTGCTTGTTGCAGCTCGTCAGCCGGTCGGCCTCAGCCGACTGGGCAACCCGGTCGCCCTGACGCACCTGATAGAGCTGCGGCCAGCGCTTGCCGGTCAGGAACAGCCTTTTGCCCTTGGCGTCATAGGCGATGCCGTTGGCGACATCGTCCTGGTTGCGGCCCTGCGGCCCCAGCGCGCTGACATCGAGGAAGCTGCGGACGGCGCCTGTCTTCGGATCGATCCGGGCGATCAGGTTGGTCTGCCAGATATTGGCATAAATCTCGCCATCGACCCATTCGAGCTCGTTGAGATTGGCGACCGGGCAGCCATTGGCGGTGACGCGGAGCGTCGAGCGGGTCTGCATCGTTTCGGGATCGAGGAAGCGCAGCACCGGCGTGCCGTCGCTCATGATGAGCGACTTGTCGTCATGGGTAAGGCCCCATCCCTCACCGGTATAGGCAAAGCTGCCCTGCGGCGCAAAATCGGGCAAGTTGTACACAAAGCCCGTCTGGTTCTGCCAGGTGAGCTGGAACAGCTTGTCGTGCCAGGCGACGATGCCCTCGCCGAAATAGGGCGCGGGAAGATCCTGTTGCTGCAGCACCTGGCCGGTTTCGGGCTTCACCTTGCGGATGGTCGATTCGCCGACTTCGCCGGTGCTCTCGTACAGCGCGCCGTTCTGGAAGAAGAGCCCTTCGGTAAAGGCGCTGCTATCGTGCGGCAGCGTCGCCACCGGCGCAGCGCGATAGACCGGAATGCCGCCCGGCTGGAGCCGCGAATAAACGAGATAGCCCCCGCCGATCAGGACGATTGCCGCGAGAACTGCCAACAGAATGCGCTTCATCTCATGCCCTTGGAACCGGGGGTTCAGGCCCGCCACCAAGCCCAGCCGGCAGCGCATGTAAACCCCCAAAGCGCGGGCGACGGGCAACGGTGCCTCGCCGAACCGGCTTATCCGTGTGCCGGCTGTGCTGCCGGTTCGGATGCGGTCGGCGGCGGTGGCGCGGCCGGTTCCGGCGCAGTCAGCGGCGGCGGCGCTGCCGGTACCGGCGCGGTTGGAGGCGAGGCAGGTGCGGGTTCGGGCGCCGGCGTGCGACGGCAGCGTTGCGGCTGTGCCTGTTCCGGTTCCAGGCCGTGCAGCGCGTCGATCCGCTCCTGCTGGCGATGGAGATAGATGTTGCGGCGCGTCGCATAGGGGTCTTCGCTGTCGCGCACGCTGCGCAGCATGTCTTCCTTCTGGTCGCGCCGGTCGACCACCCGGATCGCCGCCGAGCTGATGACATAGGGCTTGGAGCGGAACACCCCGCCCAGCATGAAGGGCGAGGCGATGAAGTCGACCAGCCCGCCGGCCACATCACGCACCGTGGTGGGCCCGGCCAGCGGGACATAGAGGAACGGCCCCGGCTTCACCCCGTAAAAGCCCAGCGTGTCGGAAAAGCGGTTCTGACGGAGCGGCAGGTTGAACGGGCAGCGCTTCGCCACATCGATCACGCCGCCCAGCCCCAGCGTGGTATTGATGGCAAAGCGGCCGACCGTTTCGATCGCCTTGCCGGGCTTGAGCTGGAGCATGAAGTTCAGGAACACCACCGGCTCGCGCAGATTGCGGAAGAAGTTGCGCAGCCCCGAACGCACCGGTTTCGGCACGACATGGGTATAGGCGCTGGTGGCAGGCGCAGTGATGGCGTCATCGAAATGCTGGGTGAGCGAGAAGGAGAGCTTGTTCACGCCCTCCAGCGGATCCTCGTGCGGATGGTGCCGCCGGGCCGTGACTTCGACCGTCTGTACCTCTTCGCCCTCGGCCGGGAGCGCGGCATTAGCAGCGGGAACGGCGGCAGCGGTGGCAAGCGGGATCGCCTCTGCAAGCGGCGCCGGCGCCTGCTGCGACTGCGCCGCAAGCGAAACGGCCGCCTGCGCGGGACCGGCCGGCGAAACGAACAGCAATGCCCCGACTGCAGACCCGATCACTGCGATTCCCCGCAACGCAGGCCATAGGCGAGAGTATCGCTCGCGTGGCGAAACGGGAAATCAAACGGAAACAATACGGGCCCCATGCATTAACGCTTCAGCAATAAAGACGGTGCCAGCGCGGCTGATCCTCACAGGTCAGGCGCAGGAAATTTGCTGCTGTGCGAAAGGGCCGCGAAAATGAGGCGTGCGCAGCGCTCCCGGGCGCAGAAAGTCGCAACCAGCCATTGCCGCCTCTTCGCCCGCATGGCATCGGCAGGAGACAGAAAGGCGCCCCTTTGTCTCCCCCCGCTCCCATGACCGCAGCCGCGCCCCTGGCGCTCTATGTGCATTGGCCGTTCTGCGTGTCGAAATGCCCCTATTGCGACTTCAACAGCCATGTCCGCGAAAGCGTGGATCAGGCGCAGTGGCGCGCGGCGCTGCTTGCGGATCTTGCCCATGAAGCGGCCTTGCTGCCCGGCCGCACGCTCGGCTCCATCTTCTTCGGCGGGGGCACGCCGTCGCTGATGCCACCCGAAACCGTCGCGGCGATCATCGCGGCGGCGGAAAGCGCCTGGCCGTTCGCACCAAACATCGAAATAACGCTGGAGGCCAATCCCTCGTCGGTCGAGGCGGCGCGCTTCGCCGATATTGCGGCAGCGGGCGTCAACCGCGTGTCGCTGGGGCTGCAGGCACTCGACGATGCCGCGCTGCGATTTCTGGGCCGTGCGCACGACGTGACCGAAGGGCTGGCGGCGCTGGAAACGGCGCAGCGCAGCTTCGCCCGTGTCAGTTTCGACCTGATCTATGCCCGGCCCGGCCAATCGCTCGCCGATTGGGAAACCGAACTCGACCGCGCGATCGGCTTCGGCACTGAGCATCTCTCGCTCTACCAGCTCACCATCGAGCCCGGCACGCGGTTCGCGACGCTGGCCGCGAAGGGCGAGCTGACCATCCCCGATGGCGACACCGGCGCCGATCTGTTCGAGGCGACCCGCGCCCGTACGGCTGCGGCAGGGCTGCCGGCCTATGAAATCTCCAACCATGCCCGGCCCGGCGCCGAAAGCCGGCATAACCTGACCTATTGGCGTTACGGCGATTATGCCGGGGTCGGCCCGGGCGCCCATGGCCGACGCGGCGGCCTCGCCACGCTTCGCCACAAAAAGCCGGAAAACTGGCTGGCAGCCATCGCACGCAACGGCCATGGACTGGCCAGCGAAGACCCGCTCACACCCGTCGACCGCGGCACCGAGGCGCTGCTGATGGGGTTGCGGCTGAACGAGGGCGTGGATCTGGCGCGTGTCGCCAGCCTGTCGGGCGGCACGGCCCCCATTTCATTTCCGGCCCTCACCCGGTTGCAGGCGCAGGGACTGGCCGAACAGACCGGCGACCGGCTCCGCGTTACCGAAGCCGGGATGCCGGTGCTGGAGGCGATCCTGCGCGAGCTGGTGGCGTAAGCCCCCTTACTCCGCCTTGTTCGGCGCCGGCGATACCGTGACGATCGCACCGCCGCGCACCTCCTGCACCTCCAGCGCGCGCCGGGCGATGCCGTCGCGACTGAAGCGGAATGCGCCGTCGACGCCGCCAAAGTCATGGTCGACCAGTTCGGCGGCCGGGAAGTCGGTGCCCGGGCGCCAGTCGCGGGCAATCCGCACCGTCAGCAGCACCGAATCATATCCCAGCGCCGACAGCCGATAGGGCGCCGCGCCAAAGCGCGCCCGATATTTCACGGCATATTGGCGATAGACGCCGTTGGGCACGCTGGCGAACCAGGCGCCGTTCAGCACGGGGCGGCTGGCCGCGGCCGAATCGGTGTTCCACAGCTCGGTACCCAGCACCCGGGCCGCCTTGCCGCTGGCCGACCGGCGAATCACCGGCACCGCCACCGTCGCACCGCCGGCGCTGCCCGCGATCAGCACCGCCTGATAGGGCGCCGCGCCCAGCTTGCCGATCGCCGCAGCCATCGAGCCCGGGCGACCGTCATAGGTTTCCATCGCCAGCACCTTGCCGCCGGCATCTTCCACTGCGCGTAGAAACGCAGTCGAGGCGCGCTGGCCATAGACGCCGGCCGGGATCAGCCCGGCAAAACTGGTGATGCCGTTCGCCTTGGCATAATCGACCACCCGCTCGATCGACTGCGACGGGGAATAGCCCAGCAGATAGACACCGCCGCCGGCCGCGCTGGCATCATTGGAGAAGCTGAGCACCGGCACATGCGCGCGGCGCGCGACCGGCGCCACGGCGCGGGCATCCTCCGCCAGCAGCGGGCCCAGGATCAGCTTGGCGCCATCGGCAATCGCACGCTCCGCCGCCCCGACCGCACCGCCGGCGCCGGTGGTGTCATAGCTGGTGATGCGAATCGCATCGGTGCCGGTGTCGAGAATCGCGAGCTGGGTCGCATTTTGCAGCGACTTGCCGACGCCGGCATTGGGCCCGGTCAGCGGCACGAGCAGCGCGATACGGTGCCGCTCGACATCCTGCGGCAGGCCCGGCTGGATCACCGGTCGCGGCCGTTCGACCGGTTTTTCCACCGGTGCGGGCTTTTCCGCCTCGGGAATGATTCGCGGGCCGCCCGAACAGGCCGCCGCAAATAAGGTGGCGCCGAGCACTGCCCAGCGAAGCCGGGCGAACAGCCCCGGTTGCGATTTCCCTTTGGCCTCTGCCATGACTCTCCCCGATGGAACCTGTTCTCGCGCCTGGCCTCTATATCGTGGCCACTCCGATCGGCAATCTCGGTGACCTGTCGCCGCGCGCCAGCATGATACTCTCACGCGCCGATGTGGTTGCAGTCGAAGACAGCCGTGTGACGGCGGGGCTGCTCCGCCATATCGGCGTGAAGCGGCCGATGCTGCCCTATCACGACCATAATGCCGACGCCGTTCGGCCGGCGCTGATCGCGCGGATGGCCAGTGAGGCAGTGGCGCTGGTCTCTGACGCGGGCACGCCGCTGATCTCCGATCCCGGTTACAAGCTGGTGCGCGACGCGCGCGCCGCCGGCCATGCAGTGGTGACGATTCCCGGCCCCTGCGCCGCCATCGCCGCGTTGACGCTGGCGGGATTGCCCACGGACCGGTTCTTTTTCCTGGGCTTCCTGCCGAGCAAGGCGCACGCCCGGGCCGAGGCGATCGCCGAAGTGGCGGGGATCAAGGCGACGCTGGTGCTGTACGAATCGGGGCCTCGCCTTGCCGCCTGCCTGTCGGCACTTGCCGAAGGGCTTGGCGATCGCGAGGCGGGCGTCGCCCGCGAAATCACCAAGAAGTTCGAGGAATGCGTGACCGGCACGCTCTCCACTCTCACCGCACGCTATGCCGAGGCGCCGCCCAAGGGCGAGATCGTGATCATCGTCGGCCCGCCCGGCGAGGCCGCAACCGCCACGGCCGAGGACGCCGACGCCGCACTGGCCGAAGCGCTGACTCGCCTGCCCGCCTCCAAGGCAGCCGGCGAAGTGGCGAAGCGGCTGGGGCTGGACCGCAAGGCGCTCTACGCCCGGGCGATGGAGATGAAGGGGTGAGGGACCGCCGCGCCGCCGAAGCACGCGGCCGCGACGGCGAGCGGCGCGCCGCCTGGTGGCTGTGGCTGCGCGGCTGGCGCATTCTCGATACGCGCGTGCGCACGCCCGCCGGCGAAGTCGATATCGTGGCAAAGCGCGGCGCGCTCGTCGCCTTTGTCGAAGTGAAGACGCGGAAGTCCGCCGCCGAACTCGACTTCGCCATCGACGAGCGCCGCCTCGCCCGCGTCGCCGCCGCGGCCGAACTGCTGATGCCGCGCTATGCCGCGCCGGGCGACGATATCCGCGTCGACGTGATCCTCATTGCCCCGCGCACCTTGCCTCGCCATATCGAGAATGCCTGGATCGGGTGAGTTGGCCCGACAAGACACCTGGGAGGCAGAATGTCGCTTACCGTCGCCGTGCAGATGGACCCGCTCGATTCGATCAACATCGCAGGCGATTCGAGCTTCGCGCTGATGCTGTCGGCGCAGGCGCGCGGGCACCGGCTGTTCCATTATGCCCCCGAAGACCTGAACTACAGCGCCGGCCGCGTCTGGACCCGAGCGCATCCGGTGACGGTGCAGCGCGTAGCCGGCGACCATTTCCGCTTCGGCGATCCGGTGAAGCTGGATCTGGGCGAAGAGGCCGATGTCGTGCTGATGCGCCAGGATCCGCCCTTCGACCTCGGCTATATCACCGCCACCCATCTGCTCGAGCGGATCGCCGATCGCACGCTGGTGGTGAACGACCCGGCCAGCGTCCGCAACGCGCCCGAAAAGGTGTGGGTGCTCGATTTCCCGCAATTCATGCCGCCGACGCTCGTCACCCGCTCGGTCGACGAGGCGAAGGCGTTCCTGGCCGAACATGGCGAGATCGTCGTCAAGCCGCTGCACGGCAATGGCGGCAAGGCGATCTTCAAGATCGGCCGCGACGGCGCCAACCTCTCTTCGCTGATCGAGGTTTTCAACACCGCCTATCGCGAGCCGCACATGGTGCAGGCCTTCCTTCCCGACATCGTCAAGGGCGACAAGCGCATCGTGCTGGTCGATGGCGAAGTGGCAGGCGCGATCAACCGGTTGCCGGGCGAAGGCGAAATCCGCTCGAACCTGGCGGTCGGCGGGTCGGCGGCCAAGACCGAGCTGACGGCGCGCGAGCAGGAAATCTGCGCGGTGCTCGGGCCGGAACTGAAGAAGCGCGGGCTCCTTTTCGTCGGTATCGACGTTATCGGCGGGCAATGGCTCACCGAAATCAACGTCACCTCGCCGACGGGCATCGTCGCGATCGACCGGTTCAACGGCACCGATACGGCGGGCATGATCTGGGATGCGATCGAGGCCCGTGTCGCCGCGCGCGGATGACGGGGCGCTGAGGCGATGGCGATCCTGATTTCCTGGGGTTATTGGGGCATCTTCCTGCTGATGGTGCTCGAAAATGTCGTGCCGCCCATCCCGTCCGAGGCGATCATGGGCGTGGCGGGCATCGGCGCGGCCAGGGGGCATTTCGATCCGACCCTGCTGGTGGTTATCGGCACGCTCGGTACCGTGGTCGGCAACCTCTTCTGGTGGGAAATCGGCCGACGGCTGGGGTATGAGCGGCTGAAGCCGTTCGTTGCGCGCTGGGGTCGGTGGCTGACGGTGGAATGGTACGATGTCGAGCGGTTCAAGCACGCCTTCGACCGCTGGGGCGGCCCAACGATCTTTGTGTTCCGCTTCATGCCGTTCGGCCGCACGATCATCTCGCTGCCGGCCGGGCTGATGCACATGCGCTTCTGGCGCTTCTGTCTCTACACCGCAGCCGGCAGCGCGATCTGGAACGCAGCCCTGGTCGGCGCCGGCTATGGCCTGGGCGCGATGGTCGCCGAGATCGACCGCTGGGTGACGCCCGCGATCCTGATCGGCGCGGCGGCAATGGCGGTCTTTTATGTCTGGCGCGTGCTGACATGGAAGCCGCGCGAGGCGTAAGGACAACGCCGTGCATTGCGCTCCCACGCATGGCGCCGGCCCTCCCCCATTGGGACAGGCAGGGAGAGCTATCGCATCTGGCAAAATCCCATTGTCATCCCCGCGGAGGCGGGGATCCATTGGCGCTGATATTGCAGTTCTTTCGTGCAGCGTTGAGGACAATGGATTACCGCCTGCGCGGGAATGACGGCGGTTGTTGAGGCGCCGTTTGCCCTCCCGCTCATTTGCGATCGGCTTAGAATGGGGATGTGAGGCGCGGGATAAGGGTGACGACACCCACCCCTCAGGCGCGCGGATGGGCGTTCCGGTACACGTCGAGCAGATGCGCGGCATCGACGGCGGTATAGACCTGTGTCGAACTGAGGCTGGCATGGCCCAGCAACTCCTGCAGCGCGCGCAGATCGGCGCCGCGCCCCAGCAGGTGCGTGGCAAAGCTGTGCCGCAGCGCATGCGGCGTCGTCCGCTCGGACAGGCCGAGCGCAACCCGCGCCGCGCGCACCGCCTTGCGAATCGCGCCCGGCGGCAGCGGGCCGCCCTTTGCGCCGCGAAACAGCGGCAAGTCGCGACCAGTCGCCCAAGGACAGGCCGCGACATAGGCTTCGATCGCGGCGCGCACCTGCGGCAACAACGGGACGGTGCGCGTCTTGGCGCGCTTGCCCGTCACCCGCAGCGTATCACCAAGCGGCAGCACCGCACCGGTCAGCGCGACCGCCTCGCCGATCCGCAGCCCGCCGCCATAGAGCAGCAGCAGCACTGCCCAGTCGCGCGCGGCGATCCAGGGTTCGGCGGCCTCGTCCGATGCCCATTCGGCCAGCGCCACGGCCTCGTGCGGGGCGATCGGGCGCGGCAGCCCCTTCTTCACCTTCGGCCCGCGCAGCCGCGGCAATTCGCCCTCGTCGCCGCCGGCAAATTTCAGGAAGGCGCGCACGGCGGAAAGTTCGCGTGCGGCGGAGGTGTTGGAGAGGCCGTCATCCCGGCGATATGCGAGATATGCCCGAAGATCGGCGGCGCTCACCTTGGCCAGCGCGTCCTGCGCAACGGGTCCGCCCCAATGACGCTGGAGAAAGGCGAGCAGCCGGATCGCAGTCGCCTCATAGGCGCGGATCGTGTGCGCGGACCGCCGCCGGTCGCGGCCGAGATGCTCGGCGAAACGGCGGGGCAAGGGAAGGTCGGTCATGGCTTTGCCAGGCGGACGCCGCCCGCGCTCCCCTCCCGCTTGCGGGAGGGGTTGGGGGAGGGGCCGAACGTAACCGGACGTGCTAGAACTTCCACGTCAGTCCCCTCCCCTAGCCCCTCCCGCAAGCGGGAGGGGGATACATGCGGCAATCCTCAGCCGATCGACTGCCCCGTCTTCGCCCAGTCGGCCATGAACGATTCGATGCCCTTGTCGGTCAGCGGGTGCTTGACGAGCTGCTTGATCACCGACGGCGGCGCGGTCATCACGTCGGCGCCGATGCGGGCGGCTTCATAGACATGGATCGGATGGCGCACGCTGGCGACCAGGATTTCGGTCTCGAAGCCGTAATTGTCGTAAATCAGGCGGATGTCGGCGATCAGCTGCATGCCGTCGAAGCCGATATCGTCATGCCGGCCGACGAACGGCGAGATGAAGGTCGCACCTGCCTTGGCGGCCAGCAGCGCCTGGTTGGCCGAGAAGCACAGCGTCACATTGGTCATCGTGCCGTCGCTGGTCAGCGCCTTGCAGGCCTTGAGCCCGTCGATCGTCAGCGGCAGCTTGACCGCGACATTGTCGGCGATCTTCCGGACGATTTCCGCCTCGCGCATCATGCCTTCATAATCGAGCGCGACGACTTCGGCCGAAACCGGCCCGTCGACGATCGCGCAGATTTCCGCCACCACTTCCAGGAAGTTGCGGCCCGACTTGTGGATCAGCGACGGGTTGGTGGTGACGCCGTCGAGCAGACCGGCATCCGCCAGATCGCGAATGTCGTCGATGATGGCGGTATCGGCAAAGAACTTCATACGGAGGATCCTTCTGGAGGCGGTTTGCGCCCGCCTAGCCCAGCCGCGTGCTGCGGGCAAACCCCCGCGCCTGCCCCGGGCGATGCACCAGCATCAGCTTTACCTGCTTCGCATTCAATCGCTTGACCGTGACCCGATAGGTTCCGGGCGCCAGCCGATAATAGACAATCTTGTCGATTTTTGCGCAGGCGATGCCGGAGTCGCGGGAAACCAGCCGCATCGCCCGGCCTCCGGGCCCGGTCAGATCGACCCATCCGGGCTGGTCGATCGCAATGCCGAAGGTGCCCGCCTTGCGAATCGTGACCTGCGTTTCCGCCGCCCCCTGCCGGGCATCGAGCACGACCGCGTGGCGGGTATCGAGCCCCTCGCCGCTGCGCGTCCATCCGGTCAGCGCAGGCGGCAGCGCGATCGACGTGCAGGGCACCCCGCCGGCGGCGACAAGCAACAAGAATGCGAACATGCCGAATCCCTCATTTGTTTCATCTATGTTCTATTCTTGTTCAAATCCTCCAACAAGCGCGCCCAAGTGCGAAAACAACGGATACGGTTCCAGTCCGGCGGCTCAGCCGGTAACGAGCATCACCTTGGCCTTTGCCGACGCCAGGCCCGTCACGAACAGGCGATAGCTGCCCGGCGCCAGCGTGAACCGCACGATCTTGCGGATCGACGAGCATTCGGGGCCATGGCCGAAAGCCGCCGGCTTGAGCGGCTCGCCGCCGGTCGCGCCGGGCAGAACGTCGATCCAGCCACGCTGGTCGAGCGCCACGCCATAGGTGCCGGCCTGCGCGATGCGAAATTCCAGTATCGCCGCCCGGCCTGGCCTGGTGCCCGCCGGCAGTCCCTTCAGGCTCGCACCGTCGACGGTATCGAGCGCCACCGCCTTGCCGGGTTCCAGCGTGTCGCCGGGCGCACGCCAGCCCGCAAGCGCGGCCGGCAGGCTGGCATCGGTCGTTTTGCAGGCGGTACCGGCATCGGCCGGCACGGTCTGGGCGAGCAGCAAGGCAAACAACAGCATCGTCGATCTCCCGAGGGGACCAACTGGCGATACGGGATTCCCGTTCCGCACGAAATGCCCATATGAGGGGCCAGTCATGTCCCGCGCCCGCATTCTCGTCCTCCATCCGGCTCTGGGGCCGCTCGATTATCGCGTGCCGTCGGGCATGGCGGTGGAACCGGGCAGCATCGTCGTCGTGCCGATCGGGCCGCGCCAGTTCGCCGGCGTGGTGTGGGAGGCCGAACGGCTGCCCACCGAGGAGATCGGCGACAACCGGCTGCGCGCGATCCTGGCCGTCGCCGACGCGCCGCCGATCCCCGCGCCCGTGCGGCGGCTGATCGAATGGACGGCGGACTATTATCTCGCCCCGCTTTCCGCGGTACTGGCGATGAGCCTGCGCACATCGGCAGCGTTCGAGGCAGCCCCGACGATTACCGAATATCGCGCCACGGGCCTGCTCCCCGACCGGCTTACCCCGCAACGCGCCCAGGCGCTGGAGCGGATCGGTGAACGCCAGGGGCTGGTGCGCGAACTCGCTGCCATCGCCGAAGTGTCCGACGCAGTGATTCGCGGGCTGGTAAAGGCCGGCGCGATCGAGCCGGTGACGGTCGATACCCAGGCACCCTATCCCTTGCCCGATCCCGGCTATGCGCCGCCGCACCTCAGCCCGGCGCAGTCCGCCGTGGCGGCGGCCCTGCGCAAGGCCGTGGAGGAAGCCGCCTTCCAGCCCTTCCTGCTCGACGGCGTCACCGGATCGGGCAAGACCGAGGTCTATTTCGAAGCAGTCGCAGCCGCGCTCGCGGCGGGCAGGCAGACGCTCGTGCTGCTCCCCGAAATTGCGCTGACCGAACCTTTCCTCACTCGCTTCGCCGGGCGCTTCGGCTGTGAGCCGGTCGCCTGGCATTCGGGCCTGCGCAGCTCGGAGCGCCGCCGCGCCTGGCGGGCGATCGCCGGCGGCGAGGCGATGGTGACGGTGGGCGCGCGTTCGGCACTGTTCCTCCCCTATTCGAAGCTGGGCCTGATCGTCGTCGACGAGGCGCACGAAACCAGCTTCAAGCAGGAAGAGGGTGTCCACTATCACGCGCGCGACGTGGCGGTGATGCGCGGCATGTTCGAGCGCTGCCCGGTCGTCCTCGCCTCCGCCACGCCGGCCATCGAGACGCGGCATCAGGTCGAGGTCGGCCGTTATGCCGAACTCAAGCTGCCCGGCCGCTATGGTGTGGCCGAACTGCCGAAGATCGAGCCGATCGACCTGATCCGCGAGCCCCCCGAGCGCGGCCGCTGGCTGGCGCCCCGGCTGGTCGCGGCGATCGAGGAAACGCTGAAGCGCGGCGAACAGTCGCTCTTGTTCCTCAACCGCCGCGGCTATGCGCCGCTCACGCTGTGCCGGCATTGCGGTCACCGCTTCCAGTGCCCCAATTGCACCGCCTGGATGGTCGAGCACCGGCTGCTCCACCGCCTGTCGTGCCACCATTGCGGCCACAACATGCCCACGCCGAGCATGTGCCCGGAGTGCAAGTCCGACGACACGCTGGTCGCCTGCGGCCCCGGCGTCGAGCGGATCGCGGACGAGGTCGCGGCGCTATGGCCCGAGGCGCGCACCGCGATCGTCACGTCGGACACGCTCTGGTCGCCGGCCAAGGCGGCCGAGTTCGTGCAGCGCATGGAGCATGGCGCGATCGACATCGTCGTCGGCACCCAGCTCGTCACCAAGGGCTATCACTTCCCCAACCTCACGCTCGTCGGCGTGGTCGATGCCGATCTGGGGCTCGATGGCGGCGACCTGCGCGCGGCGGAGCGCACCTTCCAGCAGATCATGCAGGTCGCCGGGCGTGCCGGGCGCGGCGAGAAACCGGGCACCGTGTTCATCCAGACCCACGCGCCCGAAGCCGGCGTGATGCAAGCGCTGATCTCCGGCGATGCCGAAGCATTCTACGCGGCGGAGACCGAGGCGCGCCGCCACGCCGATGCACCGCCCTATGGCCGCTATGCCGCGATCGTCGTCTCGTCGGAGGACAAGGTCGCGGCGGAGGAAGCTGCACGCATGATCGGCCGCGCGGCACCGGAACTCGCCGAGATGCACGTCTATGGCCCCGCCCCCGCCCCGCTCGCGATGCTGCGCGGCCGCCACCGCTTCCGCCTGCTCGTGCATGCGAAACGCGGTTTCGCGGTGCAGGACGCGATCCGCACCTGGCTTGGCGCCCTGAGCTGGAGCCCGCGCGTGCGCGTGGCGGTGGATGTGGATCCGTACAGCTTCGTGTGAGAACTTGTATCCGACGGGTTTTACTATCCCGGTAACTGCTGCGCTTGAACCCCCGCCGCTTTTGGTCGAAAGCGCCCTTTAACGATCATTACGGGGTCTTGGTGATGCGGTTGGCGATGCTGGTGGCGCTGGTGCTGGCCTGGGCGATGCCGGCGCGGGCGGACGATATTTCGGCGGCCGGGCGCGGCGTCGTGCGCATCGTCACCATTGCCGTGGCAGACGACGAAGTGGTCGGCTTCGGCCATGGCAGCGGCTTTGCCGTCGCGCCGAATCGCGTCGTCACCAATGCCCATGTCGTCGAGCTTGCCTCGCGCTATCCCGACAATGTCGTGATCGGGGTGGTTCCGTCCGAAGGCGCCAAATCCTATCAGGGGCGGCTGATCGCCATCGATACGCAGCGCGACCTGGCGCTGATCGAATTCACCGGCATTCGCCTGCCGCCTCTCACGCTGTTCAGCGGCAGCCCGACCGACGGCGAATCGCTGATCGCGCTGGGCTATCCCGGCAATGTCGATCTCGCCACGGCGCGCTCGGCGGCGGACTTCATCACGCCGCTGTCCCCGGTCCGCTCGCAGGGCGGCTTTGCCGGGCTGCGGACAATGGAAGGCGTGTCGGTGCTGCTCCACACCGCCAATATCGCCCGCGGCAATTCGGGCGGCCCGCTGCTCGATCCGTGCGGCCGCGTGCTCGGCGTCAATTCGGCGATCACCCGCTCCGAAGAAGGCGATGCCACCTTCGCCTTCGCCATTGCCGACAGCGAGCTGATGGCGTTCCTGCGCCAGGCCAACCAGCCGTTCCAATTGGTGGACGGCCCCTGCATGAGCGTCGAGGAGCGGATGGCGCTCGACAAAAGCGCCGACGAAAAGGACAAGCTGCTGGCCGACGAAAAGGCCCGCGCCGCATCCGCCCAGGCCGAAGCCGCGCGCCAGAGCGCCATCGCGAAGGCCCGCGCCACCAATGAATCGATGCGCGAAACCTATATGGCGATTGCGGCCGTGATGCTGGTGTTCGGCGCGCTGGCGCTGGGCGGCGCCGGGCTGATGATCGGCCGGGGCAGCAAGCGCGAGGGGATCTGGGTGGCGGCCGGCGGCGGGGTGCTGCTGATCGCTGCCGTGGTGGTGTTCGTCAGCCGCCCGAATTTCGACGAATCGCAGGTGGTGCCGGTGCCGGACGGCAACAGCAGCGCCGAAGCCGCCGCACCGCAGAGCGCCGCGCTGGGCAAGCTGGTCTGCACGCTGGCGCCCGACCGCAGCCGCCTGACCGTCTCGTCGACGCCCACCGTGCAGCTCGACATCGGCGAGGATGGCTGCATCAACGGCCGCACCCAATATGCCGAATCGGGCAAGCACTGGCAGCGCGTGCTGGTGCCCGATCAGGAACAGACCGTGTCGGTGCTCGATTTCGATCCGGCAACGCGCACCTATACTAACACCCGCTACCTGCTTTCCGCCGACGAAATGAAGCGCGCGCGCGAAGTGCGGGCGACCGTGCCGGTCAAGACCTGCACCAGCGACCAGGCGGCGCGTGCCAGCCTGGCTGCGCAACAGCAGTCGATCCGCGCCACGCTGCCGCAGGTCTATAACGAAAAGCTCGTCTATAATTGCGCGAGCAGCGGCCAGTAAGCGCGGGCTATTTCCGCTCGATAACGCCCTCGCGGGCGCGCAGCACCCGCTTGCGATCGATGCCATAGGCATAGCCGCCCATGCTGCCGTCGCCGCGCTGGGCGCGGTGGCACGGAATGGCGATCACGACCGGATTGGCGCCGCAGGCCGTACCCGCCGCCCGCACCGCCGCAGGCGCCCCCGCCTCGGCAGCGAGCTGGGCATAGCTGCGCGTCTCGCCCGCCGGGATCGCACGAAGCGCCTGCCACACTGCCTCCTGAAACGCGGTGCCCTGCACGTCGAGCGGCAGGTCCGTCACGCGCCCGGGCCGCTCCACTTCAGCCACCACGCGCGCCGCCAGATCGGCCAGCGCTGCGCCGCCGGGCAGGATCTCGGCCGCGGGAAAGCGCCGCGCCAGCGCGAACTGGTCCTCATCGAACGCGACGCGGCACAGCCCCTTGTCGGTGGCGGCAATCAGCAGCGGCCCCAGGCTGGTCGGCGCGATCGTCCAGCGGACCGTCACGCCCGCCCCGCCGGCACGCCAGGCGCTGGGCGTCATCCCCAGCCGGGCGTCCGCCTGCTCGTAAAACCGGCTGGGTGCCGCATAGCCTGCCTCGTAGATGGCGCGGGTGACGCTTTCCTCATGCCCTAGCGCCTCGGTCATCCGCCGGGCGCGCAGGCCGCGCGCATAGGCAGCAGGGGTAACGCCGGTAGCGCGCTTGAACAGCCGGTTGAAATGGTGCGGGGCATAGCCGACCGCCGCCGCCAGCGCCTCCAGCCCGATCGGTTCCTCGGCCGCCTCGATCAGCGCCGCCGCGCGCGCCACCGCAACGGCATCGCGTGCCGCGTCGTCGGGGCGGCAGCGCAGGCAGGGCCGGAACCCCGCCGCCCGCGCCGCGTCGCCATCCGCCAGAAAGCGGACATGCGCGCGCAGCGGACGCCGCGCCGGGCAGCTCGGCTTGCAATAAATGCCGGTGGTGGTGACAGCGACAACGAAGCGACCATCGTGCGACCGGTCGCGTGCCGTGAATGCAGCCCAGCAGGCATCTTCGGAGAGGGAGAGCGTGTCCATGGCCGCGATCCTAGGCCAAGCGGCACCGGCATACATCCCGCCGCTTGCGCCCAAAGACGCGCGGCGTGATCCTATTGATCCCGGCGCGGCAGCCTGGCGCGGCGGAGCAGTTCCTCCAGATCGGCGATGATGTCGTCCTGGCTGCGAAAGGCGTGTTGCAGGTCGCGCTGGGCGAGCGGCATCAGGAACTCGCAGCCATGCCGCGCACCGTCGCGCCACACCACTTTGGCCTCCCGCGCGCCGGCGCCCGACAGGCCGATCCAGATCAATGTACCGACTGGCAGCGCGACATCCGCGACGAACAGGAAGCCGGTGCGCGAGAAATTCTCCACCTGCGCGTCGAACGGCTTGCCGTCCATGCCACGCACGGTGGTGCCGCGATCCACGAGAAAGCGCACCGCGCCGCGCGGGTCCATGCTTCCCCATACTTCCAGTCTTGCAATCAACACGATCCGATAGGCCCCTGACTTGCGCACCGGACTAATCGCGACGGGTTAATGCTTCCTGCAATTCGGCGACTTTTCGTCGCACCAGTCGCAGCCGTCGCAGCCCCGTCGCGGTCAAATTGTCCCCGGCAGCGGATCGGGGCACTCTTCCTGTGTCGTCGACGGAGGGTTTACCTGCCCCGGTCTCTCCCTCCACCCAGCGACCGGGCCGGCCAGTATCACCGGCCCGCGCATGCCAGCTCGCGTAATCCGGGGGGATTGTGCTGGTGTGCAACGGACGGGGGCGAGACGCTGCAGCCCCAACCCGGCGTCTTGCCCCCGTTCCGTCCATTGCTTGACCTTTGGCAGTATTGCTGCCATATGCTGCACCACGGCGTGGCATTTTATGCAGCGTGATCGGCGGCGCAGGCCCTTAGGGGAAAAAAGCGCCGCGCGGCTCTGCCCCGCTTTTACCGGCTTCCCAAATCACGCGGGGCGTCACGTTGTTGACCCCGCCTTCGCGCGCGCCCATCTGGCGTGTGCGCCGGCCCATTTTTTAAGGGTTTCACATGCAATTCAAAGACCTCGGCCTTTCCGAGACCGTTCTCGCTGCGCTTGCCGCCAAGGGCTATAGCGAAGCGACGCCGATCCAGGCCCAGTCGATCCCGGCGCTGCTCGAAGGGCGCGACCTGCTCGGCATCGCCCAGACCGGCACCGGCAAGACCGCCGCATTCATGCTCCCGTCGATCGACCGGCTCGTCGCCAGCGGCAAGCGCGCCCAGCCGCGCGGCTGCCGCATGCTGGTGCTCGCCCCCACCCGCGAGCTCGCCGCACAGATCGCCGACAATGCCAGGCATTATGCCCAGGGCACCGGCCTGCGCATCGCCACCGTGTTCGGCGGCACCTCGGTCCACAAGAACAAGACCGACCTCGCCCGCGGCGTCGACATCCTCGTCGCTACGCCGGGCCGCCTCGTCGACCTGCTCGACCAGTGCTACGCGATCCTGCTCGGCATCGAGATTCTGGTGCTCGACGAGGCCGACCAGATGCTCGACCTCGGCTTCATCCATGCGCTGCGCCGTATCGTGAAGGAGCTGCCGGCCAAGCGCCAGTCGCTGTTCTTCTCGGCGACCATGCCCAAGTCGATCCGCGAGCTGGCCAGCCAGTTCATCCACAACCCGGTCGAAGTGAAGGTGACCCCGGTCGCCACCACCGCCGAGCGCGTCGAGCAGTTCGTCACCTTCGTCAACCAGACGGAGAAGCAGGCGCTGCTGACGATGCAGCTGCGCGCGCTGGAGATCGACCGCGCGCTGATCTTCACCCGCACCAAGCATGGCGCCGACCGTGTCGTGCGGTTGCTCGCCGGCAACGGCATCGCCTCGAACGCGATCCACGGCAACAAGAGCCAGCCGCAGCGCGAGCGCGCGCTGGGCGAGTTCCGCTCGGGCAAGGTGAAGCTGCTGGTCGCGACCGACATCGCGGCGCGCGGCATCGACGTGTCGGGCGTGAGCCATGTGTTCAACTTCGAGCTGCCGAACGTGCCGGAGCAGTATGTCCACCGCATCGGCCGCACCGCGCGTGCCGGCAATGACGGCGTGGCGATCAGCTTCTGCGCCGACGACGAGCGGCCGTACCTGAAGGACATCGAGAAGCTCACCCGCCAGAAGCTGACGGTGCAGCCGCTGCCCGAAAACTTCCTGGCCGAAGCCGACAAGATCAAGTCGAGCCGCGCGCCGGTGCCGGTGAGCCGCGACGAACAGAACGGCCGCAACGGTCGCGCGATGCAGCATGCGCAGGGCCGCCGTGGCGACGGTCAGGCGCGCCGGCCCGAGGGGCAGCGCAGCGAACAGCCGCGCCGCCACGAAGGTCCGCGCGGCGAACAGCCGCGTCGGGCGGACGGTCCGCGTGGCGAGGCCGGTCGCAGCGACGGCGCCCGCGCCGAACAGCCGCGCAACTATGCCAATGCCAAGCGCAAATGGCATGCCCGCCCGGCAGGCGGCGGCAAGCCCCGTCAAGGCGCCCGCCCGCGGTAAGGGGCACGCGCCCGACTTTTCTCTCCCCTCCCTGCTGGCAGGGAGGGGCTGGGGGGTGGGTCCGCCGCCGTCAGGCGGCGGGACTCGGTTGTCAGCGTGCGGTGGCTTTTTTGTAGCGCGCAGGCGCGCGCACCCACCCCCGTCCCCTCCCTTGCAGGGAGGGGAGCGAGAGCGACAGATGCCAATGCCCAGCGGCAGGCAAGGCGCGCAAAATATCCCGCCGTACCGCTAACATTCGCCGCGCATCCGCCAGTCCCGCGAAAGTCGCTGCGCACCGTGCGCGAAGACCCTGCAAGACCTGATTGGTGACAGTTCCGGGACTCGGGTTGCATCACCGCACCGGCGATGCTAGCAGCCCGCCAACCCATCAGGGGGCGCCTTTGCGCCGCCCCCGTTGTTGCATGGGGCCAACTCCGACCCTCCGAGAGGAATCGAATCGCGTGGAGAATTCCGGCGGTATCCAGGCCAGCCTAAGCGGACGCTACGCAACCGCCCTGTTCGAGCTGGCGCGTGACGCAAAGGCCATCGACGCTGTCGAGGCGAGCCTTGCCAAGGTGCGTGCTGCGCTCGACGAATCGGCCGAGTTCAAGGCGCTCACCACCAGCCCGCTGATCGGCCGCGCCGTCGCGGGCAAGGCGGTTGCTGCGGCTGCCGGCGTGATGGCGCTCGACGCGACCACCATCAAGTTTCTGGGCGTGCTGGCCGAGAATCGCCGCCTGGCCCAGTTGCCGGCGATCATCCGCGCCTTCCGCACCCTGGCCTCGCGCCACCGCGGCGAGACGACGGCCGAAGTGATTTCGGCCCATCCGCTCGACGCGGCGCAGGTCGATGCGCTGAAGGCGCAGCTCCGTACCCGTATCGGCCGCGAAGTGACCATCGACCTGTCGGTCGATCCCTCGCTGCTCGGCGGCCTGGTCGTGAAGATCGGCAGCCAGATGATCGATTCGTCGATCAAGACCCGACTGAACTCCCTCGCGCACGCGATGAAAGGCTGAAGGCTAAGAAGATGGATATCCGCGCCGCAGAAATCTCCAAGGTCATCAAGGACCAGATCGCCAATTTCGGCACCGAGGCCCAGGTTTCGGAAATCGGCCAGGTGCTGTCGGTCGGCGACGGCATCGCGCGCATCCACGGGCTGGACAATGTCCAGGCCGGTGAGATGGTCGAATTCGCCAATGGCGTGCAGGGCATGGCCCTCAACCTCGAAGCCGACAATGTCGGCGTCGTGATCTTCGGCTCGGACGCCGAGATCAAGGAAGGCGACACCGTCAAGCGCACCGGCACCATCGTCGACGTGCCGGTCGGCAAGGGTCTGCTCGGCCGCGTCGTCGACGGCCTGGGCAACCCGATCGATGGCAAGGGCCCGATCGAATATACCGAGCGTCGCCGCGTCGAAGTGAAGGCGCCGGGCATCATCCCGCGCAAGTCGGTGCACGAACCGGTGCAGACCGGCCTCAAGGCGATCGACGCCCTCGTGCCGATCGGCCGTGGCCAGCGCGAGCTGATCATCGGCGACCGCCAAACCGGCAAGACCGCCGTCGCGATCGACACCTTCATCAACCAGAAGGGCCCGAACAGCGGCACCGACGAGTCGAAGAAGCTTTATTGCATCTACGTCGCCGTCGGCCAGAAGCGCTCGACCGTCGCGCAGATCGTCCGCCAGCTCGAAGAGAATGGCGCGATGGAATATTCGATCGTCGTCGCCGCCACCGCGTCGGAGCCGGCGCCGCTGCAGTTCCTCGCACCGTACACCGGCTGCGCGATGGGCGAATTCTTCCGCGACAACGGCATGCACGCCGTGATCGTGTATGATGACCTTTCCAAGCAGGCCGTCGCCTATCGTCAGATGTCGCTGCTGCTGCGCCGTCCGCCGGGCCGCGAAGCCTATCCGGGCGACGTTTTCTATCTCCACAGCCGCCTGCTCGAGCGCGCCGCGAAGATGAACGACGCCAATGGCGCCGGCTCGCTGACCGCGCTGCCGATCATCGAAACCCAGGCGGGCGACGTGTCGGCCTACATTCCGACCAACGTGATCTCGATCACCGACGGCCAGATCTTCCTCGAGACGAACCTGTTCTACCAGGGCATTCGTCCGGCGATTAACGTCGGTCTGTCGGTGTCGCGCGTGGGTTCGTCGGCGCAGACCAAGGCGATGAAGAAGGTGTCGGGCTCGATCAAGCTCGAGCTGGCCCAGTATCGCGAAATGGCTGCCTTCGCGCAGTTCGGTTCGGACCTCGACGCCTCGACCCAGAAGCTGCTCAACCGCGGTGCGCGCCTGACCGAGCTGCTGAAGCAGCCGCAGTTCAGCCCGCTGCCGTTCGAAGAGCAGACCGTGTCGATCTTCGCCGGCACCAGCGGCTATCTCGATGCCGTCGCCGTGAAGGACGTGGTTCGCTACGAAGCCGCGATGCTGGTCCACTTCCGTTCGCACCATGCGGATATTCTGGAAGAGATCCGCACCACCAAGGCGTTCGAGAACGACACGCGGGACAAGGTGAAGGCCGCGCTCGACGCCTTCGCCAAGACCTTCGCCTAAGGGACCGCTGCCGGATGGCCAGCCTCAAGGAACTCAAGGGCCGGATCGCCTCGGTCAAATCGACCCAGAAGATCACCAAGGCCAAGCAGATGGTCGCGGCGGCGAAACTGCGGAAGGCGCAGGCCGCCGCAGAAGCCGCGCGCCCCTATGCCCAGCGCCTCGAGGGCGTGGTCGCCAGCCTCGCGAGCAAGGTGGGGGGCAGCGACAGCGCACCCCGTCTGCTCGCCGGCACCGGCAAGGCGGAGACGCACCTGCTGCTCGTCGCCAATGGCGACAAGGGCCTGTCGGGTGCGTTCAACGCCAATATCGTCAAGGCGGCGGTGCTGAAGGCACGCGCGCTGATTGCCGAGGGCAAGACGGTGAAGTTCTACCTCGTCGGTCGCAAGGGCCGCGCGGTGATCGCCCGTACCTTTCCCGGCATGATCGTCGGCCAGTTCGACACCACTGCGGTGCGGACGCCGGGCTATGACGAGGCGCGCGCGATCGCCAAGGACGTGACCGACCGCTTCTTTGCGGGCGAGTTCGACGTGGCGACCCTGTTCTACTCGCACTTCCGCTCGGCGCTGGCCCAGCTTCCGACCGAACAGCAGCTCATCCCGGTCTCGGTGCCGGCGACGGGCGAAGCCGGTTCGGGCGCTGCCGTCGACTATGAGCCCGACGAGGAGACGATCCTCGCCGATCTGCTGCCGCGCAACCTGACGGTGCAGATCTTCAAGGCGCTGCTGGAGAACCAGGCCAGCGAACAGGGCGCGTCGATGACCGCGATGGACAACGCCACCCGCAATGCCGGCGATCTGATCAACCGGCTGACGATCGAATATAACCGTTCCCGCCAGGCCGCGATCACGACCGAACTGGTGGAAATCATTTCGGGCGCGGAAGCGCTCTAAAAGCTGCACGAAGCAAGGAAAGCAACGATGGCAACCGCCGCTGTAGACACCCGCCCCGCCACGGGCACCAACAATGTCGGCCGCATCAGCCAGGTGATCGGCGCGGTCGTCGACGTGACGTTCGACAATGCCCTGCCGGCGATCCTTTCGGCGCTGGAGACGGACAATAACGGCCAGCGTCTGGTCCTCGAAGTCGCGCAGCATCTGGGCGAGAACACCGTCCGCACGATCGCGATGGACTCGACCGAGGGCCTGACCCGCGGCCAGACCGTGACCGACACCGGCGCGCAGATCTCCGTGCCGGTCGGCCCGAAGACGCTCGGCCGCATCCTGAACGTCGTCGGCGAACCGATCGACGAGCGTGGCCCGGTCGACACCGACCTCAAGGCGCCGATCCATGCCAAGGCGCCGGAATTCATCGAGCAGTCGACCGAAGCCAGCATCCTCGTCACCGGCATCAAGGTGATCGACCTGCTCGCGCCGTACGCAAAGGGCGGCAAGATCGGCCTGTTCGGCGGCGCCGGCGTGGGCAAGACCGTGCTCATCCAGGAACTGATCAACAACATCGCGAAGGGCCATGGCGGCACCTCGGTGTTCGCGGGCGTGGGCGAGCGTACCCGTGAGGGCAACGACCTCTATCACGAATTCCTCGACGCCGGCGTTATCGCCAAGGACGCCGACGGCAACGCCATCACCGAAGGATCGAAGGTGGCGCTGGTTTATGGCCAGATGAACGAGCCGCCGGGCGCCCGTGCCCGCGTCGCGCTGTCGGGCCTGACGATCGCCGAATATTTCCGCGACGTCGAAGGCCAGGACGTGCTGTTCTTCGTCGACAACATCTTCCGCTTCACCCAGGCGGGCGCCGAAGTGTCGGCACTGCTCGGCCGTATTCCCTCGGCCGTGGGCTATCAGCCGACCCTGTCGACCGACATGGGCGCGCTGCAGGAGCGCATCACCTCGACCAACAAGGGTTCGATCACTTCGGTGCAGGCCGTGTACGTGCCCGCCGACGACTTGACCGACCCAGCGCCGGCGACCTCGTTCGCCCACCTCGACGCGACGACCGTGCTCAACCGCGCGATCTCGGAACTGGGCATCTACCCGGCCGTGGACCCGCTGGACTCGACGAGCCGCGTGCTCGAGCCCCGCATCGTCGGCCAGGAGCATTACGAAACGGCGCGTGCGGTGCAGGCGATCCTGCAGAAGTACAAGTCGCTGCAGGACATCATCGCGATCCTGGGCATGGACGAGCTTTCCGAAGAGGATAAGTTGACCGTCGCCCGCGCCCGCAAGATCCAGCGCTTCCTCAGCCAGCCGTTCCACGTCGCTGAAGTGTTCACCGGTATTCCGGGCGCCTTCGTGCAGCTGGAAGACACGGTGCGCTCGTTCAAGGCGGTGGTCGACGGTGAGTATGACCATCTGCCGGAAGCGGCCTTCTACATGGTCGGCGGCATCGACGACGCGATCGCCAAGGCCAAGAAGCTCGCCGACGAGGCGTAATTGACTGCTACAGCGATCCTTCTGGCGGCTTGGGGTCTAAGCGCCGCGGGCGTGGAAACACCACCTTCGCCGGAAGGATTGTTGTCTGCATCTTTCGATGCCTGTGACAACTGGATCAGCAAGCCTACCACCTGGGCAGATCATGTCAGCCAGTTCCCGAAAAGAAGCGGGCTGTATGAACGGGGTCTGAGAGGCCGGGACAGCGTCCCGGCCGCTGCCATGCCGCCACCGCAATGGCGCGTCGCCTTGCATCACTGGTCGGTTGCCAGTCCGGCGGGACAGGTCTGGATTACAACATCTGATGTGTTGCCGGTGTGTCACGCCGTGACGGACACTGCCGGAAGCGCTGCAGCGGTCGAGACTGTTTTGGCTTCCTCGAGCTTTCTCCAGAAATGGGAGAAACGGAACGAGGTAATTCAGGGCAGCGTGGTGAGTACCGAATATCGGGGGCGCCAGCAAACAGCATCTCAAGCGGTGTTGGTCGTTTCCCGTCGAACAAAAGATCATTATGGCGATGCTGGCCCTCAGGTCTTGATCAGCGAACAGCTGGAGCTTGGAAATTAAAATGCTGCACTTCGAACTCGTCACCCCGGAACGCCTAGTCCGCTCGGAAGAAGTCCACATGGTCGTCGTCCCCGGCAGCGAGGGGGATTTCGGCGTGCTGGAGGGCCATGCCCCGGTGATGTCGACGATCCGCGACGGCAATATTGAAGTCTATAAGGCCGGTGCGACCACGCCCGAGCTGATCCGCGTCGAAGGCGGCTTCGCCGAAGTCAACGAACGCGGGCTGACAGTGCTGGCCGAACGCGCCGAATAAGCGGTGATTGGGCGGGCCAGCCCCGCCCTTCCCGACCGCCGGCCGGCTATTATTGGTTAACAGTATACGATATGCCCCATGCTGGGGCATCTGTTCTACTGTGGAACAGTCCGGCCATGCGGCCGCCGATTCCTGCACATGTCCTGAACCATCCCCTGTGATACGCATCATTCCGATAACAACGGTTGCGTAACGAGGATCACAATGTTCAAGCGGATGTGTCTGGCTGGAGTGGCGTTTATCGGTCTGACGACGGCGGCTTCCGCCCAGACCTCGTTCACCTCGAACAGCAACGCCTATAATGGCAGCCAGGGCGGCGTGTCGTTCAGCTTCAATGCGCCGCTGCCGAACGGCTTTTCGCTCAACGGCGGCACCATCTATCCCAGCTCGCAAAACGGCACGACGCTCCCCGTGGGCGCGACCGGCAATTATCTGGCTGCCGATGTCGGCACGCCGGCCACCATCTCCAGCAGCACGGGCTATGACAATGTCCAGTTCCTGTGGGGATCGATCGACTCGTACAACACCGTCAAATATTTCGATCAGGCCGGCAAGCTGCTCGGCCAGCTGACGGGTTCGCAGGTCGGCGCGGTCAGCAACAGCGACTTTCTCTCGCCCGACCGCAACCGCTACGTCACCTTCTCGGTCGACCCGAGCACCGGCGACAAGATCAGCTCGGTCCAGCTGCTCTCGTCCGCTACCGCGCTCGAGGCAGCGAACTTCTCCTTCTACAACAACGGCCAGCCGACGCCGGTGCCCGAACCCGGCACCATGGCGCTGTTCGGGTTCGGCGCGCTCGGACTGCTCGCGCTGTCGCGGCGCCGGCTGAGCCTGTTCGCCTGAGAGTCTGTTTGGAAATGCGCAGCAGCGCATTTCCAAACGGGTTCTGAGCCCCGAAGGGGCTCAGTTCTTGCTACCTGCGGGCGGCAAGGGCGCCTGGCGATAGCGCGGCTGGACCGCGCTCGCCTCGCGCATTGCCTGCCCGATCAGCTGCTGGTTCCGTCGCACCGAAGCAGTGATCGCAGCACGAATCGATTCGTCGGCATCGGAACCCATCGGCGCCTCGCGCAACTGGGCCAGCCATTCGCCGATCGCCGCATCGTGCTGGCCCAGAAAATCCTTTTCCATCGTGCGGTAAAAGCGACTGCGCGGGTCCTTGGGGTTGAGCGCGAGCGCGTGGTTGAACGCCTCGGCCGCGCCGGCGGGCAGATGCCCGTTCTGCGAGGGCTCGATCTGCATCCGCGCCTCGCCCAGCGCCGACCAGGTTTCCGCACGCTTCGGGTCGATCGAAACGGCGTGGACATAAGATGCCTCGGCCTGCGGGAAGGCTCGGCCACGCAACTGCACGTCGCCCAGCAGCGCCCAGGCGGCGGCGTCGCCGGGATGGGCCTTCACCCGCGCCTGCGCTGCCGCTTCGTCCACGCCAGGAACCTTGGGCGGATCGACGAACACCACCGTGTGCGCCGCTGCGGCCTGGGCGTGCTTGTGGGCCATCCGCACCGCCATGGTGCCCGCGCCCAGCAGCGCAAACACCGCAACACCACCCACCAGCCAACGCTTCTTCATATCTGCGACTCCTTTTAGCCGCGGCAATAGCGGTGAGGCGTTAACAGCCGGCTAGGTTCAGGACTCACTGATCAGAGCCAGAAGATGACGGTGGCAGCGAGTGCAATCGCCGAGAAGAAGACGGTCGG
>NZ_JBQUYT010000008.1:0-130732 GCF_056314225.1 Sphingomonas sp. DMC6
TGAATAACCCCTCTTGCGCGATCATCAATAACGATCCGCCACGTTCGAGCGATGCGATTTATGGGTTCACGACCTAAACTTCGCCACCCGCATCCGACGCTATTGGGATGGTTCCACCGGCCTCAGCATGGTGCGGCGCTCGCCCGCTTTTCACCTTCGCCCGACGGCTCCCGAAAATTGCGTCCGGGCCTAAACTTCCTAAACTTCGCCATCCGCATCCGACGCTATTCGGATGGCTCCACCGGCCTCAGCATCGTACGACGCTCGGGCGTTTCGGCTTCCACGACAAAGCCCTCGCGGCGATAAAAGGCGATGGCCGGGTTGGTGGCCAGCACGCTCAGCCGGACCGGCAGGCCGTGGCTTGCGGCCTGCTCCACTTTCCGCGCCAGCACCGCCGCGCCGATCCCCTGTCGCTGGAACGGGGCATCGATATAGAGCCGGCCGATATAGAGATGGTCCGCCTGCCAGCGTTCGGCGACGCAACCCAGCGCCACGCCGTCCCGCTCGATCACCTCAATGCCCGCGGTGTCGAAGCGCTCGGCCGGTGCGCTGGGTCGCCAACTTCCCCACAGCGCTTCGGCATAGGCGCGCATGCACGTCTCTTCGAGGCGGAGGAGATAGGGGGTGTCGGCGTACCCGGCGGGGCGCAGGTCGAACGACAAAACGGGCGTGGGCGCCGCCGTCACGGTTTTACTGCCAGCGTGCCAGCCAATCGGCGGCAGCCTGCGGCCGGGTCGGAAGCTGGGCGAGTTCGGTTTCCTTGCCCACATTGCGCAGGCGGCCCGTGGCGGAATCGATCACCATCACCGTCGGCACCGCATGGACGATGCGGGCGCCGAAGCGTTTGCCGAGCGTGATATTATGGTCGAACTCGCCCACATCGACGTCGACCAGCTCGAAATGTTTCGGCACCCAGGCGCGCATCTCGGGAAGGGCGAATACCCCGGCCAGCAGGCGGCAATCGGCGCACCAGTTGGCGCCGAACACCAGCAGCAGCGGCTTATGGGCGGCCTTGGCGCGGGCCAGCGCTGCGGTGACGGCCGCCTCGGCGCCGTCCGGGTCGCGATAGGGGGCAGGCAGCGGGCGCGGCAGATCGAGCAGCGAGCGCGCTGCTACTTTCGGTGCCGGGTCGGGCGCAATCCCGCCCGCCAGCAACAGCGGGGCCAACAGGCCGACGAGCAGCGCTCGTCCGCCCATCAGCCGCCGATGACGTAGTTCAGGAAGTCCGGGATCGGGCCGTTCCAGCCTTCGTCCGGGCCGTCATCCTCGTTGCGGTTGCGGCGGCGGTCGTCGCGGGGGCGGTCGGCGGCGCGCGGCTCGTCGCGGCGGCTGCGTTCCTGCTTCGGGGTCTCACGCTTCGCTGCCTCGCGCTTGGCGCGTGGCGCGGGGGCCTCGGCGGCGGGCTCCGGCGCGGCGCTGCGCTTCCTGCTGCGCTCGCGCTTCGGCGGGGCGGCTTCGCCGGCCTCCGCCTCGACCGGGCTCGGCACCCGCTCGATCTTGTGGCCGGTCAGCTTTTCGATCTGCTGGATATTCTCCGCATCGTCGGGTGCGACCAGCGTATAGGCCGTGCCGGTGGCGCCGCCGCGGCCGGTGCGGCCGATGCGGTGGACATAATCGTCCGGGTGCCAGGGCGCATCGAAGTTGAAGACGTGGCTCACGCCCTTCACGTCGAGCCCGCGCGCGGCGACGTCGGAGGCGACAAGGATGTCGACATCGCCGGTCTTGAACCGGTCCAGCTCGGCAATGCGCGCCGGCTGGTCCATGTCGCCATGGATTTCGGCCGAACGGAAGCCGTGCTTCTTCAGGCTCTTGTTCAGGTCGCGGACGGTCGTCTTGCGGTTGCAGAAGATGATGGCCGTGGTCACGCCTTCCTGGCGCAACAGCCCGCGCAGCACGGCGCGCTTGGCAAAGCTGGCGGCGGGCACTTCAACGATGCGCTGGGTGATATTGGTGTTGGTGGTGGCCGGCCGCGCGACTTCGATGGTGCGGGGATCGGTCAGGAACCGGTCGGCCAGCTTCTTGATCGGGGGCGGCATGGTGGCCGAGAAGAGCAGGGTCTGACGGCTCTTCGGCAGCTTGGTGCAGATTTCCTCGATATCGGGGATGAACCCCATGTCGAGCATCCGGTCCGCCTCGTCGATCACCAGCAGGTCGCAGCCGGTGAGCAGGATCTTGCCGCGGCCGAACAGGTCCATCAGCCGGCCCGGCGTGGCGATCAGCACGTCCACGCCCTTTTCCAGCGCCTTGACCTGATCGCCCATCTGTACGCCGCCGATCAGCAGCGCCATCGAGAGCTTGTGGTTGAGGCCGTATTTCTCGAAATTCTCGGCGACCTGGGCGGCCAGCTCGCGGGTCGGCTCCAGGATCAGCGAGCGGGGCATCAGGGCGCGGGTGCGGCCCTCGCCCAGAATGTCGATCATCGGCAGCACGAAGGCGGCGGTCTTGCCGGTGCCCGTCTGGGCGATGCCGATCAGATCTTTGCCCATCAGTACCGACGGGATCGCCTGGCGCTGGATCGGCGTCGGCTCGGTATAGCCAGCGTCGGTTACCGCGCGGAGAAGGTCGTCAGAAAGGCCGAGATCGGCAAAGCTCATGCAATTTTCCGGAAAATGGGCGCGTTTGCCGCGCCTCAAGAGGCCCTTCCGCTTGCGTATTCGTCACCAAAAGTCAAGCGTCAGCGGGCGCGTTCCAGTGTCTTGAACTGCTGAATAGCGCAGGACCGGCCCGATCGAGACCGTAGCGAATCACGGCCGGCGCACAATTTGCGGTCCTTGGTCGGCCGGACATAGGCGCCATTATAGAAGCCGAGCGCCGGACATTCGGAGCCCAACTTGGCGCGGAGCAGCGATCCGTCTTCCAGCACCAGATCGACGCTGTCGGCGGCATTGACGGTAAAGCCCTGCAGGCGATCGACCGGAATGCAGTTCTTGGCCTTGCGCTCTACAATGGCAGGCGGCGGGGCGCTGCGAAGCACGAAAGTGGTGCTGGTCACGGTCATGCGCGGCACGTGAATGACGACATGCTGCTGCACCGCCGGCGGCTGGCCCTGCAACGGTTCCAGCATCGCCGGTGTTGCCGCAGGTGCGGCAAGCAACAGCATGAGTCCGGAAGCTGCGGGGAGAAGATGCGGCATGACAGGGTAGCAGTATATCACATCGGCTTGAACAGTGGATGAACTGCCCCAGTGCGTGCTATCGCGCAATGGTGATGACACCTGCACAATCCCGGATCGTCGCCTTTGCCCGCGACCATTTCGGCCCGAAGGCCGCGATCACCGATCCCCAGACGATTGAACCCTGGCTCACCGACTGGCGCGGCCGCTACACCGGCGCCGCCCCGGCGATCCTCGCGCCGGCCGAAACCCCGGAGGTGAGTGCGCTGGTGCGGCTGGCGAACGAACTGCGGGTGCCGCTGGTGCCGCAGGGGGGGAATAGCGGCATGGTCGGCGGCGCGGTGCCGCCGGTCGACGGATCGGCGCTGCTGCTGTCGACGCGGCGGATGAACCGGATCCGCTCGATGACGCCGGAGGCCAATCTGGCCGTGGCCGAGGCTGGCGTGATCCTGGCAACCTTCCGCGACGCCGCCGAGGCGGCGGGCCGCCGCTTCCCGCTGGACCTGGGCGCGCGGGGCAGCGCGACGATCGGCGGGCTGGTTTCCACCAATGCGGGCGGCGTGCAGGTGCTGCGCTTCGGCACGATGCGCGCGCTGGTGGCGGGCGTCGAGGCGGTGCTGCCCGACGGATCGGTGCATGAAGGGCTGGCAGCCCTCAAGAAGGACAATCGCGGCTATGACCTCAACCAGCTGCTGATCGGCGCCGAAGGGACTTTGGGCATCGTCACCGCCGCGACGCTGCGGCTGGTGCCGGCGGCCGCCGGCCGCGCGGTCGCCTGGGTCGGCGTGCCCGGGCCGGACCGGGCGCTGCAATTGCTGCGGCGTTTGCAGGCGGCGACGGAAATGATCGAAAGCTTCGAGATCATGCCCGACGACACCGTGGCGCTGGTGCTGGAGCATGTGCCCGGCACGCGTGCGCCGCTGGGCGGGCAGCATCGCTGGCATGTGCTGATCGAGGCAGTGACCGGCGACCCCGCCGCCGAGTCGCCTGCGCTCACGCTCGAGCGGCTGCTCGCCCCGGCCATCGAGCAGGGGCTTGTCGAAGACGCCGTGATCGCCGCGAGCGAGGCGCAGGCGGAAAGCTTCTGGCGCATCCGGCATTCGATTTCGGAGGCGGAGCGTGCCGCCGGGCCGGCGGTGCAGCATGACATTTCGGTGCCGGTCGACGACATGCCGCGCTTCATGGTCGAGGGGGGTGCGGAGGCAGAGGCCCGCTTCCCCGGCACCCACGCCATTGCCTATGGCCATCTGGGTGACGGCAATGTCCATTTCCACGTCCGTGCGCCCAAGGGGGCCGATCGTGCCCGCTGGTATGCTGAGGACGGGCCGCAGATCACCCGGCTGGTGCATGACATGGTGGTGGAAGCCGGCGGATCGATTTCCGCCGAACATGGCATAGGCCAGATGAAGCGCGACGAACTGGCGCGGCTCAGCCCGCCCGCCCGCATTGCCGCCCTGCGAGCGATCAAGGCGGCGCTCGATCCGAACCTCATTCTCAATCCCGGCAAGCTAGTGGCGCTTGCGCCCGAACCGGCGACGCCATAGACCCGCGCGCGCCACAAACATTCTTTACCAAGGCGTCAGACGCCCTCAGGAGACCAACATGGCCAGCGCGCCGCAATCGCTTCCGCTTTTCTACAACCAGATCGAACCGCTTTCGAGCCAGGTCCATGTCGATTTCAAGGCGCGCTCGGTGGACCATGCCGCGTTCCTGGCTACCCAGCATGCGGTGCCGGTCACGGTCGAGGAATTCCCGCTGGTGCAGCGTTTCATGCCGATCGTCTTCTCGGTTGGTGACGATCCCGTGCCGCTGGGCCTGATGGCGCTCAACGAAGGGCTGAACACCTTCTTCGACGCCGAAGGCAAGCTGGTCGAGCCGAACTTCTACGTGCCGGCCTATATTCGCCGCTATCCCTATCTGCTCGCCCGGCTGCGCCCGGATACCGACGAGCTGTCGCTGTGCTTTGACCCGACCTCCGAGATGGTCGGCGCGTTCGAGGACGGCCAGCCGCTGTTCGAAAATGGCGAACCGACCGAAATCACCAAGGGCATCCTGCAGTTCAACGAGCAGTTCGAACAGGCCGGCATGCGTACCAGCGCCTTCATGAACGACCTGAAGGAACTGGGCCTGCTGATCGACGGCGAAGTCTCGATCCAGCCCGAAGGCGCGGCACAGCCCTTCATCTATCGCGGCTTCATGATGGTCGACGAAGCCAAGCTGAACGAGCTGCGCGGCGATCAGCTGCGCAAGATCGTCCAGAACGGCATGCTGCCGCTGATCTATGCCCATCTCTTCTCGCTGGCCCAGATGCGCGAACTGTTTGCGCGTCAGGTGCGTGCGGGCTGGCAGCCGGAAGTGCAGCTGGTCGGCTGATCGGCCGGTTCAGGCAAAGGAAGGGGCGGCGGTTTCCAGGGGGCTCGCCGCCCTTTTTTGTCGCGACGGCCGGCCGCGACAAAAAATATCCGCATCGGGAATGGTTTGCGACGGGGCGTCTTGAACTCATTTTCCCGCTGCCTATATTCGTCCTGTACGGCTCGTGTCCCCCCTTTCGCGACGTCGTACGGCACGCCTCCGGGCGTGTCTCCTCCCTGAACCTTGGCCACCTCGTGGAGCTTCCACGAGGTGGTTTTTTATGTGGGGTGCAGGTTATTCGGCGGCGAGGGCGTCGGGCAGCGCTTCATCCGCCAGCGCGTCGATGATCCCGCGCAGTAATCTTCCCGTCGCGGGCGCGCCGGTGCCCAGCCCGTCGAGCATGGGGTCCAGATAGAGCGTGCGGTCGAATTCGAGCTGGATGGCATGTACGCCGCGCCGCGGATCGCCGTGCCGCTCCAATATGTGGCCGCCCGAATAGGGTGCGTTGGCAGCAATGGTGATGCCGTGATGGCGCGCCACCGCTTCCACCCGCGCGCTGAAGCGGGCGCTCGCCGTACGGCCGAACCGGTCGCCGATCACCAGACGCGGCGTGCCCGGCGTGGCGCCCAGCGTTGGCATCGAGTGGATGTCGAGCAGCAGGGCGATGCCGAACTGTGCGTGTGCGGCCGCCAGCGCCGCTGCCAACGCGGCATGATAGGGGCGGTGGTCGCCATAGATGCGGGCTGCGACTTCATCGGCGGCGAAGCGGCGCGACCAGAGCTGGCCGACGCTGCCCACCCGCCGCGGCACCAGCCCGAGCCCGCTGCGCACCTTTGTCGAAAGCGGCCGGCCGAGTTGCTGCGCGCCCTCGTCGATCTGGGGGTCACGGTCGTGCTCGGCGCGATTGAGGTCGATCCAGGCGCGTGCCCGAGTCGCAACGAACAGCGTCTCGTCGCGTCGTGCCGCCAGGGCGATCGAATCGACATGCCGGTCTTCCAGCGCCCGCAATGCTGCGACCGGCACCCGCAGCGCCTCCCACAGCGCCGGCGGATAATCGCGTCCGGCGTGCGGCACAGACAGCACCACCGGGCTCACCGGCGTTTCCGGGCCATGTCGCTCGAACGGAGAGGACGCGCTCACCCGCACAGCCTAGGCGCAACCCCGCCCCCCGGCAACGGCCGGGCGCATACGGCTGGAAAATGTTAATCGCTTGGCTCATAGAATATGCGCCCAACAGGTTGCATGGGGTTTCAATGATCCGGATTTTGCTGGCCGAAGATGATCGCGCGATGCGGGAATATCTGACCCGCGCGCTCGAACGCTCCGGCTATTCGGTCAGCGCCGTCGATCGCGGGACGGCCGCGCTGCCCTTGCTGGAAAGCGAGCGGTTCGACCTGCTGCTTACCGACATCGTCATGCCGGAAATGGACGGCATCGAACTCGCCCAGCGAGCGAGCGAAATGGCGCCGGAGATGCGGGTGATGTTCATCACCGGCTTCGCCGCCGTCACGCTGCGGGCCGGCAAGCAGGTGCCGCAGGCGCGGGTTCTGTCCAAGCCGTTCCACCTGCGCGATCTGGTGCTGGAGGTCGATCGGATGTTCGCTTCGGAGAATGTCGGGCAAAATTGAGTTTCGGCACTTGCGTAGGCGGCAAAGCCCCGCTAGAGCGCCGCTTCCCGGTTTCGGGCGCGTAGCTCAGTGGTAGAGCACTGTGTTGACATCGCAGGGGTCGCAAGTTCAATCCTTGCCGCGCCCACCATTTAAAAAGCCCGCCAGCGCATTGCGTCGGCGGGCTTTTTCATGGCTGGTTGCCGGGCCGGTTTAGCCGAGCGCATCGAGCCCCGGCAGCGTCCCTTCGGCGACGGTGAGGGTGCGACCGCCGATCCAGGCCTGCCCGTCTGCCGCGAAGTCGACGAAGATTCGCCCGCGCCGCCCGAGTGCAGTGCCTTGCGCGGCGACATAAGGGCCGGTCACGCGGCCGGTCTCATAGAGATATTGTGCGGCGGAGGCGTTGAAGCTGCCGGTCACCGGATCTTCGATGATCCCGTCAAAAGCATCGCTGAACAGCGTGCGGATCTCCCACGCAACCGGGCTGCCGGCCTTGTGGGGGCCTATCAGGCCGATCTCGATTCGACCCACATGGTGGCGGATGGGATCGACGGCCAGCACCGCTTCGGCCGATTCGAGCAGTATGGCGATCCAGCCGGGGCCGTTGTCCGCCCAGCGGCAATCGACGATCGCGGCGGGGTCGATGCGCAGCACCGCCGCGATTTCGGTCCGTGTATGGGCATCGACTGCGTCGCTGCGGATGCGGGGCGGGGCTGCAAAGGCAAGCCGGTCGGCATCGCGGCGGATCGACACTAGTCCGACGCCGCATTGCTGAACAATACGGTCGCCGGTGGTGGGAACACCCCCCGCCGCCAGCCAGGCATGGCAGGTGCCAAGCGTCGGATGGCCGGCGAAGGGCAATTCGCGCTCCAGCGTAAAGATGCGGGCGTGATAGTCGGCCCCCGGCACGCTTGGCGGCAGCATGAACACGGTTTCGCTGAGGTTGAACCAGCGCGCGATGGCCTGCATCGTCCCGGTGTCGAGATCGCCGCCGCCATGCACCACCGCCAGCGGGTTGCCGGTGAACGGACCGTCATGGAACACATCGACCAGCGAATAGCCCGTCGTCATTGTCATTGCTCCCGTGCCGCAAACCGGCACGGTGCGGGAATCGCCGATCCGCCGCCGGCCGGCAACCCCTCAGAGCCGCAGCGCGACAGGTGCCAGCGTCATGCGTGCTGCCAGGGCAACGCCTAGCACCACCAGCAGCAGGGCGACGCCGAGGCGGCGGCGCAGCCGCGGCACTGGCTCTCCCGCCACGAGCGCCATCGCCATGGCGGCGGCGAGCATCGCCCAGCCATGGTAGCGATAATCGGGAGCGATGCCGATCAGCAGGAACGTGCCTTCGCCGAGAATCGCCGACAGCGCCAGCGTGACGGCAAGGCTGGTGCGGCCGTCGCTTACCGGCCAGGCCCAGACCAGCGCCGTGAACGCCAGCGCCAGCCACAGCATCGGCGCGCCGACCGCGCTTTGCGCCAGCGTCGTGCAAAGTGCGAGGAAGCCCGCCACGCGCGTTGCCGGAGAGCGGAGGCCGAGCGTGTTCGGCTCTGACCCTGCCGGCGGCGCGGCGGACGGGAAGCCGGCCGGCACCCACCAGCGCATTTCGGCATTCCAATGCGCCAGGCGATGTCCGGCATAAGCAAGCGGATGGTGTGCAATCGCCCCCACCCATTCGCGCATCAGCGCGCTGCCGGGGGCGCGGTCGTGCAACTCGTCCATGATATAGCCGCATGCATCGGAGTCGCCGAGCGAATCCCACAGGATCGGGGTCAGGCAGCCATCCGCTTCCGCCTGTCGCCACTCGGCGGCGGGCACGATCGGCACCGCGCCCGGCCCATCGCGATGGACGATCCCGCCTAGATCGAACAGTGGCAGCGCGCGCTCGACGCCGCTGGGGCTGGCGACCAGAAGCCGCTGGTTGATCGTCGGCAGCAGTGCCAGGCACAAAGCGATACCCGCGAGGATCGCCGCACCTTGTAGCGGCGGGCGATGCCAGCGGCCGCTCCCCACCAGCCCGATGGCCAGCGGCACTGTTGCGAAAGCGGCATTGAAACGCACCAGCGTCGCATAGCCTAGCAGGATCAGCACAAGCGCGGCGGCGGGCCAGGGCAGGGGGCGGACCTGCAGACGCCAGAAGCCGGCGATCCCGGCGGCCGCAACCAGCGCAGCGATCATCTGGCCGTCCTTCAGTACCGGCACCTGCCAGCCGAGAAAGGGCGGCCATAGCCCCAGCACAACCACGGCCGCGCCGGCCAGCACGGCCCCGCGCCGCGCCAGTGCAGCGCCGAACAGGCCCAGCCCGGTCCAGTAAAGCAGCATCTGGAGCAGAAACAGCGGTGCCTGACCGTGCCACCCGGCGGCGTGGAACAACGACCATAGCCGCGCCATTACCGGCGGGTGCCAGTCGTCGTAGCGGCCGCTCACGACCTGCCGATACTGGACCACGCTGTCATAGGTGGCCACGCCGGGCCAGAAGAACAGGATGCTCCCGGTGCAGAGCAGCGCCGCAAGCGCCAGCAGCGACCATGCCTTGCGCTCCGGCGATACCGGCACGCGACGCAGCGGACGGACGGCGCCCGCGCCCGGCTCGTCGGCAGTGCGCAAAAAAGTGATCGTCATCGCATTGCGTCCATCGCGGCGGTCGCTGCCTCGATGGTGCGCCGCATCATGGCTACTCTAGCAAGCCTGTCGCGGTGCGGAAGCGTCGCCGCAACATTCTACCGGGCGCCCGGCGGCAATGGGCGCAGGGGAGAGGGAAAATCCCCTGCGCCGCCGGATCAGATGTGCAGCGCGCGGCCGTAGGCGCCGAGCACGGCCTCGTGCATCGTCTCGCTGATCGTCGGGTGCGGGAACACAGTTTCCATCAGTTCGGCCTCGGTCAGCTCGCCGGTCTTGCCGATCGTATAGCCCTGGATCATCTCGGTCACTTCCGCGCCGATCATGTGGGCGCCGAGCAGCTCGCCGGTCTTGGCGTCGAACACCGTCTTCACGAAACCTTCCGGCTCGCCGAGCGCGATCGCCTTGCCGTTGCCGATGAACGGGAAGTTGCCGACCTTGACCTCGTAACCCGCTTCCTTCGCCTTGGCTTCGGTCAGGCCGATGCTGGCGATCTGCGGGTGGCAATAGGTGCAGCCCGGGATGTTGCGCGGGTCCATCGCGTGCGGGTGGCCGCCGTTGATGGCTTCGGCAGCGATCACGCCCTCATGGCTGGCCTTGTGCGCGAGCCACGGCGGCGCGGTGACGTCGCCGATCGCCCACAGCCCCTCGACATTGGTGCGGCAGGCGCCGTCCGTCACGATATGGCCGCGCTCGGTCTTCACGCCCAGCGTCTCGAGGCCGATATTCTCGGTGTTCGGCACGATGCCGATCGCGACGATGACGTGGCTGAACTCCTCGACGGTGACCTTGCCATCCTGGCCCTTGATCGACGCCTTCACGCCGGTGGGCGTCACGTCGAGTTTCTCGACGCCGGTCTGGGTGAGGATGTTCATCCCCTGCTTCTTGAACGCCTTTTCCAGATGCGCGGAGATGTCCTTGTCCTCCACCGGCACGATCCGGTCGAGCATCTCGACGATCGTCACCTTGGCACCCATGTCGTTGTAGAAGCTGGCGAACTCCACGCCGATCGCGCCCGAGCCGATGACCAGCAGCCTGGTCGGCATCTCGGTCGGGGTCATCGCGTGGCGATAGGTCCAGATGCGCTTGCCATCGGCCTTGGCGAAGGGCAGGTCGCGGGCGCGGGCGCCGGTCGCGACGATGATGTTTTTCGCTTCCAGATCGGTCTTCTTGCCGTCTGCGGCAGTGACGGTCAGCTTGCCCTTCGCGGTCAGTACGCCGGTGCCCATGTGGACGGCGATCTTGTTCTTCTTCATCAGATGCGTGACGCCCTGATTCAGCTGCTTGGCAACGCCGCGCGAGCGCTTCACCACGGTTTCCAGATCGGCGCTGATCTGATTGGCGATCAGGCCGTAATCCTTGGCGTGCTGCATGTAGTGATAGATTTCCGCCGACCGCAGCAGCGCCTTGGTGGGAATGCAGCCCCAGTTGAGACAGATGCCGCCGAGCAGCTCGCGCTCGACAATAGCGGTCTTCAGGCCCAACTGGGCCGCCCGGATCGCCGCGACATAGCCGCCGGGGCCCGAGCCGAGCACGATAACGTCGTAGGTTTCAGCCAAGGTGTGTTTCCTTCTGCTTCCTCCCCGTTGGCAAGGGAGGGCTGGGGAGAAAATAGTGCGGAGCCGGCGCATTGCATGGAACGCCGTTGCTCCGCGCGGGGATCACGCAATCGCCTCCACTGGGCGCGGGCGCTTGTGTTCGTCGACAGCCACGAACACGAACTGCGCCTGGGTGACGAGGCAGCTTTCCTCGACATGCCGGCCGCGCCGCCAGGCCTGGACTTCGATGGTCATCGACGTGCGGCCGACCTTGATCAGCTCGGCGAATACCGAGACTTCGTCGCCTACCGACACAGGGGAGTGGAACTTCATCCCCTCCACCGCGATCGTCACCGCGCGACCCCGGGCATGGCGCGAGGCGACCAGGCCCGCCGCCATGTCCATCTGGCTCATCAGCCAGCCGCCGAAGATGTCGCCATAAGGATTGGTATCCGCCGGCATGGTGGTGACGCGGATCGCCGGCTGGCGGTCGGGCGGGCCGGCCTGTTCGTCAACCATCGTTCCGTCCTCTGTCATTCGTACGCAGCGCCGCGCGGTCGGCGGCATAGGCGCGGCGCAACGGGCCGATGCCCATCGCGACCACGGCAATCATCGCCCAATAGGCCACCAGCCAAATATCGGCGGTAGCGCGGCGATAGGACCAAGCGGCGAGCGAGGCGATCACCACCGCCGCGAGCAGGCCCGCGACGATGTGCAGCACTTCGATCAGGACGCGCACCGCCGGTCTCCGTTCAGGCGATCATGCCCATCGGGGCTTCGACCAGTTCCTTGAAGATCTTCATCATCTCGGCCCCGTCCGCACCATCGATGGCGCGGTGGTCGAAGCTGCCGGTGGCGCTCATCACCGTCGCCACTGCCAGCGCGTCGTCGACGATGTAGGGGCGCTTCTCGCCCGCGCCGATCGCCATGATCATGCCCTGGGGCGGGTTGATCACCGCTTCGAACTGCTTGATACCGTACATGCCCATGTTGGACAGGCTGGCGGTGCCGCCCTGATATTCGTGCGGCTGCAGCTTGCCGTCGCGGGCGCGGGCGGCGAGGTCCTTCATCTCGGTCGAGATAGCGGAGACGCTCTTGTTCGCCGCATCCTTGATGATCGGGGTGATCAGGCCGGTCGGGGTCGACACCGCCACCGACACGTCGGCGCGGTTGTACTTGATCAGCTTTTCGCCGGTGTAGGTCACGTTGCACTTCGGTGCGCGGGCCAAGGCAACGCCCAGCGCCTTGATCAGCAGGTCGTTGACCGACAGCTTCACGCCGCGCGCTTCGAGCGCCTTGTTGAGCTCGCCCCGCAGCTTGAGCAGCGCGTCGAGGCGGATGTCTACAGTCAGGTAGATGTGCGGGATGGTCTGCTTCGACTCGGTCAGGCGACGCGCGATCGTTTTGCGGATATTGGAGAGCTTCTCTTCCTCGTGCGGGATCGAGTCGTCGTACCAGACTGCCTTGGTCTCGGCAGCGGCAGCCGGTGCAGCGGCCGGCGTCGGCGCGGCAGCCGCACTGGGCTGTGCGGCGGGAGCGGCGCCAGGCTTGGCGCCCTCGACGTCCGCCTTGACGATGCGGCCGTTGGGGCCGGTGCCCGCAATTGCGACCAGATCGATGCCCTTGGTCGCGGCGATGCGGCGGGCGAGCGGGCTCGCCTTCACGCGGTCGCCGGACGCGGCGGGGGCCGGTGCAGGCGCAGCGGCCGCAACGGTCGGCGCAGGCGCCGCTGCCGGAGCAGCAGCAGGCGCCGGAGCAGCAGCAGGCGCAGGTGCTGCCGTGGCGGTAGAGACATCTTCGCCCTCACCGGCGATGATCGCGATCACGGTACCGACCTTCACATTGTCGGTGCCTTCGGCGACCAGGATCTTGCCGATAACGCCTTCGTCGACCGCTTCGAATTCCATCGTCGCCTTGTCGGTCTCGATTTCGGCGAGGAGGTCGCCGGACTTCACCGTATCGCCTTCCTTGACGAGCCACTTGGCAAGCGTGCCCTCCTCCATGGTGGGAGAAAGTGCCGGCATCTTGATTTCGATTCCCATGAAGGTTCCCGTCGTTGGTCCTGGGGTGCTTGGCGTTCTCCTTTGCCGCCGCGCTCCCTAGGGTCAAGCCCCGCTCTTGCGCTTCGTGCAATCGGGGTCCACCTAACAACGCGCGAGCGACAGGAAAGCAGCCCATGCGCACCTATCTGGTGGTGATCGATGATTCGCCCGAGGCCGAGATTGCGCTGCGCTTCGCCGCGCGGCGCGCGGTAAAGACCGGCGGCAATGTTGAAATTCTCGCGCTGCTGCCACCGCAGGAGTTCGTCCAGTGGGGCGGTGTGATGGCGACGATCGAGGAAGAAGCCCGCGAACGAGCCGAGGCACTGGTCGCCCGCGCGGCCGGCACGCTGTTCACCGAATCGGGGCTGACCCCCTCGATCACGGTACGCGAAGGCGACGGGCCGAAGGTGGTGCGTGAGATGCTGGCGGCCAATCATGACATCGCCGCGCTGGTGCTGGGCGCTGCACCCAGCGGCGCGCCGGGCAAGCTGGTGTCGCATTTCACCGGCGCCGATGCCGGCAAGCTGAGCGTGCCGGTGATGATCATCCCGGGCTCGCTCGACATGGACGCGATCGACCGGCTTAGCTGATTGACCGCCGCCGCCGGCCGCGCGAGCATGGGTTCATGCGCATGCCTGCTCTTGTCCCGCTCCTCCTGCTCGCCACCCCCGCCGCCGCGCAGGAACGACCAGACCCCGCCCGGCTGAAAGCCAGCGTCGAGAAGCTGGTCAGCTTCGGCACCCGTCATACCCTGTCCGATCCCGACAATCCGGTGCGCGGCATCGGCGCCGCGCGGCGCTGGTTCCGAGCGGAGATGGCGAAAATTGGCGCGGACTGCGGCGGCTGCATCGCCGTTTCGGAGGTAGCCCGCGATTTCCAGGGGCCGCGCGCGCCGGGTGGCGTCCGTATTGTCGATGTGCTCGGTATCCAGCGCGGCAGTGACCCGGAACGCGTCGTCATCGTCATGGGCCATGTCGACAGCCGCGTCACCGACGTGATGAATGCCACCGCCGACGCGCCCGGCGCAAACGACGACGCTTCGGGCGTGGCGCTGGTGCTGGAAGCGGCACGGATCCTGTCGAAGCACAAGTTCCGCGCGACCATCGTCTATGCGGCGATGTCGGGCGAGGAGCAGGGGCTGTATGGTGGCCAACTGCTCGCCGAAACCGCAAAGGAACGCGGCTGGACCGTGTCCGCCGTGCTCAATAACGATATTGTCGGAAACACGATCGGCCAGGACGGGCGGCGCGTGGCGGATCGGGTGCGCGTGTTCTCCGAAGGCATTCGCGATTCGGAGACGCTGCCCGAGCAGAAGGCGCGCCGTGCCGATGGCGGCGAGGACGATGGCCCCAGCCGCGCACTCGCCAAGGCGATTCGGGGCGTTGCGGCGAACATGCCGGGCGGGCTGAACGTGCTGATGGTGCGCCGCCCCGACCGGTTCGGGCGTGGCGGCGATCACAGCCCGTTCCTGGCGCTGGGCTATCCGGCGGTGCGCTTCTCGGTCGGGGTCGAGAATTATGACGCCCAGCATCAGGACCTGCGCACCGAAGGCGGCAAGACCTATGGCGACACGGTCGACCGGATGGACTTCCCCTATCTCGCCAAGGTCACGGCGCTCAACGTTGCGACGTTGCTTCGGCTGGCGAGCGCACCGGCTGCGCCGCCCAAGGTGACGATCGGCGGCGCGCTTGCCACCGATACGCCCGTACAATGGAGTGCCGTCCCGGGTGCCGCGAAATATCGCGTCTATTGGCGCGCGGCCGATGCTAGCACCTGGACCGCGCATGTCGACGTGCCGGGCAGCGAAACACGCACCGTGCTCAAGGGTGTGATCGTGGACGACACATTTGTGGGCGTTGCGGCGCTGTCGGCCGACGGCGCCGAGAGTCTTGTCACCTTTGGCGGGCGCGAACGCTAAGTCGCTTGCGGCTCAGCGGCAGCCGCACGCGCAGCACCGTACGCGAACGCGCGGGCGCGGAGCCGCATGGCGGACCACGCGCCGGGCGCGGGCAGCGCTGCGAACATAGGACGTCGTGACGGTTTCCTCGACCGTGGTCGTGACGATCGGCGGGCCCATGATCACCGTGGTCGTGGTGCCGCCGCCGGCATAATAGGTCGTCGTTCGCGCATCGCCGGAATAGCCCGCGCCATAGCGACCATCATAGCCGTAGCTCGAATAGCCATAGTTGCCGCAGGCCTGCACGCAGCCGGGCGTCGTATAGACCTGCACCGGCGGTACGCGGTCATAGCCGGGGGCGGGCGCAATCCGCACGTCACTGCCGGCGCGATAGTCGCCGCGATCATAATAGAGATCGGGATCGACCGGCTGGATGACGCCCCGCGGCGGCGGGGGCGGATAGGGCGCGCCGGCCCGGGCAGTGGCATAGCGCACGTCGCCGTCGGACGATGCGAAGGCAGTGGCGCCCCAGGCGATGCCGCCCAGCGAATCCCACACGCGACCACCATCGTCGATCAGCACGGCATCGTCATAATAGCGCACCCAGTGATAGCCGAGCGGCGGTTCGGCCAGGCCGAAGTTCAGATAGTCTGGAATCCGGAAACGCGGGTCGCGCCAGTAACGCGGCAGCTTCATGCCCCGATCGGGCCGGCGATAGGCATCCCAGCCGCCCGGTGCGCGTGTCGCGGCTTCCCAGCGTCCGTCGACTACGGGGCCCCAGCGACCAGCATCCATCGCCGCGCCCGCCGGCGCGGGATGCGGGAGCACCACCCATCGGCCATTCTGCCAGATCTGCTGTGCCGCTGCGGGGCTCGCCAGGCCGACCCCGGCCGCCACGGCTACCACCAACATCATGCCCCGCATTGCCAACTCCCTGTAATTCCGGACGCGCTGTCGCTTAACGCCAGAGTAACCTTCGGGGATGCGCAAGCAAAAGGGAGAGGATGCTTAATGGAATCCCGTTTCGGGGCAGGGTTTCGTATTTGCGCTGTTGTCACCCTCACCCTTCCCGCCGCCGAAGGCGGGAAGGGTGAGGGTGATGGGACGTTACCCGGCGATACGCGGCGCCAGGATGCGCATCAATGCCTCGCACCCCGCCGCGTCTCCGGCATCGAACCGCGCCGGCATCGGGCTGTCGAGATCGAGGACGCCCAGCAACTCGCCTTGGTGGATGATCGGCACCACCAGTTCCGATCGGCTGGCCGCGTCGCAGGCGATATGGCCCGGAAATGCGTGGACATCCTCGACCAGCTGCGTCTCGCGGGTGATCGCGGCCGCACCGCACACGCCCTTGCCGAACGGAATGCGGATGCACGCCGCCTTGCCCTGGAACGGCCCCAGCACCAGTTCGTCGCCGATATTGCGGTAAAAGCCGGACCAGTTGAGGTCGGGCAGATACTGGCCGATCAGTGCCGAGACATTGGCCATGTTGGCAATCGGATCGGGCTCGCCCGCGGTCAGCGAATCTAGCGCGGCGGCAAGGTCGCGATACAGGTCGGCCTTGCTGCCGGTGGTGATGTCGAAAGTGAACATGGCGGGCGATGTAGGGGATCGTAGCCCGCTAGGCGAGGGGGCAGGTCTGATCTCCTGTTCTCTCCCTCCTTAATCCACCGACACCTTGCCGCGCCCCGCCTTCACCGCCGAACGCCCTTTCTTGGCATCCACGCGGCGCGCCTTCGCGGCCTTGCTCGGCTTGGTCTTGATCCGTTTCGCCTGCCGCTCATGCGCCTTGTCGATCAGGTCGGAAAGGCGTTGGCGGGCGTCCGCGCGGTTGGCTTCCTGGGTGCGGAACTGGCGGGCGGTGATGACCAGCTCGCCGCCCGAGGTCATCCGGCTCCCGGCCAATTCCTTCAGCCGGCCATAGGCATAGGGCGTCAGCCCCAGCTTGAACACATCGACGCGCAATTGCACTGCGGTCGCCAACTTGTTGACATTCTGACCGCCGGGACCTGTGGCGGCGAGGAATTTTTCCTCGACGATCGCCGCCTCGGGAATCTCAGCCACGGGGCTGGCCGAAGCCTAGATGGTGGAAGCGGGGCGGCAACGGCGCCTCAGCCCGGACATCGGGCTTGCCGGCGCGCGGCAGGTTTAGCGACTGGGCGTGGAGCATCAGTGCGGGACCGCCCTGGCCATAGACCGGATCGCCGACGATCGGGATACCCAGACCCTCGGCGGCATGCACGCGGATCTGGTGCGTGCGCCCGGTCTCCGGATAAAATGCCAGCATCGCCCGGTCGCCCAGCACTTCGATGCGTTTCCAGCGGGTGCGGGCGGCCTTGCCTTTCGGGTCGCCGGTCATCCGCCAGCCTTTTTCCGCCGAGGATATCTTGACGAGCGGCAGGTCGATCTCACCGGAATCCTGCGTCGGTATCCCATCGACAATCGCGAAATAGCGCTTGGTCACCTGGCCTGCCTCGAACGCCTGGCCGAAGCGCTTCATCGCCTTGGGATTGCGGGCGAGCAACAGGCAGCCGCTGGTGTCGCGATCGAGCCGGTGGACGGGCGTGGGAAGGCGCTGGAAGCCGAACGTCAGCTGGTCGAGCAGACCCTCCAGGCTTTCGGAGCCGTCGCGCGGGCGATCGACCGGCAAACCCGCAGGCTTGTCCAGAACGATCGCTTCGCCGTCAATGAAAAGTACCCGATCCTGCAGCATGGCGGGGGATATAGCGTGCCGCACGAAATGCGCGAGCCCGGATAGGTCGGGAAGTCCTCCTCTGGGAGGGGCGCATTTGGACTATCACTCCCCTCCCTTTTCAAGGAGGGGAGCTCTTTCCATCTCAGCCCTTCAGCTTTGCGGCCGTATCGGCAACGCGGCGGCCGAGGTAGCGGGCGCCTTCCAGCTCGACTTCGCTCGGCTGGCGGCTGCCGTCGCCATCGGCGATGGTGGTGGCGCCATAGGGCGCGCCGCCCTTCACTTCATTGACACCGCCCTGGCCCTGGAAGCCATAGTCCAGGCCGACGATCGTCATACCGAAGTGCAGCAGGTTGGTCAGGATCGAGAACAAGGTGGTCTCCTGCCCGCCATGCTGCGAGGCAGTCGAAGTAAAGGCCGCGCCGACCTTGCCGTTCAGCTTGCCCTGGAACCACACGCCGCCGGCCTTGTCCCAGAATGCCGCCATCTGGCTGGCGATGCGGCCGAAGCGGGTGGGAGAGCCGACGATGATGCCGTCATAGCTGGCCAGCTCGTTCACATCGTCGAGCACGGCATGGCTTTCGTCGACACGGAAGCCGGCCGCCTGCGCCACTTCGAACGGCGCGGTTTCGGCGACACGGCGGACATCGACGGTAGCGCCGGTGCTGCGCGCGCCTTCGGCGACGGCTTCGGCCATTTTCGCCAGATGGCCATAGGAGGAATAATAAAGCACGAGGATCTTGGTCATGGTCGCAGTCCTTTGCTGAAAGGAAGGGGCGGACCGGCCGGTCCGCCCGGGGGGAGGAATTATTCGGAGTCGACGACGACGATTTCCGCGTCTTCGATCGCGGTGATCGTAACGGTCTGGCCGCCGGACAAGGCTGCACCATCGCGGGCATCGACGCGATCACCATTGAGGGTGACTGCACCAACCGCTGGTACAAGATAGGCGTGGCGACCCTCACCTACCGTATGGGTTACGCTCTCGCCCGCCTTCAACGTCGCGCCCAGCACGCGGGCATCGGCGCGGATCGGCAGCGCGTCCTTGTCCTCGGCAAATCCCGAGGCGAGCGTGACGAAGCGGCCCGACCGGTCTGCCTTGGGGAAGGGCTTGGCGCCCCAGCTCGGCTGGCCGCCGCGTTCGCGGGGCATGATCCAGATCTGGAAGATGCGGGTCGTCTCCGGCTCCAGATTATATTCGGCATGGCGCACGCCGGTGCCGGCACTCATCACCTGCACGTCACCCGCTTCGGTGCGGCCCTTGTTGCCCATCGAATCCTGATGGGTGATCGCGCCAGAGCGGACATAGGTGATGATTTCCATGTCCTGGTGCGGGTGCGGCGGGAAGCCCGAGTTGGAGGCGATCTCGTCGTCATTCCAGACGCGCAGCGCGCCCCAGCCCATCCGGGCGGGGTCATAATAGTTGGCGAAGCTGAAATGGTGCTTGGCCTTCAGCCAACCATGGTCCGCACCGCCCAGACTTTCGAAACTGCGTTTGTCGATCATTGCTGATCTCCTTTCCGTTGCCGCCAAGATAGGGAGGTGGATCGGCGCGTAAACGGAAACCTTGGAAACTGATCGTTTCGTGTTATGACGGGCCATCATCGGAGCGATCGCCATGAAACTACCCGATTTCGAAGCCTGGGCCGTGTTCGCCAGCGTGGTCGAGAACCGGTCTTTCAGCGGTGCGGCGGTGGCACTCAACTTGTCCAAGGCCACGGTATCCAAGGCGATCACCCGGCTGGAGGAGCGGCTGGGCACGACGCTGTTCCACCGCACTTCGCGCCGACTGACGCTCACCGACAGCGGCCGCACCCTGGCCGATCATGCCCAGCGCATTCTGGTCGAGGGGCAAGCGGCCGAAGAGGCGGCGTTCGAATCCGCCCGGTCGCCCTCGGGTGTGGTGCGGGTATCGGCGCCGCTCACTTTCGGCGTGCGGCATCTGGCGCCGGTGCTGGCCGATTTCATGGCCGCCCATCCCGCGATCCGGGTGGAGCTGACGCTTTCCGACGCCTTTATCGACATTGTCGGCGAAGGGGTGGACGTCGCGCTGCGCATTGCGGAACTGCCTGACAGCTCGTTGCGCGCGCGCCGGCTGGGGCCGGTGGGTGTGCATGTCGTCGGCGCACCCTCCTATTTCGATCGCGCGGGCAGGCCCGGCCATCCTGCCGATCTCGCCCGCCACGCCTGCTTCGTCTACACCAACACCGCCAGCCCCGGCCTGTGGCGGTTCCGCCGCGCGGGCGGTGAGGAAGCGGCGGTGCGGGTCGACGGTCCGCTGCGCACCGACAATGGTGAAACGATGTTGCCGGCGTTGTGCGCCGGGTTGGGCGTCGCCCGTCTGCCGGGCTTTCTGGTGGACGAGGAAATCGCCGCTGGTCGGCTAGAGCGCGTGCTGGAGGACTGGCAGGCGGGCGCAGCGGCACTGCATCTGCTGACGCCGCCGGGCACGCTGCGGCCGGTTCGGGTGGAGGCGCTGATCGACTTTCTGACTGACCGGCTGCGCACGCTTTGCCAGCGCGAAGCGGGCGTGGCGCTGTAACCCGCCGAGACGTTCGCGACCTCCGTATTTTTCCGCGACTCGTGGATTGCCGCGCCTTAGCGAGAAATTAACCTTTTGCCTTCAGACAGCCTTAGGTTAATGAATCGTCCAGCGCGTCGGGCAAAGGGGCCTATTCGCGTGGTGTGGACAGGGGACCGGCGATGCGCGTGCTGCTGATTGAAGACGAGCCTAGCACTGCCAAGGCTATTGAACTCATGCTCTCGACAGAGGGGTTCAACGTCTACACGACCGATCTGGGCGAAGAGGGCTTGGACCTCGCGAAGCTCTATGATTACGATATCATCCTGCTCGATCTGAACCTGCCGGACATGCACGGCTATGACGTGCTGAAAAAGGTCCGCGTCGCCCGGGTGCAGACCCCGGTGCTGATCCTGTCGGGCATCAACGAAATGGATTCGAAGGTGCGTTCGTTCGGCTTCGGCGCCGACGATTACGTCACCAAGCCGTTCCACCGCGAAGAGCTGATCGCGCGTATCCACGCCGTGGTGCGTCGCTCGAAGGGCCATTCGCAGTCGGTGATCCGTACCGGCAAGCTGGCGGTGAACCTGGACGCCAAGACGGTCGAGGTCGATGGCGCCCGCGTGCACCTGACCGGCAAGGAATATGCGATGCTGGAGCTGTTGTCGCTCCGCAAGGGCACCACGCTCACCAAGGAAATGTTCCTCAACCATCTCTATGGCGGGATGGACGAGCCGGAACTCAAGATCATCGACGTGTTCATCTGCAAGCTGCGCAAGAAGCTGAGCATGGCATGCGATGGCGACAATTATATCGAGACCGTCTGGGGCCGCGGCTATGTGCTGCGCGAGCCCGATGAGGCGGGACAGGAAGATACGCAGGTCGCCTGACAGGGCGACGATAGCGGGGGCAGGCAAGGGCCGCGGTTCGTGGGGGACCGTGGCCCTTCGCTTTTATGGGCACCGCAACCGGAAGGTCGCGTTCCGCGTCATATTGTCGAAAATGGTCGGGGAGACAGGATTCTAGACCAGAGCAGCTGCCGCCCAACCCACGAAAATCCGCGGTTCTTGCGGGATCGCCCAAGCCTTGTGGAGGGGCGTTTGTGTACCTGTCCAGTGGCAGATCCGCACCCATGGCCAAGCACCTGTGGATTACCGACGAGCGACTCTCGATGTAGGATTGATCGAGAACCCCGACCACGCAACGGACCTGCTCTGGTGCCATGGCCGATCCACGTGACCCACAGTAACATGGGAAGGGAGCGGTCTGCCCGCTAGCGAACCAAGCCTCGACGGCTTCGCTACTGCTTGAAACAATGCTCCCGATGCCATCGGACAAACTGCGGATGGGGACGGTCGCTGGCACACGGCGGCAGGAGCACCCGCCCGCTCGGGTTGATGATAGAGCAAATGCTCTCGGGGGCGTTGGCCTGCCGGGAGATCAGGATTTGCATGTCGTCGTCCAAGCCGAGGCCGCGGTCGAACATCCAGTGCGCCGTGCCGGACAGCGCGAGGCCGTTTCTGCGAAGCCGATGCGGGGCAATAGCGGGTCCGACTCGGCCAGTCCGGCCTCGACAATGCGATTGAAGTTGGATGGCGATAGGCCGCGAACGGCAGCTTGCGCACGGCCGGAGATGCGGCCGGCCCCGTTGAGAACGCCCCGCTCAATTACCGCTCCGTCGGCATCAGCGAACGGGGCCGGGTTGGCAAAATCGAGATAGCTGCCGGGCTCGATCAGGGCGAGATACATGCCCGGCGCGCTGGGATCGGGAACAATGCCTTCCACCCGAGCTACCGCGAAGTACCCGCGCGTGTTCGGTACTTTGCGCGGTTCAAGGGTGCGGTCGTGGCGTGGGCGATCCATGCCATGGGAGGCGACGCGGACGATTGGATCATCGCGCCACACGTCCATCTCGTCGTAACGGCCAGATATTGGCGGCGCGGCGAACGACACGGGAAGCGCCATCCGGGGTGGCTGCCGTCATGGCAGGCACACCGGAGACTCGAGCTGAGCTGGCGGAGGCACTGCGCGCTCGCGGTTGACGCCATGAAAGTGGGCCGGCGGCTGGATTAGGCGTCCGTCCGCCGGCAGGGCGAAGGCGCCGAGCAGACGAGTTCTGGATACGCGCCTTTGCCTGGCTCCAGGCGGCAGCAGCCGTTTTCGACCAAAGCTGGTCGTTGGAATCTGGCACTGCAAATGTCCGCTCCTGACGGAAGCTGCCGAACTCTAACTTCGAAGCGGATAGGGCGGAAGGCCAACGTACGCGTCAAGCTTGCAATAGCTAGCAGGGCTTCGTCGAATGCCAGATCCAGCGATGAGGTTGAGATTAAGGATCGCGCCAACCCCCGCCCGCTGCCCCGATAAGGCGAATGCACGCGTCAAGCCTTCGGGTCTGCAGTTCGAGCGCCTTTCGCCGGGACTGCAACGCCTGGGCTTGCGCGGTCGCGACGTCGAGATAGGTGACCACGCCCTTCTCGTATCGATTGAGCGCCAGCTGCTCGGCTTCCCCGGCCAGGCGCACGGCCTCCGCCTGCGCCGTCGCTTCGTCGCCGAAGTGATGCAGTTGGGCCAACCCGTCTTCCACCTGCTGGAATGCGGTGAGCACCCGCGCGCGATAGTCCGCAGTGGCCTCATCCCAATGCGCGCGCGCGGCGGCGAGGGCAGCGCGACGTTTGCCGCCGTCGAAGATCGAGAGGATTGCGCTAGGCCCAATCGACCAGAAGCTGTTGGGCGCCGCGACCAGTCCGGAGAGCGCCGTATTCTGCACGCCGCCGGTGCCGCCCAGCACGATAGAGGGAAAGAAGGCCGCTTTGGCGGCGCCGATCCCGGCATTGGCGGCGAACATCCGCCGTTCCGCGGCGGCGATGTCGGGGCGGCGCTGGAGCAGTGTCGAGGGCAGCACCGCCGGGATCGCCGGGATCGCCGGCTGCCCCTCCGCGGCGGGGAGCGAGAAGCTGCTCGCCGGCGCGCCGGCCAGGCTGGCGATGGCATGTTCGACCAGCGCGCGTGCTGCCGCGATGTCGGCAAGCTGGGCGCGGGCATCGGCGAGCAATGCCCCCGAGCGCGCGACGTCGATGCCCGAGGCGATGCCGCCCGCAAAGCGCCTGCGGATCAATGCATCGGCCTGGGCATAGGCATCCACTGTGGCGCCGAGCATATGCGCCTGCGCGTCGAGACCGCGCAGCTCGACATAATGCTGCGCCAGCTCGGTTTCGAGCGCTAGGCGGATGGCGGCTAGATCGTCGGCGCTCGCCTGCGCTGCGGCGCGGCTGGCGGCAAGCCTGGCGTGCAGCCCGCCCCACAGATCGGGTTCCCATCCGATGCCGGCGGAAAGCGTGTCGGCGGCATATTCGTCGGGCTGGTTGCCGCCGCGGAGCGGGCGGTGGTCCGACTGGCGGTTCTGGGTCAGGTCGCCGCGCGCGCCAAGGCTGGGCAGCAGGTCTGCCCGCGTCGCACCGATATAGGCGCGGGCCGCTTCATAGCGCGCCAGCGCCGCCTCCAGCGTCGGGTTGTCCTGCGCCACCCGCGCTTCGAGGCCGTCTAGCACCGGATCGGCGAACAGCGTCCACCAGCGGCCATCGGCGGGGAGCGCCGGCGCGGCCCGGGTCCAGGGACCGGCTTCCTTGAATTGCGGCGGCGCGGGTACGACCGGCGGGTGATAGGCGGGCGTGGTCCCGCAACCCGCCAGCGCCGTGGCCAGCGCAAGGCCGGCGAGCGTCAGCCGCTTACGCATGGCTCTGCTGCACCCGCACCAGTTCGCCCTCGGTGACCGAATCGGGCGGATTGTCGACTACGCGGTCACCTGGCTTCAGGCCGCCCAGAACCTCTATCGAGGGGCCGAGATCGCGGCCGATGGTGATCGCCTGGAGATGGATGCGGTCACCCGGCCCGACCAGCGCCACGCGCGCACCCTCCGCCCGGAACACCAGCGCGCTCGACGGTATCTGCACCGTGCTCGCCTGACCGGCGACGTTGAACGCCACCTTGGCATAGCCGCCGGGCTTCAGCACCGCGCCCGGATTGTCGGTAACGAGCTGCACCTGGAAGGCCCCGCTCTGCTGGCTGATCGCGCCCGACTGGCCGATCACCTGCGCGGTGAAGTTGCGGCCGGGATAGTCGGGCACACTCAGCGTCGCGGCGAGACCGGCATGGATCGCGGCCGAATAGACCTGCGGCACGCTGACATAGATGCGAATCTTGCGGACATCGGCGACCGAGAAGAGCGGCTGCGCATTCCCGCTGCTCGGCCCCACCAGATCGCCGATATCGGCGGCGCGCTGCGTCACCACCCCCGCAAACGGCGCGCGGACCGTGGCGAAGCCCTTCATCGCCAGCAACCGCCCGAGATTGGCGCGCGCGGCATTTACCGCCGCATTGCGTACGGCGAGCTCGCCGTTCTTTTCGTCGGCTTCCTGCTGCGACACCGAACGGGTGGTGAGCAGGTCGTTCCAGCGCGCGGCCGTGCTCCTGGCGAGGGCGGCATTGGCGAGCGCGCTGGAGAGGTCGGCGCGCGCCTGGCCGATCTGCTGGTCGAGCTCGGGCGTGTCGATCTGGGCGAGCGGCGTACCGGCCGCGACGGGAGCGCCGATGTCCTTGTCCCAGGCGCGGACATAGCCGGCTACCCGGGCATAGAGCTTGGCGGCGTCCCACGCCTCCATCGTGCCCGGCAGGGTCAGGGTGCCGCTGGCGGCGGCGGCCTGTACCGGCACGAGGTGGACGACGGGGATCGAGCGCGCATCGGACCAGTGCTGGGCCTCGCCGGCGTCATGGGCGCGGCTCATCGTGCCGAGCGCGATTACGGCACCGGCGATCACGACGGCGGCGATGCCGGCGGTCTTCAGGCCGCGCGGGGCGTGGGTCTGGGGGGACAGGGGGGCTTCACTCTGCATAAACAAGATCCTCGGCTGCGAGGTCGGAGGGTTGACGAAGCTTGTCGCGGCGGTGCGCGATGCTGAACACGACAGGGACGAAGATCAGCGTGGCGAGCGTCGCGCAGATCAGGCCGCCGATCACTGCGCGGCCGAGCGGGGCGTTCTGCTCGCCGCCTTCGCCCAGGCCGAGCGCCATCGGCGCCATGCCGATGATCATCGCCAGCGCGGTCATCAGCACCGGGCGGAAGCGGGTTGCACCCGCCTCCATCGCGGCCTTCAGCGCGTCGCCGGTTTCGGCGAGCCGCTCGCGGGCGAAGCTGACGACCAGCACCGAGTTGGCGGTGGCGACGCCCATGCACATGATCGCGCCGGTGAGCGCCGGCACCGACAGCGGCGTGTGGGTGGCGAACAGCATCCAGATGATGCCCGCCAGCGCTGCCGGCAGTGCCGAGACGATCACCGCCGGATCGATCCACGACTGGAAGTTGACGACGATCAGCAGGTAGATCAGCACCACCGCGCCGGCGAGGCCGAACAGCAGGCCGGAGAAGGCCGTGTTCATCGTTTCGACCTGACCGCGCAGCGCGACGGTGGCACCCTTGGGGGCCTGAGCGGCGGTGTCCTTGATGATCTTCTGGATACCGCCGGCGACGGCACCGAGATCGCGGCCCTGCGTGGTTGCATAGACGTCGAACACCGGCTGCACCGCGTAATGCGAGACCACCGCCGCGCTCGGTTCGCGGTGGAGCGTGCCGAGGCCGCCGAGCAACTGGGCGCTGCCCTGCGCGCCGGTCACCGGCATGGTCTGCAGATCCGACATCGTATCGACGCGATACTGCGGTGCCTGAACGACGATCGGATAGGATACGCCGTTCTTCGGGTTGAGCCAGAAGGCCGGGGCGATCTGGAAGCTGCCGGCGAGGTTGACCGACAGGCTCCTGGTCACGTCGTTCTCGGTGATGCCGACGCGATTGGCCTGCGCCCGGTCGACGTCGAAGCCGAGTTCGGGATAGTCGTTCGCCTGCTGGACGCGGACATCGGCGATCCCGGCGATATGGCCCATCTTCTCCGCAAGCAGGTGCGCATAGGCTTCGTTGGCCTTCTGGTCCGGCCCGGCGACCTGCACGTCGATCGGGGCCGGCGCGCCGAAGTTCAGGATCTGGCTGATGATGTCTGCCGGCAGGAACGAGAAGGTCGAGCCCGGGAAGGCTTCGGGCAGCGCCTTGCGCAGCGCCTTCACATAGTCGGCGGTCGGCTTGTGCTCCTTGGAGAGCGTGATCAGGATGTCGCCGTCCTGCGGGCCGATGCCGCCGGTGTTGGAATAGGCGCGGTTGATGCCGCTGACCGGCAGGCCGATATTGTCGACGATCGAGACGAGCTGGTCGGGCGGAACGACGCCACGGATGCGGTCCTCGATCCGGTCGAACAGCGCCGCCGTCTCCTCGATGCGGGTGCCGACCGGCGCGCGGACGTGCAGGTTGATCTGCCCGGCGTCGACCGAGGGGAAGAAGGTCTGCCCCAGCATCGGGACCAGCGCGAAGGAGGCGAGCACGACCAGCAGGAAGCCGGGGACGAACGCCTTGCGCCGGGCGAGTGCGAAACCGAGCAGCGACAGGTAATAGCGGCGGATCGCCTCGAACCGCTGCTCGAACCCGTGCTGGAAACGGCGGAACGGATTGCGGCTCTTGGGGCTGCCCGCCATCGAGTCGTGGCTGACCATGTGCTCGACGGTGTGGATGCCTGCGTGCTGGCGGAGCAGGAAATTGCCCATGGTCGGCACCAGCGTGCGACTGAGCACGAAGCTGGCGATCATAGCGAACACCACCGCTTCCGCCATTGGCGCGAACAGGAAGCCCGCGACGCCCGGCAGGAAGAACATCGGCAGGAAGGCGATGCAGATGCAGAGCAGCGAGACGAACGCCGGCTGCACGATCTGACGCGCACCATCGAGGATCGCGTCGCGCACCGTCTTGCCCTGTTCGAGGTGCCAGTTGATGTTCTCGATGGTCACGGTCGCGTCGTCGACGAGGATGCCGACCGCTAGCGCGAGGCCGCCCAGCGTCATGATGTTGAGCGTCTGCCCCGCCGCCGCCAGCCCGGCGACCGCCGCCAGCACCGCGAGCGGGATCGAGGCGGCGATGATCACGGTCGAGCGCCACGAGCCGAGGAACAAGAGGATCATCAGGCTGGTCAGCGCCGCCGCGATCGCGCCTTCGCGTACCACGCCGGACACGGCCGCCTTCACGAACAGCGACTGGTCGGATAGCGGCAGCACCTTCAGGTCGGGCGGCAGCGTCTGGGCGAGCTTGGGCAGCAGTGCCTTCACCTGATCGACAATGGCGATGGTCGACGCCGCGCCGCTCTTCAGGATCGTCATCAGCACCGCGCGGTGGCCGTCGACGCGAACCATGTTGCGCTGGGGTGGCGAACCGTCATGGACATGGGCGACATCGCGCATCAGCACGGTGGCGCCGTCGACGGTCTTGATCGGCAGGTCGTTGAGCTGGTCGACCACCTCGGGGGAGTTGTTCAGGCGGATGTTATATTCATAGCTGCCGATCTTGGTGGTGCCGGCCGGCACGATCTGGTTCTGCTGGGCCAGCGCATTGCCGACATCGGTAGCGGACAGATGATGCGCCTGCAGCGCGGCGGGATCGAGATCGATCTGGATCTGGCGTTCCTTGCCGCCATAGGGCGACGGCACGGCCGCACCACCCACCGACGCGAGCGAGGGACGGATGGCATTCTGCCCCAGGTCGAAGATCTTCGCTTCCGACAGCGTCTTGGACGAAAGCGCGAGCTGCACGATCGGCACCGTCGAGGCGTTGTAGTTCAGGATCAGCGGCGGTGTGATACCCGGCGGCATCTGCTTGAGCACGGTCTGGCTGACGCTCGTCACCTGTGCGGTGGCGGTGCGAATGTCGACATTCGGCCGGAAGAAGATCTTGACGATACCGATGCCCGACAGACTCTGGCTCTCGATATGGTCGATGTCGTTCACCGTCGAGGTAAGCGTGCGCTCGTAATAATAGATGACACGGCCGGACATCTCCTCGGGCGGCAGCCCGCGATAGGTCCAGACGACGGCGATCACTGGAATCTTGATGTCAGGAAAGATGTCGGTCGGAGTCTCCAGCGCCGCCACACCGCCGCCCAGCACGATCAGGATCGCGAGGACAACGAAGGTATAGGGCTTGCTGAGCGCGATCCGGATGAGGTGAAGCATGGGCAGCCTGCGCAACGGGAACGAGGTGCCGGCCCCGGGGCGCTAGGGGATGGGGAACGCTCCAGCGCCGGCGCGAGGGCATTTGCTCCCGCGCTGCAGAAATGGCGAATTAAATGAATTTCACCTTGGCTGCTGCGGTATCGCGATGCGGGCGATCAGGCCCGGGCGGGCATCGTCGAATACCAGCGTGAAGCCATGCAAATGGAGGATCGCGCTGACCACCGTCAGTCCCAGCCCGGTGCCTTCCACCCCGGCGGCACCGCTTGCGCGGTGGAATCGGCGCAGTACTGCCTCATGCTCGTCATGTGGGATACCGGGGCCGTCGTCGATCACTTCGATCAGCGCCGCCTCGCCCTCGCGGCGCAACTGAACCAGCACCGTGCTGCGGGTGAACTTGATGGCATTGTCGATCAGGTTGCCGAGTGCCTCCGCCAGCAACTCATGGTCTGCGCGAATGATCGGCTGGTCCGCAATGCGGACGACCAGCGCAACACCCCGTTCTTCCGCCAGCGGGTCGTACAGTTCGGCCAGCGCACGTACCAGCGGCGCCAGCGCGAGCGCGCCCATGCCTGCGCGCCGGCCGCTGGCCTCCAGTTCGGCAATCCGGAGCAGCGCGGCGAACCGGTCGACCACCGCATCTAGGTTTTCGACCGCGCTTTGGATGATGGCGTGGGCGGCGGGCGGCAGATCCCCCGCCTGGAGCATCCGCGACAGCGCGGTCCGCACGCGCGTGAGCGGGGTCCGCAGGTCGTGCGCGATCGCGTCGGTGGCGTTCTTCACCTGCGCGACGACATGCGCCACTTCTTCGAGCATCAGATTCACCGTCGCGGCGAACTGGTCCAGCTCGTCATGGCGGCCGGCGATGGGCATGCGGTGCGCGAGGCCACCTGCGGCGATCACCCGGCTTGCGCGTTCAAGATCGCGAACCCGGCGAAGTGGCCCCATGCTGAGCAGAATCGCCGCCGTCAGCACCATCGCGGTCCCCGCCAGGCCGCTCACCAGCAAAATCTGGAGCAGTCGCAGCCGCAAGTCCTGCACCGGCGAGATATCGCGTGCCTGCACGATGGTTTCGCCATTCGGCGTACGCACCGCCAGCACCCGCAGCATGCCATGCACCCCGTCACGCGCCGCCAGGCTATAGGGCGTGCCCAGGTGCTGCGGCTCGGGCAGCCGGATATTGCCCATCACTTGCTCGCCATCGCGCCCGAGCAGCGCGAAATAGTTGAGGCCGGGCGTGGTATTGGCAATCTCGGCACGCATGCGGGCGGGCAGCGCGGCGGGCGGCGCTCCCAGCAGGGTACGGGCCCGGGTGTAGAGAATCTGGTCGCTGCGCACGGTCAGTTCGTGCGCCGTGAAAATGTAGCTGATCGCCAGCGTGGCCCACAGCCCGGCGAGGAAAACCGCGCCCAGCATCACCGTCAGCCGGAACGGCGTGGTCCTGCGCACATCGCGCCAGCGGAGCCGGTCAGACGGCATCGAGCCGATAGCCTTCGCCTTTCACCGTGGTGATCGCCGAGGGGGCGCCGGGCACATCGAGCTTGCGGCGCAACCGGGCGATATGGACGTTGATCAGGTTGGCGCCGGGGTCGAAATGATAGTTCCAGACCTGCTCGAACAGCATCCGGCGGCTCACGGTGGCGCCGGCATGGCGCATGAGGAACTCGAGCAGCTTGAACTCCATGTGGAGCAGCCGCACAGGCGCGCCCGCCACCTCCACTTCACGGCGAATGCGATCGAGCCGGACGCGGCCCAGCTGCAGTACCGCCTCGGCCTCGGGTCGGCTCCGCCGCAGCAGCACTTCGATCCGAACCGCCAGTTCGCTCGGGGCAAATGGCTTGATCAGATAGTCGTCTCCGCCGGCCCGCAGCCCGGCGATGCGCTGGTCGACATCGCCGAGTGCACTGACCATCAATACCGGCGCCTGGATACCGGCGCTCCGAAGTTCGGCTAGCAAGCTCAGGCCTTCGGTGTCCGGCAGCAGCCGATCCAGCGTCAGCACATCCGGCGAGGTGGCTTGCGCGAGTGCCAGCGCCGCGCTGCCCGTGGCTGCAACGTCCACGGAATGCCCATGCGCGCCCAGCTCAATCGCGATGGCCTCCGCCGTCGCCTGATCGTCTTCCACTACCAGCACATGTGCCATGGCGTCAGCATAGATTCACATGCGCAATCAGCAAGATTGCCGAGTGCCGTAGGTGCTTCCGCGCAGAACGGACGAGCTGCTGTCGACGGATGGCTACAGCGCGAGATTGAGGTCCGCAGCCAACCCACAAGGAAGGCCGAACTGTCTTACATTCTGGTGGCTGATTGTTACCACTCAGGAGTAGAGTCCGGCTCCTTCATGATAGTTGGTTGAGGGGCTGGCAACGTGTCCGGGGGCATGCCCCCGGACACGTTGCCAGCGATCTCGGCGGGGGTCATCCCGCCCAGTTTCGAGTGCGGCCTGACGTGGTTGTAGTCGTGCCGCCAAGCATTGAGCGCGAAGCGAGCGTACGCCAGCGACGTGAACAGCGTCTCGTTGAGGCATTCATCGCATGGCCTTGGAGTTCCTTCTCCAGCACATGCCTGAACAAGGCCTCGATCTGCTCGCTTGTAAGGGGCGGGCCACTTTCCAACATCCGCTAGACCTTCGCCTTCGCCGCCAGGAAGCGCACCGACAGCAAGGCGGCACGCGTGCGGGCAACCGACGGGTCGGCAGTCCGCAGCGCGACGCTAAGCGGCTTGGGGATAATCTTCCGGAAATGGAGCCTGCGCCGATAGACGTATCGGCCCGGGATGCGGCGGACGTGGGGGGATGGAACGCATGACGGCATCGCCTTTCCGGCGCGGACCGAGGCACCCTTTTGTGTACCGCATGTGTGTACCTGCGATGTGCACAAACCAGAATATCGGACCGCGCAAAGTGACGAATTTCCGTCGTTTTCACGATAAAGTGGTCGGGGAGACAGGATTCGAACCTGCGACCCTCTGGTCCCAAACCAGATGCGCTACCAGACTGCGCTACTCCCCGACGTATCGGCCCGCCTAGGCGTTCGCGGCGCCCGGTACAAGCCTGTAGCTGGTGGGCCCGGCAGGACTCGAACCCGCAACCTAGCCGTTATGAGCGGCCAGCTCTAACCATTGAGCTACAGGCCCCCAGCCTTGCTGCCCCTAGCGGAGCTTTGGGCCTGGCTGCAAGCCGCGTCGATGTCGACAAGCGATGCGGGTGCCACGTTCAGCCGGCGCAACAGCGCAAATACCGCATCCCACCAGCGATGAAATGCCGCCAGATCGGCCGCATCGCGGACATAAGGGGTGTGCCCCGGCTCGACCGACGGCGAATGGAAACTGAAGTTGAGCAGCCGAACACCATCGCCCACAGCGATGCGGATCGCCTCCAGCGCTTCGCCCAGCGGCATGTCTTCGGGGGTGAGCGCCACCCGCGACAACAGCCCGAGCCGCGACGCCACCCCGCGTCCGCGCGGTACGCTGCCCAGCCAGCGATGGAGCGATGTGCCACCCCGGCGGGCGAGGCCGGTGAAGACCGTCGTCAACGGCAGCGCGATCAGGCTGCGGCCGCCGTCCTGGTCGATCCGGAAGGCGTGGTTGTCGATATCGCTGAAATCGGGGCCGCCTTCGCTCGCATAGCTATAGCCGCTGCGCATCGAGCTATCGATGCGATAGCCGAGTTCCGATAGCAGCGCATGGCTGTTGGGGCCGATGCCGTAGCGCCCGGCGCGATAGACAAAGGGGCGGATGCCGAATGCCGCTTCGATCCGGTCGGTCAGCGCCGCCAGTTTCGCGCGTTCCAGCGCAGCGGGCAGGTTGCCGGCAAAGCTGTTCGGCCCATCCAGCACTTCGTCGAACGGCGGGTTGACCCAGGGATGCAGCTGCGTGCCCACCGCCGATTGCCCATCTTCCAGCAGCCGCTGCAACGTCTCTACGGCGCGGGGCGAATCGACGATCGGATAATCGACCAGGAAGGTCAGCCGCACGCCGTGATCGGCGAAGCGGGCATGCGCCGCCGGCATTGCCGCAATCGCGCTGGTGCCATGCCCGTCGCGCCGAAAGGGTGCGCCCCATTCGAATTCTTCTTCGGTATCGACGAACAGCGTAAAGCGCGTGCCGAAGCTGTCGGGCCAGGCAAGACGAGCCGAGGCGGGGGGCGCAGGGACGCGATAGCCGCAGTCCCGGCCGTGCAGATGCTGCTGCACCATGTCAGTTCAGATGTGCCTGTCCCACCTGTCCGCTTACGGCGGCCGGCAACCGCAAAGTCAAGCTTTCGGGCGCAATGACCAGGCTGCCGCCCAGCTCCCGCGCAAGGTTGCGGCCCAGCCGCAGGGCAAAGCCCGTGCCGAGCAGCGTTGTGTCCTCATCCTCATCGTCGATGCCGAGCACCGAATCGCCGGGATAATCCGCTAGTGCGCGCGGGCGATCGATCGTGATCGCAACCATCCGCTCGCCTTCCAGTGCCAGCTGGACGCGGATATGCTCGCCCGCAGCGGTCGCCGATACTAAGGTGGCCAGCAGCCGGGCCAGCAGCCTCTCGACGGCGCGGTGATCGCCATGGACCGCCAGATCCTCGACCGGCAGGTCGATCATCGACCCGCGCAGTTCGCACAGCTGGGCGAGGTCATTGGCAATGCCCGTCACCAGCGGCCGCAGCGCGACCCGACCCGGCATCAGCGACAGCGCGGCGGTTTCGATGCGCGCGGCCAGATCGAGATCGTCGATCGCCCCCATCAGTTCGCGTGCCTGGGCGCGGACGATCGCTGCGCGCTCGCGATACGCCTCTGCAACCGGACCGAGCATCTGCGTCTCGATCATTTCCGCGAAGCCGGCAATGGCATTGGTCGGCGTGCGCAGCTCGTGAACGAGCTGGCGGAGCGAATCCGCCTCGGCGCGACGTTCGGGGCGAATGGGCTCGGCGCGTTCGTCCACGCGCGGCCGGCGGCCCGTGCCGCGATAGCCGCTGAAGCGGCCATTTACCGGATCGAATACGGGAATGGCGGAAATCAGCCAGTCCCCGGAGGCATCGGACTCGCCTTCGATCGTCATTCGCGCGCTGGTGAACCCTGCGCGTCGGCGGAAAGCGCCGCTCGCCACGCCGTCGACGCGACTGCCATCGGGCATGCCCTGCAGGTCGAGCGACAGGCCGATCATCGGTGCGCGGCTGACGCCCTCCACCCAGCGGACGACGCCGGCGGAATCGGTTTCGAAGCGCAGTTCGCGCGCACGGGGCGGCGCCTTTGGCAGACGCGCGCCATTTTCCTCGCGCTGACGCCAGAAGGCGTCGATACGCGCGACGACTTCGGCAATCTCGAACGGACCATCGCCATCGGCAATGCCGTCGCTGGCCGCCGGTGTCTCCGCTGGCGGAGGCGGCACGTGCGCCGTGGGCGGTATGTCCGACAGGAATGGTGCGATCTCGGGCGCAATCGGACGCAGCGGTGGCCGCGGCGCTTCCATTTCCGGTTGCGCTGCCGGCTCCGGTTGCGGCGTGGCTTCGGTCGCAGGTGCTTCGACTTCCTGTGCTTCGGCAAGCTGCTCCCCGGCCGGGCGCTGGTCGGCCAGCACGAAATCCACCGGTCCGAAGCTTTCCAGTGCCCGGCGCACGGCGGGGCTCAGGTCGCGGCGGTTGCGCAGCACATTGCGCGCCGCCGGCGGCAATTCGGGCAGCAGCTCGATCCATTCGGGCGAGGTCATGCGGGCGCTGCGCAGCACCGGCATGGCAACGGCCAGCGTATCGGCGGCGAGCAGCCGGACGAGCGGGGCAGGGGGATTGGCGAATTCCAGCGCGCGCGCACTTGCCCGGCGTACCGGCTCGGGCACCGAATCGCGGATCGTACGCAGCGCCGAAAGCGCGCGCGGATCGGCATCGATCCGCCGGCGGCCGACCAGGTCGACAAGCTGCCGCCATGCCGATTGCACGCCCACCGGCGTGCTCAGATCGGCTGCAAGCACCGTCTCCAGGGTATCATCGAACCGCAACGTCTGACCCATCGTCAGCGCACCCCCCGCGGGTGCGACTGAGGTTGCTTAACTTCTTGGGAGGCCATGCGGAACAGCTCATTTCGGTACGTCGCAATGTGGGACAATTGCGTTGCAGTGTAATTTTATTATGCTAGCGGCGATCTGAAAGACAGAATTTCACCACAGGAGCGCTTCTACCCATGCGATTCGACGAGATTGACGTCCGTATCCTCGCCCTGCTGCAGGACAATGGCCGGATGACCAATGTCGAGCTTGCCGAACGTGTCGGGCTGACTGCCCCGCCGTGCCTGCGCCGCGTTCGCGCGCTGGAGCAGGAAGGCGCGATCACCGGCTATCATGCCGCGCTCGATCCCTCTGCCTTGGGCTACAACCTCACCGTGTTCGCACTGGTGAGCCTGAAGAGCCAGGCTGAAAGCGACCTGCGCGCGTTCGAGCAACTGGTATCCGACATTCCCGAAGTGCGCGAATGCCATATGCTGAACGGGGAGATCGACTTCATCCTGAAGATCGTCGCGCCCGACCTGCAAAGCTTCCAGACGATCCTTACGACGCGTCTGACCACCGCCCCGAATGTCGAACATGTAAAGACATCGCTGACGATCCGCACGTCCAAGGCGCTGCCGGGTGTGCCGGTTCCTGAGCTCTGACGAAAAAGGGCGGCCCCAGGGCCGCCCTTTTCCTTTAGCCGAAGCGCCGTGCCTCAGGCCGCGGTGAGCGGCGGCAGGTCCAGCGCGACGGTCCACAGCAGGGCAATGTCCCGCGCCGGTGCCCCCTTCACCTGCGCGAAGGCGGTGCGGGCGTCGTCCTTGCGGCCGAGATTATAGAGCGCAACGCCGCGATGCAGGTTGATCGTGTCCGCGTCGACGCCGCCCTTCTGCAGCGCTGCGGCATAGAGCGCCTCTGCCTTGGCGAATTCGCCACCGGCGAACAGCGCATCGGCGCTGGCTGCGGCGGCCTTGCCGGTCGCTGCCGATTCGCCCTGCTTGGCGATCACGGCGAGCGAAGCGTCTGCCTTCGCATTGGCTTCGGCCGCCGTGTAGAGATGGTTGAAATCGGCGTCGCCGGCCGGGATCTTGCCTGCCGCCCGGCCTTCGCCGATCACCGCCACGGTTTCGCGCGGCATGCCGAGCTGGTTCACCGAGCTGGCATATTCATAATAGTCGTTGGCGTCCGCCAGCACCTTGGTGGCGCGCATCAGGCGGTACAGGTCGACGCGCTGCGCATTGGTCAGCTTGGCGCCGCCGGTATCGCCGCTGCCGCGGATCACCAGAATTGCCCAATGCCAGTTCTTGGTGGTCGGGTAATCCTGCAGCATCTTGCCGACCCACTGTGCGATCGCCGCGCGGTCGCCCAGCGCATAGACCTTCGGAATCGCGAACTGGTACCAGGTGACCGGCGGCTTCTGGCCGCTGGCCTTAACGGCCTGGATCGCGCGATCGACTTCGGCGACGGATTCTGCCTGCTTGCCGGTCGCCGAATAGGCATTGGCGAGCGACAGCGCCAGGTCGAAATCGGTGTTGCCGGCAGCGCGCGACTTCAGCAGCAGGTCGATGCCTTCGGCGTACTTCTTGTCCTTCAGCGCGGCGTCGCCGGCCAGGGCATAATATTGGCGCTGATAGACCGGCAGATCGGCCGGCGGCGTACGCGTGCTCGCGATCAGCACTTCCAGATCCTTCATCAGCCCGGCGACATTGTTGCGCTGCGCATCGACGCGCGAGCGCAGATAGGCGGCATAATATTTCTCGTCGTCGGTCTTGGCGATGGCGTCCATCGCGGTGAGCTGCGCGTCGGCGGTTGCCCAGTCCTTCGCCTCGATCGCAGCGCGGGCCGCTTCGGCCGGCTTGCGGAACTCGTTGCTTACCTTCAGGCCGCCATTGTCCTTGCCGTTTTCCTTCTTCTGGGCAGCGGCGGGGGTGGCGACCAGCGCCGTGCCGCCGAGCGTCAGGGCCATCGCCATTGCAACCTTGGAAACAACCTTCATATGAACTCTCCTCGTCGGCCAGCCGGCATCCGCGCTCCTCTATCGGCGCTCCGTGGGGCATTCAAGCGGGCATGGCGGATGTCGCAACGCCGCTGAACATCGATTGAACGAAACCGGCGCCCCGCCGAACGCACGAAAACAGCGCTGGCTCCTGAACATCCCCACGCGCGCGTGTACGCGTACGCGCGGGCGCGGGGTTGGCAGGATGCCTCCGTCCCGCTAGAGCCATAAACACGTAACAAAAACCCGAAAGAATGATCCTTTGACCGACGAGACGCAGCTCGCCGACCCTTCCGACATCACTCCGATCTCGATCGTCGACGAGATGAAGACCTCGTACCTCGATTACGCGATGAGCGTGATCGTGGCGCGCGCCCTGCCCGATGTGCGTGACGGCCTGAAGCCCGTCCACCGCCGCATCCTCTATGCCGCCCAGGAAGGCGGCTATGTCGCCGGACGGCCCTATCGCAAGTCTGCCCGCCTGGTCGGTGACGTGATGGGTAAATACCATCCGCACGGCGACAGCTCGATCTACGACGCGATGGCCCGCATGGCGCAGGACTGGGCGATGCGCGTGCCGCTGATCGACGGCCAGGGCAATTTCGGCTCGATGGACCCCGATCCGCCCGCCGCGATGCGTTACACCGAAGCGCGCCTCGCCCGCGTGGCGACGGCGCTGCTCGACGATATCGAGAAGGGTACGGTCGATTTCGTGCCGAACTATGACGGTTCGGAAAGCGAGCCGTCTGTTCTGCCTGCGCGCTTCCCGAATCTGCTGGTCAACGGCGCGGGCGGCATCGCCGTCGGTATGGCGACCAACATTCCGCCGCACAATCTCGGCGAAGTGATCAACGCCTGCCTCGCCTATATCGATAACGGCGCGGTCACTGCCGAAGAGCTGATGGAAATCGTCCCCGGCCCGGACTTTCCGACCGGCGCGGTGATCCTCGGCCGCTCGGGTTGCCGCTCGGCTTATCAGACCGGCCGCGGCTCGATCCTGGTGCGCTCGCGCCACGAATTCGAGCAGCGCGGCGAGCGCCGTTCGATCGTGCTCACCGAAATTCCCTATCAGCAGGGCAAGAACGCACTCGTTGAGAAGATTGCCGAAGCCGCCAAGGAAAAGCGGATCGAGGGCGTCTCCGACATTCGCGACGAAAGCTCGCGCGAGGGCGTGCGCATCGTCATCGACCTACGCCGCGACGCGACGCCCGAGGTGGTGCTCAACCAGATCTGGCGGAACACCCCCGCGCAATCGAGCTTCCCGGCCAACATGCTCGCGATCCGCGGCGGCCGCCCGGAACTGCTCAACCTGCGCGACATCATCGAGGCCTTCGTCAAGTTCCGTGAGGAGGTCATCACCCGCCGCTCGAAGTTCGAGCTGGCCAAGGCCCGCGACCGCGCGCACATCTTGCTCGGCCTCGTCATTGCCGTCACCAATCTCGACGAAGTCGTCCGCATCATCCGCGGCTCGTCGAGCCCGGCGGCGGCGCGTGAGGCGCTGCTCGCCCGCGAATGGCCGATCGCCGAAATCGCGCCGTACATCCGGCTGGTCGAGGCGGTCGAAGTGGAAGTCACGGGCGACAGCTACCGCCTGTCCGACACCCAGGTCCGCGCGATCCTCGACCTGCGCTTGCACCGCCTGACGGCACTGGGCCGCGACGAGATTGGCGACGAGCTCAAGCAACTGGCGGATTCGATCGCCGAACTGCTCGAGATCCTCGGTAACCGTGCCAAGCTCTACGAAGTGCTGCGCGGCGAGCTGGTGCTGATCCGCGACACCTATGCCACCCCGCGCAAGACCGAGATCGCCGCTGCTGCCGACGGCATCGACGACGAGGACCTGATCGAGCGCGAGGACATGGTCGTCACCGTCACGGTCCAGGGCTATATCAAGCGCACTCCGCTCGACGCCTTCCGCGCCCAGGCGCGCGGCGGCAAGGGCCGTGCCGGTATGGCAACCAAGGACGAGGACGCGATCACCGAGCTGTTCGTCACCTCGACGCACACGCCGGTGCTGTTCTTCTCCACGCTCGGCCGCGTCTATCGCATGAAGGTGTGGCGTCTGCCCGAAGGCGGCCCCGCCACCCGCGGCCGGCCGATGGTGAACCTGCTGCCGCTCGCCAATGGCGAGACCATCTCCACTGTGCTCCCGCTACCCGAGGACGAGGCGGAATGGGGCAAGCTCCACGTCATGTTCGCCACCGCCAAGGGCAATGTACGCCGGAACAGCATGGACCTGTTCACCAACGTGCCCTCGAACGGCAAGATCGCCATGAAGTTCGAAGGCGAGGACGAGGATGACCGCCTGATCGGCGTCGCGCTGCTCAACGAGGGCGACGACGTGCTGCTCGCCACCCGCGCGGGCAAGGCGATCCGCTTCCCGGGCGAGGATGTTCGCGAGTTCCAGAGCCGCGCCTCCACCGGCGTGCGCGGCATGCGCCTGGCCGAGGGCGATCAGGTGATGTCGCTGTCGATCCTGCATCGCTCGGGCGCCAGCCAGGAAGAGCGCGATTCGTATCTCCGCTTCGCCCCGTGGAAGGGCGAGCGCGAGGGCGAATGCGACCTGCCGGCCGAGCGCTACGAAGAGATGAAGGCGCGCGAGCAGTTCATCCTCACCGTCTGTGCCAATGGTTATGGCAAGCTCAGCTCGGCCTATGAATATCGCCGCACCGGCCGCGGTGGTCAGGGTATCACCAACATCGACAATATCGCCCGCAACGGGCCGGTGGTGGCGAGCTTCCCGGCGACCAAGGGGCATCAGCTGATGCTGGTGACGGATCAGGCCAAGATGATCCGCATGTCGCTGGGCGATCTGCGCGTCATCGGCCGCAACTCGGCGGGCGTGCGGCTGTTCAATGTCGCGGCCGACGAACATGTCGTCTCCGCCGCGCGCATCGAAGAGAGCGAGGACGAAGCCGAGGCCAATCTGGGCGACGGCGCCGTTGCCGGCGCGCCCACGCCGGATGCGGTTCCCGGCGAGGATCTGGCCGATGGCGGCGAAAGCTGAGCCATGGCCGGGGATCAGCCACTCATCGCCTACAAGATCCTGACCGCAGAACAGATGGACACGCTCGAGCACGAGCGTGTCTTTCTCGGTGCACCGATCGACCTGCAGGACGGCTATATCCACCTCTCCACTGCCGAACAGGTGCAGGAGACGCTGGAGAAGCATTTCGCCGGGCAGACGGGCCTGTGGATCGCCGCCGTCGACCTGGCGGTGCTGGGCGAGGCAGTGCGCTGGGAGCCGTCGCGCGGCGGCCAGCGCTTCCCCCATATCTACGCCCCGCTGCCGCTCGACGCGGTGACGGCGTATAGCGAGGTCCATTACGAAGCTGACGGCACGCTCCGCCTGCCGGTCGCGGGATAAAAGGCGGGGCGCCTCGCCCATCCGCCTTGACGGCAGGGGCCACTGTCCCTAAGTGGCCGCCTTCCGCCAAGCACTGGCCCCTTCGTCTAGCGGTCTAGGACGTCGCCCTCTCACGGCGAAAACACGGGTTCGAGTCCCGTAGGGGTCACCAGCCTTTTCAAAGGCTTAGTTGCTGAATGGCTGCGCCAATGTGCAACTTACTGCAAATTTACTGCAAAACCGTAGCTGGAAATCGACGGACTTTCACGGATTGTTCTAGGGCCCCACGGCGTCGATATCTGCAGCTGGCAGGACTCTGACGCGTGTCTGATTCGCACCCCAGACTCAGCCTTTCCACCTTCCTCCGGGATATCCGCCGGCCACCATCATGGGCGAATCGCTCCCGGCACGTGGCGACCAGCATGCGCCTTTCGCCGGCCGGGCCTCCAGCGGCAGCTTCTGCCGGAAGCTGCCGCTCGGTCGGCGTGAACCGTTCGGCAGCAATGCGCCCTAGTTGCGGTCATTCCCACACTGACGCTGCCCGCCATAAGCGGACGGTCCGCTTAGCGACCGCACTGCGCGACTAATGGTCGAAATCGGGTGGTTACCGGGCAGTAATCGGATTGAAGCTTCTCACTCGCCAGATGTGTGATGCCTTACATCGTCGAACGGGCGTCGGAACGCGGAGCGGCAGAGGCCGCAGTCGAAGGTCACGTTCTGATCGAGACATTTCTGAAGTGAGCCTCAGTCGGCAAGCCAGCGTCGTCGATTCGGCCGGCCAGCTCTTCGGAACGCGGCGCCCATAAGTTGGCGTGCAATCGCATCGGGAGATGGGGAATCGGAGTAGGATCCCAGCTAGCCCGGTCGTGGGCGATCCGCCGATCTACAGACCATATGATTGCGCCGGGCCGCCAATCAATCGTGTAGAGGTGGTAGTCTTCGCTCGCGTCGAAATTCAGATCGACGCGGTAGGGTGAGCCCCTGTAGCCGAAGCCCATGGCAGCCCCTTCGTCGCCAGGGTTGAAGTACACATTCACCAGCATTTGCCGAGGATTGTCGCCGGGTAGCTCGATATCGATTTCCTGCCGGGGGCACTCTCGATGAAGGAAGAAGCCGGTGATGAGCCCCGATCCTCGCGCTGCCTTGATCTCCGCTTCGAAGTGACCGTGCCCATATGAGCGGGCGGTGGCGAACGCGCCCGAGCGATAGGGCCTTAAGCCGTCGCTGGCTTGGGACAGCGTGAGTACCGCGCCCTGCGGATCGTACCGAAGACCGTCCTTCTCGAACGAGGCGAGATTGCCTGGAAATGTCTCCACAAGGGGTTTGATTAGAGGGTCGGGACTGTCCAACCGGGCGGAGAGGACGCTCCGGCCACAGGGGGAAATTTCACGATGCGATGGCGCTCGCGGCGTCCACGCGATGTTGTCGGGCAGCACCCATGGCGAATCGTCGAGCGGCGATTGCTCGATGGCAGTCGTGGTGATCAACTGGTGCGCATCGCCGCGTCTGTCATCCCGGAACATTCTCGAGCGGCGTGGAGTGCCTTCGGGATAGGGTTGAACCGGCTCGGTGAGGCCGACAAGCGCGCAAAGCTTTGTCCAATTTCTCCCTTCCCCTGGCTCATCGAGAGTGACGACCCGTTGAGGCTGCGCCTCGAGCAGGGAAGTTAGGACGCGGCAAGCGGCGTCCGGCTCCATGATGAATCTGGTATCGTCCTGCTTTAGCGCCGTCGATAACGCGTCATCGGTCAGTGGGGCATCGACTAGCGCATCGAAAACTTCCGTAAGCCTTTTCAGCCCAGCGGCATCGATTTCGGCCTCGTCATCATCGAATGCTCGGACGCGCAGTCCCAGCATCGACAGGGCCATTGCCAGCTTCTCCGGCTCTCCCTTCGCGGTCCAGGCAAGCACCCGTCCGACAGGGGGGCGATCAGGTCTCATCGGGCCGGATCCCGAATCGACGATCCCCGCTCGCGCGAGGTAGGGTAGTACCGAATAGGCATTATCAGATGGCCCATCTTCCCGCTGGAGAATCGCAGGCGAAGCAAGTGCGAGGGCGCCAAGCTCGGTGAACCGATAGTTGATCCACAGATCGGCTGGTCCCGTGACCGGCATCGCGCGCAACAGGGACATCGCGCCTTCGCGCGACAGCACGTAGCCGGACAAGAACCAAAGGCCCCTCAGCGGTTGGAACAGTGCATCGCAGATATCGACACGCTCGGCAGTGCCGCCGGCGTCTCGGTAGGACAGATAGAGCAGGTTTGGGGTTCCTTTGCCGCCGAGGCGCTGGTGCGCTGCACGCCAGCCACGATCGATCATGGAAGCGGCCCCCCTGCAAAACCAGATGTCGTCCTCGAGCACCAGAACATGGCTATCGGGACCATTCGCGACGGCTTTCCAGGCTTCGATGTGAGACCTCGCGACCGCGATTTCCTGCCGCGTCATCCTGATTGGCTCGTCGGGTCCGAAACATTCCGCCAGCCTCGCATCAGGTTGGACGAAGAGCTGATCGCTCATGCGATATGTCGTATCGACATCCGCAGTCGCGGCCACTGCGCGGCCGTCGCGCGCATCTATCGCCGGTAGCCGGCGGGTGATCGTCACAAGGGAAGCACTGTCATGCGTCCTGAAGCGGTTGAGTTCCCGAAGTACGCGCTTCCACCGGTTTGGCTGCCGGTCGAGGTTGATCACGAGGATTGACTCGATCCGATCAGCACCAGGACCGAATGCAGATATCTTGCCGCCGGGAAGCGCGCTTATCGCAGCGCGCGAGATGCGGAACGCCATCGCGCGCAAGGAGGTCGAAGCATCTCGAAGGTTCATTCAGTTAAATCCCGCCACGGAAGCTCAGTCGGCACCCATATTCCGCCAATTGCGAGCATCGTTTCGATAAGATAGTTCCCACCGCGTTTTTGCGATGGCGTCCCAGTCGGGGATCAATTCGAAGTCCAGGTCGGCACCGGCGGCCAGCAGCTCGCGTGCATGTGCCGCCAGGCTGGCGGACAGATTACCGGGACCGGTGGTCGATTGGATTTCCGGGCGTGGCTTCCCGTCAAGCAGCTTGTCGGTTGCACGATAAAGCGCTCGCCGCACGAGCGGGTGGCGGGGCGGAGCAGCGATAGGATTATTGTTCACGTAGAATATGCGATCGGCCGTGGACAAATCTCGCTGCCAAGTTTGCGCCGCCGTAATCATGTCACCAGTCGGAATGTCATAGCAAAGCGGTTGCAGCTTCAATGTACTGCTCTGGAATAACTGCTTCCAGCCATCGCCGTTCAATACGTCGTCGGCGTCAACGTACAGGCCGCCTTCAGCAAGGATGAAACACATGCGAAAATAGTCGCTACGCATCGCCGGATGGCGACAGCGCGCAAACGCTGCGAGCGCGCGCGGGCTGAATTTCGCACTGATATAGCTTGCGGCTGAAGTATCGCAAAAGGTGTGAAGCTTGAAACCGAGCGCCCCCAATGGCGTCCAGCTATCCATGCAGGCTTGCACGTCGTCGGGAAGGTCATCCGGATCATGCCAATATCGGACCAGTGTGCGGGGGATCTCCGCAGAGCCCATCGATATGCCAGCGTGTTCGGCTAAGCCGCTATCCAGCTGTCGCAGGGTCAAGGTTCGGATGAACGCTGATCGTAGCTGGTCATCCTGTTCAAAACCGGGAGGGTAGGCATCGAGGTTCAATCGGGCACCTCGCTGGGGGGTGGAATATCGAATTTCAGGATCGCAGATTCGTTCATCGGCAAGGCAAAGGGCGGCCTAGTCTTCTCCGCCTTTCCACCGTGCGTACCGGGTCTCCGCATTGGGGATATCGGCGAGGCGCGGCCGCGTCTTTAATCCGCCAATCTTGTTAACCAGCTTCGCCAGTTCATCCGCGGCGCCTGGCTTCCAGCCATTGCGGATTGCCCAGTTGCGGATCTTCTCGGCAATGAGCGCATGACCCTTTGCGCGCAGGATCCGAAGCACTTGATCGACCCACTGCTTGTCGCGCGTCTGGAGCAGCGAGTAGGAAAGATTGATCACGCGCGACACCGAGCGCAACGCGGTCTCGACAACGGGGTCATCGACGATTGCGGCCGGCGCCTGTTTCTCCTCGCCATGGACGATCGGGTTCCAGCGTTCGCGCCACTGATCACCCTCGTCGGCTATCCAGGGCACTGCCACAGCACCTTTGATGCCGGACATTCCGTCGACGAAGTCAAGAAGCTCCTCATTGGCATAATAAGCGATAACGACCGGTTGCCCCGCGTCGCAGCGCAAGGTGGCGAGCGTGCCGTGACGCAGCGTTGCGCCGGATGACAGCGACACGGCGCGACCCGCATCGAGGGCCTTGGCGGCGGCTGCACCGAGGTCGGTCGAGAGGCCCGAATGGCGCAGCTGCCCCTTGGTATGGGTGATGAGCAAGATGTCCTGCGTGCCTTGCTTTTTCGCGATTTCCTGCGCGTAGGCGGTCGCGATGCTAAAGGTATCAGGGTCTTGGCTGTCGCCAGGGACCGTTTGAGAATTCGACCGGGTCGGTCTGCCGGGTCTTTTCCACCGCCCAATTCTCAGACGGTCTCTAAGCTCGACACCATCGACACGCATCCAGATCGGCGGAGAGGCGAGGATCGGCCGCCCGTCCCTGGTCAGGCGATACAGCAGCTTCCCGCCGTCGTCTAACAGGGGCGCCTGAACCGGTTTGGCCGAGGACGGATCGGGAAGCTGCCTTCCGAGGGAGTTACGCGGGACAAGTGTTCGCTAGCCCGGCATCGTCGTTCTCCAAATGCCAGTCCGGTGTATCGTACATGACGCAGGCCCGAAGGTTTCCGAACAGTTCGCCAAGCTCGCGCCGGGCTTTCTAGCCGCGCCAGTCGATCCAATTGCCGTAAGGGTGGCATTTCGCCTGCACCCGCGTATCGCCCCCCGGGAATGGAGTCAGCGATAATTGCACCTCGCGCCGATCCGGAGTCCGTTCGAAGCCGACCCGGGCGAGCGGGCGTTCGGGCGTGGCATATTGCCCGGCATCCTCGATCATCGCCACGATCGCCGCACGATCACATGCCGGCAGATATTGGAGGACCATCGAGTGCATTACTACCCGGCAGACGCCCTCGCGCCGCCGCACGCCCGCTAACGGAGCGCGCGCCTATAATATCATTACAGGATAATCACCTAGGAGTACTTCAATTAGTGAGAGAGAGAAATGGATTAGCACCCGCCCCGGACATTATTTTCGGGAATCAAAACTATGCGAGTTCGGGCTTCGGGGTTACTCCAGACTGTATCGGCTGCAGCGATGGCTGCGGCTTTCATGCCCATGGTTGCGCATGCCCAACAGCATGACGGCGCCCCGGCGGTTACCGCCTGGGAGGCGAGCCGCACGGTGGACGACAACGCCTCGATCTCCACTGGTGTCGCCAAGGCGCGCGATCCGCTGAACAGCGCCACGTCGACCAGCGCGCTGAAGGAACGCGACATTTCCGCGCTGGCGCCGATCTCGCTTGCCGATCTGCTGCGCAATGTGCCCGGCATCCGCGCCGAAGCCGGCACCGGCATCGCCAACAACAGCTATACGGTGCGCGGTCTGCCGCTGGTGAATGCCGGCGCCAAATATTTGCAGTTGCAGGAAGACGGGCTGCCCGTGCTCGAATTTGGCGACTTTTTCGTCGCGCCGTCGGACATATTTCTGCGCGCCGACCTGAATGTCGCGCAGATTGAATCGATCCGCGGCGGTTCGTCTTCCACCTTCGCTTCCAACGCCCCCGGGGGCGTCGTCAATCTCGTCTCGAAGACGGGGGAAGTCGAGGGCGGCTCGGTGCAGGCATCCACCGGCGTCGACTATAACACCCAGCGCCTCGACGCGGATTATGGGGGGCAACTCGGTGGCGGCTGGCGTTTCCATATCGGCGGCTTCTACCGCCAAGGCGAAGGGCCGCGCGCAACTGGATATGATGCGTTGCAGGGCGGACAGGTGAAGCTCAACGTCACCCGGCAGTTTTCGAACGGCTATATCCGGTTCAACGCCAAGCTGCTCGACGATCGCTTCCCCTATTACTACACCTATCCGGTGGCGGTGAGCGGCACGAACGACCATCCCAGTTTCCGTAACGTCGCCAATTTCGACATCAATTCGGACACTGCCCAGTCGCGCTACATCTCCACCCGCATCGCGCCCAGCTATAACGGCGCGATTGCGACCACCAACATGCAGGATGACATGCGCGCCAAGACGAAGGCGCTGGGATTCGAGGCGCAGTTTACCCTGGGCGGGTGGACACTCGCCGAGCGCTTCCGCTACGCCGACAACAGCGGTGTGCTGAACCAGGTGGTGCCGCTGGCGGTATCCCCCGCTGCTGATATGGCGGCGCAGTTCACCGGCCAGCCGGGCAATGTGCTGACCTATGCCACCGGCCCCGCCAAGGGCAGCCAGATCAACCCGGCGACCGTGAACGGCAACGGCCTGCTGATGGCTACCGGCTTCTATCGCGCCGGCATCAACAGCATGCGCAACGTAACCAACGATTTTCGCGCCAGCCGCGCCTGGAACCTCCAGGGCAGCACGCTGACGACTACTTTCGGCGTGTACAAGGCGCTGCAGGACCTGAACACTTCGGAGGGCATGACCTCGGTGTTTCAGGACGTGGTGGGCGGCGGCACGTCGGCGCTGGTGGACGTGCGGCGCGCGGACGGCACGCTGATCACCCAGAACGGGGTGGTCGATTACGGATTTCTCGGCCAGCCGGGCATCGCGCGCAACGTTGATGTCCGCTACGACATCACCGCGCCCTACGCTTCATTCAACCTGCAAAAGGGTCGCTTCGCGCTGGGCGGCTCGCTCCGGTACGACATGGGCCGGGTGCGCGGCAGCGCCTTCGCCGATCAGGCTACCCATCCGCAGGACATGAACGGCGACGGGCGGATCGATATGAACGGGCCGGAAGCGGCGGTGCCGGTGATCGATCCGAGCACGCGCTGGCCGGTGCACTATAACTACCAGTATGTTTCCTATTCGGCCGGCCTTAACTATCGGGTGGCCAAAGCCCTGTCGGTGTTCGCGCGCTACAGCCGCGGGGCGCGGGCGGGGGCAGACAGCGTGCTGTTCTCCCCGGCGCTCGACCACGCGACCGGCGGCCTCGCCGATCGCAGCGCCGCTTATGATCCGGTCCGTCAGGTCGAAGGCGGGTTCAAATACCGGAACGGCGGCGTGATCGTAAACGTCACGGCCTTTCATGCGCTCACCCGCGAAACCAATTCGCAGATCTACAACGACGCCAATGGCAATCAGGTGTTCGGCGTGGTCCAGCGTTCCTATCGCACGTATGGCGCGGAGCTGGAATCGCGGGTACGCAAGGGGCCGTTCAGCGTGACCGGCAACCTGACGCTTTCCGGCGGCAAGATCACCGCCGCGAACGATCCCGCAGTGGTGGGCAAGAAGCCGCGCCACCAGGCCGCGGCGATCTACAGCCTCACCCCGCAGTTCGAGAACAAACTCGTCACGCTCGGCGTCAACGTAGCCGGCCAGACCTCCAGCTATTCGCAGGATGTGAACCAGCTGAAGATGCCCGGTTTTACCACCGTCGGCGCCTTCGTGCAGCTACGGCCGATCGAACGGTTGTCGCTGTCGCTCAATGCCAGCAATCTGTTCAACACCATGGCGTTCGTCGACATCGGCGATGCGACCATCCCGAGCTATGGCGTGGTGTTGGCCCGCACCCTGCCGGGCCGGATGCTCACCGCCTCGGCGCGCGTGTTCTTCTGATCCAGGCGTGCCCCGCAGCGTGGCTGCGGGGCATTCTCCCCGAATGTCATCTTTACCGCTGCGTTGGCTTCCATTCGCGCGCGGTCACAGCGCAAGAACGCACCTCACGGCTATCGACTGCACCCGTGATTCCGCCGCTTCGCCCGAATGGGATGCGGAGTACACGCTGCGTCCACTTCATAAGTTGCGCGCGTCTAGCCCTGCCAGTCCACCGCGTTGCCATAAGGGTGGCATACCGCCAGCACGCGGCGTGTCTCGCCGCCGGGGAACCAGCTGAGCGACAGCCGCACCTCGCTGCGCGTTTCGGTCCATTCGAAGCCGACCCAGGCGAGCGGGCGTTCGGGCGTGGCATATTGCCCGGCATCCTCGATCATCGCCACGATTGCCGCACGATCACGTGCCGGCAGATATTGGAGCACCATCGAGTGCATCACTACCCGGCAGACGCCCTCGGGCTGCCGCGCGGCAAGCTGGCGCGCCAGCCATGCGGCTGCATCGCCCTGCGCGACTTGCGGCGGATAGCGCCGGGCGATGCCTAGCGCTTCTTCCAACCGGTGCAGCCGCAGCGGCTGATCGGCGAAGATATAGGCTGCCAGTCGTTCGCAGGTCGCGGGATCGTTCGCGTCCAGCGGGTGCAGGTCCACCCCTTGCGCGCGCACCACTTCCAGCGGGGCAGGGAGTGGCGGCGGCCCGTTCCAATCGGGTGCCACCTGCACGGGGGAGTGGCGGTCGCCGGCGAGCACGCCGCCCAGATCATAGCCGTAGCGCCCCAGATTGAGGTTGAGCCCACAGCTCGAACCGAGCTCGAGCAGTTCGAACGGCAGGCCGAAGCGCCGTCGCACCTGCATCAGCGCCGCGACGATCGCGCCGGCGCGACCGACCTCGTTGGTTTGCGGCGTGCGACGCAGAAAACCGGCGATGAAATCATCCTCGGCTGACAATGCTTCGCCAATGGCACTGTCGAAATCGGCATGGTCGCCGCGGTAGAGCGCGGCCAACGTCGCCGGCCGGCCGCGACGGGCGAGGAAGTGCAGCGCCGCGTTAAGCCGCATCGCCAGCGCCGCCGCGGCTGCATCCCCCTGCCAGCCGCAGATTGTCGCCTCGCTGCGCGGGCCGCGATGGAGCTGGCGCCGCGCCGCATCCAGCACATCCGCGACGAACGGAGAGCCAAGTTTGCGGGTGACACGCGCCATCCGCCCGAGTTCCCCCAAGCCCATCCGGGGCACGACCATGGTCATCAACATTCCCCCGACGACCTGGCGGGACCAGCCCGGCCGTCCCGCACTGCGGCCGTCGTCGATCGATCCGTTGCCGGAACCATCGGCGAGGGTACGCAGTGCATCTAAAGTGTCTTCGGCTTAGAAGGTCTGCCAGTCGTCATCGGCGGCGCCGCTGCTGCGGACCAGTGCCGGGACGGCGGCCTTGGGGAGCGGCTTCACTTCGCCCATGAACCGCGCCGCGGTGCTGCGCGGGCTGGCCATTGGCGCGCCATTGTCGACCTTGAAGCGGCTGGCCTTTTCGGAAAGCACGCTGACTTCGCTCGCCAGGTTGCGGGCGGCGGCGGAAGTTTCTTCCACCATCGCGGCATTCTGCTGGGTCGATTGGTCCATCGCCCCCAAGGCAGCGCTGATCTCGGTCACCGCGCTCGACTGGGCCTGATTATCCGAGGCCATGTTGCCCAGCAGCTGATGCACTTCGCCCACCCCGTTGGAAATATCGGCCAGCGCGCCGTCGACGCGCTGCACCGCTTCCACTGCGGTGACGATGTCGCTCTGCGTCGCGGTCAGCTGGTCACGGGCGCGGCCGGCTTCTTCCTCGGCCCGCATCGCCAGGGCAGAGACGAGATCGGCCACCACCGCGAAGCCGCGGCCCGCCTCCCCGGCACGACCGGCTTCGACGGCGGCATTCATGGCGAGAACGCGCGTCTGGAACGCGATCTTGTCGAGGCCTTCGATCACGCTGTCGATGCCCTTTGCGCTGTCGGACACGCGCGTCATCGCCTGCACTGCCTCGTCGGCGGTCGAGCGGCCATTGTCGACGGTCGACATCGTGCCGTCGGCGCGCTCCACGGTGCGGCCCGCCGCTGCGGCGGTCGCCTTGAGCCGCTGGTCCATCTGAGTGACTGCTGCGGCAGTCTGTTCCAGGCTGGCGGCATTGGCTTCGGTACGGCGGGCGAGGTCTTCGCTGGCCTGGGCGATCTCGTTCGAGCCGGTGTGGATCGAGCTGGTTGCCTCCATCAGCGAGGCGATCAGGTCGCGCAGGCTCTGGATCGCGTCGTTGAAGTTGGTCTTCACCACGCCATAGTGCGCGGGGAATTCGGTGGTGATCACTGCGGTCAGATTGCCCTGCGCCAGTTCGCCGAGATGCGTCGAAACGGTATCGACCACGAGCTTCTGCTCAGCTTCGGCCTTGGCAGCGGCGGCATCCATCGCTTCCTTGGCGACGGCAGCATCGCGGAACACCAGCACCGCGCGCGCCATGTCACCCAGCTCGTCGCCGCGTGCCGTTGCGGGCACCTCGATATGGTTCCGGCCGGCAGCTAGATCGGCCATGGTGCGGGTAAGCTGGCTGATCGGCCGAGCGATGATGCGGCTGAGCGTGGCAGCCAGGCCGATCGCGATGCCGATCAGCGCAATCGCGCCGATAATCAGCACCGTCGTCGCGGTGGTGATCGCAGTTTCCTGTCGCGCCGAATTCTTCTCGATCAGTTTGGCCTGTGCATCCTTGATTGCGCGCAGCGGCAGCACCGCGGCGGAAATCAGCACTGCCTTGCCGGCATTGCGCACTTCGGCCTGGGCCGCATCGCGGCGCCCGGCCTTTACTTCCGCGATCAGGCGATCGCCCCATTTCTCGCGCCAGGCCAGCGTTTCGCTGCGCGACTTGCGCAGGGCGTCGAGCAGCGCCGGATCGGTCAGGAGCTTTTCGAGGTCGGCCGAAGTCTCGTCATATTCCTTTCGGCCCTCGTCATAGGATTTGAGATAGGTCGGATCGGCCGTAACCAGGAAACCCCGCAGTTGGCTGTTCTGGCGCAGCAGCGCCGTTTCCAGCGTCAGCGTCTTGGCATGCACTTGCTGGCTGAGATTGTTCTGATCGGTGACGGACCCGATCATCGAGATGTTCATGAAAAACACGATCATCACGACCGCAGCCGACGCGCAGATCAACAGGAATGACAGCGCGAGCTTCCTCGGGATTTTCATCGATGCAATCATTACTGTTCTTTCCGACTCATCTTTGTGCGACCGGAAGCACGACACCCTTCAGCGACGCCCGCACCCGGCCAAAATTCAGAAGAGGAGGGGAAAGGCCGCGTCATGGCTTTGCCTGTGCGGCACCGTGGATCCGCGTGGCACGCGTCGCAGCCGAACATGAGCCTGCCATGTTCCACCTCGCTTTCGTGACACGCGTCACCAATAAACACATACGCGGATCCGTTACCTTCGGCTTCCTTGTAGTTCACCGCATTATAGAGCGATCTTTGTGCTGTCGGCGCTGTGGGGACTTAAGGATGTCTACGGAATGCCCATAGGGTCGTCAGTAACGGATCAGAGTCGTGCGCGTTGACGTACGCGGCTGGGCGGCCGACACTTGCCGGATCAAAACACAGGAGCGGATCGCATGACGGCAGGTTTTTTCCGCATGGCATTTCGATTGGGGCTGGCAGCCGGGCTGGGGGCGCTCGCCTCATTGCCGGCGCACGCGCGCGGTCCTGCGCCGGATGCGGACATCGTGACCGTGCCAGTGAACGCTGCCGCGCATCCCTTCCCGCATTTCTGGGAGACGATGTTCGGTTCGGGCCGGGCATCGTTGTCGCTGCGCGCGCAATATCGTGAGGATCTGCGGGCGATGAAGCAGGCGACGGACCTGCGCTATGTCCGCTTCCACGCCCTGCTCCATGACGAGAACGGCGTCTATGACGAGGATGAACACGGCAACCCCGTGTATAATTTCAGCTATGTCGACCAGATCTATGACGGGTTGCTGGCCGAAGGCGTGCGGCCGGTGGTCGAGATCAGCTTCATGCCCAAAAAGCTCGCCGCGTGGCAGGCGGGGCATCCCTTCTGGTACCGCCCGATCGTCGCGCCGCCCAAGGATTATGGCCGCTGGGATGCGCTGATCGCGGCGCTGGGCAAGCACCTGGTCGAGCGCTACGGCATCGACGAAGTAGCGAACTGGTATTTCGAGGTCTGGAACGAACCGAATATCGACTTCTGGGCCGGCGAGCCGAAGCAGGAAACCTATTTCACCCTGTACGAGCACACTGCCCGCGCGCTGAAATCGGTGGATGCCCGGCTGCGGGTCGGCGGTCCGTCCTCATCCTCGGCGCATTGGGTGCCCGAATTCATCAGCCACATGCACCAGGCGGGGGTGCCGGTCGATTTCGTATCCACCCATGGCTATGCCGACGACACGGTCGAGGATCTGTTCGGCACGCACGAGGCCATCCCGATGGAGCAGCGGCTGTGCCGCGCGGTGAAGAAGGTCCACGACCAGATCGCCGCATCGCCGCAGCCGAAGCTGCCGCTCCTGTGGACCGAATGGAATGTGCCTTCCTATGGCGAGCGCGATGCGCGCGACACCAGCTATCTGGGCGCCGCGCTCGCCGACGACATCGCCCAGTGCGACGGTCTGAGCGAGGCGATGTCGTTCTGGACCTTCAGCGCGGTGTTCGAGGAGAATGGCCCCGACACCTCGCCCTTCCATGGCCAGTTCGGCCTGATCGGCCCCGGCGGCATCCGCAAGCCCGGCTATACGGCCTTTGCGCTGCTCCACCGTCTGGGCGAGCAGCGCATGGCGGCGGCGGGCAATCAGGTGCTGGCCACCCGCCGCGCCGACGGCACGCTGGCGGTCGCGCTGTGGAATCTGGTCCCGCCCGACCGGCAGGGCAGCGATCGCCATGTGACGCTCAACCTGCCGGGCGCCCGCCCCGGCACGGTGGCCAGCGTGACGATCATCGATTCGCAGCGTGGCAACTCGCGCGTTGCCTATCGTGCCGCGGGCAGCCCGCGCTACCCGACGCGCCAGCAGATCGCGACGTTCAATGCCGCCGCCGCCGTGCCCGCCGCGACGCCCACGCCGCTCGACGCCCGAAGTGCGCTGTCGGTCACGCTGGAGCCTAATGCGCTGGCGCTGGTGGAGGTGCCGGCCGGCAGGGCGAAGCCGTAACCGCGCTCAGCCCTTTTTCGGCACCCAGGCGCGCTGGCCGCCGACCCAGGTTTCGAGCACGCGGGTGCCTCGCAGCTCGGCGGGGGAGGCGGCCAGCGGGTCGCGGTCGACGATGATGAAATCGGCCCACAGGCCCGGCGCCAGCCGCCCGATCTTGTCCTCGGCAAAGCCGGCATAGGCGCCGCCCAGCGTGAAGGCCGCCCAGCCTTCCTCGCGCGTCAGCTTCTCTTCGGGGCGCCAGCCGCCTTCGGGCTGGCCGCTCGCATCGGCGCGGGTGAAGCTGGCCGCCCAGCCGGCCCAGGGATCGGGGCTTTCGACTGGATAGTCGGAGCCGAAGGCCAGCCGGCCGCCCGCTTTCAGCATCGAGCGCCAGGCATAGGCACCCGCGAGTCTGCCTGCGCCCAGCCGCACCTCGGCCATATGCATGTCGCTGGTCTGGTGCACCGGCTGCATCGACGCGATCGTCCCGTGCAGGCCGAAGCGCGGCAGGTCTTTGGGATCGACGATCTGGGCATGTTCGATCCGCCAGCGGCGGTCGCCGCTATAGGTCTCCGACAGGACATCGATCGCGTCGAGAATCTGCTGGTTGGCGCGGTCGCCGATCGCATGCACCGCGATCTGGAACCCGTCCATCGACCCGCGCGCCATCAGGTTCAGCAACTGGTCGTCGCTCAAAAAGGCGAGCCCTTTCTGCCCCGGCGCATCGGCATAGTCTTCCTTCAGCCACGCACCGCGCGAGCCAAGCGCGCCGTCGGCATACAGCTTGATGCCGCCCATCCGCAGCCGGTCGCCATAGAGCCAGGGGGTGGGGCCGGTGCCTGCCACCTGCAGCGCGGTCTCTACGCCATGGGCATAGCTGAGGATGCGTACGCGCAGCAGGTTGGAATCGCCCATGCCGCGATAGGTCAGCCAGTCGTCGACGGTCGTCCCCATGTCGGCGGTGGCGGTGATGCCCAGCGACAGCAACCGGTCCTGCGCGGCAAGGAAGGCGGCATTGCGCTCGCGCGGCGTGGGCTGGGGAATGATCTTCGCGACCAGTGCGGTGGCGCCGTCGACCAGCACGCCGGTGGGGTTGCCTGCCGCGTCGCGCTCGATCCGCCCGCCCGCCGGGTCTTTGGTCGCCGCAGTAATGCCGGCCAGCGCCAGCGCGCGGCTGTTGGCCCAGCCGGCATGGCCATCGACGCGCTCCAGCCAGACCGGCCGGTCGCTCACCGCGCGGTCGAGTTCGGCAGCGGTCGGGAAGCGGCCGAGTTTCCACGCCTCCTGGTTCCAGCCGCGGCCCAGAATCCATTTGGCGCGGCTGGTGGCGGCATTGTCGCGAATGCGGGTCAGCGCTTCGTCAAGGCTGGTGGTGGCGCTGAGGTCGAGCTGGAGCTGCTGAAAGCCCAGCCCCATGAAATGGCCATGGGCGTCGATCATGCCCGGCAGCATCGTCGCGCCTTTCATGTCGACGCGCCAGACCAGCTTTTTCGGCCGCTTCTGCCCCTTGGCGATCAGCGCGACGATCTTGCCCCAGGGGTCGATCTGCAGCGCCTCGAACCGCACCACCGCACCCTTTGCGTCGAGCGTGATGCCGTTGACATTGTCAACAATTCCATCTGCTTGTGCGGCGGGTGCGAGCAGCAGGGCGGCGGCGGCGACAAGTCGCTTGAGGCGCGTGAACATGGGCGCAGGCATAGGGCCAGTTCCCCCGGCGCGCCAGATAGTCTAGGCGATCGGAATCATGGCTACCAAAGCAGCATCCGCATCCGCCGCCCTTCCCGTATCGATCGACGATGTCCGCGCGGCGGGGGAGCGGATTTCGGGCGCAATCGTGCGCACGCCGACGCTGCTGAGCAAGACGCTGTCGAAGCTGACCGGCGCGACCGTCTATCTGAAGTTCGAAAATCTCCAGTTCACGGCCGCGTACAAGGAACGCGGTGCGCTCAACACGTTGTTGCAACTCGATGAGGCGGCGCGGTCCAAGGGCGTGATCGCGGCATCGGCCGGCAACCATGCGCAGGGCCTGGCCTATCACGCGACGCGGCTGGGCATCCCCAGCACGATCGTGATGCCGAAGAACACGCCGATCGTGAAGGTGACGCAGACCGAAGGGCACGGCGCCACCGTGGTCCTGCACGGCGAGACGTTCGACGCCGCCTATGCGCACAGCCGCGAGCTGGAAGCCGAGCACGGCTATACCTTCGTGCATCCGTTCGACGACCCGCGCGTGATCGCGGGGCAGGGTACGGCCACGCTCGAAATGCTCGAGGACGTGCCGGCGATCGACACGCTGGTGGTGCCGATCGGCGGCGGCGGGCTGATCTCCGGCGCGTCGGTGGTGGCGCGCGCGCAGCCCCATCCGGTCGAGGTGGTGGGGGTGCAGGCGGAACTCTATCCGTCAATGTACAACCGCATCCACCATACCGAAATGCCCTGTGCCGGCGACACGCTGGCCGAGGGCATTGCCGTCAAATATCCCGGCGAACTGACCGCGAAGATCGTCGAGGCGCTGGTCGACGACATCGTGCTGGTCGGCGAACGGCGGCTGGAAGAGGCAGTGAGCCTGTTGCTCCAGATCGAAAAGACGGTGGTGGAAGGGGCAGGGGCTGCCGGCCTGGCTGCGCTGCTCGCCGAGCCCGAGCGCTTCAAGGGCAAGACCGTCGGCACCATCCTGTGCGGCGGCAATATCGACACGCGGCTGCTGGCGAACGTGCTGCTGCGCGATCTGGCGCGTTCGGGCCGGCTGGCGCGGCTGCGCATCCGGCTGCAGGACCGGCCCGGCGCGCTGTTCCATGTCGCGCGCATCTTCCACGAACAGGGCGTCAACATCATCGAGGTGTATCACCAGCGGGTGTTCACCACGCTGCCCGCCAAGGGCCTGATCACCGACATCGAGTGCGAGACGCGCGACCGCAACCATCTCGACCGGCTGATGACCGCCCTGCGCCGCGCGCAATATGAAGTGACGATGGTCGAGCTCAACTGAGACGAACCGAATCGGGCGCGCGACGATTCGAGTCGCGCGCCGATTCCCTCGCGGATTCCGCGATTCTATAGTGGCGCTGCGCCCTGTCGCCGGTGCGCGCGAATGTTAACCTTCGCAAACGCATATCCCGAAGATCGCGTTAACGCTCTTTCATGGTAAAGCGGCTTTTCATCATCCGTCTGTGCCTGCATAACTGCGCCAGAAGGACCGGTTAGGGACCGGGCCACAGGAACAGAGGGGCGACACGGCGGTGACTGCACTTTCCCGTTTTCCGCGTTTCTTCGTGACCAGTCCGTCGCCCTGTCCCTATCTTCCGGGCCGCCAGGAGCGGAAGATCTTCACCGAACTTTCCGGCGCCCATGCGAGTGAACTGAACGATGCGCTGGGCCGCATCGGGTTCCGCCGCAGCCAGTCGGTCGCGTACCGCCCGAGCTGCGCGGGCTGCACCGCCTGCGTATCGGTGCGCGTGGTGGCGGACGGTTTTCGCCCCAACGCCACCCAGCGCAAGCTGCTGAAGCGCATGGGCGATCTGGAAGTCACGGCGTGCAAGCCCTGGGCGACGCAGGAACAATTCGCGTTGCTGCAGCGCTATCTGGGCGCGCGGCACCCGGGCGGCGGCATGGCGGCGATGGACGAGAACGACTATGCCGACATGGTCGAGCAGTCGCCCGTCACTTCCTATGTCATCGAATATCGCGAACCCTCGCCCGAGGGTGGCCGCGGGCGGCTGGTGGGGGCTTGCATCACCGACCAGCAGGCCGACGGCCTGTCGATGATCTACAGCTTCTTCGACGCCGAGGATGAAAGCCGGCCCGGCATGGGCAATTTCATCATCATGGACCACATCCTGCGCGCGCGTGCGGCGGGCCTGCCCTATGTCTATCTCGGCTATTGGGTGAAGGGCAGCGCGCGCATGGCGTACAAGACCCGCTATCGCCCGATCGAAGTGCTCGGCCCCAATGGCTGGGCGTTGCTGGAAGAGGCGGGCGAGGGCGTTGCCATGCCCGATCCGGTAGCGGCGCGCGAATTCGCCTGAACCGCCGGGCTCAGCCCGCCGCCGCCTCGAATACGCTGCGATAGGCGAACAGACCCGGCACGCCGCCGGTCATCACATAGAGGACTGCGGAGTCCGGGGCGAAGGCACCGGCGCGCACCGCCGCGATCAGCCCGGCAAAGGCCTTGCCGCTATAAACCGGGTCGAGCAGCAGCCCCTCGGTGCGGGCGAGCAGTTCGACTGCTTCGCACATCGCCGGCGTGGGGATGCCATAGCCGGGGCCGCGCTGGCTGCCGTCGATGCGGATGGCGTCGGCGGCGATGCTGCCGGGCAGGGCATTGTGCGCCAGTGTCGCCTGCGCAAGCGCCAGCGTTTCGGCATGGGCGCGCTCCGGGGTGGCCAGTACGGCGAAGGACTGGACCCGCGCCACCGGCTCGCCGGCTGCCGCCATGCCTGCCGCCAGCCCGGCATGGGTGCCGGCGCTGCCGTTGGGGACCAGAATCCGGTCGAACCGCAGCCCCAGCGCCGCCTCCTGCGCCAGTATTTCCCAGGCGCAGCCGACATAGCCCAGCGCACCGACCGGCGAGGAACCGCCCGCGCCCACCACATAGGGGCGGTGCCCCTCCGCCCGCAGCGCCGCTGCCCGCGCCTGGGCGAAGGCGAGCGGGTCGATATCGCCGGGCACGCGGTGGACCGTCGCGCCGAACAGGCCGTCGAGCAGCAGATTGCCGTTGTGGCGATAGTCGGGATCGTGCTGCGGCACGACATCGCCCAGCACCAGTTCGCAGGCCAGCCCCGTCCGCGCCGCCGCCGCCGCGCTCAGCCGCGCATGGTTCGATTGCAGCCCGCCGGTCGTGACGAAGGTGTCGCAGCCCTGCGCCAGCGCCTCGCCCAGCAGGAACTCCAGCTTGCGCAGCTTGTTGCCGCCACCGCCAATGCCCGCCACGTCATCGCGTTTCACATAGAGGGCGGTGCGCGTGCCTAGCGCGCGTTCCAGCCGTTCCAGCCGTTCGATCGGCGAGGGATGGGCGAGCAGCCGGACAGCGCCATGGCGCGCACGCAGCGCGGCGGGGTCGATCGCAGGGTTGTTCATCGCGCATCCTTATACCGTGCCGCCGGGGGGTAAAAACCGGCGCCCCCGCATGCCCGCGCAGCCGTGCGGATGGCAAGCCGTGGACATGGAATGGGCGCCGCTCCTGCTGCCGATTGATGCGATTTCGGCAACGGTCATTCTCACTTTTGCCCCCTAATCACGGCCTCGTAACGACACGAAATGACGGCAACGATGTGAGGGTGACCGCCCATCGCACGGAGGAAACGGGTATTTGCGCCGGAGGTCCGGCGGGCTGCTCCCCCATGCAGGCGAATTACGCTCCATCCCGTTTGTTCAGAGGAGCGTTACAATGCAGAAATTCATCCATGGCCTCGCCGCCGTCGCCGCGCTGTCGATCGCAGGTGCCGCGCATGCCCAGTCCGCCTCGTCGTTCAACGGGCCGTCGGTGGGTGTGCAGGGAGGCTGGGAATATACCGGCGTGCGCAACCCGACCACCGACCTGGGCGTGACGCCGGTGATCGGCCATCACGATACGGGCGTCGCCGGCGGCTTTGTCGGCTATGACAGGCAGGTCGCGCAGAACATCGTGGTCGGCGGCCAGGCCGAACTGAACCTGCCGATCGACAGCGCCTTCACCCGGGGCGGTGTGCAGGTCGATCCGAAGCGTTCGATCGATGCCAGCCTGCGCGCCGGCTATCTCGTGACGCCGGCGACCCTGGTCTATGTCCGCGGCGGCTATGCCAATGAACTGGTCGGCACCACGCTTGCGGGCCGCTCGGTTTCCGAAAGCCGCGATGGCTGGCTGGTCGGCGGCGGCCTTGAGCGGATGGTGACCGACAAGGTCTCCGCCCGCCTCGAATATCGCTACACCGACCTCAGCGGTGGTGACGGCAAGTTCGACCGGCACCAGGTGCTGTTCGGCGTCGCCTATCGCTTCTGATCCCGCGCCGGCGCCTGGTTCCCCCCCAACCAATGGCGCCGGCCCTAGCCTGCGTGCGTATGCGACGCGCCGCAGGGCGCGCCCGGCCGGTCCACCCCCGGCCGGGCGCCAGCTTTTGAAAGGCTTCCCGGACGTGCAATTGCTGGTATCGACGGGCCATGCACCTCGATGACCTTGCCGCCTTTGCGCAGGTGGTCCGCCACGGCGGCTTCACCGCGGCTGCGCGCGCGACGGGCTCGCAAAAGGCCAAGCTGAGCCGCCAGGTCGCGCGGCTGGAAAATGATCTGCAGATGCGGCTGCTCGAACGGTCGACGCGCAGTTTGCGGCTGACCGAGGCGGGCCGCGAGATTTTCGAGCATTGCGACGTGATCGCCGACCGCATCGATGCGACCCGGCTGATCGCCCAGCGCACCCGCACCGAAATCGTCGGCCTGCTGCGCGTGTGCTGCCAGCCGGGGTTCGCGCGCGCGCTGGAGCAGGATCTGCTGCCCGGCTTTCTCGCCCGCTATCCCGGCGTGCGGCTGGAACTGCATGTCACCAGCGAAGATGTCGATCTGGTCCGCGAATCGTTCGACGTGATGCTGCGCGGCAATGTCGATCCGCCCAGCTCGGGCTCGCTGATCTATCGCGAGTTTGCGCGGCTGCACCGGGTGATGGTGGCGGCGCCTGCGCTTGCGGCCAGCCTTGCCGGCCGCGATGTGATGGCGCTGCGCGACATCCCGACGCTTGTCTTCGGCGCGCCCGGCCGGGAGATGCGCTGGACGCTGGTGCACAGCTCGGGCGAGCGCCGCGAGCTTGAAATGCAACCGCGGCTGGCGAGCGATGACGGGTCGGTGATCCTGGAGGCCGCCCGCGCAGGGCTGGGCGTGGCAGTGATTCCGCAGGTCGCCTGCGAAGAGGAACTTGCCGCCGGCCAGCTCGTCCGCCTCTGGCCCGACTGGCGGACCGACGATTTCGCGATCAGCCTCTGCTATCCCTCGAAGAAGAGCATGACCCCCACGCTGCGCGCCTTTATCGACCATGTCGTGCCGGGAGTGGACCGGCAGCTCGCCGAGCGGATGCTGCAACAGACCGGCTGAGGAAAAGCGCTTACGCCACCCCGAACGGCACCACCCGGTTCAGATGGACATGGCCGATTTCGGCGCGGCCCAGATAGGGCACGCCCATTTCGCGGCACCAGCGCACGATCATCTCCTCGATCGTCTCGCCGAACGCCTCGCCGCCATTCGGGTCGATCTCGGTCACCGCGCCCAGCCGGATGCCGGCCACGCCCTTCAGCTGCTCGGCATGGGCCATGGTGAACAGCATCCGGTCGATGCGGTACAGCGGTTCCGACACTTCCTCGATCATCAGCACATGGTCGGTCAGGTCGGGCAGATATTTGGTGCCGATCAGCGAGGTCAGGATCGACAGGTTGAACGCCGCCGCCGGCCGCCCGTCGGCCAGGCTGGGCTCCAGCCCGCGCCGGTCGCGCTCGATCAGCCAGCCGAGCGACCAGCCGGCATCCTTGCCGTCGTCGTTGCGGCCGAGCGAACTCGCCATCGCCCCGTGCGCGACATGGCCGATCCCCGCCGCATAGAGCGCGCCGAGCATGAACCCCATGTCCGAATAGCCCAGATAGGTCTTGCGCCGCGCCGCGTCCCCCAGATGCGGCATCACCGCTTCCAGAATCCGGTTCGATCCATAGCCGCCGCGCGCGAACCAGATGGCGTGGATCGCCGGATCATTGGCATATTCCAGAAACGCCTGGGCGCGCACCGCGTCCGTCCCGGCGAAATGCCCCGCTTCCTCAAAGCATTGCGGGTGGAACACGATCTCGTGCTCCGGATAGGTCAGCGCCATGAACGCCGCCATCCGCAGCGAGGATTCCCTGGTCACCGTTCGTGCCGGTGCGACGACGCCGATCCGCATATGCTTGCCCACACTCCTCAAACCGCCGATAGCGTGCCCATGCAGCACCGCAAAGCATACTTCTTCGTAGGGATAGGCGGATCGGGCATGATGCCGCTGGCGCTGATCCTCGCCGGGCAGGGCGCCCGCGTCGCCGGATCGGACCGCAGCCTCGACCAGGCGCGCCTGCCCGCCAAGTTCGACTGGCTGCGCGCGCGCGGCATCGGCCTGTTCGCGCAGGACGGCAGCGGCGTACAGTCGCCCGATCAGGTGGTGGTCGCCTCCGCCGCGATCGAACCGAGCGTGCCCGACATGGTCCGTGCCGCCGCGCTGGGCTGCGAGCGCCGCACCCGGGCCGAGCTGCTCGCCAGCCTGTTCAACGCCTCGCCCTGTTCGATCGGCGTGGCGGGCACCAGCGGCAAGTCCACCGTCACCGGCATGATCGGCTGGATTCTCCACGCCTGCGGCCGCGACCCGACGGTGATGAACGGCGCGGTGATGAAGAATTTCGCCACCCCCGATGCGCCGTTCGCCAGCGCGCTGGTGGGCGGCGGCAAGGCGTTCGTCAGCGAAGTCGATGAAAGCGACGGCTCGATCGCCAATTACTGGCCGCACATCGCCGTGCTCAACAATGTCAGCCTCGACCATAAATCGCTGGAGGAATTGCGGCTGCTGTTCGGCGGCTTTGCCGGCAAGGCGGCGACCACCGTGGTCAATGTCGGCGATGCGGAAAGCGCCGCGCTGGCCATGGCGCTCGACCGTGGCCGCACCCGCACCTTCGCAGTGGAGGGCGAGGCGGACCTGATGGCGGTCAATCTGGTGCCGGAGGCGTTTGCGATACGCTTCGATCTCGTCACCGGCGGCGAGACGCACCGCGTGCGGCTGCAGGTGCCCGGCCGGCACAATGTCGCCAATGCGCTGGCGGCGATCGGCGCGGCGGTGGCGGCGGGGGTGACGCTGGCCGATGCCTGCGCGGCCATCGCCGGCTTCACCGGCCTGCGCCGCCGCTTCGAGCTGGTGGGCGAGGCGGGCGGCGTCGCCGTGATCGACGATTTCGGGCACAATCCGGACAAGATCGCCGCGACGCTCGACACGCTCCACGCCTTTCCCGGCCGGTTGCTGATCCTGTTCCAGCCGCACGGCTATGGCCCGCTGAAGGTGATGCGGCACGAACTGGTGGCGATGTTTGCGGGCAAGCTGGGGCGCGAGGACGTGCTGGTGCTGCCCGATCCGGTCTATCACGGCGGCACCGTCGCCCGCGAAGTGACCAGCGCCGACATCATCGCCGATGTCGCGGCAACCGGCGCCACCGCGCTCCACATCCCGGACCGCGCGGCGGCGGCGGCGCATCTGGTGGCCCAGACCCGCCCCGGCGACCGCATCGTCGTGATGGGCGCGCGCGACGATACGCTGAGCCAGGTGGCGGCGGAGATGGTGGAGCGGTTGAGGGGGTAGGGCGGCCTCGCCGCGTTGGGAAAGGCGGTGGTCAGCTTGCGACCAACATGCGTCTCTCGCGGTCGGGCTTTAAATGGAAGCTTCGGCCAGAACCTGCCGTTCGCTCAGCGCGAGGCTCTCTGTCAGAAGCGCGCCCCATGTCGGCCGTTCGATCCACCGGCCGGCAATCTTGAAAGCTGCCGTCGGTTGATATCACTCCGAGCCTTTTAATGGGTGAGGCGAAGGCTGAGTCTGATCCGGCCCGGGTTGCTGCAGTCTATTAAAACGCTCCCTTTGCTCTTTCTGCAAGCGCCGCTCTTCTCGACGATCAGCCCCACTGAAGGCATCGACTTTTAGGCGCCGACCTCCGGTAACTGACTTCATTGTATCGGCAATCTCCTTGAGCCTTCTAGCAACATCATCAATTCCATAGACTTGCCAATTGCCGTGGCCGGTAACGCTTTCAACCTTGAGAATGTCGTCGAAAGTGAATTTTCGGCCATCTAGGCTCTCGAACGCAATGTGGGCTTTGAAGACGGCCGGCTCATTGTCCCGGAACAGTTCCGGGCCTGATTCCAAATCGAAATGCAAGACTTCGTGCGGCCGTAAGAACTTGAGATCGCGTAAAATCGCCGAGTTCTCTAGGTCGAACTCAAGTGGCCATTCTGTCACCTTCGCAATTGAGGCTGTGACACCGGCCGCCGCTGCCCCGGCTAGGTTGGCTACGCAAAGCTGCACAAAGTTCGAATGGATCTCGTGAACACGAAGGTAAGCAACAACCCGTGGTTCTCCAGCGGATAGGCGGGTCTTCTCAGCCTCTCGTAAGAGGGCTCGCGTCGTCCACGCGTACCAGCCGGTCACTATCAGCAATGCTACCGTGGCAAGCGCTGTTACGGCCCCGGCATTGGAGTTGAGGAACTGGATCATCGTCCGAGTATAGGGAGTCGCCTGCAAGACCGACACCCAGGACGCAGTCTCCGTTTGCGCCATCATGGTACGCGCCTATGATCGGTCGAGTGCGCGAGCGGTTTGGCCACCGCTTCTCAGTACATCAGTCAAAGCTTCTCGACGCACCGCCGTTGCTTCCCTGACTGTTGCCGTTTCTATTAGATGTCGGCTTCGGCTCAAGCGTTGACCCGCGACGCCCTTCGCGATCTGTAATCCACTAACGCAAACTTAGAACCCAATTCTGTTACGCCGCATGCTCTTGATTTTTCATAGAGTAGTTCGCGCAACGGAACGTCAGCTATCCCGCCGATGTTCGCAGCTTGTTCTTTCCGCTTTATCCAGGCTATAAGAACGCAAAGGGGCACTCATGACTATAGCAAAGCGTTGGGCTGGCCGCGCGTTCGGCACAAACACTGGCAATGTGTTCATCACACTCGAGGGCGATGATTCGGCCCTGACTGGCACGCTGCGAATGAATGAACCCGGTGTGGCGATTGCCATCTATGCCGTCCAGGGCACGTTTGAGGGAGCATCACTGAAACTATCGGGGCAGCCCCAGATCGAGATAGAGGGGCTTGAATTTGGCGCCCTGACGATCGTCGGAAAGATGGACGGCAAGGGCGAAATAAGGGGTGATTGGGAAACAACGGTTGGTTCGGCGGGCACGTTTGTTCTCTTCCCGCACGGCGATGGAGGACAGTCAGACGAAGCCCAAAGGATCGAGCAGTTTCACGTCGCGCGTCACCATTTTGGTGCGATTGAAATAAACCGCAGCCAGTTTACGGAGATTGCGGAGAGCATTCGAAACGACTTTCCGACTGTGATCATAACGGTGGTCGCTGGCACCGAGCAAGCTCGCTACTTAGACGATTTCAAGCAGCTGCAATTCAGTGCGGATAGAGCAGAAATTATTAAAATCTTTGCGCAGAAACCGGACGGGTTGGGCGCAAACAATGTGGTATCGGTGGAATTTGGCCCCGGCGCTAATACAGCCATGACGCAGGGCGCGAATGAGGCATGGGTATTAGGTCGTTTAGAGACGCTTAAGCGCGACCTAAAGCGGTATGAACGAAGTTACGTGACGAACATAAAACGATGGGGCGTTGGAGTAAATCAAGTCCTTATGCTAGGCGGAATCGTCGTTCTACCTAGCCTGTCGACCCTTCGGGATCGCGCCGTTTTGATGGGAGCAGTTTTGGCGCTCATAGTTGCGGTGAATTGGCTCCACTCGCGGTACGTTCCATTCGCTGCAATTTATCTCGGGGAGAAGAAGACCGGAATGCTAGGCCGTATCTGGCCATCATTCACTTCGTGGGCAATTGGAATAATCGCCACGGTACTCGCCACGATCGTGGCAGCGTATCTTCAAGGGTATCTAAAAATTCCCAGCCCGCCGTCCGCGCCGAGCGCGGTCGAGGCTAAGAAGCAGTAATCCTTGCCGACCCGGCGCGGTCCGGATCAAAAATTCATCTGCGCAACCCTGTTGCCCATTTTGCTGCAGGAGGCTCCGCCGCGTCCGACTTCGGCCTTGCCTAAACGTGAAGCCGACCTTCAGCTATCGGCCCAGCCTCGGTCGATGTCTGATAGCCGGCCAGCGCAGCGCTGGACGTCGGCTCCTGGCAGGACTTGCCATTTGGCACATCACCTAGGAACGGCAGCTCCGTTCCACTTCCAGCCAGCCTGCTGCCTCTTGTTCCCAGCTGCATGTTCCCTATATGTTCAGGTTGCATCTCAATAAGGCGCCGCTCTTTGCCTCTGTCGGATCAACAGCCTCTCGTCCCTCTCGCGCACGCGCGTGAGCCTAAACTTCCTAAACTTCACCCCCGGTCCAGCCGGCCGGGCGTGCGCCGGAAAACACCTGTCATCCCGGCGGAAGGGATTTCTCTCGATGCGCTTTGGAGTACGCTCCCAAGGCGGCAGGTCTGTAAAGCACCATTGACATGTAAAGCGCGCTTGACGTAAAGTTAACTTGACTGATTCGCAAGGGAGCTTGACATGCAGCGTGAGCGTCTCAACCCGGCCCAGCGCCGCTATAGCTGGCGGTTCTCCAGTGCGATGGGGATCTATGCCGTCGTCATCATCGCCTGTGCGATGGCCAGCCGTGCCTGGCATCCGCAGGGCGCGGCGCTGTTCCTGCTGGCACTGGCGCCGGCCTTGCCGCTGCTTGCGGCGATCACTGCCTATGGCCTCTATCTCGTTGAGGAGAAGGACGAGTTTCTGCGCGCCACCAACGCCACGGCGGCGCTGGGCGGGCTCGGGGTGGTGCTCGCCTTCTTCACCGTCTGGGGGTTTCTGGAAGAGGGCGGGGTGGTCGCGCATTTCCCGCTCTGGGGCGCCTTTCCGCTGTGGGCGTTCGGCATGGGGCTCAGCCAGGGGGTGATCCGCCTGCGCAGCCGGGGCGACGGGGGCTGCGCATGAAGAACCGCCTGCGCGTGCTGCGTGCCGAGCGCGGCTGGAGCCAGCAGGATCTTGCCGAGCGGCTGGAGGTCTCGCGCCAGAGCGTCAACGCCATCGAGACCGGCCGCTACGATCCCTCGCTGCCGCTCGCCTTCAAGATCGCCGATCTGTTCGGCCTCGCCATCGAAGCGATTTTCGTCAATCCCGCACTGGAGAACGACCAATGACTCGTCTGGCGTCTTGCCTGTGCCGCCGCGACCGGGCGCTGCCCTGGGCGGCGATTTTCATTGCCCTTGCGGTGGCGAATGGCTGGTTCGGCCATGCCCGTGCGGCGACGGTTGCGGCCGCCCCGGCCGAGGCGGCGCTGGTGCAGATGGACCATGTCTCGGTGTCGGTATCGGGCAGCGGCAGCCCGGTGATCCTGATCCCCGGCCTGGCGAGCCCGCGCGCGGTGTGGGACGGTGTGGTGCCCGATCTCGCCCGGCACCACACCGTCTATGCGGTGCAGGTGAACGGCTTTGCCGGCGATGATCCGCGCGCCAATCTCCAGCCCGGCGTGCTCGACGGTATCGTCGCCGATCTCCACAGCCTGATCGCGTCGCGCAAGCTGGGTGCGGTGCCGGTGGTGGGGCATTCGATGGGCGGGCTGGTTGCGCTGATGCTCGCCGCGCGGCACCCCGGCGATGCCGGCCGGGTGCTGATCGTCGATGCGCTGCCGTTTGTCGGGGTGCTGTCTTCGGTCGACGCCACGGTGCAGAGCGTGAAGCCCGTCGCCGACATGCTGCGCACGCAGATGGCGAGCCTCTATGGCAAGACGCTGCCCGATGCCTTCGTCAACCAGAGCGCGGCGCAACTCGCGCTGAAGCCGGATTCGCGGGTGAAGGTCGCGGCCTGGACGCGGCAGGCCGACCTGCGGGTCAGCGCCCAGGCCTTTTATGAGGACATGACCACCGATATGCGCTCCGAACTTGCCGGTATCACCGCGCCGGTGCTGGTGCTGGTGCCGTCGGCGGCGGCGCAGGGTGGCGAGGTGTCGGCGCTCGACTTTTACCGCAAGCAATATGCCGGGACGCCGCATCTGGCGGTGCAGGGCGTGGCCGACAGCGGCCATTTCATCATGCTCGACCAGCCAGAGGCATTTGCCGGGGCGCTGAACGGCTTTTTGCGGTGAGGCGGGGGGTGTGAAAAGGGCGCCCGGCATCGCGGCCGGGCGCCCCTTTCTGCTGCGCGGGCTCAATAGGTGCCCGAGAAGCTCCGGTTGAGGTTGCGGTCGCTGCGCCAGTTCTGGTCGTCGCGGTCGGTGCGGTCCTCACCCTTCTCGCCGAACAGCGCGCCCGACCGTTCCTCGTCGCGCCAGTGGTTCTGGGCTTCCTCGGCGGTCTTGCGCAGCCGGACCTTGTCGTCGACCGACTGGATCCAGCGCGAGGGGATCGAGTGGTGGCGCCCCTCGGCATCGGTGTCGGTCTTGGTCAGCAGGATGCGGTCGCCGCGCACCTTGTCGACCGTGCCGACATGCACGTCGTCGGAGCCGACCACTTCCATATGCTCGGTCACGCGACGCAGGGCGTCGCGCTGGCCGGTGCGCTCGGTGCGCCAGCTTTCGAATTCGTTGTGGAAGCGCTGGGCATTCTCGCGGCGATATTCGTCGTAATCGCGGTCGAACTCCTCGATGCGGCTGCGGCGCCAGCTGCTGTAGTGATTGTCGGGGTGCTCGCGGCCTTCCTGGCGGGCGCGCAGTTCGTCCTGGCGCTGGTCCATGCGGCGGCGGCGTTCGGCCTCTTCATCGCCGAACCACGAGCGGACCTCGTCGCCGGCGCGTTCGAAAAAGCCGCGATCGTCGTCATAGTTGTTGCCGGCGCCGCCGCTGCGGCCCCAGTCGCGGTTGCTGGCGCCGCGATCGGTCCAGCCGCGGTTCTGCTGCCCGCCCTGGCCATAGCCGCCGTAGTTGCCGCCATAATTGCCATAGCTGCCGAAGTCGCGGTCGCGCTGGTTCTGGCCGCCATAGCGCTGCTGCTGGCCATAACCCTGTGTGCGCCAGTCGGGCCGGTTGCGGTTCCAGTCGTCGCGATAGTCCCGCTGCTCGCGCCCGCCATACCGGCCGCGCCCGCCGCCCAGCTCGCCCGCGGCGGTATAGTCGCGCGCGCTGGAATAGCTGTAATCGCGCCCCGAACCATAATCGCGGGTATAATCGCCATCGCTACCGTCATAGCGATCGTTCGGCGCATAGGGATTGTTGCGATCGTTCATCTGCCTATCTCCTGCTTCGGGCTTGGGAAGTGCGGCGATTTCTTGTTGCCGTCTGCGTCACAAGCGAGCGGGCGCGCGATCAGTTCCTGAAATTTGCAGCGTGTACAGACGCTTCGGCGCGGCGAAAAAACCGCCGGCCGGGAATGTGCGAAGCCAGTTGCATCGCGTTGCGGCTGTCGCTAATGGGAGCCCCTCCCGGGGCACCCCGGGGACCGGCGGCGGGGCTGTAGCTCAGATGGGAGAGCGCTGCAATCGCACTGCAGAGGTCAGGGGTTCGATTCCCCTCAGCTCCACCAGCCGCCCTTTTGCTTTCTTTTTCTTTATAGCATGATGGCCCCTGCCGGATCGGCAAGGGCCGGGTTCATTCTGCCATCGGCGGCATCAGGGGCATTTGGTGAACTGGCCCTTTTTCGGACCGCTGGCGACGTGGCACCGGCCTTTGGCGTCTTTGGTTACGCCCGAAGCGGCTGTGGGGGCTGCTGCGGTTGGGCACTTCACGAACTTGCCTTTGGCGTCCTTGCACGGGCCTGCCAGCGCAGGTGTAGCGATCAGCGCCAGCGTGGCGGCTGCTGCAATAATCCGACTCATAGCGATCCTCCTCCTGTAGATTCTTCGATGCGTGGATCATGCACCGTTTACAGGAGGCCGCAAGATATAACCGGAACGGATGTAAATAACACTGTAATGTCGAGGGTTATTTTCTGGCGATGTGCCGGAGCCTTCTAGGAGTCTGTTTAGTCCTCCATAATCACACCCAGCGCATCGGCGACGCGCAGGCGTCGGTCGATGATTTGGGCGGTCAGTCGCAATGCCAGCGCGCGGGCGTTTTGCCACGGCGTGCGTTCCTGCTCTGGAATCTGGAGCAGGCCGCTGCCCCAGCCCTGGGCGAGCAGGTGGAGGCGCTGCGGGTCGCTTCGGGCAGGCCGGTCGATGTCAACCAGCGCCGAAGGGAAGGGCAAGGCTGCTCGCGGAGAATCGAACCGCTCGGGCAGCGTGGGGTCGAGGCGGTCGGCCCCCGGCACCAGCAGCAACGCGCCCGCGACACGCGACACATAGCTGGCCGGCGATAGGCGCGCCCACCAGGCAGCCGCGAAGCAGCTCGCCCCGCTGGCGACCAGCAACACCGGCCGCGGCGCGTGCAGCACCACGTCGTCCAGCCGTGCGGCCCACAGGCTCCGCTGGCTGGGCGTCTCGGCGGTGTAAGGGATATGGGCTTCCCCCTGGGGAGGCAGGCCGAGCACCGCGCGCCAGAAGCGCGAGGGAGCATCGCCCATGGTCACTACGGAGAACAGGTCAGGGCTGGCAAGGACGAGTCCGGTCATGCGCGCGATTCTCCGAATCGAGGCCGCAACGCATCAATGCTATTCCTAGTTGCGGGCTAGGCAATAGCGAATCGGCGGACGGAAAAAGCGATGCGGGGAACTGCAGCGCGCCTTTTATATTTCCACCTGGCTACCCAGTTCGACGACGCGGTTGGTGGGCAGCTTGAAGAATTCCATTGCGCTTTCGGCGTTGCGCACCATCCAGGCGAACAGCTTTTCGCGCCAGATCGCCATCCCCGGCCGGCGCGACGGGATCAGCGTCTGGCGGGCCAGGAAATAGCTGGTGTCCATCGGCTTGAACGGCGCCCCGGCATCGGTGATCCGCGCCAGCTCCGCGGGCACGTCGATATCCTCCATGAAGCCGTAATGGAGGATGATGCGGTAGAAACCTTCACCCATTTGCGCGACTTCGGTGCGGGCCTGGCTGCGGACATGCGGCACCGGTTCGATCGCGACGGTCAGCACCACCACCCGCTCGTGCAGCACCCGGTTGTGCTTGAGGTTGTGCAGCAATGCCGGGGGAATGTCGTCGGCGGTCGAGGACAGGAACACGGCGGTGCCGGGCACGCGCGGCACTGCATGACAGGCCGAGCGGATGAACAGCTCGATCGGCATGGCGCCTTCGTGCAGCCGCTCGCGCACCAGCTTGCGCCCGGTTGCCCAGGTGGTGAGCACGGTGAAAGCAATCGCCGCGATTAGCAGCGGGAACCAGCCGCCATCGGGAATCTTGGTGACGTTCGAGGCGAAATAAACGCCGTCGATCACCAGGAACCCGCCGGTGACGAGCGTTGCCACCACCGGCGGCCAGCGCCACACTGCGAATGTAAGCACGCCCAGCATGCAGGCGGTGATGAACATCGTGCCGGTGACAGCGATGCCATAGGCGGCAGCCAGGTTGCTCGAGCTCTTGAAGCCTAGCGCCAGCAGAATGACGAGCGCCAGCAGCAGCCAGTTGACCAGCGGTACATAGATTTGCCCGGCTGCCTTGGCGCTGGTGTGGCGGATCTTGAGGCGCGGCAGATAGCCGAGCTGGACAGCCTGTTGTGTGACCGAGAACGCCCCCGAAATCACTGCCTGGCTGGCGATGATGGTCGCCATAGTGGCAAGGATGACGAGCGGCAGTCGGGCCCAGTCGGGCGCCATCAGGAAGAAGGGGTTCTCGATCGCTTCGGGATGTTCGAGCAAAAGCGCCGACTGACCCAGATAATTGAGCATCAGGCAGGGAAAGGCGATGTAGAGCCACGCGATCGAAATCGCCTTGCGGCCGAAATGGCCCATATCGGCATACAGCGCTTCGGCCCCCGTCACCGCCAGCACCACCGAGCCCAGCGCGAGGAAGGCGAGCGTCGGGTTAAGCTGAAAGAAGGCCAGCGCATAATGCGGGCTGAGCGCCCACAGGATACGCGGGGCATGGGCGATGCCGATCACGCCGAGCACTGCCAGGACCGCGAAATAGACGATCATCACCGGCCCGAACAGCTTGCCGACGGTGGCGGTGCCGCGCGATTGAATCGCGAACAGGCCGACCAGAATGGCAATGGTGATCGGCAGCACCAGCGGCGTTAGTCCATCCTGCACCACCGCCAGCCCTTCGACCGCCGACAGCACTGAAATGGCCGGCGTGATGATTGCATCGCCATAGAAGAGCGCCGTGGCGAGCACGCCCAGCATCCCGATCAGCGCGATCCAGCGCCGCGCCTGTAGCCGCGCGCCGATTAGCGCGAGCAGTGCCAGGCTGCCGCCTTCCCCCTTGTTGTCGGCGCGCAGGATGATGAAGACATATTTGACGGTGACGATCAGCATCATCGTCCAGAACACAAGCGACAGCACGCCGAAGATGTGCGTCGGGTCGACCGCGAGTTTGTGGTGGCCGATGAAGCTTTCCTTCAGCGCATAAAGCGGTGAGGTTCCGATGTCGCCGAACACCACCCCGATCGCGCCGATGGCGAGGGTGGCAAGTCCGTCCTGATGGGAATCTGCGTCGGAATGCGGATGTACGTCGTCCATGATCCCGCCTCTAGGCGCCGCGCGCGTGCGCGACCACAAACTTTATAGCTTCTTTATGCGAAGGCCACTCTTCCCCGTGGAACCTTAATCGCAATCGCGGTCACAGCGCTCCGCATCATCCACGGGAATTGGGAGCGGCGGCGATGGCGGCGATCCTGCAGCGCCTGGCGGCGGAAAGGCCGGGCTGGAAATTTCAGATCGCGGTGCGCGCGCTTGGGGCGGTGCTGCTCGGGCTATGCGCCTGGGCGGGCATCTGGCTGCACCGCGTGCTGGCCCATCCCGTACCCGCTGGCCCAGGTCTTGCCGTGTTCGCCATGGCGCTACTCGCCGTGGTCGGCTGGTGCTTGGGATGGGCCTTTCTGATCGAAGGCCCGGGGCTGTTCCGTCTGATCCCCGTGCCTGACCGCGCTTTTGTACCCTTTGCCGATTGAGGACCAAGACCATGTCCGATCTTTTGTGGGTGGGCGTACTGGCAGGGCTGTTCCTGCTGACGCTCGCCTTTGTCCGTTTGTGTGACCAGGCGTGAGGAGGGGCATCCGATGACGCTCGATCTCGCGCTCGCCGGGCTCACTGCGCTGGGCCTTCTCGCTTATCTCGTTGCCGTCCTCGTACGGCCCGAACGGTTCTGAAAGGGCCTGCCATGACTATCCAGGGCTGGGCGCTCATCCTCGCTTTCACTGCCATCGCCGTTGCGCTCGCCAAGCCGATCGGTCTGTGGCTTTTCGCCCTCTATGAAGGGCGCCGCACGCCGTTCCACCGCGTGCTGGCGCCGGTCGAGCGCGGCTTCTATCGCCTTGCCGGCATCAACCCGGATGTCGAGCAGAGCTGGCGCCGCTATGCTGTGCACCTGCTGCTGTTCCAGCTGGTGCTGACGCTATTCACCTATGCGCTACTGCGCCTGCAGACGGTGCTGCCGATGAATCCGCGCGGCCTGGCGAACCTCACCCCCGACGGGGCGATGAACGTCGGCATCAGCTTCGTCACCAACACCAACTGGCAATGGTATTCGGGTGAGGCGGCGCTGTCGAACTTCAGCCAGATGATGGCACTGGCGATTCACAACTTCCTGTCGGCGGCAACCGGTATTGCGGTGGCGTTTGCGCTGTTCCGCGGCTTTGCCCGACGGCAGGCGAACGGCATCGGCAATTTCTGGGCCGATTGCACGCGCGTCACCCTGTATCTGCTGCTGCCGCTCAGCATGGTCTATGCGCTCTATCTGCTCGCGAGCGGCGTGCCGCAGACCTTTGCCAGCACGATCGATCTGACCACGCTGGAAGGCGCGCACCAGACGCTGGTGGTCGGCCCTGTCGCCAGCCAGGAAGCGATCAAGATGCTCGGCACCAATGGCGGCGGCTTCTATAACGCCAATTCGGCGCACCCGTTCGAGAATCCCACGGCGCTCACCAATTTCGTGCAGATGTTGTCGATCTTCCTGATCGGCATCGGTCTGACCTGGACCTTCGGCAAGGCGGTGGGCAACACCCGCCAGGGTTGGGCGCTGCTCGCGGCGATGATGGTGCTGTTCCTCGCCGGCGTCGGCATCACTTACTGGCAGGAAGCGGCGGGCAACCCGATCCACCACGCCATGGGCCTTGCCGGCGGCAATATGGAGGGCAAGGAAGTCCGTTTCGGCGTGGCTGCTTCGGCGCTGTTCTCGGTCATCACCACGGCGGCGTCGTGCGGCGCGGTCAATGCGATGCATGACAGCTTCACGCCGCTCGGCGGAATGATCCCGATGTTCAACATCCAGCTCGGCGAGATCGTCGTCGGCGGCGTCGGATCGGGCATCTATGGCTTCCTGCTGTTTGCGCTGCTGAGCGTGTTTGTTGCGGGCCTGATGGTCGGCCGTACGCCTGAATATGTTGGCAAGAAGATCGAGGGCCGCGAAGTGAAGCTGGCGGTGCTGGCCATTGCCGTGCTGCCGCTGATGATCCTCGGCTTCACCGCGCTGGCCGCCGTGCTGCCCGACGGGCTGGCCGGGCCGCTCAACAAGGGGCCCCACGGGTTCAGCGAGATACTCTATGCCTTCAGCTCGGCGACCGGCAACAATGGCTCGGCCTTTGCGGGGCTGACCGCGGGCACGCCCTTCTACAACGGGTTGCTGGCGGTGGCGATGTGGATCGGCCGCTTCTTCATGCTGGTTCCTGCGCTGGCGATCGCCGGCAGCCTGGCGGCGAAGAAGTATCACCCCGAAAGCGCAGGCTCGTTCCCGACGACCGGGCTGCTGTGGGTGGGGCTGCTGGTCGGCATCATCCTGGTGGTCGGCGGGCTGACTTTCCTGCCCGGCCTGGCACTGGGGCCGATCGCCGAGCACCTCGCGATGCTGCACGGCCAATTGTTCTGACGAATCCCTCTCCCGTCGGGAGAGGGGGAGGGTGGGTGCGACGTCGTCCCCTGTAGGTGCCCACCCTCACCCCGTTTTTCGCCGCCCAGGCGGTGTCCGTCCCCTGCGAACGAGGGGGAACTGGAGTAGAATCGATGTCGACTGCCTCTTCCATCTTTTCGGCAAAGCTGATCGGGCCGGCGATCGGCGACGCTTTCCGCAAGCTGCATCCGGCCGATCTGGTCAAGAATCCGGTGCTGTTCACCACCGCGGTGGTGGCGCTGCTGCTGACGGTGCTGCTGGCGCTGGGCGGCGAGCATTTGCCCCTGGGCTTCCAGATCCAGCTGATCGTGTGGCTCTGGCTGACCGTGCTGTTCGGCACCTTTGCCGAGGCGCTGGCCGAAGGGCGCGGGCGTGCCCAGGCCGCGTCGCTGCGGGCGACTAAGTCCGAGCTGACCGCCAAAAGGCTGGTGGGTGCATCGGGCATTGAAGTCGTCGCCGCCGCGCGGCTGCGCAAGGGGCAGATCGTGCTGGTCGAAACCGGCGACCTGATCCCGGCCGACGGTGAGGTGATCGAAGGCGTTGCCAGCGTGAACGAAGCCGCCATCACCGGCGAAAGCGCGCCCGTGATCCGCGAGGCGGGCGGCGACCGCTCCGCCGTGACGGCGGGCACGCGCGTGATCTCCGACTTCATCAAGGTCCGTGTGACGCAGGATCCCGGCCAGGGTTTTCTCGATCGCATGATCGCCCTGGTCGAAGGCGCAGAGCGGCAGAAGACGCCGAACGAAATCGCGCTGACCATCCTGCTCGTCGGACTGACGATCATCTTCCTCATCGCGGTCGGCAGCATTCCGGGCTTCACCCGCTATGCCGGCGGCAGCGTGCCGGTGGCGATCCTCGCGGCGCTGCTCATCACGCTGATCCCCACGACGATTGCGGCGCTGCTCTCGGCGATCGGCATTGCCGGCATGGACCGGCTCGTGCGCTTCAACGTGCTCGCCAAGTCGGGCCGCGCGGTCGAAGCTGCGGGCGATGTCGACACGCTGTTGCTCGACAAGACCGGCACGATCACCATCGGCGACCGGCAGGCGAGCGAGTTCCGCCCGGTTTCGGGCATCTCGGTGGACGATCTCGCCCGCGCCGCACTGCTCGCAAGCCTTGCCGACGAAACGCCCGAGGGGCGCTCGATCGTGGTGCTGGCGCGCGAGAAATTCGGCGTCGCCGAACGCGAATTGCCGGCTGGTGCGGAAATTATTCCGTTCACTGCGCAGACCCGCATCTCCGGCGTGCAGCTGGGCGAGCGGCTGATCCAGAAGGGCGCCGTGGACGCAGTGCTTCGCGCCAATCCCGGGCTGGGCGACAGCGCCGCTGCGACCGAGCTGCGCACCATGACCGACGCAATCGCCCGCTCGGGCCAGACGCCGCTGGCAGTGGCGCAGGACGGCCGGCTTCTGGGCGTGATCGCGCTGAAGGACGTGATCAAGGCCGGGGTGCGTGAACGCTTTGCCGAACTGCGCCGGATGGGCATCCGCACGGTGATGATCACCGGCGACAACCCGCTGACTGCCGCCGCGATTGCTGCCGAGGCAGGCGTGGACGACTTCCTCGCGGAGGCCACACCTGAGGACAAGCTGGCGCTGATTCGCAAGGAACAGCAGGGCGGCAAGCTGGTCGCGATGTGCGGCGACGGCACCAACGATGCGCCGGCGCTGGCCCAGGCGGACGTCGGCGTGGCGATGAACACCGGCACCCAGGCTGCGCGCGAGGCGGGCAACATGGTCGACCTGGACAGCGACCCGACCAAGCTGATCGAGATCGTCGGTCTGGGCAAGCAGCTGTTGATGACGCGCGGCGCGCTGACGACCTTCTCGGTCGCCAACGACGTGGCGAAATATTTCGCCATCATCCCGGCCATGTTCATTGCCTTCTACCCCGGCCTTGGCGTGCTGAACGTGATGGGGCTGGCCAGCCCGCAGTCGGCGATCCTGTCGGCGATCATCTTCAACGCGCTGATCATCCCCTGCCTGGTGCCGCTGGCGCTGAAGGGCGTGCAGTATCGCGCGATCGGGGCGGGCCCGCTGCTGGCACGCAATCTCGCGATCTACGGGCTGGGCGGGCTGATTGCCCCGTTCGCCGGGATCAAGCTGATCGACCTTGCCGTCACCGGGCTGGGATTGGCCTGAGGCTCTTCAACGCGATTATTCCCTCCCCGCCGCTGCCCCCGCCACGCGCAAGGGGAACGCAGGCGGGACGGGACAAAGGAAACTACGATGCTCAACGATCTTACCTCTGCCGTCCGCCCCGCCGTGGTGCTGACCGTGCTGTTCGCGCTGTTGCTGGGGCTCGCTTACCCTGCCGCGATCACCGGCGTGGGCCAGCTTGCCTTCCCGCATCAGGCCAATGGCAGCCTTGTCACCGAAAAGGGCCGCGTGGTCGGTTCCGAACTAATCGGCCAGAATTTCAACGGTGCCGGCTATTTCCATCCGCGCCCCTCGGCCGCGGGCAAGGATGGCTATGACGCCACGGCTTCGTCGGGCTCCAACCTCGGCCCGACCAGCCAGGCGCTGGCTGATCGTATCAAGGGCGATGTCGCCAAACTGGGTATCGCACCAAGAGGTCAGGTTCCCGCCGACCTGGTGACGACCTCCGCCTCGGGGCTCGATCCCGACATCAGCCCCGAGGCGGCTCTTTTTCAGGCAGCTCGCGTTGCCGAGGTGCGGCACCTGCCCGTGAAGCAAGTGCAAGCGTTGGTTGCGGCCCAGACCGAACAGCCGCTGCTCGGCTTTATCGGCGAACCGCACGTCAATGTCCTGGCGCTCAATCTGGCCCTCGACAGGCTGGGGGCGGGCGAGGCACATAGCGCTAAGTGAATTCCCGTCCCGACCCCGATCAGCGCCCGTCGCCTGAGGCCTTTCTGCGCGAAGCCGCGCAGGAGGGCCGCGGCCGTTTGAAGGTATTCCTCGGTGCGGCGCCCGGGGTGGGCAAGACCTATGAGATGCTGGGGGACGGCATGGCCCGCCGCCGCGCCGGCATCGACGTGGTGATCGGCGTCGTTGAAACCCATGGCCGCGCCGAGACCGAGGCGATGACGCACGGTTTCGAGATCGTGCCGCGCCGCGCTGTCGACTATCAGGGCCGCCGCATCGAGGAGATGGACCTCGACGCGATCCTCGCCCGCCGCCCGCAACTGGTGCTGGTCGACGAGCTTGCCCATACCAACGCTCCGGGCAGCCGCCACGACAAGCGTTATCAGGATGTCGAGGAACTGCTGGCGGCGGGGATCGACGTCTATTCCACCGTCAATATCCAGCATATCGAGAGCCTGAACGACGTTGTTGCATCGTTCACCCGCGTGCGGGTGCGGGAGACGTTGCCCGACCGGGTGCTCGAAGCTGCCGAGATCGAAGTCGTCGACATTCCGCCCGACGAACTGATCGAGCGGTTGAAGGACGGCAAGGTCTATGTGCCCGAGGAAGCGACGCGGGCGCTGGGCCATTTCTTTTCCAAATCGAACCTGTCGGCGCTGCGCGAGCTGGCGCTGCGGCGGGCGGCGCAGGCGGTCGATGCCCAGATGCTCGATTATGTCAGGGCGCACGCGCTGGCCGGCACCTGGGCCGGCGGCGAGCGCGTGGTGGTCGCGGTGAGCGAACTGCCCGGATCGGCCGAGCTGGTGCGCGCCGCCAAACGCACCGCCGATGCGCTGCGTGCGCCCTGGACGGCGGTGCATATCGAAACCGCCCGAAGCGGAACGCTGCATGCAGCGGACGAAGCGCGGATCGCCTCTACATTACATCTGGCGAGCCAGCTGGGCGGGCAGGTCGCGAGTGTACCCGCCGAAAGCGTAATCGAGGGGCTGAAGCGCTTTGCCGCCGAGGCGCGGGCGACGCAGTTGATCGTAGGCAAGTCAGCGCGTTCGCGCCTGTTCGAGCTGCGCCACGGATCGGTGGTCGACCGGCTGGTGCGCGAAACGCCGGGCGTCGCCGTGCATGTCCTGCCGCTCAGTGGCGGCGAAGCCGATCAAGGCCGCCGCGAACGCCGGCGGATCGCCTTTGGCTCGGCCGAAGCCTATCTGGTGTCACTGGGCCTGACCGCACTCGTAACGTTGCTCGGGGTTGTGTTTCCCGAAGGCACGCTGGTCAATATCGGGCTGCTCTACCTGCTGCCGGTGATGGTCGCGGCGACCCGCTACGGCCTCTGGCCCGGTATCGTGACCGGGCTGGTCTCGTCGCTCGCCTATAACTTCTTCTTCATTCCGCCGACCCACACGTTCACCATCCAGGATCCCCGCAACATCCTGACGGTGATGGTGCTGCTGGGTGTCGGCATCGTCAGCAGCCAGCTCGCGGCGCGGGTGCGGGTGCAGGCGGACCTCGCCCAGCGCAGCGCGGCGCAGAACAGCTCGCTCGCCGGCTTTGCTCGACTGCTGACCGGTGTCAGCAAATATGCGGACCTGGGCCAGACCCTGTGTGCGGAAGTGGCGCGGATGCTCGACGCCAATACGGTGCTGCTGCTGCCGGGGCCTGAGGGACTGCGGCTGGCAGCGGCCTATCCGGCCGAGGATCGGCTGGAAATGCTGGAGCAGGCCGCAGCGCGCTGGGCGTTCGAGCATAACAAGCCGGCCGGGCGTGGATCCGACACGCTGACGGCAAGCGAATGGCTGTTCCACCCGCTCGCGGCAGGCGGGCGGGTGCTGGGGGTGTTCGGCATCGCCAGCCCCGATGCCGGCCAGCCGATCCGGCCCGACCAGTTGCCGCTGCTGATGAGCCTGATCGACCAGGCGGCGCTGGCGCTGGAACGGATCGGACTGGAATCGGAGATGGCGACGATCACCCAGTTGCAGGAACGCGACCGGTTGCGCGCGGCGCTGCTGTCCTCCGTCAGCCATGATCTGCGCACGCCGCTTACGACCATCTTGGGAATGCTCGCCGGGCTGGAGGCTGAAAGTCCCGCCCAGGCCGAACAGCTCGCCGCTGCCCGTGGCGAGGCGGAACGGCTTAACCGCTTCGTCGCCAATCTGCTCGACATGGTGCGGATCGAAGCGGGCGCCTTGCACCAGACGATCGAGCCGGTCGATCTGGCTGAAGCCATTGCGTCGGCCGTGCACGACCTGCGCCGCGTGCTGGAAGGGCATCCGATCCGGCTGGATGTATCGCCCGAATTGCCGCTGGTCCGCGTCGATCCGCAGCTGTTCCACCACTGCCTGATCAATCTCCTCGAAAACGCCGCCAAATATGGTGAGGCGGGGGCGCCGATCACGGTTGCGGCACGGCGGCTATCCTCCGGCCTCGCGCTCGACGTGCGTGACGAGGGGCCGGGCCTGCCGCCGGGCGAGGAAACGCGCATCTTCGAAACCTTCACCCGGATCGAAGGATCGGACCGCAAGGGCGGCACCGGGCTAGGGCTGGCGATCGTCAAGGGCTTTGCCGAGGCGATGGGACTTACCGTGACGGCGTCCAACCGCCCCGAGGGCGGCGGCGCCTGTTTCACCCTGCGTTTCGACGAGGCGCATCTGCTGAGGACCGGAGACGCCGAATGAACCCCGCTGCCCGCCTGCTTGTCGTCGATGACGAGGCGGCGATCCGCCGTTTGCTCGCGACCAGCCTGACCCGCGCCGGGTATAAGGTGGTAGAGGCGGGCACCGCGCGCGAGGCGCTGAATGCGCTGCACATCGACAAGCCCGAGGTCGCGCTGCTCGACCTAGGCCTGCCCGACCGGGACGGGCTGGAACTGGTGCCGCTGCTGAAGGCGGCCGGCGTGGCGGTGCTGGTGGTCTCGGCACGCGACGAAACCGAGCAAAAGGTCACTGCGCTGGACCTTGGCGCCGATGATTACGTGACCAAGCCGTTCGATACCGAAGAAGTGCTGGCGCGCGTCCGCACCGCGCTGCGCCATCGGCTGACCCGGGAAGCCGGCGCGCCGGTGGTGCGGATCGGCACGGTGGAAATCGACCTCGACGCCAGGCTGGTTCGGCGGGAAGGCGAGGAAGTGCATCTGACGCCGAAGGAATTCGGCTTCATTGCGGAACTGGCGCTCCATCCCGGCCGGGTCGTGACGCACGCCCAGTTGCTCCGCAATGTGTGGGGGCCGGGACATGAAAGCGATGTGGAATATCTGCGCGTCGCGGCGCGCGGCGTCCGTCGCAAGCTGGAAGACGATCCAGCGCGCCCGCTCCTGATCCGCAACGAGCCCGGCGTCGGCTATCGGCTGATGGCCTGAAGCGCCGGCTCTGCCTGCAGCCGGTAGCCGATCCCCTTGACGGTCGCGATCCGGACATCGCCGCCGGCTTCGCGCAACTTGGCGCGCAGGCGGTGGATGGTAACGGCGACGACGTTCGACCCCAGCATCGCTTCAGACCCGAAGAGCTGCGATTCGATATAGGGCGCGCTGGCGACCATTCCGGCGCGGCGTGCGAGCAGCGCGAGCATCTGGGTTTCGCGGAAGCTGAGGTCCAGCGGCTTGCCGTGCATCGACGCGCGCTGCTGGAAGGTGTCGAATACAAGTGGACCGCAGCGGATCTCCGATCCGTGGATGTGGTCGAAAGGGGAGACCAGCGCCCTGAGACGGGCCACGATCTCATCGGGCAGGCACCACTGCGCCTGATAATCGTCGGCACCAGCGTCCAGTCCGGCGATGCGCGTCATTGCCGAAGCGCCCGGATCATGGATCAGGATCGGTAGCGGCCGCCCGGTACGCCGTAGCTCATCCACCAGCGTAATGGCGTCGCCGTCACGCTGTTTGCGGCTGAGCAGCAGGCAGTCCGGCCAGGCATCGGCAAGGCGTTCCCGTGCCTCTGCAAGGCTGGCGTTATGCTCCAGATCGAAGCCCGCGGCGGCGAGGTGGCCGCTCAGCTTCGGCGGGATCGCTCGGGGCGGAAAGACAAGCAGAATCCGCAAGGGCGGTTCCCTGGATTGCATTGGGAAATGCGCCGGGGCCGAACGGTCGGCCCCGGCGACATCGACTAGAAGTGAAGGATCACGTCGCCGGAAAGTACCAGCTGGTGGTTCTTGTTCGGGGCGACACCCAGAGCGGCATTGCCGTTGAAGGCATTGGCGTCGATCGAGCGATAATAGGCGACTTCCGGCCGCATCTCGATCTGCGGGCTGAACCAATGTTGCAGGCCGATCGCGATGTCATAGTAGCGCGTCGCGACGCCGGTCCGCTGGCCTTCCTCGTCATTATAATATTCGGTGCGCAGCGAGATATTGTCGCGGGGCGTCGGCTGGTAGTTCGTGTAGGCCAGCATCGCGAATGCCTTGGCCGTGCAGGTCAGCACGGTGCTGTCATGGCACTGGGCCATGTTCGGCGCATTGAACGCCAGGCTGGCGAACGGCGTGCCGCCATTGGCCGCCGCGTTCTGAACGACCGGATTGTTGCTGTTGGGAACCTTTGTCTCGTACAGATTATAGGTCTCGAACGAGACATGCCACTGGTCGGTGAACTTGTGGTAATAGGTGAAACCCAGCCATTGCAGGTTGTTATAGCCCCAGGTGCCGGTGTTGATCGCATCGGCACAGGCATAGAGGGCATCGCGCGCGGTGTCGGTCTGGTAGCGGATGCAGCCGGTGAACGAGGGTTGGGCGCCCGGATCCTTGCGGAACGTCTTGCCCGGATAGAGCGGGCTGGGGAACGGGTTGGCGATGTGCTTGCCCATGTTCAGGATCGCGGTGTCGCTGCCGCCGGTCAGGCCCAGCTGGACGAACAGATTCTTGCTCAGCGCCAGCGTCGCCTGGATGCCAGTGTTGGTGTAGTTGTCGAAGCTGTAGGTCAGCGAGTGGCTGTACATATAGTTGTTCGGCGCAAGCTGCGCTTCGATATCGGGCAGGGCAATGAAGCGGCCGACGCGCAGTTCCAGCCCCTTGGCGACCTTGGGGAAATAGAGGTCGCCATAGACCATCGGCATGTCGAATCCGTTGGACGCATTGCGGTTGAGATAGGGGCCGGAGAACAGTCCGTAGGACAGGGTGTAGCGATAGTTGCCGCCGTACAGCGCCGAAATGCGAAAGCCCCAGTCGAAATGGTCTGTCTGCACGGTATCGGGCGTGCGCTCGACATAGAGCACGGTCTGGTCGAGCTGCACCCCGTTGGGGTTATAGTCGTACGCTGCGGGCTGGTTGCCCTGGCGGCGATCCGACGTGGAAATATTGCCGCCGACATCGACCCAGCCATAGACCTGGATATGCGCCTTGCTCATCGCTTCGCCCAGGCCGGTATGGGCAATCGCCACCATCAGCGGGCTGTCGACTGAATTGGGGCGATTGACGCCCAGGCTGGTCGCGCCGCCATAGGGCCATTCGGTGAACGGCATCGGCGGTGCGTTGACGGGCTGCGGCGTCCAGCCGTCACGGCGGCCAGCAGGTGCATTGGGGTCCGAAATCGGCGATGCGACCTTGCCCATCTCTGCCGCCTGATAGCGGAAAAAGCGACCAATGACTCTAGTCCCCAACGCCCCATCCGTCACCTGCACCGGCGCGACAGGAGTGCTCGCCGGGGCTGCGGGGGCAGCGGGGTTGGCGGGCGCATTTTGCGTCTGGTCGGCCGTCGCTGCGACCGGATCAGCTATCGGGCGCGTTGCGCCATCGCTAGCGGGCCCCTGCGTAAGCGTGAGACTGGCGGCGAGGCCAATTGCAGTAATCGTCATCGGTGTTCCCTTTTATGCGATCGAGCCTCGCGTTCCGCTTTGTCGGTGCGAAGCGATCGAGCGGCAGCCGCCTAGCAGCGTCGCCCGTTAAGAAGCGCTGGGGAGATGTCGCCGTCGGCGTAATGAACCCATAAATTACAGAAGATTACACCTGTGGCCTTTGCGCCCATCCGTGGCCTCGTCGAGCGGCAAAGGCTGGCAATTTCAACGCATTCCACTATCGCAGTGCGGTGCAAGCCGGGGATCGACCATGACGCACGCCATCGCCCGTGTCGGGCGCGACAGCTATTCCACTGCGATCGACCTGGGCACGCGGGCCCTGACCGCCGACGAGCCGGTCTCGCGCGGGGGCAGCGATACCGGCCCGGCCCCTTATGAATTGCTGCTCGCCAGCTTGGGCGCGTGTACTGCGATCACGCTTCGCATGTATGCTGATCGCAAGGCCTGGCCGCTGGAGACGGTGGAGGTACGGCTGTTCCTGCACGGCCAGGGCGAAAAGCTGCGGATCGAACGGGTGCTGGTGTTCGCCGGGGTCGATGGCGCGCAGGCGGCGCGGCTCGCGGAAATCGCCGAGCGCACGCCGGTGACCCTGACCCTGAAAAATGGGTTGCCGATTGATACTCGACTGGGATGACCTATACCGCCGACGCGGGAAGGGGAATCACCAACAAGGCGAATAAGCGATGCAGGAAGCTCATCCGGTAACAGACGATTCGGCGACGTTGCTCGTCGTCGATGACGATCACGACATCCGGTTGCTGCTGGCCAACAGCCTGGGCGCGCGTGGGTATAAGGTGGAGACTGCTGCGAACGTTCGCGATATGGACCAGATCCTTGCGAATACGCCGGTCGATCTGGTCATTCTGGACGTGATGATGCCCGGCGAGGACGGGCTTTCTGCCTGTCGCCGCATTTCGCGACAGGATGGTCCCGACGTGATCCTGCTGAGCGCGCTGGGCGAGGAGCAGGACCGTATTCTGGGCCTGGAAGTCGGTGCCAGCCATTATCTGCCCAAGCCGTGCAGCCCCCGCGAAATTCTGGCGACCGTGCGTGCCGCTTTGCGCAAGCGTGGCGCGATCGCGCCGCCGCCGCCCGGCGACGTCTATAGCTTTGAGGGTTGGCGGATCGATCTGGGCAGCCACGAGCTGTTCGATCCCGATGGCGTGCTGGTAGGACTGACCGATGGCGAATTTGCGGTGCTGCGCGTTTTCATCGAGCGGCCGCGGCGGGTGCTGACGCGCGAGGCACTGCTGGCGGCCGCGCGTGGGCCCGACTCGGATGCCTATGACCGGGCGATCGACGTGCAGGTAAGCCGGTTGCGGCGCAAATTGCGTTCGGGCGCTGACGAAATCATCCGCACCGTGCGTAACGAAGGCTATCTGTTCGTGCCGCGTGTGGCGCGGGCGTGAGGCGCGCGTGAGGAAGGCGGGCGGGGCGGACTCGCCGCTGTTCCTGACCATCTTCCTCCTGATGCTCTTCTGTGTCGCGGTCGTGCAGCTGCTAAACCTGGCGGCGCTGATCGCGGTGCAGGCGCCCAAGGCCAAGCTCTATACCGTCGGCCAAGTTGCCCAGGCGATGCAGCAGCCGCATTCCGGCCATGAGCTTTTCGACGTCCACATCGTTGCCCAGGGCAAGCCCGCCCCCTGGAGCCCGCGTGCCGAACGTATCCAGAAGGCGCTCGCAGCAGTGCTGGGCGTACCTGATTCGTATGTGATCGTCAGCTTCCCGCCGCCGCCATTGCAGCGCCAGCCGCACTATGATCCCTCGAGCGTTCCGCCGACGCCCCCGTTTCTTAGTGCCGCTGCCGCGCGCGATGTGGTGATCATGAGCGATTTCACCGCGCAGGCGCGCCTGCCGAGCGGGCGATGGATCGTGGTGAGCGCCGAAACCGGTGAGCCATGGCGCTGGTTCGTGCTGCTCTGGCTGCTGCTGTCGGCGATTGCTGTCGCGCCCTTCGCCTGGACGCTGGCGCAGCGTTTCGCGAAGCCGATCGGTGCCTTTGCCGCTGCGGCGGATCGACTGGGCCGTGATCCGCGGGCACCGCCACTGGAGCTGACTGGCCCCCCCGAAATTGCTGATGCCGCCCGTGCGCTCAACCGGATGCAGGCACGCCTCAACCGCTATGTCGAGGATCGCGCGATGATGATTGCCGCCGTCGCACACGATCTGCGCACGCCGCTGATGCGATTGGGGCTGCGGCTGGAAGCGGCGCCCCCGGAGGTTCGCAGCGCGTGCGAGGGCGATATACGCGAAATGCAGGCGATGATTTCTGCCGTGATGGCCTATGTGCGCGACCGCGGCGATGCTGCCGTGCGCCGCCAGCTCGATTTGCGCTCGCTAGTGGAAACGGTGATCGATGAGGCATACGACCGCGGCGAAGAAGTTGCGCTGGAGCCCGGCGATCCGGTGGTGATCACCGGTGATCCGGTGGCGCTGAAGCGCCTGCTCAACAATCTCGTATCGAATGCTGTCAAGTATGCGGGCGGTGCCGAGGTGCAGCTGACGCGCGAGGCGCATCAGGTGGTGATCGAAGTGCGCGATCAAGGGCCGGGCATTGCGGAAGCGCAGCTTGAGCGTGTGTTTGATCCCTTTTTCCGCAGCGAGGGTTCCCGCAACCGCGATACCGGCGGTATGGGGCTGGGCCTGACCAGCGCGCGCGCGGTGGCCAGGGCCCATGGCGGCGAGATAACGCTGCGCAACCGCATCGGTGGCGGTCTGCGTGCGCGGGTACAACTTCCGGCGTAGTTTGAACGGGATACCTAGCCGTCTGCGCGGTTTGCTGATAGCGCTATCACCTATCGGCGGAGAACATGCCGAGTGGCTGGGAGACGATCTATGGCGACGCGGCGCGAACTGCTGGGCGGAATAGGTGCGGGCGTAATGGCGGGGGCGATCGGCCGGCCCGCATGGGCGGCCGGCAAGCGCAAGCTGGGCTATGCTATTGTTGGACTAGGCAATTATGCCGTCAACCAGATCATGCCGCGCATCAAGGATTGCGAATTCGCCGAACTGAAGGCGCTGGTCAGCGGAACGCCCGCCAAGCTGGAGAAGTACGGCGCTGAATACGGGATCCCCAAGACGCACTGGTACAACTACCAGACCTACGACCGGATGCGCGACAATCCCGACATCGATCTGGTCTATGTCGTGCTGCCCAACAACATGCATGCCGAATACTCGATACGCGCGAGCAAGGCTGGCAAGCATGTGCTGTGCGAAAAGCCGATGGCGATCTCCTCCGCCGAATGTGAGGCGATGATCGCCGCGGCAAAGCAGGCCGGCAGGAAGCTGATGATCGGCTATCGCTGCCATTTCGAGCCCTATAACCTGAAGGCGATCGAAACGGTGCAGTCCGGCGCGCTGGGGCGACCGACACTGATCACCGCCGAACATGGCTTCTATGCCCAGCCCAACCAGTGGCGGCTGGACAAGCCGATGTCGGGGGGCGGGTCGCTGATGGATATCGGCATCTATAGCCTCAACGCCGCGCGCTATCTGGCCGGGCAGGAACCGGTGGAAGTGAGCGCGATGGAAGTTACCGACCGCAGCGACCCCCGGTTTCGTAATGTCGAGGACCGCATCGATTTCCAGCTGCGCTTTCCGAGCGGGATAATCGCCAATTGCGTGTCGAGCTACAGCTCGGGCCACAACGCTTTTCGCGTCACCGGCACAAAGGGTTGGGTGGGGATGGAGCCCGCCACCCCTTATGAGGGCCATCAGATGTGGACGCGGATCGGCGGGAAACAGCAGCAGGTGGTGCTGCCGCCGCCGGCCAAGAACCAGTTTGTCGGGCAGCTCGATCATCTTGCCGAATGTGCGATGACCGGGCGTGAGCCGATCGTTTCCGGCGAGGAGGGATTGCGCGACATGCGGCTGATCGAAGCCATTTATCGTTCCGCCCGCGAACACCGCGCGCTCCCGCTCGCATGAATCGGCGGGAGGTAATGGCGGCGGGCACGTTGCTCGCCGCGTCGAGCTGGGTTCCGCTCGCGCGTGCCGTTCGTCCGGTTGCGTATCATGCGGCGCGGATAAAGGCGCTGATCGGCCAGATGACGCTGGCCGAAAAGATCGGCCAGATGAACCAGATTGCCGGCGGCCGGCAAAAGTCGCTTAATTCAAAGCTGGATGCGGCGATGCTCGACCGCGTCCGGCGCGGTGAAATGGGCTCGTTCCTCCACGTCGCCGGCGCCGAGCCGCTGCGTGACCTGCAACGGGTGGCGGTGGAGGAATCGCGATTGAAGATTCCGCTGCTGTTCGGGATGGACGTGATCCACGGCTATCGCACCATCCTGCCGGTGCCGCTTGCGCTGGCGGCGAGCTGGGACGTGGCGGTGGCCGAACAGGCGGCGCGGATCGCGGCGGAAGAAGCCTGGGCTGCCGGGCTGCACTGGACCTTCACGCCGATGGTCGACATCGCGCGCGATCCGCGCTGGGGCCGGGTGGTCGAGGGGGCGGGCGAGGACGCCTATCTCGGCAGCCGCATTGCCGAGGCACAGGTGGCCGGTCTGCAAGGGACGGACCTTGCGCGCGGCATGCGGATGATGGCCTGTGCCAAGCATTTCGTCGGCTATGGCGCCGCTATCGGCGGGCGCGATTACGACAGCGCTGACATGAGCGAGCAGGCATTGCACGAAGTCTATCTGCCGCCGTTCCATGCCGCCGCGCGCGCGGGTGCGGGCAGCTTCATGACGGCGTTCAATGCGCTCGATGGCGTGCCGATGACGGCCAATGCCACGCTGGTCCGTGGCTTTCTGCGCGCGCAATGGGGCTATCAGGGGCTGGTGGTCAGCGACTGGAATGCCATCCGCGAACTGGTCAATCACGGTGTCGCCGCCGATGCCCGAGAAGCCGCGGTGCTTGCACTGAAGGCGGGCGTCGACATGGACATGGCGAGCGGCAGCTATGCCACCTGTCTCGCCGAGGCTGCGACGCAGGATGCTAGTCTGGTCCCGCTGATCGATGCGGCGGTCGAGCGCATTCTTGCCACCAAGGCCAGGCTGGGCCTGTTCGACAATCCCTATGGCTTTGGCGATCCCGTGCGGGACAAGGCGCCGCTCCGTCGCAGCGAAGCGCGCGATCTGGCCCGGCGCTCGGTGGTGCTGCTGCGCAACGACGGCGGGCTGTTGCCGCTCAAGCCGGGCGCGAAACTGGCGCTGGCCGGCGCGCTCGCGGACGATGCAGCCTCTGCCATCGGATCGTGGAAGGCCCGCGGGCAGGCGGCCGATGCCGTGACGCTGCGTACCGCCTTGCCCGATGCTGTGTATGTGCCCGGCGCCGGACCGCGCAGCACCGATAGCGCCGGCATCGCCGCGGCCGTCGAGGCGGCCGGACGCGCAGAGGTGGTGCTGGTGGCGATCGGCGAAGACTTCGACTTTACCGGGGAGGCGCGCAGCTATGCCGAAATCGGCCTCCCCGGCGCGCAGGGCGCGCTGCTCGCGGCGCTGAAAGCGACAGGGAAGCCGATCGTCGCCATCCTGATGGGCGGCCGGCCGCTGGCGCTGGAGCGCGAGCTGGCGGGTATTCCGGCGGTGCTGCAGACTTGGCTGCTCGGTATAGAGAGCGGCCCCGCTATCGCCGATATTCTGACGGGCAAGGCGGCACCGGGTGGTCGCCTGCCGATTGGTATGCCGCGCGTTACCGGCCAGTCGCCGCAATCTTATGCGCATCTGCCGAGCGGGCGTCCGGCCAATCCGGACCTGCTGGTCGATAGCGCGCGCTATCACGATGTCGGTATCGGTCCGCTGTTTCCGTTCGGTCACGGGCTCACTTATGGCGACATCGCCTATGAACCGCTGGTGCTGAGCGCAGAGACGGTTGCGCCGGGCGGGCGGATCGTTGCCTCGGTCACCGTGACCAATCGCGGCGCTGTGAGAGCCGAGGAAGTGGTGCAGCTTTACGCGAATGATCCCGTTGCCACCGTCTCGCGCCCGGTGGCGGAACTGCACGGTTTCGCCCGTGTGGCGTTGAACCCGGGGCAGCGCCGGACGGTTCGCTTCACGCTCACGCCCGAACAATTCGCCTTCTGGCGGGAAGGACGCTGGGTGATCGAACCCGGCGACATCCGCCTGATGGTGGGCGCATCGTCGGCCGATCTGCGCAGCGAAGCGCGCTTTCGCATCACGGCGGCGGGCGAGGGCAAGGCGCCTGCTGCGGCGCTGGCCAGCGGGGTGGAGATCGTCTGATGGTGGAACCCTGGCATACGCTGGCAATCGTTGCCGGCAGCATCGCGACCGTTATCCTGCTGGTGCTGCGCCTGAAGTTTCAGCCATTTGTCGCGCTGTTGCTGGTGGCGCTGGCGACCGGCCTGGTGTTCGGCAGCGACCCGCAGGCGGTGATCGCAGCGATCCGCAAGGGCACGGCAGAGGCGCTGGGCTTTGTTGCGGTGGTGATCGGGCTCGGCGCGGTGCTGGGCGGCATGCTCGAGGCGTCCGGCGGCGTACAGGCGATCGCGCGACGACTGCTCGACTGGTTCGGCGAGCGGCGCGCGCCCTGGGCTTTGACGGTGATCGGCATTCTCGTCGGCGTGCCGCTGTTCTTCGATGTCGCCTTCATCATCCTTGCGCCGCTGCTCACCACGCTGGCGCTGCGGGCAGAGCGGCGCGTGACCTATTTTGCGCTGCCGGTACTCGCCGGGCTGATGACGATGCACGCGCTGCTGCCGCCGCATCCGGGACCGGTGGCGGTCGCCGAGCTGCTGCACACCGATTATGGGCGGATGGCGCTCTATGGCCTGATCTGCGGTATCCCTTCCGCTATTCTCGCTGGACCTGTCTTCGCGAAGCTGGCCCATGGCGCGCCGGGCTATGGCGCAATCGGTGCACCACCGATGCTCGACGAGGGCGCGCCGCAGACCGCGCCGATCGGCTTTCTGCCTGCACTGGCGGCCATGCTGCTGCCGCTGGCGCTGATCTTGGCGGGCACGGTTGCAGGGCAGGCAATGGCGCCGGGGCTTGCGCGGTCGGTGCTGGCCTTTCTGGGGCATCCCTTTGTCGCGCTGATGATCGCCGTGGTTGCGGCGATGCTGTGGCTGCGGTTCGTGACGGACGCGTCTTTCGCGACCTTGTCGACGATCAGCACACGGGCGCTGGAGCCGGCGGGGTTGATGGTGCTGATCATCGGTGCAGGGGCGGCCTACAAGGAAGTGCTGATCGAATCGGGTGCCGGCAAGCAGATCACCATGGCGGTGCAGGCGGCGCAGGTATCGGTGCCGGTCTTCGCCTTCCTGCTTTCCGCTTTCGTCCGCGTGGCCCAAGGATCGGCGACGGTGTCGATGGTAACCGCCGCGGGGTTGGCGGCACCGCTGATCGTCGCCGCGGGGCTGAGCCCCGACCGGATTGCGCTGGTGACGGTGGCGATCGGCGCGGGTGCAACGGTGGTCAGCCATGTCAACGACACCGGCTTCTGGCTGGTGAAGCAATATCTGGGGCTTACCGAGGCGCAGACCTTTCGCAGCTGGACGCTGGGTGCGACGATTGCGGGACTTGCGAGTTTCGCCATGGCGCTGCTGCTCTGGCCATTTGTTTGAGGGAGATGCCCGTGAATTTCGCTGCCACCCGTCGTGCCGTGCTGGGCGGTCTTGCCGCCTTGCCGCTGCTGCCCCGCATTGCAAAGGCGGATACGGTGGGTTCGATCACCCGGCTCGATCCGGCGCTCGATGCGCTGCTTGATGCGCATACGCCGATCGAAGTGATCTGCACCGGCATCCAATGGGCGGAGGGCCCCGTCTGGATACGCGATGCGGCAGTTACTTCCGACGCGGCGGGGCAGACCAGCGGGTTTGACCGCAGCTATCTGCTCTTTTCCGATCCGCCGGCGAACATCGCCTATCGCTGGGACGGGCATGACAAGCACGTGTTCCTGAAGCCGTCGGGCCTTGCCGGGCCCATCCCGGCAGGCGTGCGCGAGGCGGGGTCGAACGGCATGATTCTTGGCCGCAAGGGCGAACTGCTGATGGCGGATAGCGGCACCCGTGCGATTGCAGCTGTTGACCTCGACACCAAGGAAAAGACCATCCTTGCGGGCCGTTTTCAGGGCAAGCGGTTCAACAGCTGCAACGATCTGGTGCAGGCGAAGAATGGCGCGATCTATTTCACCGATCCGCCCTATGGTCTGAGCGAAGGCGACAAATCGCCGCTCAAGGAATTGAAGTTCAACGGTGTCTATCGGCTGGACCCGAACGGCAGCGTCCATCTGATCGACGCGCGCCTTACGCGGCCGAACGGCATCGGCCTGTCGCCCGACAATCGCACGCTATATGTGTCCGTATCGGACGAGAAGGCTCCCTATATCCACGCCTATACACTGGGACCGGACGGGTTGCCGCGCGGGCGGCGGATTTTCGCTGATTTCCGACGCGGCATCGCGGCGAAGCTGCCCGGCTTGCCGGATGGGATGAAAGTGGCGGCAAGCGGGCACCTGTTCGCCAGCGGCCCTGGCGGCATCCATATCCTCTCGCCCGCTGGTCGGCGGCTGGGTTTGATTTCTACCGGCAAGGCTGCGGCCAATTGCTGCTTCGGTGAGGATGGGAAGACCCTGTTCATCACCTCCAGTGATATGGTGGTTCGGGTATGCCTTTCGCAAAGTGGATGGTAAATTAACAATATCCGTTTCGGGTTTTTCCTATGGGAATTTACTAATGACTGTTTGATGCCATCCAATGAAAATGGGAGGGCCATGGAAGATATCAAACTCGACTATGCTGTTCCCGATGGTTCGGTCGCTGAATTCGTCACTCTGTTTTATCGTTTTCACGCGGATGTTGTCCGTTTCGATGATGTTGAGCGGGCGGATCACGCGCAAATCCGCTTTCGCCTGACGCCGGGCGCAGCCGAATACCGTTTCGTGGATGGCTGCGCGCAGCTGGCATCGGATGCGCACCTGATCGGGCCAACAACTGCCGCGTTCCATGTCCGTGCCGAGGGGCCGGTGCTGGTATTCGGTGCGGGCCTTACGCCGCTGGGTTGGGCGGCGCTGGTGGGTGGGGATGCCTCGGGCATGACCAACCGCGTCGTCGATCTCCACGCCCTGTTTGGCGAGGCGGTGGCGGACGCTGTCCCGCAGATGCAGCGCGTTGCATCGGATTTCGATGCACTCGTCCGCTGCGGCGAGGCCATCATCAAGACGTTGCTGCGGACGCGCTGCGCGCGCGAGGCGGCCTTCATCCGAATCGTCGACACCTGGTTGAGCGGCGCGGAATCGCCCGAAATCGGCAATCTCGCGGCGGCCACCGGCATGTCGATTCGCCAGTTGGAACGTAAATGCAAGGCGCTGTATGGCGCGGGGCCGAAAGGCTTGGCGCGGAAATATCGTGCCTTGCGTGCCGCAGTGTCGCTGGTCGCGGAAGGTGCGACGATCGACGACGTGCTGGCCCGTGGTTTTTACGACCAGTCGCACCTGATCCGCGAAGTGAAGCAGTTCACCGGCTTTACACCCGGGCAGATTCAGTCGGAACCCGGCCTGCTTGCGCAACTCACGATCAGCCGGCGCAGTGCGCTGGCCGGCCGGGTGGCCCCCCTCATCAGCGATACCTGACGTGAGCGCGCTCGCGGTTTCGTGACGAGCGCGCTAAGGCGGGGCATGGTCCCGCCCGAAGCCATTCCTGCAGCCACGGTGATCGTGCTGCGCGACGTGCCGCGCGGCCAGCCCGAAATCCTGATGGTCGAGCGGTCGCAGGCGATGACGTTTGCGGGCGGGGCGCTGGTATTTCCCGGTGGTCGTGTCGATGCGAGCGATCATGCGCTGGCATCGATCGAGCAAGGGGATCGAGAGGAACGTGCCGCGCGCATCGCCGCCGTGCGCGAGACTCTGGAAGAGGTGGGACTGGCGACGGGCCTGGAAGCGACGGCGGAGGCGCTGGCAGCGATACGCGCGCGGCTCCACGCGGGACAGTCCATGGGCGAGGCACTGGCGGCGACGGGTGCGCGGTTGCGGCTGGAAGCGCTGGTGCCCTTTGCACGCTGGCTGCCCTGGGGCCTGCCGCATCGTGTGTTCGATACCCGCTTCTACCTTGCGCGGGCACCGCAGGACGCGGCACCGCTTGTCGACGGCAGCGAGAATGTCCGTCTGTTCTGGGCACCCGCGACCGAGGTGCTGCGCATGGCCGATGCCGGGGAGGCGATGATCATCTACCCGACGCGGCGCAACCTCGAGCGGCTGGCGCTGTTCGACGATTTCGACGCTGCCGCGGCGCATGCGCGGGCACATCCGGTGCAGACGATTTCGCCGTGGAAGGAGCAGCAGGGCGGTATCGACTGGCTGTGCATTCCGGAGGGGCTGGGCTATCCGGTTACGCGCGAACGGTTCGACACGGTGCGGCGCGCATGAGGGCGATCCGGCAGGCACTCGCCGCTACCTTCGCCTTCGCGCTGATTGCGGCGACGGCGCTGATCCTCTCCGTCCTGACGCGCGACCGGCCGCAGGACTTGCCCTGGACGCCGCTCGATCTGGGCCGGCCCATCGGGGCCTTTACCGGGCGCAAGCTGGCGGGATTGACCGAGGATGCGCCGCGCTGCCGGGCGCTACTGCGAGCCGCTGGCGTGAATTTCGCGGCGGTGCCGGCCGTACGGGAGGGCAGCTATTGCGCCTATGCAGATGGCGTGCGGCTCGAGCCAGGCGGTGCACGCACGATTGCGCTGACCCCGGCAGTGACCATGTCCTGCCCGGTCGCGGCAGGACTGGCGATGTGGGAGTGGGATGTGGTGCAGCCCGCTGCCCAGCGGCATTTCGGCATGGCAGTGAAGCGGATCGAACATCTCGGCAGCTATTCGTGCCGACGTATCTATGGCAGCAGCGCCGGCGAGTGGAGCGAACATGCTACGGCCGACGCCATCGATGTCGCCGCCTTTGTGCTCGCCGATGGCCGGCGGGTTAGCGTGCTGAGCGACTGGAAGGGAGATGCGGCGCGGGCCGGTTTCCTGCACGATGTGCGAAGCGGTGCGTGCCGCCTGTTCGCCACGGTGCTATCGCCCGATTACAGTTCGGCGCACCGCGACCATCTCCACCTCGATCAGGCAAATCGGGGTTTGCTTGGCTGGCGCAGCTGCCGCTGAGCCTTCGCCGCTGTGGCGGCGAAGGCTGGCAGGTGATCAGTTGGGCAGTGCCCGGGCGTCGACCTTTTCCACCCATTGCGGGAAGAAGGAAGGCTGGCGGTTCGACCAGCCCGACGCGGTTGCGGCGGCTTCGCTGATCGACTGGAGCAGCTTGCGGCGGAGATCCGGGTGCAGATTGGGCAGCGCTGCCGCCGAGCAGAAGGCGGATGGCAGCCATGGCCGAACTTCGGCGCCGACCAATCGCTCATAGAGGAAGCGGTAGGCCGAGAAGCTGGTCAGCCGGCCCTGACCCAGATCGAACGCAGAGACCGTCACCAGCGGCGCCATGAACGGCTCGATCGTGCCGAGGTCGCTATCGTTGGGCAGAAGCGCGCGCACTTCCACCAGCCGCTCGTACATACGCGCCTGGGCGCGGATGCTGGCGGCCTCGACCACGTCGCGCGACCAGCGGGTGAGGGCGTCGTCGCGCTCCAGCCCGATGTCGAGCGAGCGGCGCACATAGCGCTGGGTCGCCGCGGTAAATCCTGCGAATTCTTTCATCTCGGCCAGCGTCATTGCGCCTTCGGCCGGTCTGTTCCGTGCAGCCATGCCAATCTCCCACCCACTCTTGCGTCCCCAGGGAAGGATCATGCGCCGCAATGGTTAACGCGAACCTTAACGGCCCCCTCCGTATCCCCACGAGCATTGGAACGTATAATTTGGTGCAGTGCAATATCCGGATGCGACGAGTTGAGTTTGGGGATTCCTGAAGGCTCCGGCGGCGGTTCCGTCCGTTCAGAAACGGTTCAGCGCACTCCATCGGTCCAATCCAACGGTTCGTCGGATCGGCGCACCCCGGGGCTTCACCTTCGTCCTATGATCTGGCTACCAACACTCAACAGATTCGCTTCCTGACCGGGGGGTCCAATTGAGTTTCACACGTTTTGCAGCGCGTTTTGCGCTGGTGGCTTCGTGCGCTCTGATGACTGTCGCCCCGGCTCAGGCTCGCGGGACTTTCTGGCAGTGCGTTACCTTTGCCCGCCAGGCTACGGGTGTCGATCTGCGCGGCAATGCCTGGACCTGGTGGGACCAGGCGGCCGGCCGCTACGAGCGCGGCGAGGCCCCGAAGGTCGGCGCTGTCATGTCGTTTCAGCGTACCGCTCGCATGCCGATGGGCCATGTTGCGATGGTTTCCAAGGTGATCAGTGAGCGTGAAGTGCTGCTGACCCATGCCAACTGGTCGCGCCGCGGTGCCGTCGAGCGTGACGTCCGCGCTGTCGATGTGTCGCCTAATGGCGACTGGAGCCAGGTCCGCGTGTGGTACGCCCAGACCGGCAGCCTCGGCACGTCGGTCTATCCGGTGAACGGCTTCATCTATCCGGGCGCGCCGGCCAGCGACTGGGCCAATGTCCAGGTGGCGTCGCTCAACCTGCCGCAGCTCGCCGCAAATTGACGGGCGCTCAGGCGGCGCGGAAGGCCATCGCCACGCCGTTCATGCAATAGCGTTTTCCGGTCGGTCGCGGGCCGTCGTCGAACACATGGCCGAGATGGCCGCCGCAACGGCGGCACAGCACTTCGACCCGTGACATCCCGAGGCTGTCGTCCGCCCGCGTGATCACTGCATTGTTGAGCGGCGCGTAGAAGCTAGGCCAGCCGGTGCCGCTGTCGAACTTTGTTGTCGAGGCGAACAGAGGCAGATCGCAGCCCGCGCAGACGAACACGCCTTTGCGATGTTCCTTGTTCAGCGGACTGGTGAAGGGATATTCCGTGCCGCCCCGGCGAAGGACGTTATAGGCCGCCGGGCTCAGCCGCTTGCGCCATTCGGCGTCGCTCAGCTTGTAGGGGAAGTCCGGCAACGGCGTTGCGGGCGCGGTGCCGCAGGCGAGCAGCGGCAATGCGGCTGCGCTGACGCCGGCGGCAAGCAGTTGGCGGCGGTGTAGCATGGGCGAACCTCCTCAGGCCTCCTGATATAGGTTCGCCCCACGCGCCGAAAAGGTTACAGGCACCGTCAATAGCGGCTGAGTTCGACCGGCATTTTCCGATAGCCATGGACGAAACAGGCCGCCACCCGCTCCGGCTCTCGCAGCACATTCGCGCGCAGGCGCCGCCGGGTCATTTCTTCCATCAATATCCCGATCTGCAATTCCGCCAGTCGGGCGCCGACGCAGCGATGAATGCCATGGCCAAAGGCAAGGTGGCGGCGGGCATTTTCACGGTCAACGATGATCTTGTCGGCATCCGGGAAGATGCTCTCGTCCCGGTTGGCCGAGAGATACCAGAGGATCAGCTTGTCGCCCTCGCGAATTGTCTGCCCCTCCAGCGCCGTATCCTGCGTCGCCGTGCGGCGCATATGAGCGAGCGGCGTCTGCCAGCGGATGATTTCCTGCACCGCATTGGGGATCAGGCCGGGATCGGCCTCCAGCCGCGCGCGCTGGTCGGGAAATTGCTCCAGCCCCCAGGCAAAGGCGCTCATCGAATTGCGCGTGGTGTCGTTGCCGCCGACGATCAGCAGGATCAGGTTCCCGAGGAACTCCATCTGATCCATATGCGCCATCGCATCGGAATGGATCATCATGGAGATCAGGTCGGGGGTGGGTTCCTTGCCGATCTTCCGCTGCCACAGATTGCCGAAATAGGCGGCGCACTCGAACAGGATCTCACGGCGTTGCTCCTTGCGCGCGGGATCCTTGGCGATCTCGATGTCGCCCGCCCAGTCGGACCAATAGGTAAGCAGGCGTCGTTCTTCCCAGGGGAAGTCGAACAGGATCGCCAGCATCTGCGTGGTCAGTTCGATCGAGACATGGTCGACCCAGTCGAATTCCTGCCCCACCGGCAGGCCATCGAGAATCTCGCCCGTCCGCCGACGGATGTCATCGCTCATCCGCACCATCTCGCTGGGTGTGAAGGCTGGGGAGACGGTGCGGCGCTGGCCGGTATGTTTCGGCCGGTCCATCGCGATGAACATCGGCATCTTGATGTCGCCTTCCATCAGATCGGCGATGGTGATGCCGCCTGCCTCGCTCGAATACAGATCGGGAAGTGATTCGACTTCGACGATCGGCTTGTAGGTGGAGACCGACCAATAGGGGCCGAAAGCGCTGTGCCCGGTGTAATGGACCGGATGCTGGGCGCGCAGTTCGCGAAACGGCGCCTGCCAGATATCGTCGCGGTAAAGTTCGGGCCGGCTGACGTCGAGCGGATCGACGTGATTTTCCGGCGCAGCGTCAGAGACAAGCGTCGCCATGAGTCCTCTCCCGTTATTTGGGGGCAGGAGGCCACATGCTTACACAGGTGTCAATAGTGCTGACTCTCGTCAGGCCTGCGCAGCTTTTTTCGCTCGCTTCGGGCTGCCGGACTTGAGCACGCCGCGCCGGAACAGGCGGGCTGCCACCCAGATGATGACTGCGACCCACAAGGCTTGCCAGGGCAAGGCGAGCAAGTGCGGCCACAGCTCCGGCGACGTTACAGCGCGCGCGGCCATCGCTAGCGGCGAGCTGAACGGGAAGATTTCTGCCACCCGCGCGATCCAGCTATCCTCATGTCCGCCGGCATAGGAGCCCAGGCCCAGCATGCCGAACTGGAAGATGGTGATCGGCAGCGACAGCATCTGGATCTCGCGCTGCGTCGACGCAAGCGAGCCCAGCCCCAGAAATACCGCGCTCTGCAGCAGATAGGCCATGGTGAAATAGGCGACGAACAGCACCGCAAAGACGGGGCCGGTGGCCGTGCCGAGTTCCGACAGGAAGACAGCGGCGTTCGGCGGCAGCAGCTTGGGCAGATTGACGAGCAGCGTGCCCCAGAAGCAGACGAACAGCAGCGCCGAGCCGAATGCGCCCAGCAATTTGCCGAAGAACACGCTTTCCAGCGGCACGGCGGCGGCGAGCACTTCGATCACCTTGTTCGAACGCTCTTCCGCCATCGCGCCCACCGCCTGGCCCGATAGCATCAGCGTCAGGAAGAAGATGCCGAGGGCAGCGAAATAGGCCGATACGCTCTTGCCACTGGTGCTTGGCTCGCCGCGGGTGACGACTTCCACGCTCGGGCTGCTGAGCGGTTGCGCGCCGCCGCTACGTTCGGCCCGCAGCGTCTGTTCGGCCAGCGCGGCGAGATAGCGGCCATCGCCCGGACTGTCGGGGGCGCGCAGGATGTGCGGATGATCGAGCGGACCGTAGAGGATAGCCGAAATCTCCACCTTGCTATCGTGGAACAGCGTCCGCGCCTGTTTGGCAGGATCGGCGGCGGGCGCGTCGATCCGCAGGCTGGGGCGGTCGAAGCTGCTCGGGAAAACCGTGCGCAGCTGCTTGTCGGCGGCGCGGATCGCCGCTTCCTGCGCGGCCGGCGCAATCACGACGATACGCTGCTTGTCTTCGTTACCGCCCAGCGCGCTCTGGGCGCTGAGGTTGCCGACCACGCCGAAGCCGATCATCAGCAACGGGCTGAACAGGAACAGCAGGAAGGTGGGCGTCATTACCGTCGCGGTCAGGTCGCGGCGGGCAATGGTGAGCGTCTGGCGCAGGAAGCGGCGGAACGGGCTCATGCAATCGCCTCCTGCTGGGCTTCGGCTTCGGCCAGTGCTTCCGCACCGACGATCCGGACAAAGGCATCGTGCAGACCCGGGCGGTCGATCGACAGGCCCGATATGCCATAGCCTGCCTCGATCAGACGGACGAGGAGTGCCTCCACCCCTTCGTCCGGCACCGTGAAGCGCCAGCTCCCGGCGTCGTCGCGCACCGCATCGGCGGGGAGCAGGTCGGCAACACCGATGGCATCGTGATGCGGGGTGTAGCGGGCGCGCAGCGACAGGGTGGCGCGGGCTTCGTCCACCGTGCCTTCAAAGCGGACCTTGCCGCCCGCGATGATCGAGATGCGCTCGCACAGCCGCTCGGCATGGGCCATGACATGGGTGGAAAACAGGATGGTCGCACCACGATCGCGCTGGGCGCGGATCAGGCCTTCCAGCCGTTCCTGATTTACGGGGTCGAGGCCCGAAAAGGGCTCGTCCAGCACCAGCAATTCCGGTTCGTGCACCACCGATCCCAGCAATTGGACCAATTGGGCCATGCCCTTGGAGAGCTTGCGGATCTTCTCGTCTGCGGCGTGGCCAAGCCCGGCGCTTTCGAGCAATTCGCCGGCACGCTTGCGGCCGGTCGCCCAGGGCAGGCCGCGCAGCGCGCCCATGAAGGCAATCGCCTCGCGGCACTTCATGTTGGGGTAGAGGCCGCGCTCCTCCGGCAGATAGCCGACATGGTCGCTCCTGTCGCGCGGATGGGCGCTATCCAGCAGCGTGCGCTTGCCTTCGTCGGGCTCGATGATCCCCAGCAGCATCCGCAGCGTGGTGGTCTTGCCCGCGCCATTGGGGCCGAGCACGCCATAGATCAGCCCCTTGGGGACGGCGATGCTCACGCCGTCAACGGCACGCCGGTCGCCGAAGCGTTTGACGAGCCCGGTGGCATGCACGGCCAGATCGCGCAATTTGGCTTCCCCCCTGTATCTGCATTCGTGGTAGCGGGTGCGTGTGCGACAAGACAAGCCCATCGAAACGCAACTTAAAGTCAAAGCGGCCGAAATCGGCTTCGCGGCCTGCGGGATCGCCGATGCCGGGGCGACGCCGCTTGCCGCCGCCCGGCTGCGCGAGTGGCTGGCGGAGGGCGCGCATGGCGACATGCTGTGGATGGCCGAGCGCGAGGAACAGCGCGCCAGCCCGCGCGGGCTGTGGCCCGAGGTCCGCTCGGTGATCGCCCTCGGCATGAGCTATGCGCCTGCCACCGATCCGCTGGCCCTGGCGGAGGCGGGGGAAGTGGGGCGCATCTCCGTCTATGCGCAGGGGGGCGATTATCACGATGTGATGAAGCGGCGGCTGAAGGAACTGGCGCGCTGGCTGGTGGCGGAGGCGCCGGGTGCCGATTTGAAGGTGTTCGTCGATACCGCGCCGGTGATGGAAAAGCCGCTGTCCGAGGCGGCGGGGCTCGGCTGGCAGGGCAAGCACACCAACCTTGTCAGCCGCGAGCATGGCAGCTGGCTGTTCCTGGGGGCGATCTACACCACGCTCACTCTGGCGCCGGACGGGCAGGGGCGGGGCGGCTGCGGCAGTTGCGATGCCTGCCAGACGGCCTGCCCGACCGATGCGTTCCCGGCGCCCTATCGGCTCGATGCACGGCGCTGCATCTCGTACCTGACGATCGAGAACAAGGGGCCGATTCCGCACGCATTCCGCGCCGGCATCGGCAACCGCATCTATGGCTGCGACGATTGCCTGGCGGTGTGCCCGTGGAACAAGTTCGCCGCCGCCGCGCAAGCAACCCTGGCGTTCCATCCGCGCGCCGAGCTCACCGTGCCGTACCTTGCCGATCTGCTCGCGCTCGACGATGCGGCGTTTCGTGCGGTGTTCGCGGGCTCGCCTATCAAGCGGATCGGGCGCGACCGGATGGTGCGCAACTGCCTGATTGCTGCGGGAAACAGCGGCAGCGCGGCGCTGTTGGCGCCAGTCGTGGCACTGCTCGACGATCCTGCGCCGGTGGTGCGCGGCGCGGCGGTGTGGGCATTGTCCCGGCTCGATCCGGCGCGCTGGGAAGCCGAGCGCCCGGTGCGGGCGCAGGCCGAGTGCGATGCCGATGTCGCCGCCGAATGGGCCGCCTCAGCGCCGCTTCGTTAGCGCCGCGACGCAGCTCGCCTGGTCGATCGGGCTGCCGTCGCGCTGGCGGGCATCGACCCAGGTGACGACCGGCTGGCCCTTGGCGCCCTGTAGCGGGTAGAGATAGGCATCGAGGACGCAGATCGGCCCGGTGAATTGCAGCTTGCGGCCGGTGCCTTCGGTCACATCGAGCCGAGGCTCGCCGAAACGCGCGATCAGATGCGCGGCATCCTGCCCCCGCACTGCGGCGAGGTTGAGCGGCTGGGTTGGGGCTATGGCAGGCGCCGGTACCGGGACATAGCCGGCGCTGCGCGGTGCCGGCACGGCCGGGCCGCAACCGGCCAGCGCCAGTGGCGCGAAGCAAAGGGGCAGCAGGCGGATCGTCGTTCGAGCGTTCAAGTTCTTTCCCTTGGTTGCACTTGGCACAGCCCCTCTTTAGGGCTTCGCCAACTTCAATTGGAGCCCAGAAACTTGACCAGCCCCACCTATGACGTGGTCGCGATCGGCAATGCCATCGTCGACATTCTTTCCCAGGCCGACGATGCCTTCATTGCCGAAATCGGCGTGCCCAAGGGATCGATGCAGCTGATGTTCTCCCCCGAAGAGGCTGACGCCCTCTATGCCAAGATGGGCCCCGGTCGCGAGGTTTCCGGCGGGTCGGCGGCGAACACCGTTGCGGGCATCGCCGCGCTAGGCGGCAAGACCGCGTTCATCGGCCAGGTTGCCGACGACCAGCTCGGCACCGTGTTCGCGCACGACATCCGCGCGGCGGGCGTGCATTTCGACACGCCGGTGCGGGCCGGCCAGCCGACCACGGCGCGCTGCCTGATCTTCGTGACGCCGGACGGCCAGCGGACGATGAACACCTTCCTCGGCGCGTCGCAGTTCCTGCCGGCGAGCGCGCTGGACGAGCAGCTGATTGCGAACGGCGCGATCCTCTATCTCGAAGGCTATCTGTGGGATCCCGAAGAGCCGCGCGCCGCGATGCGCAAGGCGATCGAGATTGCGCGGAATGCCGGCCGCAAGGTGGCGTTCACGCTGTCCGACGTGTTCTGCATCTCGCGCCACGGCGACGATTTCCGCAAGCTGATCGAGGACGGGCTGATCGACATCCTGTTCGCCAACGAAAACGAACTGCTGGCGCTGTGCCAGCATGAAGAGTTCGAAGCGGCAGTGCAGCACATCCATGGCAAGGTGCCGCTACTCGTCGTCACCCGCAGCGAAAAGGGCGCGATTGCCCTGCAGGGCGACGAGCGGGTGGAGGTTTCCGCCGAACCGATCGACGAACTGGTCGACACGACGGGCGCGGGCGACATGTTCGCCGCGGGCTTCCTGCACGGCCAGGCGCAGGGCCGCGGGCTGGAGGATTCGCTCCGCCTCGGCGCCATCTGCGCGGCGGAGATCATCCAGCATTATGGCGCGCGCGCCGAGAAGGACCTGAAGGCGCTGGCCGCCGCGAAGGTGGGCTGAGCCCCGCCCGCGGGAGGTGAAGTTTAGGAAGTTTAGGCTCGGCGAGGGTTGAATCCCTTCGCCGGGCGGTCGATTTCGGGGCTTATATCAAGCTGCATGGATGGAGACCCATCCCCAGCGTCATGCCAGCGCAAGCTGGCATCTCCCGCAGGTGCGCTGTTCCGCTTTCGCCCAGCCCCACGCGGACGAGGCCCAATCAACGCAACTTGATATTACTTGTCAAAGAGCGGGCCACGGCATCCGTCGGCCGACGCCAGTGCAGCAGCCAAAATCCTATTTTGCAAGCGCCGTTCGGATGGCGCTGGCGGTGATGAAAAAGGGCCGGAGGATCGCTCCTCCGGCCCTTTTCCTTTGTCGGTCAGAACCGTCAGTGCGTGCCCGGCACCGGCGGCTGCAGATCCTCATAGGCTTCCGGCTCGTGCACTTCGTCGAGCCCGCGACCGACATGGCTGCGCGAGCGGCTATAGGCGAAGTAGACGATGAGGCCGATGATCGCCCAGCCGATGAACAGCAGGATCGTCGCGTGCGACAGGCTGACGAACAGATAGAGGCAGCCAATGATCGCGATGGGTGCCGTCACCATAATCGCCGGCGTGCGGAACGGCCGCTTGCGGTGCGGATCGGTACGGCGCAGCACCAGCACCGCGATCGACACCGCGGCGAAGGCGAACAGCGTGCCGGAGTTCGACACGTCTGCCAGCAGACCGACGGGGAAGAAGGCGGCGAACAGCGTCACGAAGATGCCGGTCAGCAGCGTGATGACGTGCGGCGTATGGAACTTCGGATGCACGCGCGAGAAGAATTCGGGCAGCAGGCCGTCGCGGCTCATCACGAAGAAGATGCGGGTCTGGCCGAACATCATCATCAGGATGACCGACGGCAGCGCGATGATTGCCGCAGCACCGACCAGCCAGCCGATGAACGGATAGCCCACCTGCTTCAGCGTCCAGGCCAGCGCTTCCTTCGAGCAGACAACGGCTGCTTCGTGGATCGCCTGACATGCCTGCGACAGGGCCGGCGTGCCCGGCGACAGCGGAACGCCCGAGGGGCCGGAAACCGGCTGCGCGCCCACCGTGCCGATCACCCCGGCGGCGACGAGCAGATAGAACAGGGTACAGATGCCCAGGCTGCCGATCAGGCCGATCGGCATGTTGCGCTGCGGGTTCTTGGTCTCCTCGGCGGCGGTCGACACCGCGTCGAAGCCGACATAGGCGAAGAAGATCGATGCCGCGGCGCCCGAAATGCCGGCAAAGCCGAGCGGGGCGAACGGCGTGAACTGGCCGGTCTTGATGACCGGGATGGTCAGCACGACGAACATCGCCAGCGCGATCACCTTCACGCCCACCAGTACGGCGTTGACGGTGGCGCTTTCCTTGGTGCCCTTGATCAGCAGCGCCGTCACCACCGCCGCGATCAGCATCGCCGGCAGGTTGATCATGCCGCCGTCGAACGGCCCGCGCACCAGCGACAGCGGGATGGTGATATGGAAGCTGGAGTTGAGCCAGCCGATGAAATAGCCCGACCAGCCGACCGACACGGCGCCGGCCGCGATCGCATATTCGAGGATCAGCGCCCAGCCGACCATCCAGGCGACCAGTTCGCCCATCACCGCATAGCTATAGGTATAGGCTGAACCCGACACCGGCACCATCGCCGCCATTTCGGCATAGCAGAGCGCCGCCACCGCACAGACGAAGCCGGCGATGACGAACGACAGCATCATGCCGGGGCCGGCCTTTTGCGCGGCTTCGGCGGTGAGCACGAAGATACCGGTACCGATCACCGCGCCGACGCCCAGCATGGTGAGCTGGAAGGCGCCGAGCGAACGATGGAGCGATTTCTTTTCGGCCGTGGCCAGGATTGCATCGAGAGGCTTTACGCGCCCGAATATCATTGCATGGTCCCCTTCGCGGCGAGCGTTGCGCCGCCCCCTTTGGATCGAAAGGCGCGAGCCTAATCGCAAAAGCGGCGGGCGCAATCCCTTACGGCGTGGTTCGCGAAACAATATTACGCAGTTTTCCCCGGCTCAGCGGGCCAGCATCGGCCCCAGCGGCTTGCCGGCGAAGATATGGACATGGAGGTGCGGCACTTCCTGATGCCCGTCCTGCCCGATATTGGCGAGCAGGCGATAGCCCGGCTCGACGAACCCCGCCGCCCGCGCCACCGTGCCCACCGCGCGGACGAAGCCGGCAATTTCCGCATCGCTGGCGTTGGCGGAAAAATCGTCCCAGCTCACATACGGCCCCTTGGGGATCACCAGAATGTGATGCGGCGCCTGCGGGTTGATGTCGTGAAAGGCGAAGGCGAAGTCGTCCTCATACACCTTTTTCGACGGAATCTCGCCGCGCAGGATCTTCGCGAAGACGTTCTGGTCGTCATAGGGAAGCGTGGGGTCGATCGGCATGATGGGCTCCGTGGTTCAGATCCTCCCCGGAACGGGGAGGGCATCGCATCGCGCTCTCTTGCTCCCCTCCCTGCATTGCAGGGAGGGGCCGGGGGTGGGGCCGCCGCCGCCAGGCGGCGGGACTCGCTTTCCGTCGGGAGAGCATTTTTCGGAGCGCGCAGACGCGCGCACCCACCCCCAACCCCTCCCTTGTCAGGGAGGGGAGCGAAAGAGCCAAAGGTGGTCGCTCTCCCCGTTCCGGGCAGGACCGAGGGGGAGCGGGCCTCACGCCCCGCGCGCCGCCTTTTCGGCGATGCCCGACACGCCTTCGCGGCGCGCCAGCTCGGCGCGGACGTCGTCGAGGCTGAGCCCCATGTCCGCCAGCAGCACCAGCAGGTGGAAGAGCAGGTCGGCCGATTCCTTCACCAGCTCGGCCTTGTCGTCCTGGATCGCGGCGATCACTGCCTCGGTCGCTTCCTCGCCCAGCTTCTGCGCGATCTTGGCGCGGCCGCGCGCCGTTAGCTTGGCGACATAGCTGGCCGCGGGATCGCCGGTGCGGCGGTCGCGGATCGTCTGTTCGAGCGTGTCGAGAATATCGGCCATGCGCCCCGGCTGCGGGAGCCGGGCGCCGCTGTCAATCCTGCCGGCGGCGGAAGCGTGCCCGCAACCGGCTGCGGACGAGCCAGATGCCGCCCGCCGCGCAGGCCGCCAGCGCCAGATCGGACAGCTCGGGCATCGAACGGTGCCCGGCGACGCCGGTATGTGCCGGTTCGTCGGCGGCCAGGGCAGGGGTGGCCAGGAGCAGCAGGGGCAGAAGCGCGCGCATGGCCCTTCCATGCACCGGCGGCGGTTGGCGAAGGGTTAAGCGGCTTTCCCGCTTGCCCGAATCCGCGCGGCGGGGCAGCACCGTCGCCATGGACGATCCACAACCCGATCCCGCAGCGCCCGACGGGCTGGCGCGGCCGCTATGGCTGGCGCTGGGATTCGTGTTCGTCGCGCTCGGCTTTATCGGCGCGCTGCTGCCGCTGCTGCCGACGACGATCTTCCTGATTCTCGCCGCCGGCTGCTTCGCCCGATCCTCGCCGCGGCTGGAGGCGTGGCTGCTCGGCCATCCACGCTTCGGCCCGACGCTGGTGGCATGGCGCGAACAGGGTGCGATCCCGCGCAAGGGGAAGGTTTTCGCCTGCGCCGGCATGGCGCTCGGCTACGGCCTGTTCGCCTGGGGCGCGCGGCCGGGGCCGTGGCTGGCGGTCGGGGTGGCGGCGGCGATGCTGGGATGCGCTTGGTATGTGCTGAGCCGGCCGACGGCGGTTTGATCGGCCGGGGGATGACTGGGAACCGGCGGACAGCGGGCATCCGGCAGGCCCGCCCTAATGTGTCGGAACCCCGCACTCTAAATATTCGATCGTTCTAGCTTTGAGATTGTACACAACCTGAATAGCCAGGCAGTTTTCCGCCGCTACGAGTGGCCAGTTACCGAATGACACCCATTTGCGTTGGCCCGGCGGTAAATCGGCTATCGCTCGGCAAGATGCAGGTTTTGAAGTCCCATCCGGCTTGATCTCATCGCAGCCGAAATCGGCAGGCCGACTTTCTGTTGCAGTAGTGTACGCTCCAAAGACTCTGCCTTTATCTTCCGCATAATAGCGTGCGTACTTTTTTAGTGGAAGCGAGCCATTCGGCAATTTAATACTCGCTTCGATTTCATCCATGATCTTGTTGTGTTGAGACTCGTCCCGAGCGCTACAAGCCGTGATCGGAAGAAGCGCGGCAATCAAACAAATCCGTTTCATCCGAACTACCATTTCATATGGTAGCTGCGTTTGCAATTGTGACGCAAGCCGACCTGCCGTCCCCCTACCCCCTCACCGGAATCCCCGCCGCCGCCAGTGCCGCGTGCGCCTCCGCGATCGTCGCCTGGCCGAAGTGGAAGATCGACGCCGCCAGCACCGCCGAGGCATGGCCGTCGCGGATGCCTGCTAGCAGATCGTCGAGCCCGCCGACGCCGCCCGAGGCAACCACGGGCACCGTCACCTGATCGGCGATGGTGCGGATCAGCGCGAGGTCATAGCCGTCGCGGGTGCCGTCGCGGTCCATCGAAGTGACGAGCAGCTCGCCCGCGCCCAGCTCGGCGAGGCGCAGCGCGTGCTCGACCGCGTCGATGCCGGTTGCGCGGCGGCCGCCATGGGTGAACACTTCCCAGCGGCCGTCGCCGGTCCGCCGTGCGTCGACCGAGGCTACGACGCACTGGCTGCCCATGCGGTCGGCGATCTCGGCGACCACTTCGGGGCGCGATACCGCCGCGCTGTTCACCGCGACCTTGTCCGCGCCCGCCAGCAGCAGCGCGCGGGCATCCTCGACGCTGCGCACGCCGCCGCCGACGGTGAGCGGCATGAAGCACACCTCGGCGGTGCGGCGCACCACGTCGAGGATCGTGCCGCGCGCCTCGTGGCTGGCGGTGATGTCGAGGAAGCAGAGCTCGTCGGCGCCCGCCGCGTCATAGGCGCGGGCCTGCTCGACCGGATCGCCGGCGTCGCGTAGTTCGACGAAGTTGACGCCCTTGACGACGCGGCCGTTCGCCACGTCGAGGCAGGGGATCACGCGGGCACGGACGGTCATCGCCCGGCCTCGATCGCCTCGGCCAGGTCGAGCCGCCCGTCATAGAGTGCGCGGCCGGAGATGACGCCTTCGATACCGTCCTCGACATGCTTCCGCAGCGCATGGATGTCGTGGATGTCGGTGACGCCGCCGCTGGCGATCACCGGAATCGACACGGCCTTGGCCAGCGCTACCGTCGCCTCGACATTGCAGCCCTTGAGCAGGCCGTCGCGGCCGACATCGGTGAAGAGCAGGGCAGCGACGCCGGCATCCTCGAACCGGCGGGCGAGATCGACAACGCTCACGTCCGACACATCGGCCCAGCCATGCGTGGCGACCATGCTGTCGCGCGCGTCCACCGCGACGACGATCTGGCCGGGATGCGCGCGGGCGGCTTCGCGGACGAGGTCGGGGTTTTCCAGCGCGGCGGTGCCGATCACGACGCGGGTGACGCCCATTTCCAGCCAGCGCCGGATCGACTCGCGGTTCCGGATGCCGCCGCCCAGCTGCACCTTGCCGCGGAATTTGGCGAGGATGTTGGCAACCGCGAGGCCGTTCACCGACTCACCGGCAAAGGCGCCGTCGAGATCGACAACATGCAGCCATTCGGCGCCCGCCCTGGCGAACAGTTCGGCCTGGGCGGCAGGGTTGTCGCCATAGACGGTGGCGCGGGCCATATCGCCCTCGGCAAGGCGGACGACCTGGCCGGCCTTGAGATCGATGGCGGGGAAGATGTGCAGGGTCATTGGTTTGTCCATGTCGGCGCGGCGTCTGCGTTCCCCTCCCGCGAGCGGGAGGGGCGCGATGGTCGAGCGGGCTGCCCTCACGGCTTCCACGCCAGGAACCGCTCCAGCAGAGCGATGCCGTAGCGCTGGCTCTTTTCGGGGTGGAATTGCAGCCCGACGAAGTTGTCGCGGCCGATCGCCGCCGTCACCGGGCCGCCATGGTGGGTGGTCGCCAGCACCGCTTCGCCCTCGAACGCGAAGCTGTGGAGGAAATAGGCCTCGCCCGGCTCGATCAGCGGGTGTTCGGACACGGGCACCACGTCGTTCCAGCCCATGTGCGGCACGCGTACGTCCGGCCCCGCCGGCAGGTGACGCACGGTGCCGGGAATCCAGCCGAGGCCGGCATGGGTGCCGAGTTCCTCGCCCGTGGTCGCCAGCAATTGCATCCCCACGCACACGCCCAGGAACGGCATGGCGTCGCGCAGCACCCGCGTCTCCAGCGCATCGACCATGCCGGGGATCGCGCGCAGCCCCGCCGCGCACGCGCCGAACGCCCCCACGCCGGGTAGTACGACGCGCTCGGCGCGGAGGACTGCTTCCGGATCGGCCGTGACGGCGATGTCGGTAGCGCCGGCCGCCTTCAGCGCATTGTGCACCGAATGGAGGTTGCCCGCGCCATAGTCGATCAGCGCAACGCTCACTGGCCGAGCAACTCCAGCCCCGGTGCGAGCACGCTCGGCGCGACTTCGATGAAGTCATAGTCGGCCGCACCGGCGGTCGCGAAGGGATCGGTCGCGGCCCAGGCCTTCACTTCGTCGAGGCCGCCGCGCGCGAAGAAGAAGCCGCCCGTCACCGGCACCTTCCGCCCGGCCACCAGCAGCCGGCCGTCGGCGACGCCCTGTTTCAACCAGTCGAGATGCGCGGGGCGCAGCGCGTCGATTTCGGCAAGATCGACCTTGTAGGTGAGTAGCACGAGGATCATCACAGCACTCCCTTGGTGGAGGGGATCACGCCTGCCTTGCGCGGATCGATCTCCACCGCCTCGCGCAGCGCGCGGGCCAGGCCCTTGAACGCGGCTTCGGCGATATGGTGGTTGTTGCTGCCGTACAGCGTCTCGACATGCAGCGTCAGCCCGGCGGTCTGGGCGAAGCTGTGGAACCAGTGCTCGAACATCTCGGTGTCCATCTCACCCAGCTTCTTCTGGGAGAATTCGGTCTTCCACACGAGATAGGGGCGGCCGGAAATGTCGATCGCCACCCGGGTCAGCGTCTCGTCCATCGGCGACAGCGCATCGGCATAGCGGCGGATGCCCTTCTTGTCGCCGAGCGCTTTTGCGATGGCTTCCCCGATCGCAAGGCCGGTGTCCTCGACCGTGTGATGCTGGTCGATATGCAGATCGCCGACGGTTTTCACCTCCATGTCGATCAGCGAATGGCGGCTGAGCTGTTCGAGCATATGGTCGAAAAAGCCGATGCCGGTGCTGATGGAATAGACGCCGGTACCGTCGAGATTGACGGTGACGTCGATCGAGGTTTCGCTCGTCTTGCGGCTGATCGTCGCGGTGCGCATGGGGGTGCACATAACGCGCGCTGCGTCGCATGCAATCTTGACCGCAATTTTCCAGCCGCTACCCAGAGGGCATGACTGGCGACGTGCCCGATAGTTTGATTCCGTATGACGAGATCGTGCAGGAGGCCCTGCGCGCCGTTGTGGGCCGCGTTCTCGGCTCGGTCGCGCAAACCGGCGGCCTGCCGGGCGCGCACCATTTCTACATCACCTTCAAGACCCAGGCGCCGGGGGTCGACATTCCCAAGCGGCTGATCGAGCGTTTCCCCGACGAAATGACGATCGTGATGCAGCACCGCTTCTGGGATCTGACGGTCGACGACCGCAAATTTTCGGTCGGGCTCAGCTTCAACCAGATTCCCTCGATCCTGACGATCCCGTTCGCGGCGATCACCGGATTCCACGATCCGGCGGTCAATTTCGACCTGCGTTTCCAGGCGCAGGAAGGCCCCGAAGACCCCGAGCCGCATGACGAAGCCGAAAATGACGGCCCATCGGCGGTGAAGCCGGCGGATGACGGCTCCAACGTCGTCTCGGTGGACTTCAAGCGGAAGAAATAAGCCGGTTTCTCAGAATGCCAGCCGTGCCCGGGCGACCAGCCGGTCGCCGGCATGGCCTGCGTCGGCATAGGGCGAGCGAGCGGCGCCTTCGCGGATGTCGGTGCCGGTATAGGTGATCCCCAGCGTCAGCGCATCCTTGGTCCGCTCAATGCCGAGATGCCAGTCGCTGTAGCTGCCGGTCGGCCGCAAGCGGGCCGAGCGGGGGCCATCCGAATCGCCCCAGCTATGCCCGGCGCCGCCCAGCACGGTGAAGGCGGTGCCGGGAATCCCGACATTGCCGTTCGCATAGGCATAGGCATTGTCGCCGCCGATCGCGCTTTGCGGCGGGGCGTAGGTGAGGCCGGCGCCAAGTTGCACGGGGCCGAGCGAGAAGCTGCCGCTCCCGCCGAGTTCGCCATAGTCCATCCGCCCGCGTGCACCGGCGAAGAAATGGCCGGTGGCATAGCCGCGCAGCGCGAACGCGCCGATCTGGAAGACGCGGCCCAGCTCGACATCGGCAACCGCATCGGCACCGGCGCTTCGCACCGAGCTGCGGGTAGCGGCGATTCGGCCAGACAGGTCGAAGCCGGCCAGCGACGCGGAAGCATCTGCCGAGGCGGAAACCTTGCCTTCGCTCCAGCTGATACCGCGGCGATTTTCGTCGCTGGCGATTTCCACCCCGCCGGTGACGGACTGGGCATGGGCGAGGGTGGGGGCAAGGGCCGGGGCAAGCGCGCCCGCCAGCAGCGTGGCGGCAAAGGCGGAGACGCGCCGGGCGGCGCGCGCCCGGTTACGGGCTTGGCTTTTCTGCATCGATATGTTTCCTGCGGATGCCCCTGCCTGTTTGCGGCCGGTGGCGTGGCTGCTCTAGCGCGTCCGGCGGGCCGGGCAAGTTATCAAATGTTTCCGGCGCTTAGCCGACTTCGATCCATCCGGGCTTGGCGAAGCGGGACTTTTGCTCCTACAGCCGCGCCAAATCATCCCGGAGGATCCTGTGACTCAGACCACCCGTACCGAAACCGACTCGATCGGCGCGATCGAAGTTCCCGCCGACGCCTATTGGGGCGCGCAGACCCAGCGCTCGATCGAGAATTTCCCGTTCGGCGCGCAGGAGCGGATGCCGATCGGCATCGTCCATGCCCAGGCAATCGTGAAGCAGGCGGCGGCGCGGGTGAATGTGAAGCACGGGCTCGACCCCAAGATCGCCGAGGTGATCGATCAGGTCGCGCAGGAAGTGATCGACGGCAAGCTCGACGACCAGTTCCCGCTGGTGATCTGGCAGACCGGCAGCGGCACCCAGACGAACATGAACGTCAACGAAGTGATCGCCGGCCGTGCCAACGAAATCCTTACCGGCAAGCGCGGCGGCAAGTCGCCGATCCACCCGAACGACCATGTCAACATGGCGCAGTCGTCGAACGACAGCTTCCCGACCGCGCTGCACATCGCGGCCGCGCGCGCCGTGACGCTGCAGCTCTATCCGGCGCTCGAGCGGCTGCACGGTGCGCTCGACAAGAAGGCGAAGGATTGGGACCATATCGTCAAGATCGGCCGCACCCATTTGCAGGACGCGACGCCGCTGACGCTGGGCCAGGAATTTTCGGGCTATGCCGCGATGCTCGCCTCCGCGCGGGCGCGGTTCCAGAGCGTGCTGGAAATCGACATCTTCAAGCTGGCGCTGGGCGGTACCGCTGTCGGCACCGGGCTCAACTCGCCGCCCAACTATGCCGAGGATGTCGCGGCCGAGATCGCCAAGATCACCGGCCTGCCGTTCGTCACCGCGCCGAACAAGTTCGAATCGCTGGCGACCAAGGACCAGCTGGTCAACCTGTCGGGCACCTGCAACACGCTGGCGGTGTCGCTGACCAAGATCGCCAACGACATCCGTCTGCTGGGTTCCGGCCCGCGTTCGGGCCTGGGCGAGCTGGAACTGCCGGCGAACGAGCCGGGCAGCTCGATCATGCCGGGCAAGGTGAACCCGACCCAGTGCGAAATGCTGACGATGGTCGCGGGCCAGGTGATCGGCAACCACGTGGCCGTCACCGTGGGCGGCATGCAGGGCCATATGGAGCTCAACGTGTTCAAGCCGCTGATCGGCTCGAACGTGCTGCGCTCGATCACGCTGATGGCGACCGGCATGGAAAGCTTCGCCGAACGCACCGTCGACGGGCTGAAGGCGAACGAGAAGCAGATCGCGGACCTCGTCAACCGCTCGCTGATGCTGGTGACGGCGCTGGCGCCGGCGATCGGCTATGACAATGCCGCCAAGATCGCCAAGAACGCGCATGAAAAGGGCCTGACGCTGAAGGAGTCGGGTCTGGCATTGGGCCTGGTCGATGAAGCGACGTTCGACCAGTATGTCCGGCCGGAGACAATGGTCGGCCGCTGAGGGAACCCCGGCCCGCATGCGCCGTTGTTCGTCCAAAAGGAGACTTGGATGATCGGCAAGGTAATTGCGGGCTGGATCGGCAGCAGCATCGACCGGCGCGACGGTGAGGGCGGCGCGATGGGGGCGGTGATCGGCATCGCCACCTGGGAAGTTGCCAAGCGCGTCGTGCCGGCGGCGCTGGTGCTGGGCGCCGGTGCGGCGGGCGCATTGTACCTGAAGCGCAAGCTCGACGGCACCGCCTGACACTTTCTGCCGCGCGCCGTGGTGGCGCCTTAGGCTTGACGTGCGCCCCGCACCCAAGCCAAAGGCTCCCATGGCCGATCATCACGAACACGACCCGCATGGCTTTCGGCGCCGCGGGGTTCTCTTCGTCCTTTCCTCGCCATCGGGTGCGGGCAAGTCGACGATTGCGCGCAAGCTGCTCGCTGCCGAACCCGATCTTGCCGTCTCCGTCTCGGTAACGACGCGCCCGCCGCGCACAGGCGAAGTCAACGGCGTCGACTATACGTTCGTTAGCGTCGACCAGTTCCGCGAGATGGTGTCGCAGCACCATTTCATCGAATGGGCGCACGTCTTCCAGCATCGCTATGGCACGCCCAAGGGCCCCGTGGATGCGGTGCTGGCAACCGGCCGCGACATGTTGTTCGACATCGACTGGCAGGGCGCGCAGCAGCTCTATCAGACGATGGGTGGCGACGTGGTGCGCGTGTTCATCCTGCCGCCGTCCATGGCCGAACTGCACCGCCGGCTGGAAGGCCGCGCGACCGACAGCAGCGAGGTGATCGCCCACCGCATGGCCCGCGCCGCCAACGAAGTGAGCCACTGGGACGGCTATGACTATGTGCTGGTCAACGACGATGCGGACCGCTGCTTCGAGGCAGTGCACACGATCCTGAAGGCCGAACGGCTGAAGCGCTCGCGCCAGACCGGCCTGATCGGCTTCATCCGCGGATTGATGAAGCGCGGCGACCCGACCGGGGAAGCAGAGGTTTTGTAAGGGGCGAATTCGTCACCCTCACCCTTCCCGCCGCCGCAGGCGGTGGGAAGGGTGAGGGCGAACAGCTCCTCACAGCAACCCCAGAAACCGTGCCCCCGCATCGAAGTCCGCGCGCCGGACGGCCCGGGCGCGGGTGGCGAGTTCGTCTTCGCCCCATTGTTCGGCCTGCCAGTCTTCGTCGAGCTGGGCGGCGCGCCACACGGCTTCGCGGTCGGCGGCCCCTTCCAGCAGCGCGAGCGATGCGACGAGCGAGCCGGTGATCGTCACCAGCGGCGACAGGCCGGCGAGGCAGAAGGGATCGAGTGCTGCGACGACTTCGTTCAGTCGGGCGATCGTTGTCGGCGGCTGGGGACGGTGCATGATGCCGGCGACAGTCTCGAAATGCACGTCGTAGCGGCCGCGCGCCCAGTCGAGCAGCGGATCCCAGTGCGCGGCCTGGCGCGCGACCAGCGGATCGGTTGAATCGGCGCGGTAGCAGAGCAGGTCGCTCTCGCCGTAGCGCGCCAGATCGGCGGCGAAGGCGGCGGCGTTCGGGGCGATCTGGTCGATCGCGGCATTGGACAGGCCGGTGAGCGGCATGGCGCGCGGATCGACTTCCTCGCCGACGCTGCGCCATTCCTCGGCCACCGCCGCAGCCAGTTGCGGCGTCGGCAGCGCCAGCGGCGCGCGGGCAGGGGTGCGGACGGGGCGGCCGTCGAGCGCGATCGCGCCGTCCTCGACGGCGACGGTTTTCCAGAATCGTTTCATGCTTCCGGGGGAGTCCTCCAGCGGCGGGCGAGCATTCGGGGAATGGCGGCCATCACCCAGAGCGATGCGAGCAGTAGGGTGCCGCCCAGCATGGTCAGCTCGGTCGTGTGGGCGCGCCCGGCGATCAGCAGGCCGAGCACCGCGCCGGCCACACCCACCAGATTGGCGGCCATCATCAGGAAATAGCGATTGCGCGCCAAGCGATCGGCGTCGGTCATAAGGCCTCCAGATGCGGCGGGATGTCCGACGCATGCTCCACGACCCGCACCGCGCCGGCCGCGTGCAGATCATGGGGAGTGTGGTAGCCCCATGCAACACCCAGGGGGTGCGCTCCCGCCGCGACCGCCATCGCCATGTCGAAACTGGTGTCGCCGATCATCACCGTCGTTTCGGGCGCTGCGCCGGCCTCGGCGATCGCGGCTTCGACCATTGAGGGATGCGGTTTGGACGGGTGGCGATCGGCGGTCTGGAGCGTGACGAAGCGGCGGCGCAGGCCGTGCGCCTCGAGCACGCGGAGCAGCCCGCGATCGGATTTGCCGGTGGCGACGCCGAGCAGCCAGCCATTGGCGTCGAGTGTTTCGATGCTTTCGAGGATGCCGTCGTAGAGCGGCTCGTCCTCGATGGGGCCGGCGGTGCGCAGGGTGAAATAGGCCTGTTTATAGGCCTCTGCCATGTGGCGGTGGAGCGTGTCGTCGGCTTCGGGCAACAGCGTGGCGATCGCCTCGACCAGGCTGAGGCCGACGATCCGGCGGATCGCGGCGCGCTCCGGGGGATCGAGCTTCTGCGCGGCGAAGCAATGCTCCATGGCGAGGCAGATGCTCGCCTGGCTGTCGACCAGCGTGCCGTCGCAATCGAAAAGGGCGAGGCGGTTCATGGGTGCATGCCAAGCGCTTGGCCGTCCTCCCGACGAACGCGGTTGCAGGCGCACGGCTATTTCTTCGTGCCCCGGCCGCGACGTTCGCCGCGGCGTTCCTTGCGCACCGTCTTGGCGTGGGCCTTGGCCTTTTGCTTCTGCATCTCGCGCGTCAGCGGCGGGGGGCCTTCGTCGAGCTTCAGCGCGTCGCCCACTGCCTGATCGAAACCTAGCGTATGCATCGATTCGGCGAAATGGTGCGGCAGCTCCGCGCGGACGTCGAGCTTGCCGCCATCGGGATGGTCGATGCGAATGCGGCGCGCGTGGAGGTGCATCTTGCGGCTGATCCCGCCGGTGAGGAACGCCTCCTGCAGCCCATATTTGCCGTCGCCGACGATCGGGTGGCCGATCGCCGCCATATGGACGCGCAACTGATGGGTGCGGCCGGTGAACGGCTGGAGTTCGACCCAGGCGGCGCGGTTGCCGGCGCGCTCGATAACCCGGTAACGGGTGCGGGCGGGCTGTCCCTCTTCCTCGTCGACCTGCATCTTCTCGCCGCCGGTGCCGGGCTGTTTGCCGATCGGCAGCTCGATGAAGCCGTCTTCGATGTCCGGCACGCCGATCACCAGCGCCCAGTAGATCTTGCGCGCGGTGCGGCTGGAAAAGCTCTTCGAAAAGAACGCTGCCGCACGCGCCGAACGCGCGATCAGCAGCGCGCCCGAAGTGTCCTTGTCGAGCCGGTGGACCAGCTTGGGACGCCCCTCCGCCTCGAATTGGAGCGCGTCGAGCAGGCCGTCGACATGCTCGAACGTCTTGGTGCCGCCCTGGGTGGCGAGGCCGGGGGGCTTGTTGAGGACGATCGCGGCAGCGTCGCGGTGGATCACCATGGACTGGGCCAGCTCGGTTTGTTCGGCGCTGAGCGGCGGGCGGGTCGACTTCGGACGGACTGCGGCGGCAGGCTTGGGGGCCTCCGCCGGGGGGACGCGGATCGTCTGGCCTTCGGCGATGCGGTCGCCCGGCGTCGCGCGCGCGCCATCGACGCGGAGCTGGCCGGTGCGCGCCCAGCGCGACACGGTATTGAAGCTCACATCCGGCAAATGCCGCTTGAACCAGCGATCGAGCCGGATGCCATCATCGTCGAGGCCGACGACGAACTGGCGGACGTCGTTCTCGCCGCTCATGCCGTCACCTCACGGACCAGATATACGGCCGCGACCAGTGCCAGCAGCGACCCGATCACCGACACCAGCACATAGCCAAGCGCCATCAGCAGCGCGCCCCGCTCGATCAGGTTGAACGTATCGAGCGAGAAGGACGAAAAGGTGGTGAAGCCGCCGAGCACGCCGACCCCCAGCAACAGACGCCATTGCTCGCCGCCTTCGTCGAACCGCGCCAGCAGCGCACCGAGCAATCCCATCAGGAAGCCGCCGAGGACGTTTACCGTCAGCGTGCCCCAGGGATAGTCGACGCCGCCGATCGCGATGGTGGCGCGGCCGACCAGATAGCGCGCAGCGGAGCCGAGCGCGCCGCCGAGCATGACAAGAAGAAGATTGGGCATGCCGCGACCTAGCGCGGTTTGGCGCAGAGGGAAACCGCTGGCGGGCTGTCCGACCCGCTTATCCGCCGTTGTTGGCGATCAGGTCCATGTCGGTGCCGCCGTCCTTGCGCGGCTCGAGATAGAGGACATAGGCGCCGCCGTCGCGATCGCGGGTGCCGCCCAGGATATGCTGTTGTCCATCAAGCAGATGTTCGGCCGAATAGCCGGCGCGTACCGCCCGGGTATAATACCAGTCGACCATCACCTGCACCGGCAGCGTCGTGGAGAAGCTGACGACGCGGATGCGGCAGCTTCCGCCGTCGCTGCCCGCGGCTTCGCTGACATGCGCCTGCGGATGGAGCGGCAGGTCGGCTGGCAGCTTTTGCGACCAGCCGGCGGAATAAGTGAGCGCGGCGCAGGCCTTGCCGCCAAGGCCCTTTTGGCGCTGGGCAAGCGCGCCAAGCGTCACCGATTCCCGCGCCGCGGCGCAATGGCTGCACCCTTTGGGGGCAGGCTTGGCCGCAGGCGCGTGGAGCAACCCGCCGGTATCGGCAGGGCCGCCATTCTTCGCGACATCGTCGGCGGGGACGCCGGCGGAATAGGGCTGGGTCGGCGGCCGCACCGCATCGCCATTGGCCTGTCGGCTGAGCTGCGGATCAACCATGATCTGGTCCTGCAGCGCGGCGGTGAGCGCGGGATCGGCAGCGTTGGCGGCGTCACCATTGTCGGCAGGCGCGGGGCCTTCGCCGCAGGCAGTCAGGCTCAGCGGGAGCAGCAGCAGCGGCAGGAAGAAGCGGCGGGCCATCGGCATTGTCCTTCGGGATCCTTGTCGCGGGATGCCGAAGGAAGGTTAAGGAAGCGTTGGGCACACCGAAGCGTCATATCTTGATAACACACCTGGCGGGGCCTATATCGCTGCCATGTTCAATGCGATCTCGCTGCTGATCGGGCTGGTGGCGCTGCCCTTTGCACTGGTGGGGATCATTCCGTTCCCCTTCCTGCCGCTGACCAACTGGGCGGCGTTTCCGATCGCCATTGTCGGGGCGGCGTTCGGCCTGCTTTCGCGCGGGTCGGCGGGGCGCAATCTGAACCTGCTGATCCTGATCATCAGCGGCGCGCGGCTGATGCTGACCGGCGGCATCATCTGAAGGCGCCGGGCGCGCGCGGCGCCCGGCACCTGTCCTTATCAGCGGCAGCGGATATTGCCGCGGTCGACCGAGTGGCCGATCGCGGCGCCGGCGGCCGCGCCCAGCAGGGTGCCCAGCATCGCGTTACCGCCTGAGGACAGGGCATTGCCGAACAGGCCGCCGGCCACGCCGCCGACGATAAGGCCGGTGGTGCCATCCGAGCGGCGACAATAATAGCGGCCGTCGCGGCCGCGGTAGATGCGGTCGTTCCGCGTCAGGCGACGCTCGCGATAATAGCGGCCGTCGCGATAATAATCGTCAGCCCAATATTGCCGCGCACCTGGCGCGGGGCGGTTATAGTCATACTGGCGCCAGCGGCGCCAATCGCCGTCGCGGTGATCCCGATGATCGCGGTCCTGCCAGCCGCCGCGGTCGCGATAGTCCTGGGCCATTGCCGGCACTGCCGGCGCGGTGAGCGCCGCAGCGGCGGCGGCGATGAGCAGCATGCGCATCGAATCAACTCCTCGTCGTTATCGATGCGTGCCGAACGTCCCGCCGCCGCATGGGGTTGCGTGAACCGGGAACTACGCCCGGTTCAGCGCACGTCCATCTGTGCGATCCGGGTGTCGCCCGAATAGGCGAAGAGCAGGTCGCTGCCGACTTCGGCGTGCAGTTCGACATGGCCGGTCAGCGTCAGGCACTCGCCGGCCTTGAAGGCGATGCCGTCGGCGACGCCTTCGCCGCGCACCGGAATCAGCCAGCCGGTCACGCCTTCCGGCATGTCGAAGCGCCGATGGCCGCCTTCCCAGCGTTCGAGCACGAATTTCGGCCCTTCGACCAGGATCGTGCGGTCGTCGGACACCTTGCCCGGCATCGGGTGGGGGACGAAGGGCACCGGGTCGGACACCGCGATGCCCTCGTCCAGATGCAGCTCGCGCGGGCGGCCGTAATCATAGAGTCGGTAGGTCGTCTCGCTGTTCTGCTGCACCTCGATCAGCGTGATTCCCGCACCGATCGCATGCACCGTGCCCGAAGCCGAATAGAAAAAGTCACCGGCCTTGACCGGCTTCCAGTCGAGCAGATGCTCGATCGAGCCGTCGAGCGCGGCGGCGCGCAGTGCCTCGCGTTCCACCGGCGCCCTGGTGCCCAGCGCGATGGTCGAATCGGGCTCGGCGTCGAGGATGATCCAGCATTCGTCCTTGCCGCGCGGCAGCCCCACCGCCTGCGCCTGTTCGTCGTTCGGATGTACCTGCACCGACAATTTCTCGCTGGTGAACAGATACTTGATCAGCAAATCCGGGGTGCTGTCGCCCGGCGTCTGGAACCAGATTTCGCCAACCGGTTCGCCATCGGCGGCGGGATCGGCGAAGCCGGGCCACAGCGTGTGGCGGCCCCAGGGTTTTTCGACGCGGTGCGTGGCGAGAAGCGTGGCGGGCATGGGGTCTCTCTGACTGGAAAGCGGTTACCGGGCTGAAATGCCTGTGGCCCGATCCGCGATCCGCCGCAATCCCGCCCCGAAAAGGATTGTTTGACGCCATGCGCCTGCGCTAAGCCCGCGAGCCTATGCGTATCTCCATGCCTCGCGCGGCCGCGCTCGCGCTCCTTCCGGTGCTCGCCCTTTCCGTCGCCGGCTGCGCCAAGCGCTCGGCCAAGGATCTGCCCTATGTCGCCCGCGACGTGGGCACGCTCTACAGCGCGGCGAAGCAGAAGCTCGACCAGCACCAGTACAAGCTGGCTGCCGCGCTGTTCGACGAAGTGGAGCGCCAGCATCCCTATTCGGTGTGGGCGCGCCGCGCGCAGTTGATGGGTGCGTTCAGCTATTATCTGAACCGCGATTACCCCGAGGCGATTTCCTCGGCGCAGCGCTTCCTGGCGGTGCATCCCGGCAACCGCGATGCGCCCTATGCCTATTATCTGATCGGCATTTCCTATTACGAACAGATCAGCGACGTTACCCGCGACCAGAAGATCACCCAGCAGGCGCTCGATTCGCTGGGCGAACTGATGCGGCGCTACCCCAATTCCAAATATGCCGCCGATGCGCGGCTGAAGATGGACCTGGTGCGCGACCACCTCGCCGGCAAGGAAATGGAAGTCGGTCGCTTCTATGAAGTGCGCGGCCAGTGGCTGGCGGCGGCGCTCCGCTTCCGCACCGTGGTCGACCAGTATCAGATGACCACCCACGTGCCAGAGGCGCTGATGCGGCTGACTGAAAGCTATCTGGCGCTGGGCGTGCCCGAGGAAGCGGAGAAGGCGGCCGCCGTGCTGGGCGCCAACTATCCGGGTACCGACTGGTACAAGCACGCCTATGACCTGATCCAGAAGAACAAGGACAAGGTTGCGGCGGAAACCAAGCCCAAGGCCTGATTTCGCCGCTTCCGTTCCGGCCTTGTTCCTGCGATAGGAGGCGCTGATGCTGACCGCGCTTTCCATTCGCGACGTCGTATTGATCGAGGCGCTGGACCTGGAGTTCGGCGAAGGGCTTGGCGTGCTGACCGGCGAGACCGGGGCAGGCAAGTCGATCCTGCTCGATGCGCTGGGGCTGGCGCTGGGCGCGCGCGCCGATAGCGGGCTGGTGCGCCACGGCGCGGCACAGGCGGTAGTGGTGGCGAGCTTTGCGTCGCCCGCCGCCGACGGCGAGATCGCCAATTTGTTCGCCCAGAACGGCATGGAGCTGGAGCCCGGCGAACCGCTGCTGATCCGCCGGATCGTCAAGGCCGATGGCGGCAGCCGCGCCTTCGTAAACGATCAGCCGGCATCAGCGGGACTGTTGCGCGAACTGGCGCCGCACCTTGTCGAAATCCACGGCCAGCATGACGATCGCGGGCTGCTCAATCCGCGCGGTCACCGCGCGCTGCTCGATGCGTTCGGGCGATGCGATACGGGGCCTGTCGCGGTCGCGCATCGGGCATGGCGCGCGGCCGAGGATGCGCTGGCAGTGGCCCGCGCCGAGCAGGAGACCGCCGAGCGCGACCGCGAATGGCTGGAACATGCCGTCGCCGAACTCGCCGCATTGGCGCCGGAGGAAGGCGAGGAGGAACGCCTTGCCGAGCGCCGGGCGACGATGCAGCGCGGCGAGAAGATCGCCACCGACCTGCAGGCAATCGCCGATTTGCTCGACGGGTCCGACGGCGGGCTTGCGCGGCTGCGCCAGGCGGCGCGGATTCTGGAGCGCGTGTCGGGCGATCATGCCGATCTGGCCGAGGCGCTGGAAGCGATCGACCGCGCGATCGGCGAAGGCAGCGAGGCACAGGCGCGCGTCGACAGCGCCGCCGAGGCGCTTGCCTTCGATCCGGCAGCGCTGGAGGCCGACGAGGCACGGCTGTTCGACCTGCGCGGTCTGGCGCGCAAGCACCGGGTACAGCCCGACGAACTGCCCGCGCTCCAGGCCGAACTGGCAGCAAGGCTGGAGCGTGTGACGAGCGGTGGGGCAGGCATCGCCCGGCTGGAAGCAGCAGCAGCGGAAGCGCACCATGTCTATCGCGAGGCGGCGCGCACCCTGTCGGCGGCGCGTACGCTGGCGGCGGCGCGGCTCGATTCGGCGGTGGCGGCCGAACTGAAGCCGCTGAAGCTCGATGCCGCGCGCTTCCGCACCGTCGTCGAACCGCTCGATGAAGGCCTATGGACCTCGGCGGGCATGGACCGGGTGGAATTCGAAGTCTCGACCAACCCAGGCGCGCCCTTTGCGCCGCTGATCAAGATCGCCAGCGGCGGCGAGCTCTCGCGCTTCATCCTGGCGTTGAAAGTGGCGCTGGCCGAAGAGGGCGGGGCGCACACGCTGATCTTCGACGAGATCGACCGCGGCGTCGGCGGCGCGGTAGCCGATGCGATCGGCGAGCGGCTGGCGCGGCTGGCCGATCGTTCGCAACTGCTGGTGGTGACGCACAGTCCGCAGGTCGCGGCGCGCGGCCGTCGCCACTTGCTGATCGCCAAGAGCCATGACGGGCTGGTTACGCGCACCGGCGTGACGCCGCTCACACCCGAAGAGCGGCGCGAGGAAATCGCGCGGATGCTGTCGGGTGCAGAGATTACCCCGGAGGCGCGGGCGCAGGCGGAGCGGCTGCTGGTCGCCTGAACCTGAACGAACCGCGCGCGCCTGCGACAATCGGTGACAGAAAATCGGCATTCCTGCCAAAGCGTTGCGACAGCCCGCAGCGATAACGGCACTCGACCGTTGGGAACGGTCCAGTTTTTTGGAGGAGTGCCATCATGAAGAAGATTCAGCTGATCGTCGCCAGCCTGGGCATCGCCGTCAGCGCCGTTCCGGCCGCGATCGCCGCGCCCGCGCCCTATCAGGCCGGCTGGCAGAGCATCAGCGCGCGTGAGGGTGCGCTGAGCGCGCGGATCGATCAGGGCGTCCGTTCGGGTGCGCTGAGCCGCAGCGAGGCTCGTTCGCTCCGTGCCGAACTCCGCTCGATCGAGCGGCGAGAAGATGCCTATCGCCGTTCGCGGCCCGGCCTGACCCCCGCCGAGCGCCGTGACCTCGATCGTCGCTTCGATCGCCTCGCGGCACGGGTCCATTTCGAAAAGCATGACGGCGATTACCGCCGCCGCTGAGGCGGGGGAGGGTAAACCACTAAGTTCCCCTCCCTGAAAAGGGAGGGGGCAGGGGTGGGTTTTGGCGGCGGATGGGGCTCGATGCCCCATCCGCCGCCTTGCGTTGCAGCGTTGCGGCTCGGGCTTTCGCCCTCGCACCCACCCCCGGGCCCCTCCCTTTTCAGGGAGGGGAGCGAAAGGGCAATCAATCCTGCGCCCAATCAACGCAGCGGCTTGCCGCTGTCCTTCCATTTATCGAGGATCTGCGATTCCGCGGCAGCGGCCGTATAATCGCGGGTCGGCGTGCCGCTTTCGGCATGGTCGGGCTGGATAGCGCTGCGCGGTGCAGGTGCGGGCGTCGGCACCTGCGTCGGCCGATCGGCCTTCGCAACCGCAGTAGCAGGAAGCGGTTCGATCGGCTGGACGGACGGCTCGGCCGGCAGATGCGGGCCCGGCACCGGCTCGTTGCCGCGATAGACGCGGCTGAACGCCGCCGGGGTGCCCCACCAGCCTTTCCAGCGGTGGAAGAAATGGGCGCCGAACGCGCCGGTCATCACCAGCGTGCGGTTCCAGGAGGGCGTCACGGCATAGCTGTGGTAATGCGTCGCTTCGCCCACCGGCGCGAACACCGCGCCCGCCAGCGCGGCGGCGGCAACGCGCTGCGCCCTTGCCCAGACCGCGCGGGTAGGCTGGCCGCGCAGCATCGACCCGTCACAGGCGAAGCTGAACTGACAGCCATGCTGTTCCGAACCCTGGAACACCACGCCACAGACGGTGCCGGGGAAGGCGGGATGGCGAACCCGGTTCAGCACCACCTGTGCCACAGCGCGCTGGCCGTCGTCCGGCTCGGTCGCTGCTTCGTAATAGACCGCGTCGGTCAGGCAGGTCAGCGCGCGGCTGCGGTCGAGCGCGGAGCCCCGGAAAGCGAATGGAGCGGCGGCATGGATCGTGGCGTCGCCAGGCGCGGCATCAGGTACCGGCTGCTCCGGTAGCGCCGTGGTGCCGGTGCTGCCAGTGGCTGATGCGACCTCGTCGGCTACGGCAGTATATGCGGCGGCGCCGGGAAAATGGTCTTCGCTCTCATAGCTGTCGCGCGGCGCGGGGGCGGGGCGTGCGGCCGGTGCGGGGCCGATCGACCAGGCCTGCGGCATCGCGCCGATGCCGACCAGCGACGCCAGGATCGCCGCAGCGACTCCGCGTGCCTGCATCCGCCCGAGTTTTCGCCAGACCAACCTGTGCCCTCCGCCTGAAGCGCGCTTGCGCTACTCGATCCGGCGGCCTGGGGCGACCTCCGAATCGAGACTGTCCCAAGGCGTAACAGTGGAAGGTTAAGGCAAGTTCTCGGCTTCAGCCGTGCCTGGCGAACCGCTGGACAGTCTTAACTGTCGGTCTTGGTCGGAGTCTTGCGCGGCGCGCGCGGCTTTGTAGCGGCTGCTTCGCCAGCGGGCTTGCGCACGCGCCGCGTGGCGGGCTTGGGCGTTGCTGCGGGCGTGGAGGCTTCGGCCGGCGCCGCTGCCTTGCGCACGCGCTTGACTGCAGGCTTGGCTGCAGTCGCCCCAGGTGCCGGCTTTGCCGCCGGAGTCGGCGCAGCAGGGGCGGGGGGCGGCGCGGGCGGTGCCTTGGCCGCCGCCTTCGCTTCCGGCTCGCCCTTGATCCGGGCAGCGAGCGCCACCAGTCCGGCGGCGAGCAGGTCGGCAATGACGGGATGCTTGGCCAGATCGGTAAGCTGTCGTCGCGCATCCTTGGGCAGCTTGATGCCGGCGATCACCTTGGGGAGCAGCGACGGCCTCTTGCCGTCCTTCTTTTCCTTCTTCTCTTTCTTACCGGCCATGATCCGCCTCCCTGATATTGGGCGCAAAACTTCTGCGAAGCGGGCCGCGAAGTCAAATCGGCGACGATCAGTGGCGCGTGGGGTGGTTGCCCTCCCACTCGAACAGGATCTGCAGCTCTTCCAGCGGCGTGCGTTCATGGACCCGGTCGGTGGGGATCGAGGCTATTGTCGGCTTGGCTACGCGCCGTGCCGTCTTGCGCTGCGGCCGCTGCTTGTCCATCGCCGGGCTCCTGGTTCCATTCGCCTTCGCAACGATGCAAATTTGAACTTGTTCCCTTAGCTCTGGCGATCGACCAGTCGTTGGAGGAAGCTGTGCAGCCGCGCGCTGTTGGCGACCCAGGTGAAGGGCTCTGCTGTCGCGCGGGTGTCGGCCGGGGGCGGGGGATCGGCGAGCAGTGCCGCGATCGCATCGGCGAAAGCGGCCGGCGTGCGCGCTACGATACGCCCGGCGGCGGGGTTTGTGACCACCTGCCGCGCGCCGCCGACATCGGGGATCACCACCGGCACGCCGCTTGCCAGCGCTTCGAGCCATGCGTTGGCTAGCCCTTCCGATGCGGAGGCCAGCGCCATCGCATCGGCGGCCGCGAGAATCCCGGGCACGGCGTCCGCGGGCACCGCCCCCAGCAGGCGAACACGATCCGACAGCCCCTGTTCGGCGATCCGGGCGGCGAGCCGGGCCTGTTCCGGCCCCTGGCCGGCGATCCAGAGCTGCACGCCGGGCAGTGTGGCGACGGCATCGATGACGATGTCATGCCCTTTCAGCGGGATCAGCGCGCCCAGCGAAACTACCAGTGGCCCGGCTATGCCCAGCGCCGCCTTGGCCTCGGCGCGGTCGCGCGGGGCGAAGCGCGCCAGATCGACGCCGGTGACGATGCACTCGGTCCGCTCGCCCGGCATGCCCAGCGCGATCATGTCGTCGCGCAGCGCCAGCGAGACCGAGAGCAGCCCGTCCGCCTGCTGCCCCGCGGCGACGATCTGCCGGGCGATGGCCGTGCGTTTCGTCCATTGGTGGATGTCCGACCCGCGCGCCTTGATCGACACCGGCACCCCGAAATGCCTGCCAAGCCGTACTGCCGCCGGGCCGTCCGGGAAGAAGAATTCGGCATTGATGACGTCGAACGGAAAGTCTGCCCGCAGCCGCTCCAGCACCGGGACGAGTGCGCGGAACAGCATGTCGCCGTGCAGCCGGCCGCCGGTGCCCGGCAGGTTGCAGAAGCGCGGCCGGCGGACGTCCAGCCCCTTCCAGTCCTCGCGCTCGGGTTGGGCGGCGAGTGCTGCATAGCGGGGATGGCGGGACAGCGGCCAGGGCGGAATGCCCACAGGCGCCACCACTTTCACCGCCACATCCGCCCGTGCCGCCAGCGATAGCGTCTGGCGTTCGACGAAGATGCCGAAATTGGGGCGTGACGCATCGGGAAACAGCGTCGAGAGGATGAGCACGCGCAGCATGGTACAGGCTATAGCGGCAGAGGGTTAATGCTCCGCGAGTGCGGTAGCGGGGAGTAAAGGCATGGACGAAGCGAAACGGATCATTACGCAACTTGGCCTCGTGCCTCACCCCGAAGGCGGGTGGTACCGCGAGACCTGGCGGGCGGACGCCGCGCCCGGCGCGCGGGCGGCGGGGACGGCGATCCTGTTCCTGCTCGAACAGGGGCAGCGCTCGCACTGGCACCGGGTGGATGCCGACGAGCTCTGGCTGTGGCATGCCGGCAGCCCGCTTGAGGTGCAGATCGCCGGCGAACCCACCGGCGACACTGTCGAGACGATCCGGCTTGGCGGCGATGTGGTCGCCGGCTACACGCCGCAATACCTGGTCCCGGCGAATCGCTGGCAAGCCACCGAGGCGCCGCATGGCTGGGCGCTGGTGAGCTGCATGGTGGTGCCCGGCTTCGAATTTGCGGGCTTCACCCTCGCGCCGCCGGGCTGGTCGCCAGTGGCCGGCTGAGCCACCAGCTTATCCCCGTTATCCACGTTATCAACAGGGACGACGCCCTCCTTTCCGCTTGGTGCGACTCGCATTCGGTGAGACCATCCACTTGCAGACGACGGATGGACGCGACGGGAAACTGAAGCAACATCAGGAGTTTGCGGCTCGGAAGAGCGCCGGTGCCATTCGGAAACCGCGCTTGCCCGAACCGGGGAAGAAACGCCGTCGTGCAAACGAAGGCGTGCCGACCCCAAAGGCTTCGACATCCGCCCTTTCGGGGGCAGATGGGGAGGCCGGTTGCAGGCCGCAAGGGCTGCCCGTCACCGGGCACCGTTGCGGATGCGGCCGCCGCTGACCGACCGCCCTTGCCGGCGCGGGAAGCGATTGCCGCCGACACCGGGCCGCGCTGCTCCTTCGGGGAAAGCGCGGCAGAGGCCGGCGACATGGGGGCTGGCGGAAACGCCGGCCCCCTTTTGCATGGGCCTGCCCGCCTCAGGCCAGATCCCAGTCGAGCGTGATCTCCGCGTCGAGCAGCTTCGAGACCGGGCAGTTCGCCTCCGCACCCTCGGCCAGCGCCTGGAACTGGTCGCGGCCGATGCCGGGCACTTCGGCCCGCAGCGTCAGGTCCGAGCGGGTGATGCGGAAGCCGTCGCCGTCCTGCTCCAGCTTCACCGCCGCCTTGGTCTCCAGCGTCCCTTCGGCAAAACCCGCCTGCGCCAGCGCGAAGCTGAGCGCCATGGTGAAGCAGCCGGCATGGGCGGCGGCGATCAGCTCTTCCGGGTTGGTGCCCTTTTCATCGCCGAAGCGCGTGTTGAAGCTGTACGGCGTCGCCTCCAGCACGCCCGAAGGCGTGGTGAGCTGGCCTTTGCCGGCCTTGCCGAAACCCGTGTAGCGCGCCGTGGCAGTGCGTGTCGTCATGCGAAACTCCTGGGGCGAAGGATGGGGGGCCGGGGAATCGGCCCCCTACCTTCTATCAGCGGCAGCGCACCTGGTCGCGGTCGATCGCGTTGCCGGCCGCGGCACCGGCGGCGGCGCCGAGCAGCGTACCCAGCGTCTGCGATCCGCCCGGTGCGATGATGTTGCCCAGCACGCCGCCGGCAATACCGCCGACGATCAGGCCGGTGGTGCCGTCCGAGCGGCGGCAATAATAGCGCCCGTCCTGGCCGCGATAGACCCGGTCGTTCTGCGACAGCCGGCGCTCGCGATAGCGGCGGGCATCGTCGCGGTAATAGCGGTCGGCATAATAGCCGTTGTACGAGGGGTCCGGCCGGTTCCAGTCGTAATTGCGATAGCCGCTATAGCCGCCGTCGGGGCGGCCGCCATAGCTGTCCCCCATGCAACCCGAAACCAGCGTCGCGGCGGCGGCGGCGAAGCCAAGGGCGATGATGCGCATTGCGTCTCTCCTGATCCTTGTTGCGATGCTGTGCCAATGCGCGGAGGCCCCGAAAGGTTGCCCCGCGCCGGCCGGGTTCACGAGGGCGTGACGTCGGTGAGGGCCGGGCGGAGCGCGTCGCGCTCGGCGGCGGGAACCGGTGCTGTGGGATCGGGCCGGAAGGCCTCGATCGCCCGCTCGCTGCCGTCGGGATGCTGGTCCTGCAGCAGATCGGCGGGCGTGGTGCCGGCATCCGGCGCCTGACCTGCCCGGCCGCGCAGCAGCCCGAAGACGAGCGCGCCCAGCGCCGTCAGCCCGGTCAGCGCCAGCGCGGCGATGCCGGTGCGGCCGATGCCCGAACGGGCCGGTGCCTTGGCGGTGCGTGACTTGCGGCGGCTGCCGGTGGCGGCGGCGGCGCGCTTGGCCGAAGCCGGTGCCTTGGCGGGGGTCTTGCGGGGGGTAGCCATGCGAAATCCTCCTGTTCGTGCTGGCGGCGTCAACGGCCGGTGCGGGGCGCCCGTTCCCCGCCCATCCGTAAACATCCGTCTGCCGCCGCTGCCCCCAACCATGCTGGAGCGCGCCCGGCGGCACCGCTCCGGTGTCCGCAAAATAGGGTGAAGAAGCTCATGACGATCCTCCCAAACCTGTCTGCCCCGGCGCTTGCCGCGGCCGTGCTGGCGCTTGGCGCCGTCGCTGCCGGCCCGGCCAATGCCCAGGCCGATGCGGCGCAGGGCAAGCGCCTGTTCGCACGCTGTGCCACCTGCCACACCATCCAGGCGGGCCAGCCCGCGCGGATCGGCCCGAACCTCTACGGCGTCGTTGGCCGCAAGGCCGGTTCGGTGGCGAATTTCCGCTATTCGCCGCAGCTCAAAAAGTCCGGCCTGGTGTGGAACGAAGCCACGCTCGACCGCTGGATCACCCGCCCCAATGCAGTGGTGCCCGGTACGCTGATGGCGTTCGCCGGCGTACCCAATGCGCAGGAGCGCAAGGCGATCATCGCCTATCTCAAAAAGCCGGTGCCCTGAGGACCGGCGGTGCCGCGTGCCCCTTGGCGGGTGCGCGGCACGCAGTTCAGTCGCGCAGCGCCGCCTTTTCGGCTTCGTTGAGCGCGCGCTGGTTGGCGACGCGCTCCGAGCGCACTGCCATATTTTCCCACGCCGCCTGCGCCCGCAAATGCCGGTCGCGGACATTGTCGAGATCGGCCCCGGCGGCGAGCGCACCTGCCTCTTCGGCGCGGGCGCGGAACAGTTCGGCTTCGGTCATCGGGCGGTGCTCCGTCTGGGGGACATGCGAAAACGGCGGCCCCGGGTGGGAGCCGCCGTCCGGGCAATCAGTCTGCGGCCTGCAGGTTGACCGCGGCCATCTTGCCGCGGCGATCCTGCTCCAGCTCGTAGCTCACGCGCTGGTTCTGCTGCAGCGTCACCATGCCGGCGCGCTCCACCGCAGTGATGTGGACAAAGGCATCGGTGCTGCCATTGTCCGGGGCGATGAAGCCATAGCCCTTGTCGGCGTTGAAGAATTTCACGGTGCCGGTGATGCTCATGGTGTTTTCCTTGTGTAGGCGGCGCGCCCCGTGCGGGCGGACCTCGCGCTTCAGGGGCAGGGAAGGAAAACGGAGCCGCAAAGCGCCAGAGACCAACGATTTGCGACTGTAGCAAGGGGGATATGGGGTGCGCGGCGGGGATTGCAATGGGTGAGGCCTGTGTCCTCCCCCTCGAGGGCGTATCGGGTCTGGCTCCGTCGCTCCCCTCCCTGCAGGGCAGGGAGGGGCTGGGGGTGGGTCCGCCGCCGTCAGGCGGCGGGACTCGCTGTCGACCGAGCAGCGGAGTCTTTGGCGCGCGCAGACGCGCGCACCCACCCCCGGCCCCTCCCTTTGCAGGGAGGGGAGCGACAGGGCCGAGGCGATGGCGCTGCGTTGGCTCGGCAGGCCCCCGATCCTCCTCCGCCAGGGGGAGGATCGCGGCGCCCGCACCGCTCGTCATTCGCGCGCAGGCGGGAAACCAGTGCCCTCGGCGCGGGGGGAAAGGACCGTCATTCCGGCGCCAGTCGATCTCCGCCCGCACGGGGGAACGATGACGCTGCGGCGCGGGCGTCTTTCCCCTGCGATGGCGCTGCGGGGATGACGGCTGGCAGGGAGGCCTTCGTCGCAGCGCCGGCGTCGCTCTCGACCTCCACCTTCGCCTCAACCGCCTCAGCCTCAGCCTCAGCCTTCGCCTCCGCTGCTTCCTCCGCAAACCAGGCGTCGCGGGCGCGTTCGGCCTCCAGCCGCTGCGCCTCGCGTTCGGCGCGGAGCGGCGCCTCGATCACTTCGCGCTCCTCGGGCGAGAGCTCGCGCGAATAGCCTTCCTCGCCATATTCGCCGTCTTCCAGACCGTCGAAATAGTCGTCGGGCGGGAAGCTGGTGCGCCATTCCAGGGACAGGCTGTCCCACCAGACCGGTGCGCCATCGGGGTTGTCATAATCGCGAAGTTTAGGAAGTTGCGGTCCAGACGCAGTTTCCGCAACCGGTGCCGCGGCCGGCGCCGGGGGCGGGGCGAAGGCGAGCAGCCCGGCCGCCTCGGCCCGCGCCCAATCCTCTGCCGACCATTCGGCGCGCTTCGCCGGATCGAGATCGGCAACCGAGGCCGCCGCCGCGTCGCCGCGCCGCAGCCAGGCATCGGCACGGGCCAGCGCGCGGACGGGGGCGAGGTCGTCCGTCGGCGCCGCGTCGACCGCCTCCGTCGCCAGCCGCCGCGCGAGGAACAGCCCGGCGCGCGCCGGGCCGCCTTCCTGCTCGACCAGATCGAGAAACTGGTCGAACTCGCCGGCCACCAGCCGCGCGGCGGCATGATCGGCGGTGCCCTCTGCGCTGTCCCCCAGCCGGTCGAGCCGGTCGAGCATCCGCATCGCCAGCCGGTTGTCGTGGCGCTGGCGGGTGATGGTGGAGCCGTCCGGCCGCGTGACCGTCTCGACGCTGCCGTGCACCGCGCGTTCGAGCAGCCGGTCCGCCAGATGCTCGCGCGCGAGCAGCATCGCCGCCTGCCAGCCGAGCGCGAACGCCGCGCCGCGCGCCGAGCGCCGCAGCGCATAGGCCGACGTGACCGACATGCCGAGCGCGGCGCAGGCAAAGGTGATGGTGTGCCCCTCCGCCAGCATCTCCAGAAACTTGCGCTGCCGCTCCGCCGTCCAGCCATCGGCACGCGCCGGGCGGGCGGGGGCGGGTTCGGGCTGGATCAGCGCATCGAGGCAGAACAGGTCGTCGCCATCGGGATGCGGCGGGAGGATTTCGGCAGATACGGACATGTCGCGTCTCCTGAAAGGCCAAGGCGACTCGTCAGATATGCCGGAACGGGGGCTGTAGGAAAGGATTTTGTTGCTGTTTTGTTCTTTTTCCGGGGCGGGGGGATGTGGCGGCGGTGGAGGAAGAAGGGTTTTTGCGCGCGGAGGCGCGGAGGCGCGAAGAAGGGGGGCACCCATTGGGCAGGGCAACCCTGTTGGCGCTTTCGCTCCCCTCCCTGCAAGGGAGGGGTCGGGGGTGGGTCCGCCGCCATCCGGCGGCGGCGCTCGCTATCGACCGGAAACGGAGTCTTTGAAGCGCGCAGACGCGCGCACCCACCCCCAGCCCCTCCCTTGCAGGGAGGGGAGGTGAATTGCGAGACGAGGCGGCCGTCGATCCTGTCGGCTGCGTGGCTGAAGGGTTAGGCCTCGTACCATTCGAAGCCGGTGAATTCCGGCTCGACGGTGGCGCTGGCGGCGCGGCCGAGATGGGCGGGGTTGGTGGGGAGGTGGGGCATGGGCGGCGTCAGTCCTGCGGCTTTTTGTGCCGGTCGAGGAGCGCCTGCACCTGCGCCATGACGACCTCGTGCGGAATGCTGGGTCGGGGGTCGGCGAGCGCCTTCTCGATTTTGGCGCGGAACCATGCGTCATAGGTCTCCGGCGAGGGGATCGGCACCGGCGGGGCGTAGTCGGAGTCCGAAATGGTGGGCAAATTGTCGTTCATGGATGAAGGGTAACGTGGAGTGGAGAGATATAAAACGGATTAAGATTAAGCCAGTGATGTGATGCCTCTCGGTGAGTGGGGTGGCGTTTCAAACCGTAAGATCACCTTATGTCGTCCATGGCGTGGTATGCATATAGATGCGCTTTGGTATTGCGGATGTGAATACCAAAATAAAAATCTGATTGCACCTTGAACTTGTTACTGAAAGGTAACAAATCTCTCCTGGTTAATCCGAGGAAGCAATGATGCCGGTCCGCTATTTTCCGATGCTGAAAACAAAGGCTGGAGAGGTCAACGCGCTTGATAATCTGCTGCCTGCTACGAAGGTGCGTATAACGCCAATCTTCCACGTTACCACCGCTGTTGCGCCTCGCTTTGCTCCTTCGCTAGGTGCTGTGTGGAAGAATAGGGTTCTCGCCGTTGATGGGCTGTTTTCATTTAACGCAGGTGGAACTACCGCGCCTTTCGTTGCGCTGATAAATGCATTGCGCGCGGATCAAGTGCTTGCGATCCCCTCGATCTATATAGGTGCGGGCGTACAGCTCGTCGTAGATGCTGCTGCCCTCGTGGATCAGCATGGGCTAGGGTCAGGACCCATTGATGTGAGAGGCGCGATGTGATTCAGGCTCCGCAAGGAGACCGAATGTGAGCGACCTGTA
>NZ_JBQUYT010000009.1:0-99909 GCF_056314225.1 Sphingomonas sp. DMC6
CTCGCGGCCAACTTCCTTGCAATGGTCCAGCTTGCCTCAATGCGGCTGTGGCTCAGGGCTTATGAGTCTACGGCCTAGCCCTGTATCACGAGGTGATGGCTTAGTGCCGTCACGCTCCACAGATGGCTATTTGCGCGCTTCGGCGGCCATTTCGGCATTGCGGCGGGCAGATGCAGCCAGCGTCTCTGCCATCAGGCGCATCAGCGCACCGTCGCGATCGAGCACATTCAGGCCCTCGCGCGTCGAACCACCCGGGCTGGCGACCCGATCGGCAAGCGCCGCGGGCGAGACATCGGCCTGCGCCGCCAGCAGCGCCGATCCTTCGACCGTGGCGACTGCCAGCCGCTGCGCCTGTCCCGGTGGCAGGCCGAGCGCGACGCCGGCGGCGGCCATCGCGTCGATGAAGCGATAGACAAAGCCCGGCCCGCATCCGGCCAGCGCCGTCACGCTGTCGAGCTGCGCCTCGCTCTCGATCCACTCGACCAGCCCCAGCGGCTCCATCAGCCCCTGTGCCGCGCGGCGCAACCGGGCGTCCTGGCTGGGCGTATGGAGCGCGACCACGCCCTTGCCGATCGCCACCGGCAGATTGGGCATCGCCCGCACCACTGTCTGCGCGCCGAACCGCGCCTCAAGCACGGCGACTTCGACGCCGGCGAGCACGGAAACGAGCAAGGGCACGCCCGCAACCTGACGGCCGATCACGTCGGCGAGCGCATGAAGTTGCTGCGGCTTCACGGCCAGCACCAGCGTGCTGGGCGCCGCCAGCCCCTCCGGGCTCGCCACCAGCCTTACACCCGCCGGCACGGCAGGCGTGCCCGGGTCGATCACGGTAATGCGGTTGGGGTCGATGCCGGCGCCGATCCAGCGGCGGAGCATCGCCCCGCCCATGTTACCGCAGCCGACCAGCCAGATGTTCGCCAGGGGGGCTTCCACGCCGGAAACTCAGGCCTCGCCCTGGGTTTCGATCAGCGCCGCCGCCAGTGCTTCCGACGGGCTCTTGCCGCCCCACAGCACGAACTGGAAGACCGGGTAGAAGCGCTCGCACTCGTCGATCGCGCTTTCCACCAGCAATTCCGCCTGGGTCAGCGTCAGCGAAGCGCCTTCGTCGCCGTCGATCAGCGCGGCGTGGCGGAACAGCAGGATGCCGCTCGACGACCAGAGCTCGAAATGGCCGATCCACAGCTGCTCATTGACCAGCCCGACCGTCTCGTACAGCGATGCGCGCCGCTCGTCGGGCACGCGAATGTCCGGGAACGCCAGAAACTGCAGCACGCCATCGTCTTCGCGCCAGATGGCGCGCAGCTCATAATGCGTCCAGCTGCCCTTCAGCTTGGCGACGATTTCATCCTCGTCGCGTTCGAAGGTCCAGCCATGCGCAGCGAAATAGCTTTCGAGCATGTCGATCGGTGCCGCCGCGTCGCGATCGAAACCCGCCTCGTCGAGCATCAAGACCTCCGCACCGATGGACTGGCAAGACATGCTCCTGCCAATCGCGAAACGCGCTCACAAGCGCGACGTTCGAAGTCCGCTCGAAAAACTGTGGACAAGCAGCGCGTTCCTGCCGTCACGCATCGCCCTTGGTGGCGCCGCCCAGCTTGGCTTCCAGCGCATCCAGCCGCGCCTTCAGCGCATCGGCCTCGTCGCGCGCGGCCGCAGCCATCGCCTTCACGGCCTCAAACTCGTCACGGCTGACGAAATCCAGCCCGCCGATCCATTCGCGCGCACGTTCGCGGGCGGCGGATTCGGTTTCGCGGGCCACACCGGCCAGGGTGCCGGCGGCGCCGTTCACCATCTTCACCAGATCGTCGAACAGGCGGTTATCGGTCTGCATGGAAATTTCACTCACTCGTTTTCAGCGAATCTCGATCTGGTCATTCGCGCGGCCCGGCGCAATCCCTTCCGCGTCGGGATTCAGGACATGCACCTGATAAAGCAGCGCCGTGGCAAAGCCCACCCACAAGAGATAGGGCAGCAGCAACAGCCCCGCGCCGGTGCGAATCCGCCAGAAGACCAGCAGGGTCGCCAGCACCAGCACGAAAAGCACGGCAATAACGCCCAGCGCAGCCACGACCTGATGAAAGCCGAAGAACAGCGGCGTCCAAGTGAGATTGACCGCGAGCTGCACGAAGAACAGCAGGATCGCAGCCCCCCGGCCCCGCGCGCCGCGGGCATGCAGCACCATCGCCAGCGCCAGGCCCATCAGGATGTACAGAATCGTCCACACGATCGGAAAGGCAATGTTCGGCGGCATGATCGCCGGCTTCTGCAGCTGGACGAACCAGGGATTGTCCGGCCCGGACGGCACAAATCGCGCAGAGGCAAGCCCCAGCAGCAGCACGAACGGCACCGTCACCACCGCCCAACGCATAAAGGCCAGCCGCAACTGGCCCTTGGACGCAATCTCGCTCACCCCCCGATGCTCCTTTTGATCACCGCAACCGACGCCTCCGGCTCGCCCTTTCGGCGCCCCGCCCTTGCATCGACTGCGGCGCGGCAAATTGCCGGCGACCCACATGGATAAGGAAAGAGTAACCGGCCGCAGGCGGAGGTGGCAAGGGCAACCTCTTGCCTTCACGAAGTTTCAGATGGGGCGCTGCGCCGCTACCAGAAACTCCACATTGCCTTCGGGGCCGGTGATCGGACTGGCGACGATGCCCTCCACCCGCCAGCCCTGCCCCGTCAGCCAATCCGCAACGGCATCGCAAACCCGCTGGTGCACGGCCGGATCGCGCACCACGCCGCCCTTGCCCACTTCGTCGCGCCCTGCCTCGAACTGGGGCTTGATCAGTGCGACCAGCCGCGCGCCGGGCCGCGTAAAGCCCAGCGGCACCTCCAATACCTTGGCCAGGCCGATGAAGCTGGCATCGCACACCACCCAATCGATCGACTCGGGAATATGCGCTTCGGTCAGGATACGGGCGCTGGTCTGTTCGTGGACGACGACGCGGGGGTCCTGCCGCAATTTCCAGGCGAGCTGGTTGGTGCCGCTGTCGACCGCATAGACTCGCGCCGCACCCTTGGTCAGCAGCACATCGGTAAAGCCGCCGGTCGAGGAGCCGACATCGATCGCCACCGCACCCGTCACATCCCAGCCGAAATGGTCCAGCGCATGCGCCAGCTTGATTCCGCCGCGCGACACCCAGGGGTGGTCGCGCCCGCGCACTTCGATCGCGGCGTCCTCCGCCAGCATCTGGCCCGGCTTGTCGATCTTGCGTTCGCCGGCAAAGGCGAGCCCCGCCATGATCAGCGCCTGGGCACGGGTACGGCTTTCGGCGAGCCCCCGATCGACGAGCATCTGGTCGGCGCGCTGCTTGGCCATGGCGCCCCTTTAGGCGCGGCCAACGGCCCGGCGCAACCGCCCATCGCTCCGCCGCAAGCGCATTGCCCACTAATTCAGTAGGGATTACGTAGGGGGTCCGGCCATCCCTCCAGAGGAGTGGATTTATGACCATCTTTTCGCCGATCGATGATCGCTCGCCGATCATTCTTACCGTTCCGGGCCTGGGTGGATCAGGCCCCTCCCACTGGCAGACGCTGTGGGAACAATCGCGCCCCGACACCCACCGCGTCGAACTTGGCATGTGGGACACGCCGCATCGCAATGCCTGGGTAACGCGACTCGACCAGGCGATCCGCCAGGCACAGGCACCGGTGGTGCTGGCGGCACACAGCCTGGGCTGTCTGGCGGTAGCATGGTGGGCCGAACTGGCCGGCCAGCCCTTTGGCTTTCCGGTCGCCGGTGCGCTGTTGGTGGCGCCCGCCGATGTCGATCGCGACTCGGCGCCGGAAGAACTGCGTACCTTCCGGCCGACGCCCACCAAATTGCTGCCCTTCCCCTCGATCGTGGTGGCCAGTTCGGATGATCCCTGGATCGGCATCGATCGGGCACAGGCGCTGGCCAAGGGCTGGGGCAGTCTGTTCGTCGATGCCGGGCCGCAAGGGCATCTCAACGCCGCCAGCGGGATCGGCTGGTGGGAAGAAGGCCAGGTGCTGCTCGACCGGGTGCTCGATACCGGCACACAGGGCAGCGGCCGGGTGCGTTCGGCAGCGGAAGCACGCACGCTTTTGGCGGTAAATGCCACCGATGCCGCCCAGTCGCATTATCTCGGCGGGCGCCCCGCCCGTTCGCCGCAGCAGGGAGCAAAATTGACGCATGCCCGTTGGTAGCAGCGTATAAATCGGCTACATTGATACCATTGGGCGTGGCCGGGTGACGTACCCTAGAGCGTCATCCGGCCTACGCCCTTTTTTCTTCCCTCCTCGCCCGCTGCGCATATCTGCACCTCGATTTTTTCGCGGTCCATGACGCTGCGCGGGATTGGCCTGGATCGCTATATGTCATAACACTGTCTCGCACGATGACTCACCAGGGGTCACGGAGTCGGGAGAGGATGAATGCGATACAAAGCTGCGCGGGCACTCCGCGCCGGGTTGCTGGGCTGCGCGCTGGTGGCCGCCCCGATCGTAGCGAAGGCACAGCAGAGCCTGCCGGCGGTGCTGACCGAAGGCCCCCATTCGGATGTTCCGGTCGCCGTGCAGATCGCCCGCTGGCACATGCTGGATGGCGACATCAACGCGCTGACCTTCCACAGCATGGACAGCCTGTTCACGACTCGGACGGTCGCCCATTCCGGCACGCCCTGGCAATTGCCGCACGCCGACCATGCGCTCGATTTCAGCTATGACTTTGGCGGGCAAAGCCACGCGGCCGCCGATTTTGCCGAGCGCACCTACACCAACGCGCTGCTGATCATGAAGGACGGCCGCATCGTTACCGAGCTCTATCGCAACAACACGCGGCCCGACATGCGCTTCATCGGCTGGTCGATGACCAAGTCGATCGTGTCGCTGCTGGTCGGCTGTGCGGTGCAGGAAGGACGAATCAAGTCGCTCGACGATCCGATCACGGCCTATCTGCCCGAGCTGAAGGACGGCGCCTATGCCGGCGTCACGATCCGCCAGATCCTGCAGATGCGGTCCGGCGTCGATTATGAGGAGCGCTACGACTTCCAGCACCCGGGAGTGGCCGCGCGCAACCACATCGGCGCGCTGGTCAAGAATGTCGTCCGGTTCGCCGATGCCGCACGCAAGGTACAGCGCGCCCATGCGCCGGGCAGCACCTTCCAGTACAAGACGATCGACACGGCCGTGCTCGGCTGGCTGCTCGAGCGCGTGAGCGGCGGCAGCAACCTTGCTGCCTATATGACGCAGCGACTTTGGGAACCGCTGGGTGCCGAAGCGGACGGTTTCTTCCTGATGGACGGGCAGCCCGGCGTCGGGCGCGAGTTCAGCGGTGCGGGCTTCAACGCCACACTGCGCGACTTTGCCCGGCTGGGCCAGATGGTGCTCGATGGCGGCAAGGCCAATGGCCGCCAGATCGTGCCGGCTGACTGGATCGCCACCGCCACGCGCCCGACCGTGCCCGAAAAGCCCGGCGAACTCGGCTATGGCTACCAATGGTGGACACTGGGCGACGGCACCTTTTCGGCGATCGGGCTGCAGGGACAGTTCATCTTCGTCGACCCGAAGAGCCGGACCGTTGTGGTGAAACTCAGCTATTTCCCGCCCGACGCGAACACCACGGAAATGGCCGAAACGGTCGCGTTCCTGAAAGCAGCCTCTGCCTGGACGCCGCACTGACCTGCCCATTCGGGAGGCCTCACTGCGCCTCCCGAATTTTCAGATGATATGTTGTACCGTTTATCCGGCAGGTATATATGCCGACCATGTCGTTGAGTATCCCCTGGTCCCGGCTTGTCGCGGGTCTCGATTCGCACTTCGATCGAATCGCGATCGCGATCAGCGGCTTGTGCCTGGTTCATTGCATCGGCACCGCAGTATTGCTGACGGTACTCTCCACGGCGGGCGGCCTGCTCAATCCGCACATTCATGAAGTGGGGCTTATGCTGGCGATCGGCATGGGCATCATCGCGCTGGGCCGCGGAATCGTTTCGCACGGCTATATGGCACCGGCGGTGGTGGGTGCGTTCGGGCTCGGCATCATGGCCGGCGCCCTCAGCCTTCCGCATGGTGGTTTTGAGATTTTCTGGACGCTGGTGGGTGTGTCGCTCGTCGCGCTGGGGCATGATCTCAACCGCCGCGCGACCTATTGATACCGCGGTACGGGCCCCCGGGCCGTTCCTACGGAAGATGCACAAGCTTGCCGGAACCGGCCACACTGCCTAAATCGCACCCATGGGCGCCCATATGCATCACGATCATCACGAACGTCAGGGCGACGACCTGACCCGCGCTGCTCAGGCGACGCTGGAAAAGGCCGGCGAGCAATGGACGGCGATGCGCGAGCGCGTGTTCGAGGCGCTGGCCGCGTTCGACAAGCCTGCCTCCGCCTATGACATTGCCGAGGCCGTGTCGAAGCTGGAGGGGCGCCGGGTCGCCGCGAACAGCGTCTATCGCATCCTCGACCTGTTCGTCGGCGCCAATCTTGCGCGGCGGGTCGAAAGCGCGAACGCCTATGTCGCCAACGCGCATCCCGATTGCCTGCACGACTGCATCTTCCTGGTGTGCGACCAGTGCGGCCAGACCACGCATATCGACGACGATACGATCACCCGCAATGTGCGCACCGCCGCGCGGAACGCGGGCTTTTCACCGGAGCGTCCGGTGATCGAGGTGCGGGGAAAGTGCCACAATTGCGAGTGATTGCACGGCCCCTGCACGATACCTGTACCATTTGACCGTTCGACTTGCGTCCAACACTACGCTAACAAGGCCCATGGCCGATCTACCGCAGACGCCGTTGCTCGACACTGTCGACACGCCCCACGATCTCCGCAAGCTCAAGCCGACTCAGCTGCGCCAGCTGGCGGACGAACTGCGCGCCGAAACCATCAGCGCGGTGGGCACCACCGGCGGCCATCTCGGCTCCGGGCTGGGCGTGGTCGAGCTTACGGTTGCGCTCCACTATGTCTTCAACACCCCCGACGACCGGCTGATCTGGGACGTCGGGCATCAATGCTATCCGCACAAGATCCTTACCGGCCGGCGCGCGCGCATCCGCACACTGCGCCAGGGTGGCGGATTGTCGGGCTTCACCAAGCGCAGCGAGAGCGAATATGATCCGTTCGGCGCGGCGCACTCATCCACTTCGATATCGGCCGCCCTGGGCTTCGCCATCGCGAACAAGCTGAACGAGGCGCCCGGCAAGGCGATCGCGGTGATCGGCGACGGCGCGATGAGCGCGGGCATGGCCTATGAGGCGATGAACAATGCCGAGGCGGCGGGCAATCGCCTGGTCGTGATCCTCAACGACAACGACATGTCGATCGCCCCGCCGGTGGGTGGGCTGTCGGCCTATCTGGCGCGGCTGATCTCGTCTTCCGAATATCTCGGCCTGCGCGAGCTGGCGAAGCGCGTCACCCGGAAGCTCTCGCGCCGCCTCACCGCCGCCGCCGGCAAGGCGGAGGAATTCGCCCGCGGCATGGCGACCGGCGGCACGCTCTTCGAGGAACTGGGCTTCTATTATGTCGGCCCGATCGACGGCCATAATCTCGACCACCTTATCCCGGTGCTCGAAAATGTCCGCGATGCCGAAGAAGGCCCGATCCTCGTCCATGTCGTGACCAAGAAGGGCAAGGGCTATGCCCCGGCCGAAAACGCCGCCGACAAATATCACGGCGTGCAAAAGTTCGACGTCATCACCGGTGCCCAGGCCAAGGCCCCACCGGGGCCGCCCGCCTATACCAAGGTGTTCGCCGACGCGCTGATCGCCGAGGGCGAGCGCGACGCCAGCATCTGCGCGATCACCGCGGCGATGCCGTCGGGCACGGGCCTGGACAAGTTCCAGGCAATGTTTCCCGATCGCACCTTCGACGTAGGCATTGCCGAGCAGCACGCCGTCACCTTCGCCGCCGGCCTCGCGGCACAAGGGATGCGGCCATTCTGCGCGATCTATTCCACCTTCCTGCAGCGCGCCTATGACCAGGTGGTCCACGACGTCGCGATCCAGAACCTGCCGGTCCGCTTCGCGATCGACCGCGCCGGGCTGGTCGGGGCCGACGGCGCCACCCATGCCGGCAGCTTCGACGTGACCTATCTCGCCAGCCTGCCCAATTTCGTGGTGATGGCCGCCGCCGACGAGGTCGAGCTGGTCCACATGACCCACACCGCCGCGCTGCACGACAGCGGCCCGATCGCGCTGCGCTATCCGCGCGGCAACGGCATCGGGCTGGAGCTGCCCAAGGTTCCCCAGCGGCTGGAAATCGGCAAGGGCCGCGTGGTGCGCGAGGGCAAGAAGGTCGCGATCCTCTCGCTCGGCACCCGCCTGGCCGAGGCGCTCAAGGCCGCCGACGCGCTCGACGCCAAGGGCCTGTCGACCACCGTCGCCGACCTGCGCTTCGCCAAGCCGCTCGACGAAGCGCTGATCCGCCGCCTGCTGACCACGCACGAAGTCGCGGTGACGATCGAGGAAGCGTCGATCGGCGGCCTCGGCGCGCATGTGCTGACGCTGGCGAGCGACACCGGCCTGATCGACGCGGGCCTGAAGCTGCGCACCATGCGCCTGCCCGACATCTTCCAGGATCAGGACAAGCCCGAAAAGCAATATGACGAAGCCGGCCTCAACGCCGCGCATATCGTCGAGACGGTGCTGAAGGCGCTGCGCTATAACGAAACCGAACTGGCCGACGGCGCGCGCGCCTGAGAGTGAGCGCCCCTCCCTTCACAGGGAGGGGCGAATAACCGTCAGTACCGGCCCCAGACGAAGCGCGACGACAACGCGAAATTCCACACTGCGGCCACCGCTATGCCCGCCAGTGCCGACAGGCGCCAGTCGCCATGCTGGACATTGTGCAGGAACGCCGCGAGCCCGACATTGGCCGCCGCCCCCACCGCGCAGACCAGGCAGAAGCTCACCCAACCGCCCAGCAATGCCGCGAATCCGCGCAGCCGCCGCTCGCGATAGGTCAGCGCGTTGTTGAGGAAGAAATTGAACGTCATCGCCACGATCGTCGCGACGATGGTGCCCGTCACGAACGGCTGGCCAAGCATGCGGAAGAGCAGGAACAGCACCGACAGGTGTACGGCAGCGCCGACCGCGCCGATTGCCGAGAAGATCGCAAACCGCACCGGCACGACCTTGCCGAACATCCGGTCGTAGAGCGCAATCAGATATTCCATCGCCACGACATGGTCGAGCTTGCTTTCGCCTTCGGTGCGAACCCGGAAGGTATAGGGCAGTTCCAGAAAGCGCAGCGGCTGATGGCTCGCGGTCATGATGTCGAGCAGAATCTTGAAGCCGATCCCCGACAGCCCCGGCACCAGTTCGCGCACAATCGGTGTGCGGACCATGAAGAAGCCGCTCATCGGGTCGGTCAGGTCGGCCTTCAGCACCCGGCGCGACAGGCGCGTCGCGAAGGCCGATTTGGCCACCCGCTCGCGATCCCAGTCACCCGTGCCGCCGCCGCTGCAGAAGCGCGAACCGACGACGATGTCGAGTTCGGCATCGGCCTGCAGCGCATCGAGCATCTTGGGCAGCAGCCTTTCGTCATGCTGCAGATCGCCGTCGATCACGGCCACGCAAGGGGCCGCCGTTGCGCACATGCCTTCGATACAGGCCGACGAAAGCCCGCGGCGCCCGATCCGCTGGATCACGCGCACGCGCGGGTCGCGACGGGCGATCTCACGCGCAACCTCCGACGTTCCGTCGGGGCTGTTATCATCGACGAAGATCGCCTCCCAGTTCCGCCCTGCCAATGCCGCGTCGAGTTTCTCGACCAGCAACGGCACATTGGCGCGTTCGTTGAACGTGGGAATGACGACGGCGAGTTCGAGCAGATTTGTGCTCACTGAAGCTCCAGCAACACCGCATCCCCCATCGCGGCGGTTGACAAATTACCTCCCAGATCGGCCGTCCGCGCGCCCTTGGCGAGCGCTGCGGCAACCGCTTTTTCTATGCGCTGCGCGGATGCTTCGTCGGCCAGCGAATGCCGCAGCAACATGGCCGCAGAAAGGATCGCAGCGCAAGGGTTTGCCTTACCCTGTCCGGCAATGTCCGGCGCGCTGCCATGGATCGGCTCGTACATGCCGTTTGCGCCCTGCCAGTCGACGAGCGACGCCGAGGGCAGCATGCCGATCGAGCCGGCGCACATGCTCGCCTGATCCGAAAGGATGTCACCGAACAGGTTACCGGTCACGATCACGTCGAACTTGCCCGGCGCGCGCACCAATTGCATCGCGGCATTGTCGACATACATGTGGGTCAGCTCGACATCGGCATAATCGGATGCGATGTCGTTCACCACGTCGCGCCACAGTTGCGAGGTTTCGAGCACATTGGCCTTGTCGACCGAGCAGAGCTTCTTGCGGCGGCGGCGGGCCATTTCGAAGCCGACGCGGGCGATGCGCTCCACTTCGCTTTCGTCATAGCTCATGATGTCGAAGCCCTGGCGCAGCCCTTCCAGGTTGGTGCGCCGGCCCTTCTCGCCGAAATAGACATCGCCCGTCAGTTCTCGGACGATGACGATGTCGAGGCCGTTCACTACTTCCGGCTTGAGCGGCGAGGCATCTTCCAAGCCGGGGAACAACGTTGCGGGGCGGATATTCGCGAATAGCCCCAGTTCGCGGCGGATGCCCAGCAGCGCCGCTTCCGGGCGCAGATGTCGTTCAAGCGCCTCGAACCGCGGATCGCCGATCGCGCCGAACAGCACCGCATTGGCGCGCTTGGCCAGCGCCAGCGTCTCCGGCGGCAGCGGGCGGCCGGTAGCGAGGTAGGCAGCGCCGCCGACCAGCGCTTCCTCGAACGTCAGGTCGAGGTCGAGTGCTTCGAGCACCCGGCGCGCTTCGCGAGTGACCTCGGGGCCGATCCCGTCACCGGGCAGAACTGCAATCAGCGGCATTCGAATTCCTTCCGCCTCTCGGCCTTGTGCGAGAGGTAATATGCGCGCCGCTTAGCCGCGTGCGGGCCAATTATGCAACTGCCCGCAACAATCGGTCCACCAGCCGTTCGCGCGCGGCGATTAGGTCCGCCCCCTTGCCGATCAGCAGGTCGCGCGCCAGGAAATGCCCCGTAAGCCGGAGACCGGCAACGATATCAGGCCATTCCGCCGCCCCGCCCAGGGTTAGAAAGGGCGGCAGCGGCAGCAACCGCGCGGCATAGTCCCCTGCCCCCGCCCGACTGATCGCCATGCCGCTTTTGGGGCTGACATAGGCGAGATCGTCGCGTGCGCCGGTGACTGCACATTGCTCCAGATCGAGTCCGAAACCAAGTTCGGCCAGGAGCAGCAACTCGTATCGTACCATCGCTACCGCCCATCCCCGAGCGGCGGGGGCGGCCTCGATAGCGGCCAGCAGCCCCTCCAGCGCTGCATGAAGCTGCGGATAGGGCAGCCCCTCCGGCAAGGTCGCCGCCGTCAGTGCCGTGCTCCAGGCAAGGGCCGCCGCAGGCAGCGGCTCACCGAACAGCGGCGCCCGGCTGTGGAGCAGCTCTACGGTAAGCGCCGCAAGCTGCTCTTCGGTACGGGCCCGCCAATCGCCGAGCACCACGTTGGAAGGCTGCAGCACCGGCCGCAGCGCCCGCGACCGACCGCCACGGACATAGCCGGGCTGCACCCCCTCCCGCGCCGTCAGCGCCCGCACGATCGCACCATGTTCGCCATGGCCACGCACGCTCAACAAAATGGCTTCGGCGCGAAGGTGCATAAGGCGCGATGTAGGCTGCCCGGCGGCGAAGGGAAATGGCGGATGCGGCGGCGCCTCATCGCGCTCCCGGAACGACTTCGCGCATCGCGCATTCCCACTCGCACATGCGGAGGAATGCAATCATGTCCGAAACGTCCGAAGATACCAGCCTGCTCGTCACTGCCCGCGTCGAAGGGCTGAAGGTGCGCAGCCGCGACGGGGACAATCTGGGCCAGGTGCAGGCACTGATGGTCGAGAAGGGCAGCGGCCGGACTCTCTATGCCATCCTCAGCCTGGGTGGCTTCCTCGGCATGGGCAAGAGCTATTATCCGCTGCCCTTCGAGGCGCTGGCCTATGATCCGGCGGCAGATGATTATGTCGTAACGATCGACCGCCGCGTGCTGGAGGGCGGCCCGAGCTGGGCCAGCAACCCGCCCGAATTCACCCAGGGCTATGCCGACCGCGTTTCCAGCTATTATGGCTATACCGCGGCACGGGTCGATCGCGTGCCCGGTTGAGGCTCAGCCGCGGCGCAGGCGTTTTACCAGCCGTTCGACATGGAGCCGGTGGACGGTGGCCTTGGCGAGCGCGATGCCCATGTCGAACGCCGCCAGCCCCGCAATGGCGAGCCGGTTCGTCCAAGTCGACCGCAGCAACAGCAGGTCCACGCATGCCACGCCCATGCTCGCCATCTGGCGCTTGTGCTGCCCTTCGCCTTCGGTGAAATCGAACCAGGCGAAGCGGGCTTCGGCGAACAGGTCGCGCAGCGCCTCGAACTGCAACAGCGCACCGGGCGAAAGCGCCTCGAACGCCGGATCATGGCCGACATGCGCATAGAGCAGCGTGTCGCCTTCGGCCGGGCAATAGAGATAGGCGGCCGGCACCCCGTCCACATAGAGCAGCCAGGCGCGGACCGCATCCGCCGCCGCACCACGCCGCATTGCTTCGCGAAACGCCGGCGTTTCAGGAAGCCCGGCGTCGAGCAGGCGCTCCTGATAGGTTCGCGCGGAAATCCGGCGGGCGATCGGGTAGAACGTCTCCAGTTCGTCGGGCGTGCGGAAGCAGCGGACATCGCGCGTGCCGAGTTTCCTTGCCTTGCGGCGCAGCCCCTGCCGCGTATTGGCCGAAAGGCCCGACAGCCAAGTGTCGAAGCCTTGCTGCAGATCGATCGCATGGCGGGTATAATGCTGCCGCACAAAGGCGAGCATGCCACCGGACGCCGTGCAAAGCGCCGCCAGCCGTCCGGCAGGAAGCGACGTGACGACATAGCCATGCGCGTCGCGCGGGAGCGGCGGCAGCACCGGTAGTTCCCCGGCCCGCGCCTCAGCCCAGGTCAGCGGCACCCGCACCAGTCGCCGCCGCACCGTAAACAGCGTCCGCGCGCCGATCGCGAACTTCAGCGGCACGCTGCGCGCGGCATTCATGCGGCGCGCTCCTCCACCAGATTCGACCAGATCTGTTCTGCCTGGCGCAAGCCGGTACGCAGCAGGTTGGGGCCCAGCGGCATATCCGGCTGGCCCAGCGGCAGCTCAGGCCGGTCAGCGAAATGCACCGTCGGCAACATATCTCGCCGCGCCGCCAGCATCGCGCATAGAGCCTCGAAACGGCGGACGTGTACTGCGTTGGGTTTCGTGCCGGCGCGATTGGCAAGCTCAAAGCCGTGGCTGACCACCGTCACTGCTGCGTGGCGCGCGGCGACCGCGTGGTCGAGGGCCGCCTTCATCTCGCGCGCCGACAGCGCGCAAATCTGGAAATGGCGAAGTCCCGCGCCGCTGTCGATCAACGTGACCGGCACTTCGACGATCCCACGATATAGAACCGGCGCGATCTGCCGTGCCGGCAGACCGATAGCGCTGGGCCAGGGATGTTCGGAGCCATTGTGGCTCGAATCATATACGAAACCCTGTTCCGCCAGCGCCGTGAGCGTATCGTCGCTCGCCGCGTAGGCGCCGGAACGAAAGGCGATTGGCATCGGCGCCCCGGCGGCGACCAGCAGCTCGGTGGCGCCGCGCAACAGCGCACGCTGCTCCTCCAGATCATAATCGGTCAGCAGGTCGCGATCCGCCCCCTTTCTGCGGCTATCGGGGCAGGCACCGGCCCAGATCGGGTGGAGGTGAAGCTGCACTTCCTGTCCCGCAGACAGGATCGTCTCGACGATCCGTGTTATAGCTCCCAGTCCATGCGCCAGCGCAGGCATGGGATCGACGAAGAAGCAAGCCTTCAGGCCATGTCGCGCCAGTTGTTCTAGCTGCCACGAAACGCCCACCCCTGCCGGTTCCAGCGAGCACGCCGCAATGGTCTCCAGGTCGCATCCGGATGCGTGATGCCCCCACATCAGCTCGGTATCGATCGTCAGGAAAACATGGGTTGGCACGCAGGCATTTCTCCGGTCCTCCCGCAAGCATGCGAAAGTATTCAGGGGTTGTGCCTGCTGCTTACACCGGCCGAAATGAAGAAATCGGAAAGCGCGTCAGGGCTTGATGCCCCAACGCGCATAATCGCTGTCGACCTCCGGATTCAGCAGTCGCGCATCGTGCAGATCCGCCGCAGCCTCGCTCTTCTTGCCCAGCCGCATTTCCACCACGCCCCGCATATAGCGGCTTGCCGATGAACCGGGACGCTGATCGATGGCTGCATTAAGGTCGGTCAGCGCGTCGCCGAGCCGGTTCATTCGGAAATAGACCATCGCCCGGCTGTCGAGCGGCACTGCCGTATTCTGCCCGCCCAACTCGATCGCGCGCGTACAGTTTTTCAGCGCCTCATCCAGCGCGAAGTTCATCGTTCCGGCGATCCAGCAGCGATTGTTGAGCAGACCGCCATCGTCAGGCTTGTCGGCGAGCGCCTTGTCGAGCGTGGCCAAGGCAGCATCCCGGTCGCCTGCATGCGACAGCACCGTCGCCTTCGCCGAAAGCATCGCCTGCAGATTCTCGCCACCCTCATCGATCTTCGGATCGATCAACGCCAGCGCGTCGTCCTTCTTGCCCGTATCTGCCATCAATTGGGTAAGGCGAGCAAGCAGCGCCACATTGCCAGGTTCCTGATCCCGTGCCGCCTGCAGATCGGCAATAGCACCGGCCTTGTCGCCCATCGCGGCACGTATCGAGGCGCGCGCGACGAGATATTCGGCACTTGCCTCAATTCCGATCGCCTTGTCGTAATCCGCCAAGGCCTGCTTGCGCTCGAAAATCTTCGACAGGAAGCGCGCGCGCGCCGCATAGCGCGCGGCCTCTTCAGGGCGTTCGGCGATATAGCTGGCATAACGTTGCAGCGTCACGTCATAGAGGTGCGCCTGCTTTGCAGCTTCCACGCCATGCCAGGGTCCGGGATAACCGACGTCGGTACGAATGCTGAGCTTCTGGTTGCGCAGTTCGGCAAGCTTCGCGCGAACAGCGGGCAGATCGGCAGGGGCGATCTCGGCACCGGTCTGCATGTCTTCAGTCTGGACGGTAAACGCACCGTCCTGCAACGAGAGCGAAGCGGAGATGTGGCCGCCCGGCTTGTCAATGTCCAGCGTCGGCTTTCCATCGATGGCGAAGCCCTTGCCCGCACCAGGCAACAATTCGGCCGTCTTCGACAAAACCTTCATCGCGTCGCCAGTCGCGATCGGCACGTCTTTCCAGATCGTGCGCGAACGGTCTGGCAACTTCATCCCTTCGGCCTGGAAGAGATCGTTGGTGTACCGGCGCTCCCGATATTTCCACTTCGGCGTGGTGATGCCGCTGAGACTGATCGTCGCAGTTCCGGCCTGATCGTCAAACGCGATGTCACCAGCGGTGACAATCGCGTCGCGATCCCCCGACGCCGAGGTAAACTGGCGGAATGCCTTGCGCAGCGTTTCCTTGTCTGCATTGGCCGCAAAGGCTTTCCACGCACCTACCGCAGCCCCCCGCACAACAACGGTCGTGTCGAACGGCGCGGGAATGTCGAGGCCGCCGCGTGCGTCGGCGCGCGAGTTGACTACCAGTTGCGGCCGCGCCGGTGCACGGTTGGGTGACGCTAGCAGCTGCGCCCCCTCTGCCCGTAGCGGCAGCACCCAGCGATAGGAAGGTACATCGCCCAGATCTTCATATTGTGTGCCGGTCGCGGTGCCTTCCAGCCACAATTGTTCACCACCGACCTTGGCCAGCACGAACACATGGTTGAACGCACCCGCCGAAGGCAGCCGCGCCGCGACCAGATCGCCCTGCCCCAGATTGGCCAAAGCCGGCTCCGCCTCAATCCCCAGTTCGTGCAGAATGGCGAGCAGCAGCAGCGTCTTCGCCTTGCAATCGCCATAGCGCAGCGACCAAGTATCCGCCGGCTTCTGCGGGACATAATTGCCGTTATTCATGCCGTTGAGCAGATAACGGACCTTTTCCTGCACCAGCGCCAGGGCCGCTGCGACGCGGTGGCGGGGGTCTTTTTCCGCTGCGGCGATCCTGGCGACTTCGGCTGCGAGCGAGCTGCCGGGGGCGATCAACCCGTCGGTGCGGTAGAGCGGCGCCATCACCTTCGATAGCGCAGCCCAGTCGGCGAAGGTGGATGCCTCGACCAGCGGCGGGCGGGAGAACCGGCCCGGCGCGTCGGGGGCAGCGTCGGGCTGGCGCGCCAGCGGCTGGTTGAACACCGCCTCGTGCCAGCCGCCATTGTCGCTTTCCGCCGGCGTGGCGCCGACCGGATAGGCTTTCCAGTGCACTGCCGCGCCGGTCGGCCAAAGCAGCCGCGTGCGGGCGAACCCCACCTTGACCGGTTGCGAAACGAGCGGCCCCCGCGCCTCGGCATTGCCCCCAAGCGTCGGATCCTTGACCGTTATCGAGGCGCGGACATCAAGCACGTCGCCAACCCGCAGCCCCTCAACCGCCAACGTGGCGGTAAGCGTGCCGTCGAGCATCATGTTCTCCAGCCCCTGCTCGCGCCGCAGAACGGTGAACGTCTTGCCTTTCAGCGCATCGATCCGGGTGCCGTCGCGCAGAATGTCGACGCCATGGACGATCAGATCGCCATGTGCCGGATTCCAGCTAAGCGTGATCGTCCCCGCCTTCGAGAGCGCATCCAGCGACGTAGGCCGCACCGCCTGCTCAAAATAGGACCAGCTGGCGCCGTCGCTGACCCGCGACTGACTGTCATAGACCAGCATCGCCGGCGAATCGTTGGTCAGTGTCTTGGTGTCTGGCGTGGGCGCGAGCTTCACCCAGCTCGGCACCGGCTGATACAGCGGCTTGTCCCCCGCATGGGCAATCCCCGCCGTGGAAAGCAACACGGCAACCAACGCACTACGCCTGACCATCAACCCATCCCCGAAACAATCCGCACGAAACCTAGCCGAATCCCGTTGCTGCTCAATAGGGTCGCGGACGATTTTAGGATCAGCTTTGGCGCTGTTTCGCGTCCCCGCGCCAGTCAGCTAGCATGATAAAAATCATAGACCTGCTGCGCCACCGCCGCCGATACGCCGGGCGCACGCTGCAGGTCTTCCAGGCTGGCGTTGCGTACCGCCCGGGCCGTGCCGAAATGCATCAGCAGCGCCTTCTTCCGGGCCGGGCCGATGCCGGGTACTTCGTCCAGCGGGCTCGCGCCGATCGCCTTGGCGCGCTTCTCGCGGTGCGCGCCGATCACGAAGCGGTGGACCTCGTCGCGCAGCCGCTGGAGATAGAAGAGCAAGGGCGAATTAACCGGCAGCATCCGCTCGGTCCCGTCCATCAGGTGGAAGACTTCCCGGCCATCCCTGCCATGGTGCGGCCCCTTGGCGACACCAACCATGCAGACATCCTCGATCCCCAATTCCTCCAGCACCGCCTTCGCCGCATTGAGCTGGCCGCGCCCGCCGTCGAGCAGCACCAGATCCGGCCAGTCGCCCTGCGTCCGATCAGGGTCTTCGTCCTGCGCGCGGGCGAAGCGGCGGGTCAGCACCTCGCGCATCATGCCATAATCGTCGCCGGCGATCGTTTCGGGCCGCTTGATGTTGAACTTGCGATACTGACTCTTGCGGAACCCATCCGGCCCGGCGACGACCATCGCGCCAACTGCGTTGGTGCCCTGGATATGGCTGTTGTCGTACACCTCGATCCGGTTCGGTGGCTCGGGCAGGTCGAACAGATCGGCCATCTCGCGGAGCAGCTTGGCCTGTGTCGTGCTTTCCGCCAGCCGCCGGTCGAGCGCCTCCTCGGCATTGCGCTTTGCCTGGTCGAGCAGGCGCCGCCTGGTGCCGCGTTGGGGCACCGACAGCGCCACCTTATGCCCGGCGCGTTCGCCCATCGCTTCGGCCAGCAGCTCGGCCTCGGGCAGGTCGCGGTCGACGAAGACATTCTTTGCCGGCGGCACGTCCTCATAAAACTGCATCAGGAAGGCGGCGAGCACTTCGTCCTCGGGCACCTCCTGCGTGTGCGTCGGGAAAAAGCTGCGATGCCCCCAGTTCTGGCCGCCGCGAATGAAGAATGCCTCGATCCCGATGACGCCCGACTTGCAGGCGAGCGCGAAGATATCGGCATCGCCCACGCCCTCGGCGTTGATCGCCTGACTGCCCTGAATGAAGGTCAAGGCCTTCAGCCGATCGCGCAGGATCGCCGCCAGCTCAAAGTCGAGCGCCTCCGCCGCTGTCTGCATCTGCTCGCCCAGCTTGGCCTGTACCTGGGTCGACTTGCCCTGCAGGAAGTCGCGCGCATCATCGACCAGTTCGGCATAGGCCTCGGGTTCAATCCGCCCCACGCAGGGCGCCGAGCAGCGGCGGATCTGGTAGAGCAGGCACGGCCGGTCGCGGCTGGCGAAGAAGCCGTCGGTGCAGCTCCGAAGCAGGAAAAGCTTCTGCAAGGCATTGAGCGTCTGGCGCACCTGCCCCGCGCCCGCGAACGGTCCGAAATAATCGCCCTTGAACCGCCGCGCGCCGCGATGGAGCTGGATGCGGGCATAGTCATGGTCGCGCCGCAACAGGATGAACGGGAAAGATTTGTCATCGCGCAACAGCACGTTGTACGGCGGGCGGTAGCGCTTGATCAGCTGCGCTTCGAGCAGCAGCGCTTCTGCCTCGTTGTTGGTGGTGACGATCATCATCGACCGCGTCTGCGCCACCATCCGCTGCAGCCGCTTCGACAGCCGCTGAACCTGGGTATAGTTTGTCACCCGGTTCTTCAGCGCCCGCGCCTTGCCAACATAGAGCACGTCGCCCCGCGCATCCTGCATCCGGTATACGCCGGGCCGGGCGGGCAGCGTTTGCAACACGTTACGGATCGCCGCGACCCCCGCCTCCAGATCGGGAGCGTCGGCGCCGCGCACCGCATAGGTCGCCTTTTCCTCGTTGAAACGGTCGGGGGAATTGGGTTCGTTCATTGCCGCCGATGTAGGCGCGCGGGCGCGCGATTGCCAAGCGATCGCGGGGACAGGGAGCGCGGCAGCCGCCGGCGCTCCCCTACCGCCTCAAATACCGCCTTCATCCAGGCTGAGCAGCGTCGCGTTGCCGCCGGCGCTGGTGGTATCAACCGACACCGCCCGCTCTGCGCAGAAGCGGTGGAGATAATGCGGCCCGCCCGCCTTCGGCCCTGTGCCCGACAGCCCCTCGCCGCCGAACGGCTGCGAGCCCACCACCGCACCGATCATCGATCGGTTGATGTACAGGTTGCCGACCCGCGCCTCCGCCTCGACCAGTTCAGCCGAGCGGGCGATGCGGCTGTGCAGCCCCATGGTGAGGCCGAAGCCCTTGGCGTTCACCCATGCCACCGTTTCGGCAAGCGTGCCGGCCTTCCAGGTGGCGACATGCAGAATCGGGCCGAACCATTCGCGCGTCAGGTCTTCCGGCCGATCGAGTCGGATCATCGTCGGCGGCACGAACAGGCCGGTGGCAGGCGCCGGCACGGTCTTCACCCACTGGCCCTTCATGCTCTCGCGATAGGCCATCAGCTTGTCATAGGCAGCCTGATCGATCACCGGGCCGACATCGGTGCGCGGATCGCCGGGATCGCCCAGCACCAGCAGGTCCATCGCGCCGCGCAGCATCTCGATCACGCCCTCGGCGATCTCCTCCTGCAGCAGCAGCAGGCGCAGCGCCGAGCAGCGCTGGCCGGCCGAGCGGAAGGACGAGGTGAGCACGTCCGCCACCACCTGTTCGGGGAGCGCGGTCGAATCGACGATCATCGCGTTGATGCCGCCTGTTTCCGCAATCAGCGGGACGAGCGGGCGGTCCTCGCCTTCCAGCAGCGCGGCCGCGATTTTCTTCGCGGTGGGCGTCGAGCCGGTGAAGGCAACGCCGGCGATGCGCGGGTCGGCCGTGAGCGCCGCGCCCACTTCCGGCCCGCCGGTCACCAGCTGCAGCACATCCGCCGGCACACCCGCCTGAACCGCGAGCCGCACGGCGGCGCGGGCGATTTCCGGCGTCTGCGGCGCGGGCTTGGCGACCACGGCGTTGCCCGCCACCAAAGCCGCGACGGTCTGGCCGAGGAAGATCGCCAGCGGGAAGTTCCACGGCGCGATCGACACCCACACGCCGCGCCCTTCCATGCGCAGCTCGTTGCGCTCGCCCGTCGGCCCGGGCAGCGCGATGGGTGCCAGGCCCGTGCGCGCCTGCATCGCATAATAACGGCAGAAATCGGCGGCTTCGCGGACCTCGCCGAGCGCGTCGGGGATGGTCTTGAAAGCTTCCTTCACCGCGAGCGCCATCAGTTCGATGCGGTTCTCCTCCAGCAAGTCGGCGAGGCGCTCGAGGATCGCGGCGCGGGTGGCCACGGGGGTGGCGGACCATGCCGGGAAGGCGGCCGAGGCGCGGTCGATGGCGGACCTTACCTCCCCGTCTGAGCCCCCCTTCCGCTTGCGGGAGGGGTCGGGGGAGGGGATGGCTGCAGCCGCGTCCGCTCTCGCCACGTCAGCCCCTCCCCTAGCCCCTCCCGCGAGCGGGAGGGGAACGTTCGGGACGGGCCGGGCAGCGATCGCCACCGCCGTCTCCGCCAACACCGTCCGCTCGGCGAGATCGATCCCGCCGGAATTCTTCCACGCGCCGAACAGCTCCACCGGCAGCGGAATGCTCGGATGCCGCGTACCGCCCACCGCCGCGATCTTCTCCACCGGATCGGCGAGCAGTTCTTCCTCGCTCAGATGCTCGTCGGCCAACTGATGCACGAAGCTGGAGTTCGCGCCATTCTCCAGCAGGCGGCGGACGAGATACGCCAGCAGGTCGCGGTGCCCGCCGACGGGCGCATAAATGCGGCAGTGATAGCCTTCCTCGTTGACCAGCCGCTCGTACAGGCCCTCCCCCATGCCGTGCAGGCGCTGGAACTCGAAGTCGCGCGAATCGCCCGCCCAGTCGAGGATCGTCGCCACCGTCAGCGCATTATGGCTGGCGAAGGCCGGGACGATGTTCTTCGCCGCCAGCATGTCGCGGGCGCAGGCGAGGTACGACACGTCGGTCGCGGCCTTGCGAGTGAACAGCGGATAGTCGGACAGCCCCTCTACCTGGGTGCGCTTGATTTCGCTGTCCCAATAGGCGCCCTTGACCAGCCGCACATGCATCGGCCGCCCCAGATCGTCTGCCCAGCCAATGACAGCACGGGCGCGTTTGCCATAGGCCTGCACTGCCATGCCGAAGCCGGTCCAGCCGCGCAGCTCCGGCCGGCGCGCGACCGATCCGATGATGTCGAGGCTCATCTCCAGCCGCTCGCTCTCTTCGGCGTCGACAGTCAGCGGAATGCCCTGCGCCGCCGATTCAGAGGCGAGCTGCGCCAGCATGTCGGTCAGCTCCGGCACGCAGCGATCATATTGCGCCACTTCATACCGCGGGTGAAGGGCCGAGAGCTTCACCGAAATCGAATGCCCCGCCTTGGGATCGCGCCCCACTGCCCGGATCGCCTCGAAATAGGCCTGGAAATAGCGTTCGGCATCGGCCTGGGTCCGCGCGGCCTCGCCCAGCATGTCGAAGCTGGCGGTGAAGCCCTTGTTCTCGGGCTTCTTCATCCGCTTCATCGCTTCGTCGATGGTGCGGCCCATCACGAAGACCTCGCCCATCATCTTCATCGCGGCGCCCACCGCCTGGCGCACGAAGGGCTCACCGGCCCGAGAGATCAGGCGGCGCAGCACGCCGGTCTTTTCGTCCCCCACCAGCGCGCGGCCCAGCATCAGGCCCCAGGTTGCCGAATTGACCAGCATCGAGTTCGACTTGCCCGAATGCGCCTTCCAGTCGGCATCGCCGATCTTGTCGGCGATCAGCAGGTCGGCGGTTTCCGGGTCGGGGACGCGCAGGAACGCCTCGGCCAGGCTGAGCAGCGCCACGCCCTCGGACGAGTTCAGCCGATATTCCTGCAGAAACTGGTTCACCCAGCCGCGATTTTGCGCCGCACGCAGATCCGCCAGCAACGCCAGGGCATGATCCATCACCCGCTCGCGCGACTCAGGGCTGAGTCGCGCGCGCTCCAACAGCGGTTTTAGAACATCGGGTTCGGCAGCTCGGTGCAGTTTTGCCAGCAATTCGCGGTAGGAGGACGTTACGTCAGTCGACATTTTCCAATTTCCGGTCGGTCAAGGCTTGCGGGAAACCCCTTCGCCTCACTAGATGATGGCTGCCTATGAAAGATAATTACGCGAGAGGATAGCCTTGGCAGCAACCGTGACACCGCAGCAGATGGCCGGGATGACCGGCACAGAGCGCGTGTCCGGTTGGGTCGAAGTGACTCAGGCGATGATCGATCAGTTCGCGCAGGCGACGGACGATCACCAGTTCATTCATGTCGATCCGGTGCGCGCCGCGGAAACGCCCTTCGGCGGCACGATCGCGCACGGCTTCCTGTCGCTGTCCCTGATGCCGATGCTGGCCGCCCGCACCGATACCCCGGTCGTCGAGGGCGCGCGGATGGGCGTGAACTATGGCGGCAACAAAGTTCGTTTCCTGACGCCGGTGCGCTCCGGCAAGCGCGTCCGCGGTCGGTTCACGCTGCTGAAGTTTTTCGAGCGCCATCCCGGCGTCTGGGAACAGGTGCAGGAATATGTCCTCGAGATCGAGGGTGAGGAGAAGCCCGCGCTGATCGCCGAGTGGATCGGGCTGGTTTACACATGAATTCCCCTCCCGCTTGCGGGAGGGGAGCGAAGAAGAAAGGACAGGAAATGCGCTCCGCAGTCATCGTTTCCACCGCCCGTACGGGCATCGGCCGCGCCTATCGCGGTGCGTTCAACGCCACGCCGGCGCCGACCCTCGGCAGCCATGCGATCAAGGCCGCGATCGAGCGTGCCGGAATCGAACCCGGCCAGGTCGACGACGTGGTGTTCGGCGCCGCGCTCCAGCAGGGCAGCCAGGCGCCCAACATCGCCCGTCTCGCGCTGCTCCGCGCCGGGTTGCCCGTCGAAGTGCCGGGCATGTCGATCGACCGCCAGTGCGCCTCGGGCCTGATGGCGATTGCTACGGCCGCCAAGCAGATCGTCGTCGACAACATGGACATCGCGCTGGGCGGTGGCGTCGAATCGATCAGCATCGTGCAGACTCCGGCGATGCGCGTCGAACCCGATCGCGAGCTGATCGCGATGCACAACGACACCTATATGCCGATGCTCCAGACCGCCGAAGTGGTCGCCGCGCGCTATGGCATCGGCCGCGATGTCTGCGACGCCTATGCGCTCCAGTCGCAGCAGCGCACCGCCGCCGCGCAGGCCGCAGGCAAGTTCGATCAGGAAATCGTGCCCGTCACGGCGACGATGAATGTCGTGAACAAGGAGACCAAGGAAGTCTCGCAGAAGCAAATCACGCTTGCCAAGGACGAGGGCAACCGCCCCGAGACGACGCTGGAAGGCCTGCAGGCGCTACAGCCGGTAGTGCCGAACGGCACCGTCACTGCGGGTAATGCCAGCCAGCTTTCGGACGGCTCCTCCGCTGCGGTGCTGATGGAGGAGAAGGTCGCCGAGAAGCGTGGCCTCACGCCGCTCGGCCGCTATGTCGGCATGGCGGTAGCGGGCACCAAGCCCGACGAAATGGGCATCGGCCCGATCTATGCCATCCCCCAACTGCTCGAACGCTTCAACCTGAAGATGGACGATATCGGCCTGTGGGAGCTGAACGAAGCCTTCGCGGTGCAGGTGCTCTATTGCCGCGACAAGCTCGGCATTCCGAATGAACTGCTCAACGTGAACGGCGGCGCGATCTCGATTGGCCATCCCTATGGCATGTCGGGCGCGCGGATGACCGGCCACGCGCTTATCGAGGGCAAGCGGCGCGGGGCGAAATATGTCGTCGTGACGATGTGCATCGGCGGCGGCATGGGCGCGGCCGGGCTGTTCGAAGTCCTCTAAGGGGTTGACCGAGGGGGGCCGGGCGCGGCACCCTCCCTTCGATGACGGCTGCCACTTATCGCGATGGCGTTTCGCTGCGGACCGGGCTCCGGGCCATCGCCAGGACTTTCGTGTTGCACGGACGCGCGACGCGGAGCGAATTGACCAGCGCGCTGATCCTGATCGTGATCGCCGAAGGGCTGCTGTTCCTGCTCATCCACCTCTTCCATCCGCCCACCGCGCTGGGGGTAACGACCTTCTGGCGTCGCGTGGCGGTGGAGCAGAGCCTGATGCTGGTGCTGATGCTGCCGATGATCGGTTTGATCTTCCGCCGTTTCCACGATCTGGGCTTGTCCGGCTGGCCGGGGCTGCTGATTGCAGCGCTCGCCATTGCCGGGCAGATCGAACAGGTGAAGGCCGCGCTGGGCGTATTTCCCGGCCTGCCGGCGCTGGCACTGATCGGCGAAGGCTGCGCGCTCATCCTCTTGGTCGCGCTATACTGGAGTCCGGTGATCGGGCCCAATCGCTACGGTCCGGACCCCCGCGCCAGCTGACGGTCACGGGGGAACGCCGGACCGGCCCTGCACGTTACCCGGAACAAGAAACTCCGGGAGACCCAGCATGGCCGACACTGCCGAACTGAAACAGCATTTCTGGGACAAGCTAAGCGGCAGTCCGTTCCTGATGGTCGGGTTGCAGGATGGCCAGCACAGTGAGCCGCTGACCGCGCAGCTGGACAAGGATCAGGTCGACACGCTGTACTTCTTCATCGGCAAGGACAACCGGATGGCCGCCGGCGGGAAGGCGATGGCGCAGTTCGTCGCCAAGGAGCATGATTTCTTCGCCTGCCTGGCGGGTACAGTCCGCATCGACAACGACTTCGCCATGATCGACAAGCTTTGGAACAAGCAGGCTGAGGCCTGGTTTACCGACGGCAAAAGCGATCCGAACCTCGCCCTGCTGCGTTTCGACATCGACGATGCTGAATTCTGGGAAAGCGATTTGTCCATCGCAGGTCGCGTGAAGATGCTGTTAGGCGGCACCATACGATCCGACGAGACGGGCAGCCACGCGCAAGTGCAAACCACTGCAGAATCCGCGTCCTCGGGCAATTGACCCGCGGCGCCGGGCGCGCGAAGCAGGCGCCATGGGACCATCGCTTGCTCACCGCGTCCGCACCGAGGCGCATGCCGTATGGCTGGCTATCCGCGATCCGCGAACGCCTTGGCCGGCGCGCGCCGTGGGGCTGTTGGTTGCCGCCTATGCGCTGTCGCCGATCGACCTGATACCCGACTTCATCCCCGTACTGGGCCTGGTGGACGACGCGATCCTGATTCCGTTGGGGATCTGGCTGTTCGAGCGGCTGGTCCCCCCGGAGCAGTTTGCAGAACATCGCATCGCGGCGGAGCGCGCCACCCAGCGACCGGTGAGCTGGGGCGGTATCCTGATCATCGTAGCGATCTGGGGACTGCTTGCCGTGCTGGCTTGGAACTGGCTGGTGACCAAGTTCGATTGATCTCGCAGCGTTTTTTCGCGGGATCGCGGATGGACTGCCTGTTCGCTTCCCGCTCAGCCAGCGGGAAGCAAAACAGGCGCCTACAGGATCAACCCTTGTGGGCTTCCATCCACTCGACCAGCACCGGAGCGATGCGGTTACGCCATTTTGAGCCGTTGAAGATGCCGTAATGGCCGACACCGGCGGCGAGGTGATACTGCTTATAGGCCTCGGGCAGATTGCGTGCGATGGTTAACGCTGCCTTGGTCTGGCCGATGCCGGAAATATCGTCGCGCTCGCCTTCGATCGCTAGAATGCCGATATCGGTGATGGCGCCCACGTCGACCGGGCGACCGCGATGGCGCATCTCGCCCTTGGGCAGGGCGTGCGACTGGAACACCACGTCGATCGTCTGGAGATAGAATTCGGCGGTCATGTCGCAGACCGAACGATATTCCTCGTAGAACTTCATGGTCGCTTCAGCACCCTCGTCATCGCCCTGAACGAGGTGCTTGAACATTTCCCAGTGTGAAATCAGGTGATTGCCCAAGTTCATCGTCATGAACCCGGCCAGCTGCAGAAAGCCCGGATACACGCGGCGGCCGGCGCCCGGATAAGTGAGCGGCACCGTCGCGATGACATTCTGCTCGAACCAGCTGAACGGGCGCTCGGTAGCCAGCGTGTTGACGGCGGTGGGCGCCTCGCGCGTGTCGATCGGGCCGCCCATCATGGTCAGCGTGCGCGGGCGGTTGGGATGCTTGTCCGCGCTCATCACCGCTGCCGCAGCATAGCAGGGCACCGACGGCTGGCACACCGCGAGCATGTGCGGCCGCGGATCGCCGTCGGCACCGATATGGGCGAGGAATTCGATCACATAATCGATATAATCGTCGAGGTCGAAACGGCCTTCCGACGTCGGCACCAGCTTGGCGTCGCGCCAGTCGGTGATGTACACATCAGCCACCGGCAGCATCCGCTCCACCGTGCCGCGCAGCAGCGTGGCATAATGGCCCGACATTGGCGCAACGATCAGCAGTTTCGGACCGCCCTCCACGCCCGCACGCACGAAGCGCTTGAGCTGGCCGAACGGCTTGCGCAGCACAATTTCTTCATGGACGTCGACCGTGTGGCCATCGATCACCGTATGATCGAGCGCAAATTCGGGCTTGCCGCGCGGCGCCGATGCGTGCGCGAACACTTCCAGCGCCGAGGCAAGCACCGGGCCGCCACCGAAATAGGCAAAGGGATTGGCCGGATTGTTCAGCAACCCGGCGCTAAAATTGGCAAGCGCACTGGCGCCCGCAAGCACCGAACGCTGGATTTCATAGGCGTCGTACAGCATCGCGATCCTTCCCCGCAGCCCCATCCCAACAGCGGGGTTTTGTTATGTCTCATATAGACCCCGCCGTTGTGCACCGCAACGTTGTACGCTTCCTTAATTGGGAGTCTCCGGAGGGTGTTTCCCTCCGCGCCGAACCGCGCTACTCGCTCCTGCCATGGCCGAACCGACCCCGCAGGCGCCCGCGCCGCGCAAGCTGAGCAGCCTCCTTCTGATCTGGGGCTTCACCCGCCGTTATCCGCTGCAGATCGCCATTGCGACGCTGGCATTGCTGACCTCGTCCGCCGCGACGCTGTGGATACCGCGCACGTTCAAGCAGATCGTCGACAATGGCTTTGCCGCCGGGGCCGACACCAGCAAGATCGGCGTCTATTTCCAGGGCCTGCTGGCCGTGATCCTGGTGCTGTCGCTGGCAACAGCGGTGCGGTTCTATTTCGTGTCCTGGGTTTCGGAAAAGACGATCGCCGATCTCCGCGTGGCGGTGCACCGCAATTTGCTGCGCCTGCCGCCGAAATGGTTTGAGGAAAACCGCCCATCGGAAATCGCCTCGCGGCTTACTTCGGATACGGCGATTGTCGAACAGGTGGTGGGGTCGACGGTTTCGATCGCGCTACGCAACTTCCTGACCGGGTTTGGCGGCGTGATCTATCTGTTCGCGCTGGCGCCGAAGATCGCCGCCTTTCTGGTGGTCGGCATTCCGCTCACCGTGCTGCCGATCGTGTGGCTGGGCGGCCGGGTGCGCCAGCTCTCGCGCTCGAGCCAGGACCGGATCGCCGACATTGGCGCCATCGCCTCCGAAACGCTGGGCGCGATGCGCATTGTCCAGGCATTCGGACAGGAAAGGCGCGAGGGGCAACGCTTTCAGGATGCAGTGACCCGCAGCTTCGCGGCCGCGAAGCAGCGGATCGCCTTGCGCGCGATCATGACAGCGCTGGTGATCGGCCTGTTGTTCACCGCGATCACGCTCATCATGTGGGATGCCGTTTCCGGCGTCGCGACGGGCCAGATTACCGGCGGCGCGATTACGGCCTTCGTTATCACAGCCGGTCTCGTTACCGGCTCGTTCGGGGCACTCACCGAAGTTTATGGCGACCTGCTCCGCGCATCGGGCGCGGCCGCCCGCCTGGCCGAGCTGCTGATGCAACAGCCCGATATCGGGGCGCCCGCCAACCCGGTCGCTCTTCCCAGCCCGGCCGAGGGGGCGATTGCGTTCGATTGCGTGACCTTCCGCTATCCCACCCGGCCGGAAGTGTCGGCACTCCAGGACTTCTCGCTGTTCGTGGCGCCGGGCGAAACAGTGGCGGTCGTCGGCCCTTCGGGCGCCGGCAAGTCGACCCTGTTCCAGCTGCTCCAGCGCTTCTACGATCCCGAAGCGGGCGAAATCCGCATCGACGGCGTAGCGCTCCCCAAAGCCGACCCCGCCGACATTCGCGCCCGCATGGCGATGGTGCCGCAGGAGACCGTGATCTTCGCCGCCAGCGCTCGCGACAATCTGCGCTACGGCGCCTGGGATGCCAGCGATGAGGCGATCTGGGCGGCCGCCGAGGCCGCCAATGCCGCCGATTTCCTGCGCGAGCTGCCGCAAGGGCTCGATACCTTCCTGGGGGAAGGCGGAGCGCGCCTCTCCGGTGGCCAGCGCCAGCGGATCGCGATCGCCCGCGCGCTGCTCCGCGACGCCCCGATCCTGTTGCTCGACGAAGCAACGAGCGCGCTGGACGCCGAAAGCGAGCGGCTGGTGCAGGACGCGCTGGAACATCTGATGCAGGGGCGCACCACGCTGGTCATCGCCCACCGCCTCGCCACCGTCCGCGCGGCAGGGCGGATCATCGTGATGGACGAAGGCCGCATCGTCGAGACCGGCACCCACGCCGAACTGGTCGCCAGGGGTGGGCTCTACGCCCGGCTCGCCGCCCTGCAGTTCCACGAGGCGGCGTAACGAACAAGAGCCATCGCCCCAGCGAAAGCTGGGGCCTCTCTGCAAGCGTTTGGCCCGTGGGCGGAGATCCCGGCTTTCGCCGAGATGGCGAGGTTCAAGCCGAACCCGCCAGGCTCTTCGCGACCGCCTCGGCAACCTTGATCCCGTCGATAGCGGCCGAAAGGATGCCACCGGCATAGCCCGCCCCCTCACCCGCCGGGAACAGCCGGCCGGTGTTGAGGCTCTGGAAATCGGCCCCGCGCGTGATCCGTATCGGCGAGGAGGTACGCGTCTCCACGCCCGTCATCACCGCGTCGGGATGGTCGTACCGGGCGATCTGGCGCCCGAACACCGGCAGCGCCTCGCGAAAGGCTTCGATCACGAAGCCCGGCAGGCACGCCGACAGGTCGGTCATCGTAACGCCGGGTTTGTAGCTGGGGACCACCTCGCCCAGCGCAGTCGAGGGTCGGCCGGCGAGCAGATCGCCGACAAGCTGCCCCGGCGCGTTGTAATTGGAACCGCCTGCGATGAATGCCGCATCTTCCCAGTGCCGCTGCAACGCGATTCCGTCCAGCGGCCCGTCGGGATAATCGCGCGCCGGATCGATCGCGACCACCAGCCCCGAATTGGCATTGAACTCGGCGCGCGAATATTGGCTCATGCCGTTCGTGACGACACGCCCCTCCTCGCTGGTCGCCGCAACCACCCGCCCGCCGGGGCACATGCAGAAGCTGTAGACCGTCCTACCGTTGGCGCAGTGGTGCGACAGCGCATAGGCCGCGGCGCCGAGATCGGGGTGCTTCGCGCATTTGCCGAACCGCGCCTGATCGATCCAGCTTTGCGGATGCTCGATCCGCACGCCGATTGAAAAGGGCTTTGCCTCGATATGCACGTCGCGCCGGTGCAGCATCTCGAAGGTCGGCCGCGCGCTGTGCCCAACTGCCAACACGACATGGTCCGCCTCCAGAAAACTGCCATCTTGCAAGTGCAGCCCGCGCACGTTGCGCTGTGCGTCCAGCTCGATCTCGTCGACACGCGTCTGCCAGCGATATTCGCCGCCCAGTTCCTCGATGGTGCGGCGCATGCTTTCGACCATCGTGACGAGGCGGAAGGTACCGATATGCGGGTGCGCCTGCCACAATATGTCGTCGGGCGCACCGGCCTTCACGAACTCCTCCAGCACCTTACGGCCGAGGAAGCGCGGATCCTTCACCCGGCAATAGAGCTTGCCGTCGGAAAAGGTGCCCGCCCCGCCTTCGCCGAACTGCACGTTCGAGTCCGGGTTCAACTCGGAACGTCGCCACAGGCCCCAGGTGTCCTTGGTCCGCTCGCGCACGATCTTGCCGCGGTCGAGGATGATCGGGCGAAAACCCATCTGCGCCAGGATTAGCCCGGCGAACAGCCCGCACGGCCCCGCCCCGATCACCACCGGCCGCAACCCCTGCCAGCCCTCCGGCGCCTGGAAAGGCTGGCGATAGGTCATGTCAGGGGTCCGGCGCACATCCTTGTCGCCGGCCAGCCGCGCCAGCACCTCGGCTTCGCCGTCCAGATCGACATCGACCGTATAGACGAGCTGGATCGCATTGCGCCGCCGCGCGTCATTCCCCCGCTTGAATACGGTAAAGCTGCGCACCGACGCCAGCTTCACCCCCAGCCGCGCCGCGATGGCGCCGGGCAGCGCATCGGCGGGATGATCGAGCGGGAGAGACAGTCCAGAAAGGCGAAGCATGGGGTACGGTGTTCCAGGGGTGAACGGGAAGCCCCCCATGTAGCTGCAAGGCCGCGGGCGGCAAGTGCCCAGGTTGAAGCTGGTACCCGCCCATAAACGGCGTTATGGGTATGCCGCTGGTACAGATATACGACCAACGATTGGAATGTCGGGTATCCAAGAGGAGAGGAAAATGGCCGAGTTCGACCTGATCGTTTATGGTGCCACCGGTTTTACCGGTCGGCTGGTCGCCGAATATCTCGCCGTCACCTATCCGGATGTCCGCTGGGCAATGGCCGGCCGCTCGCTGAGCAAGCTGCAGCAGGTGCGGGACGAAATCGGAGCTCCCGCCGATACCCCGCTGCTCACCGCCAATGCCGATGATCCCGCTGCGCTGGAAGCGCTGGTGGCGCGCGCTACGGTCGTCATCACCACCGTCGGCCCCTATCAACTCTATGGCGAAGCGCTGCTTGCCGCCTGCGCAAAAACCGGCACCGCCTATGTCGATCTGTGCGGGGAGCCCGCCTGGATGCGCCAGATGATCGACAAATATGACGCCGCCGCCAAGGCCAGCGGGGCACGGATCGTCTTTTCGTGCGGTTTCGACTCGGTGCCCTTCGACCTCGGCGTCTGGTCCGTGCAGCAGGAAGCGGCCAAGCGCTTCGGCAAGCCTGCGCCGCGCGTGAAGGGGCGCATCCGCGCGATGAAAGGAACCTTCTCGGGAGGGACCTTCGCCAGCGGCAAGGCAACCATGGCCGCCGCCGCACGCAATCCCTCGATCCTAAAGCTGATGGTCGATCCCTTCGCGCTCGCGCCCGGCTTCGATGGCCCGCACCAGCCGAACGGGATGCTTCCGCACCACGATGCAGCGGTCGATGCCTGGGTCGCGCCGTTCATGATGGCGGTGATCAACACCAAGAATGTCCATCGCAGTAACTTCCTGGCCGGCTTCCCCTATGGCCGCGACTTCCAATATGACGAGATGGTCATCGTCCCCGGCCTGGGTGAAGTCGGCAAGGCGGCAGCCGAAGCGATCGCCAAGTTCAATCCGATGACAGCCGACAAGGGGCCGGCTCCCGGCGAAGGCCCCAGCAAGGAAGAGCGCGACAACGGCTATTACGACCTCCTGTTTGTTGCAGAGGCCGCCGATGGCCAGTCGGTCCGCCTCAGCGTCAAAGGCGACCGCGACCCGGGCTATGGCTCGACCAGCAAGATGATCGCCGAAAGCGCGATGTGCCTGCTGCGCGACGTGCAAGGCGAAGGCGGCATCTGGACGGCGGGGGCGCTGATGCCCGCCGCACTGCAGGTGAGGCTGGAAGCGCATGCGGGGCTGACCTTTACCGTGGAGTGAGCGCCCTCACTCGCGCGCCAGCGAATCCCGGAGCGCCTGCGCCTCGCGGTTGAGCACGGCCAGGCGCTCCAACGAAAGGTCCGTCTTCTCCAGAACAGCCTCGCCCAGGCAACCGCATTCTTCGCGGATCGCTCGGCCGGCGTCGGTCAGGAACACCTGCACCTGCCGCTCGTCCGCCGGGTTGCGTTTGCGCGCTACCAGCCCGGCAGCTTCCAGCCGCTTCACCAGCGGCGTGATCGTGCTCGATTCGAGCGAAAGCCGCTCGGCAATCGCGCCCACGGTGCGGCCATCGGCTTCCCACAGCGCGTGCAGCACCAGATATTGCGGATAGGTGATGCCCAGCCGATCGAGGATAGGCTTGTAGATGCGCGTGATCGCCATGCTCGCGCTGTAGAGCGCGAAGCAGAGCTGACCGTCGAGCGGAAGCGGGGCTGGCATCGGCAAAACTCCTGCCCGCCAACCATGGCGGGACAGAACCTATATCGCGATACAGAATCCGCTGGACAAGGCCCGAACGGCCTCCTATTTAGTAATTTATCGCGATAATTATTATCGCAAACTCTTTGTCGAAAGGAACCCGCATGTCAGTCGATGTGAAGTACACCACCCAGGCAACCGCAAGCGGCGGACGCGACGGCAGCGCCCGCTCGGCGGATGGCGTGCTTGAGGTGAAGCTGTCGACGCCGAAGGAACTGGGCGGCGCCGGCGGCGATGGCACCAACCCTGAACAGCTGTTCGCCGCGGGCTATTCGGCCTGCTTCATCGGCGCGCTGAAGGCAGTGGGTGCCGGCATGAAGATCAAGGTGCCGGCTGATGTGAAGGTCACCGCGACGGTGGGCATCGGCCCGCGTTCCGAAGGTGGCTTCGGCATCACCGCCGATCTGCTGGTCGACCTGCCGGGCATGGAGCGTGCGGAAGCGCAGAATCTGGTCGATGCTGCCCACCAAGTCTGTCCCTATTCGAACGCCACCCGCAACAATGTCGATGTCGGCCTGAAGCTGGCCTGACGCCCCCTTCCCTGCCCCTGCGGCCCAGCCGCGGGGGCGCCGGATCAGGCGCGCCTGTCGACCAGCGTGCCTTCCATCTGGTTCGCGGTGCGGATTACCGCGAGGTTGGCGCGGTAGGCAGACAATGCCTTGCGCTGCTCGGCATCCTCGGCGGCATAGTCGACATCCGGGGCGGCGACCATGCCGTCGTCATCGGCATCGCGGGAATCGGGATCATAGCGGTTGGTGACGCCGGGCACCGCCGGTACCGGGCGCGCATTCACCCCGCCCCCGGCCACCGCCGCCTGATAGACCATCACCGGCTGATAAGCGCTGTTCGCCACCCGCCCCGCCGCATTTGCCGCGGCCACTGCCTTGGGCGTCTCGCCGGTGGTGTTGGCGTTGGCGACGTTCTGGGCGCTGGCGTTCAGGCGCGTCACGCTGGCCTGCAGGCCCGAATAGCCGATATTGGCGGCGATCATGACAGGCGCCTTTCAAGGTCCATGGTGCAGGATCGCACAAACCTGCTTACGGCCCGGTTGCGGCAAAGCGTAAACGGCGCGCACGGCATCTTCCCGCCCCCCAGACAAAAATGGCGGCCGCTGCATGCGACCGCCATTCTATTTTGGGTTCGATCGGGCCGATCAGGCGGCTTCGTCGAAATCCTCGTCCGAGATCACCGGACCCGAGTCCTGGCCCTTGGCCGAAACGTCGCGGTCGACGAACTCGATGATCGCCATCGGCGAGGCGTCCGAGGCGCGGATGCCGGCCTTGATGATGCGGGTGTAGCCGCCGTTGCGATCGGCATAGCGCGCGGCCAGCACATCGAACAGCTTCACCAGCTGCGCGTCGTCGAGCAGACGGGCATGCGCCAGACGACGGTTCGACAGGCCACCCTTCTTGGCGAGGGTGATCAGCTTTTCGACGTACGGACGCAGTTCCTTCGCCTTGGCGAGGGTGGTGGTGATCTGCTCGTGCTTGATCAGCGCGGCCGACATGTTGCGGAACAGCGCGGCGCGATGGGCCGAGGTACGCTGCAGCTTACGACCGCCATAACGATGACGCATGATATTCTTCCCTTCGTTCGTCAGGGGGCCGTCTTACGGAACCCCAAGCCAGGCGGTGCGAAACGGGCCACCGCCCAAAACCCGAAGTTTAGGAAGTTCAGGCGTAAACCCAACTTCCGAGGCCGAAGTTTAGGAAGTTTAGGCTTGTGCCAGACTTCCCGGACTGGCCGCCGCGGCAAAGCCGCGTCGTCGGTCGGAGCCTGTGGCCCCGCCGGCCGGGCCTCGCGATCCACCCGGGATTAGCGACGCTAATCCCGGACGCGAGGCTCAGCCCATGATCTCCTGCTCGAGCTTCTTGGCCATTTCCTCGATATTCTCGGGCGGCCAGCCCGGGATTTCCATGCCCAGGCGCAGGCCCATGCTGGAGAGGACTTCCTTGATCTCGTTGAGCGACTTGCGGCCAAAGTTCGGCGTGCGCAGCATCTCGGCTTCGGTCTTCTGGACCAGATCGCCGATATAGATGATGTTGTCGTTCTTGAGGCAGTTGGCCGAACGCACCGACAGTTCGAGCTCGTCGACCTTCTTGAGCAGATAGCGGTTGATCTGCGCGGTATCGCCCGCGCCACCTTCCGCCGGAGCCGCCGCCGGCGCCATGCCGACCGGCGCAGCGCGCGTCACCGACGAATCGTCGAAATGGACGAACAGCGCCAGCTGGTCCTGCAGGATGCGCGCGGCATAAGCGAGCGCGTCCTCGGGAGCCACGGTGCCGTCGGTCTCGATCGTCAGCGTCAGCTTGTCGTAATCGAGTTCCTGGCCGACGCGGGTGTTCTCGACCTTGTACGACACCTGACGAACCGGGCTGAACAGCGCATCAACCGGGATCAGGCCGATCGGTGCATCGGCCGGACGGTTCGACGTGGCGGGGACATAGCCCTTGCCCACATCGGCGGTCAGTTCCATGTTCAGCGTCGCGCCATCGTCGAGATGGCAGATCACCAGATCCGGGTTCATCACTTCGATGTCGCCCGAAACCGCGATGTCGCCAGCCTTGACTTCCGCCGGGCCGGTTGCCGAAAGCTGCAGACGCTTCGGGCCTTCGCCCTGCATCTTCAGCGCGATCTGCTTCACGTTGAGGACGATGTCCGTCACGTCCTCACGCACGCCGGCGAGCGACGAGAATTCGTGCAGAACGTTCTCGATCTTGATCGAGGTGACTGCCGCGCCCTGGAGCGACGACAGCAGCACGCGACGCAGCGCGTTGCCCAGCGTCAGGCCGAAGCCCCGCTCCAGCGGTTCCGCGACAAAGGTCGACTTGCGCTTGGGATCGCCACCGGGCTTCTTCTCGAGGCCGTTGGGCTTCTTGAGTTCCTGCCAGTTCTTAGCGTTGACCGACACGGGCTTTCCTCATGTTGGGCAGGGGTGAGGCTTCCCCCGCCAGGTAACTACTGCAGGACCGCAGACCCGCCTCAGGGCCTGCGGCACCAGCAGGACGTATCAGACGCGACGGCGCTTCGACGGACGCACGCCGTTATGCGGGATCGGCGTCACGTCGCGGATCGAAGTGATCTGGAAGCCGACCGCCTGCAGCGCGCGAAGCGCCGACTCGCGGCCCGAACCCGGACCCTTCACTTCCACTTCGAGCGTGCGCACGCCGTGCTCGGCAGCCTTGCGGCCGGCGTCTTCGGCGGCGACCTGGGCGGCGTACGGGGTCGACTTGCGCGAGCCCTTGAAGCCCATCATGCCAGCCGACGACCAGCTGATCGCATTGCCCTGCGCGTCGGTGATCGTGATCATGGTGTTGTTGAAGCTGGCGTTCACATGGGCGACGCCGGCGGTGATGTTCTTGCGCTCGCGACGGCGAATGCGCTGCGGTTCACGTGCCATTTGGAAATTCCTGACCTTGAAGCTTGATGCCTGGAGGCTCGGGGCCTCAGGGGAAGAAGAGCGCGCTGGAAGCGCGGCTTACTTCTTCTTGCCTGCGATCGGCTTGGCCTTACCCTTGCGGGTGCGCGCATTGGTGTGCGTGCGCTGGCCGCGGACCGGCAGACCCTTGCGGTGACGCAGGCCGCGATAGCAGGCCAGGTCCATCAGGCGCTTGATGTTCATCGCGACTTCGCGACGAAGATCACCTTCCACGGTGTAGCCGGCGTCGATCGTCTCGCGGATCTGCAGCACTTCCTGATCGCTCAGGTCCTGCACGCGGCGCTCCGGCGAGATGCCCAGCTTCTCGGTGATTTCCTTGGCCTTGGCCGCGCCAATGCCGTGGATATACTGCAGCGCGATAACGACGCGCTTGTTGGTCGGGATGTTAACACCCGCAATACGTGCCATGAACCTTGTTCTCCCAGCTCCACAGGGCGCCGCATGGCAGCAGCACCCCATCTCGTAGCGTTGACTTCCGAAATGCAGCGGCACGACGGGCGCACAACGGCGCCGCCGGGTTTCACTATCTCGGAAGATGGGCGACATATGCCGCCGCAGGCGCTGAGTCAAGCGCTGCGGAGGGAGAAAGCCAGAACCGGATTCATACACCATGGTTCCCGCCGCGCCAAGCATGGCTGCGCCGGCAGCGGCGACATGCGTCCCATTTCGGATAAGGCGGTGGGGTGGTGACGCGGGGCGCGGGCTGAATGGCTGGCGGTGGTGGAGAAGCGCCGTGTCAGACCGTGACCACCGCCTGAAGTTTAGGAAGTTCAGGCATGCACGCGTTTCGGCAGGGATCGCGACGAGACCGCGCGCGGATGCGAAGTTTAGGAAGTTTAGGCTCACGCGCGTATGTGCGCGAGGGCAGACGGGTGTTGATCGGACAAGTTCAAAGAGCGGCACATTGTGGTACGCGATGCAAACATATAGAGAACATTTCGAGATCGACAAGGGTTTGTGGAGCGTCTGAAGGTGGTGGATTGCGGTTCCACGGCGCTGCGAACGGTGAATCCTCTATGCAGATGTATGGTGGGGCTTCGCCTCTCTTCAACGCGTCTCCCCCGCCGAGGCGATAGCTCGGACCCGAGTCATCAGCACCCGCAATTGTGCGTCGATCATCGTCACGTTGGGGTCATGCCCGGTCCGCGGCAGGAGCAGAAATTCCTTCGCCGGAGCGGAGATGCTGTTGAAGTAGGCCTCGCTGATCTCCCGCGGTGTGACCAGATCCTCCTCGCCCTGCAGGAGATAAACCGGCACGGCGAAGCGGGTTCCCAATTTCCGCAGGTCGATCTTTGGGCCCATTCCGTCACCGGAGAGCCCGACAAAGTTCAGGAACGAATAATCTTCTCCGGCCTCATAGGCAGCCCGGTAGTCCTGCGTGTCATATTCAGGAGCGAACTTGAACCAGTCGTCGGGTGCCGGATCGGTGCGCATGGCTTCGTACTTGCGCGTGATACGCCTCAGGATCCCGAAATTGTGCGGGTCGAACCAGGGTGGTGGCCCAATCCTCGCCAGCTTGCCGATCGCGTCCGCATCGCCGGCGGCCTGCGCCAGCTTCAGGGTGTGCGCATAGCTCGAGGCCATGTCCTCCTGATAATTGACCAATTGCGCAGTGCCGACATAGGCGTGGAACAGGTCCGGAGCTGCCATGACCATGTTGACGGCCAATGCGGAGCCCCAGGATCCGCCCATCACGATGACCCTGCGCTTCCCCAGCCGCTGCGCCGCATAGCGGGCGACCTCGATACCGTCCTGCGTGAGCCGTTCCATGGTCAAGGCGTCGTTATTGGCGGGCTTGCTTGCGGCGTAGGTTTTGCCCGACCCGCGCTGGTCCCACTGGACGACCGTGAAATTCCGCGTCCAGCCTCCGAACAGCTTGTGCGCGAAAGGCGTGTTGGGATTGCCTGGCCCGCCATGGACAATCAGGACCACGGGATTGCTGCAATCCTGCCCCTCGATCACGATCCACTGGCGGATGCCGCCGATCTGGACCAGACCTGACTCGTCGACAGGCATTTTCTGTGCGCGGCAAGCGGCGTTCAGCGCTGCCTTTTCAGGCTGCGCGGCACCCAATCCCGGCGCCAGCACAAGCAAAGCCGCGATAACCATCCAGAAACGCTTCATTTTCCCTCTTCGCCGGCCATTGGCTGCCGCAACCAAATGGTCTCTTCCCCCGCCTTGGCGACGCTCGTTCACTGTGCTGCCTATAGGTTTCACGAGACACACGATAGCGGGCCATTGCGAGGTCCGCTATCGGCGTTGCCTGAGCAAAGATGAATGACTGCAACTGGGGCGGTAAGCGGACAAGGGGCTCTTGGCAGCAAGCCGACTCCGGACCTTATCCGGTGCCCAAACCGACGGACCCGATCAACGCCACCTTCGACGAGCCGACGCTGGTCCCCAATCCTGATGCGCCCGGCGGCGGGGCGTAAGCCGAGGGCGCCCAATAAATCCCCGCAAACAAAAAGGGCGGGGTCTCCCCCGCCCTTCCTGTTATCCTTGGCCGTTATCCCTGCCCGTCGAGCACTGCGGCGATCTGCCGGGTGACTTCGTCGATATCGGCCATGCCGTCGACGCGGCGGACCAGTCCCTTTGCCTCGTAGAAAGGCAGGATCGGCGCGGTCTTGGCGCGGTATTCGGCCATGCGGGTGCGCACCGTTTCGGCATTGTCGTCGGGACGGCGCTTGAACTCGGTGGAGCCGCACACGTCGCACACGCCCGCCACCTTGGGCTGCTTGTACTTGTCGTGATAGCCTTCGCCGCACTTGGCGCAGGTGAAGCGGCCCTCGACGCGCTCGACCAGCGCCTCTTCGTCGACGACCAGCTCGATCACATAATCGAGCTTGCGGCCGCGTTCGCTGAGCAGGGCGTCAAGCGATTCCGCCTGGGCCACGGTGCGCGGATAGCCGTCGAAGATCGCGCCTGCCTCGGTATCGGCCATGTCGAGCCGCTCGCCGATGATGCCGGAGACGATGTCGTCGGACACCAGCTCGCCGGCTTCCATCACTGCCTTGGCCTTCAGGCCCGTCGGCGTGCCCGCCTTTACCGCGGCGCGCAGCATGTCGCCGGTGGAAAGCTGCACCATGCCGCGCCCGGTTTCGAGCAGCTTTGCCTGGGTGCCCTTGCCTGCGCCCGGCGGGCCCAACAGGATGATATTCAACGCAAACCTCCCCAGAACAGCCGGCGCCTCAGCGCATCCGGCCCTTGAGCTTCGCCTTCTTGATCAGGTCGCCATACTGATGCGCCAGCAAGTGCGACTGAATCTGCGTCACCGTGTCCATGGTTACGTTGACCACGATCAGAAGGCTAGTGCCGCCCATCAGGAACGGGATGCTCATCGCCGAAAAGGCCCATTCCGGCACCAGGCAGATGATCGTCAGATAGGCCGCGCCGATCACGGTGATGCGGGCGAGGACGTAATCGAAATAGAGCTCGGTGTTCTTGCCCGGGCGGATGCCGGGGATGAAACCGCCATAGCGCTTCAGATTGTCCGCCGTCTCTTCCGGATTGAACACCACGGCGGTGTAGAAGAAGGAGAAGAAGATGATGCCGGCGGCATAGAGCGACATGTAGATCGGCGAGCCGTGGCGCAGCCAGATGTTCAGGTTGCTGATCAGGTCGCCCCACCAGCTGTCGCCCGACGCGGCCTTGCCGGCGAACTGGGTGATCGTCAGCGGCAGCAGCAGCAGCGACGAGGCGAAGATCGGCGGGATCACGCCGGCGGTGTTGAGCTTGAGCGGCAGATGGCTGCGCTCGGCCTGGACGCCGCGTGCGGTCTGGCGCTTCGGATACTGGATCAGGATGCGGCGCTGGGCACGCTCCATGAAGCAGATGAACAGCACGAGCAGCGCGACGCCGACGATCACCAGGATCAGGCGCAGCGGGTCGATCGAGCCCGAACGGCCGCTTTCGAACAGCTGGACCAGCGTGACCGGCAGGCGGGCGACGATGCCGGCCATGATGATCAGCGAAATGCCGTTGCCGATGCCGCGGCTGGTGATCTGCTCGCCCAGCCACATCAGGAACATGGTGCCGCCGATCAGGCTGACCACGGCGGTGGCGGTGAAGGCGATACCGGGCTCGACCACCGGGCTCAGGCCCTTGGCGGCGCCGGCGGCTTCAAGCCCCTGCACCAGGAAGAAGCCCTGCACGGCCGTCAGCGCAACCGTGCCGTAGCGGGTGTACTGGTTCAGCCGCTTGCGGCCGCTCTCGCCTTCCTTCTTGATGGCGGCGAGCTGGGGCGACAGCGTGCTGGCAAGCTGCACGACGATCGACGCGGTGATATAGGGCATCACGCCCATCGCCACGATCGACATGCGCGACAGCGCGCCGCCCGTGAAATTGTTGAAGAAATCGAGCACGCCGCCCTGGGTCTGCTGCGCGAGCAGGCCGAGCTGGGTGGGATCGATGCCGGGCAGCGGCACATAGCTCAGCATCCGGAACACGATCAGCGCGCCGAGGGTGAACCACAGGCGCTTCTTGAGGTCGGTGGCCTGGCTGAACTTCGCCAGGTTGATGCTGGAGGCCAGCTGGTCGGCTGCGGATGCCATTTCGTATCTTCGTCCCGGAGTTGTGACGGGCGCTCCCCCGCCCTGCGGGGATGCATATAGGGCTTGTGCGCGGCTTGTCTAATAGCGGGCGCGGAAATCCCGATCGCCCTGAGCTTGTCGAAGGGCCGTTTTTCTGTGGACGAAGAAGAAAGAACGGCCTTTGGGCAAGCCCAGCACGAAGGAAGGCGGAGCCAGCGGCCCCGCCTTCGCCTTTCGTCAGCCCTGCTTGGCGGCCTTGGCGGCGGCCTGCGCGGTGCGGTGCTTCGCCTTGTGCTTCTCGGCGGCCGGCACGACCTCGATCACGGTGACGGTGCCGCCAGCCTTCTCGATGGCCTCACGGGCCGAACCCGACACGCCGGCAACGGTGAAGTTCAGCTTCGCGGTCAGTTCGCCCTTGGCGAGGATGCGGACGCCGTCCTTACCGCCACGGGCCAGGCCAGCGGCCTTCAGCGCGGTGTGGTCGATGTCGGTCGCGGTCAGCTTGCCGGCGTCGACGGCCTTCTGGATCGCGCCCAGATTCACTTCGGCATAATCCTTGGCGAAGATGTTGTTGAAGCCACGCTTCGGCAGACGCATGTGGAGCGGCATCTGACCGCCCTCGAAGCCGTTGATCGAAACGCCTTCGCGGCTCTTCTGACCCTTGACGCCGCGGCCGCCGGTCTTGCCCTTGCCGGAACCGATACCACGGCCGACACGGATGCGGCGATGACGGGCGCCCTGGTTGTCGTTGAGTTCGTTCAGCTTCATGATGTGTGCACTCGCTTTCGCTTTTGTCGCGCGTTGATAGGAAGCGCGGGCTCATAGCGGCGTGCAGGGGGAATGTCGACTCTCAATTCCACGGACACCGTCAGTCTGGTTATGCATCCTTCGCAGGAGCACAGGAAAGCAAATGAACTCCCGAACGAAAGACGGCACCGACGACACAAACGCCCAGCCACAGCCGAGCGTACATCCGAATGCACGCGCCGACCTTTTCGTGTTTCAGGCATTCGATCCGGTTACGCTGACCGTATGCGCGGAATGGCGTGTCCACATCGGCGATGTCACTCGCCTAAAGGCGCTGCTGGGACCGGAAAGCGAGGACGATCCCGGTCTGACATGCCTCTACGAAGATCTGACTGAACACGACCTCTGCGCGATCGGAGCGCTTTGCCTTCCTCCGATCGTCCCCGACCCGATTTTCACCGGGCTTTGCCGACCCATGACTGGGTTCGATGCAATTCCATATCTGATCCACACGAACTTCGAGCTGCCGCTGATGCTGGAAGGACGAAAGCCCTTGGCGGTCTTCGGCGATGCCTATCCGTCCGACTGGTTCGACGCATTTCTCGCGCCATTCGAACCCTTTGTCGCGTCGGGTCGGATCATTCGCCGGATTATTGATGTTCCAATGCCCGGCCTCAAGCAGCGCCGCCCGGAACTGGAAGGAATGCGGCACGTCTACTTCGCCCTTCCGGGAGAAGAGTGGCGCATCGACGCCTATATCGACCGGATCGTCAACCGGACTGGCGACTGGAACGACGACCTCGAGCGTCTTCAAGGCACGCTGCTGGGATACGAAGACTGGCAGAATGACTGGTGGATCGCACAGCGCGCCCAGCGCAGAAGTGCGCAGGGCTGACGCGCGGGCCAAAATCGATTCGACCGGCATCGCCCTCTTACCACCAAACACCACTTGCTGGCGTAAGCGCTGAAGCCTCGCCCGCCGCTAAAGCGAACCGGATGCAACGCAGCGCATACGTATCAATCACGCAAGACCCCAAAACGAAAAAGGGCGGTGGTTGCCCACCGCCCTTTTCCTATTTCACCGGTTCAAGCGAACCGAAGGCCTCAGCCCTCGATCACTTCCACCATGTGCGGCAGCTTGCGGATCATGCCGCGGACCTCGGGGGTATCCTCGAGCTCCGAAACCTTGTGCATCTTGTTGAGGCCAAGGCCGATCAGCGTTGCGCGCTGATCCTTGGTGCGGCGGATCGGCGAGCCGATCTGCTTGATCTTGATCTTCGCCATGATCGATTACTCCGTGACGGCCGCTGCGTCCGCCTCGGCGGTCTGCGAACCACCGCGGCCGAGCAGGTCGGCGATCTTCTTGCCACGACGCTGTGCGACCGACTTCGGCGAAGTCTGCTCACCCAGTGCCTCGAACGTGGCGCGGATCATGTTGTACGGGTTCGAGGTGCCGACCGACTTGGTCACCACATCGGCAACGCCCAGCGACTCGAAGATCGCGCGCATCGGGCCGCCGGCGATGATGCCGGTACCCTGCGGTGCCGAACGGACGGTCACGCGGCCTGCGCCGAAATGCCCGTTGCCGTCATGGTGCAGCGTGCGGCCTTCCTTCAGCGGAACGCGAACCATCGCCTTCTTGGCCGAAGCGGTAGCCTTCGAGATGGCTTCCGGCACTTCACGCGCCTTGCCATGGCCGAAGCCGACACGGCCCTTGCCGTCGCCGACGACGACGAGCGCGGCGAAGCCGAAGCGCTTACCACCCTTCACCGTCTTCGAGACGCGGTTGATGTGGACGAGCTTCTCGATCAGCTCCTCGCCCTGTTCCTCGGCGTTGCGACGGTCGTCGCGACGGCCACGGCCGTCACGGCCCCGGCCACCACGCTCGCCGCGCTCACCGCCACGGCCACCGCGGCCGCCACGGCCACCGCGATTGCCCTGCTCCTGGCCGGCGTCCTGCGCCTCGACCGGAGCTTCGGTCGTGTTGATTTCGTCGGCCATCTTTAGAACTCCAATCCGCTCTCACGCGCGGCTTCCGCCAGCGCCTTGACGCGACCATGGTAGAGGAAGCCACCGCGGTCGAAGACGACCTGGGTGATGCCGGCGGCCTTGGCGGCCTCGGCAACGCGCTTGCCCACTTCCTGCGCTGCGGCGATCGTGGCACCGGTCTGGCCGCGCACGTCCTTTTCGAGCGTGGAGGCAGAGGCAACGGTGCGACCTGCGGCGTCGTCGATCACCTGGGCATAGATGTGCTTGCCCGAGCGATGGATCGACAGACGAGGACGGCCACCGGCACGCGCACGAAGCGCGGTGCGGTTGCGGCGACGACGCTTTTCGAAAAGCGAAAGACCCTTGGTGCTGATCACTTCTTCTTCCCTTCCTTGCGGAAGATGAATTCGCCATCGTACTTGATGCCCTTGCCCTTATAGGGCTCCGGCTTGCGCCAACGGCGGATTTCCGCGGCCACCTGGCCGACCTTCTGCTTGTCGATGCCCGAGATCTCGACCGTGGTCTGATCCGGCGTCTTGATCTCGATCCCTTCCGGGATGTCGAAATTGACGTCGTGCGAATAGCCGAGCTGCAGCTTCAGCACCTTGCCCTGGGCAGCGGCGCGGTAGCCCACGCCGGTGATCAGCAGCTTCTTCGAGAAGCCGGTGGTCACGCCGGTGACGAGGTTCTGCACCAGCGTACGCTGCATGCCCCAGAAGGCACGGGCGCGCTTGGTGTCGTTCGCCGGCTGCACCGAAATGCCGCCTTCGACCATCTCGTACTTGATGTCGTCGGCGAGCGGCATGGTGAGGGTGCCCTTCGGCCCCTTCACCGAGATCTGCCCGCCGTCGATGTTCGCGGTCACGCCCGCAGGGACGGTAACCGGCTTTTTGCCGATGCGGCTCATCAGAACACCTCCGCCAGCACTTCGCCGCCGACATTCTGTTCGCGCGCTTCCGCGTCGGACAGAACGCCGCGAGGCGTCGAGACGATCGTGATGCCCAGGCCGTTGCGAACGCGCGGAAGTTCCTGCGCGCCCGAATAGATGCGGCGGCCCGGCTTCGAGATGCGCGCGACGTGCTTGATCGCCGGCTGGCCCTCGAAATACTTCAGCTCGATGCGGATGCCGGCCGCGGGGCCCATCTGCTCTTCGCTGTAACCACGGATATAGCCCTCGCGCTGGAGCACGTCGAGAACGCGGGCACGCAGCTTCGACGCGGGCGTCAGGACGCTGTCCTTGCGCGCACGCTGGCCGTTGCGGATGCGGGTGAGCATATCACCCAGGGGATCGGTCACTGCCATCTTGCGTGTCCTTTACCAGCTCGACTTCGTGACACCCGGGATCAGGCCCTTGTTGGCCAGATCGCGCAGCATGACACGTGCGAGACGGAACTTGCGGTAATAAGCGCGGGGACGGCCCGTCAGCTCGCACCGGTTGCGAATGCGGGTCGGGTTCCCGTTGCGGGGAATCTCGGCCATCTTGAGACGAGCGATAAGACGCTCGGTCTCATCCAGGCTCTCGTCATTCGCAATTGCCTTCAGCTTCGCATACTTGCCGGCGTACTTCTTCACCAGCTGCTTGCGACGCTCGTTCTTGTTGATCGAACTCAGTTTCGCCATGACTTAAGTTCTCTTTCCCTTACGCTGCCTTGGCCTGATCGGCCTGCTGCCCCGTGAAGGGGAAGCCGAAGAGACGGAGCAGCTCACGGGCTTCCTCGTCGGTCTTCGCGGTGGTGGTGACGATCACGTCCATGCCGCGCACCTTGTCGATGCGGTCATAGTTGATTTCCGGGAACACGAGCTGTTCCTTCAGGCCGCAGGCATAATTGCCACGGCCGTCGAACGACTTCGGGTTCAGACCGCGAAAGTCGCGGACGCGCGGAAGCGCGATCGTGATGAAACGGTCGAGGAATTCGTACATGCGCTCGCGGCGAAGGGTGACCTTCGCGCCGATCGGCATGCCTTCACGCAGCTTGAACTGCGCGATCGACTTCTTCGCCTTGGTGACGACGGGCTTTTGCCCCGCGATCAGTTCCATTTCAGAAGCGGCCTGCTCGACCTTCTTCTTGTCCTGGGTGGCTTCGCCAACGCCCATGTTCAGCACGATCTTTTCGATGCGCGGAACTTCCATGACGTTCTTGTAGCCGAACTTCTCGGTCATCGCCTTTGCGATCTGCTCGTCATAGAGCTTGCGCAGGCGGGGGACGTACTTGTCAGCCATTGATGACCTCCCCGGTCTTGACGGCGACGCGAACCTTCTTGCCGTCGCGGGTTTCAAAGCGGACGCGGGTGGCCTTGCCGTCGGCGGTCACGTGCGCGACCTTCGAGACATGCAGCGGCGCTTCGGTGCGCACCAGACCACCCTGGGGATCGCCCTGGGTCGGCTTCTTGTGGCGCACGGCGATGTTCACGCCGGCGACGACGACCTTGTCGTCCTTCGGCAGCGACTTGACGACTTCACCGGTCTTGCCCTTGTCCTTGCCGGACAGGACGATGACCTGGTCGCCCTTCTTGATCTTGGCAGCAGCCATCACAGCACCTCGGGGGCGAGCGAAATGATCTTCATGAAGCCCTTCGAGCGAAGCTCGCGGACCACCGGGCCAAAGATACGGGTGCCGATCGGCTCCTCGTTCTTGTTGACCAGCACAGCGGCGTTGCCGTCGAAACGGATCACCGAACCGTCGGCGCGACGGATGTCCTTCGCCGTACGGACGATCACCGCGCGGTGCACGTCGCCCTTCTTCACCTTGCCGCGGGGAGCGGCTTCCTTGATGCTGACGACGATAACGTCGCCCACGCCGGCGAAGCGACGCTTCGACCCGCCCAGCACCTTGATGCACTGCACCCGCTTCGCGCCGCTGTTGTCTGCGACGTCGAGATTGGACTGCATCTGGATCATCGATCCGGTTCCTTCTCGTTTGGCCTGCCGGGACGCGCCCGGTGGTTCCGTTTCTAATGCGTCACCCCGGCCTGCCGGCCGGGGCACCAAAGCGGCGGCCTATGACCGCAACTTGAGTTCTCGGCAAGAGCCGAGATGACGATTATGCGTCGACCGTGTTCGGCGTCGCGTGGGTATCAACCCGCCCGATCACCTTCCAGGTCTTCAGCTTGGAGATCGGCGCAGTCTCTTCGATGCGCACGGTCTCGCCGGCCTTGTACTCGTTCGCCTCGTCATGGGCGTGGTACTTCTTCGAGCGACGGATGATCTTCCCGTAGAGCGGGTGCTTCACCTTACGCTCCACCAGAACCACCACGGTCTTGTCGCCCTTGTCCGAGACGATGTTCCCGGTCAGCACGCGCTTCGGCATGGTCTCGGTCCTCTTACTTCGCAGCCGAGCGCGAGCGCTCGTTCTGCAGCGTCTTGATACGGGCGATGTCGCGACGCACTTCACGCACGCGGCTCGACTTCTCGAGCTGGCTGGTGGCGGCCTGGAAGCGCAGGTTGAACTGCTCGCGCTTCAGGTTGCCCAGCTGCTCGGCGAGCTGGTCGTCGGTGTTCGCCCGAAGGTCGGTTGCCTTGGTCATTTCTATCAGCCCTCCAGGTGCGACGTGTCGCCGAGGCGAGCGACGACCTTGGTCTTGATCGGCAGCTTCATCGCAGCGCGCTCGAACGCTTCCGCAGCGAGCTGGCCGGGAACGCCGTCCAGTTCGAACAGGATGCGGCCGGGCTTGACGCGGGCCACCCAGAATTCCGGCGAACCCTTGCCCGAGCCCATGCGGACTTCGGCGGGCTTCGACGAAACGGGGACGTCCGGGAAGATGCGGATCCACAAACGGCCCTGACGCTTGATGTGGCGGGTGATCGCGCGGCGAGCCGCTTCGATCTGGCGGGCGGTGATCCGCTCCGGCTCCATCGCCTTCAGGCCATAGGCGCCGAAGTTGAGCGCGGTGCCACCCTTGGCGTCGCCATGGATGCGGCCCTTGAAGGCCTTGCGGAACTTGGTGCGCTTCGGTTGCAGCATGGTTCTGTCCTAGTCCTTAGCGGCGATGATCGTCGCGCGACGGGCGCACGCCCGAGGTCTGCGCCTCGAGGTTCAGCCGGTCCTGCGCCATCGGGTCGTGACCCAGGATTTCGCCCTTGAAGATCCAGACCTTCACGCCGCACACGCCGTAGGCGGTGTGGGCTTCGGCCTCGGCATAGTCGACGTTCGCACGCAGCGTGTGCAGCGGAACGCGGCCTTCGCGATACCATTCGGTGCGGGCGATTTCCGCACCGCCCAGACGGCCGGCGCAGGTGATACGAATGCCTTCGGCGCCCAGACGGAGAGCCGACTGCACCGCACGCTTCATCGCACGACGGAACGCGATACGGCGCTCCAGCTGGTCGGCAACGCCCTGCGCAACGAGCTTCGCATCGACTTCCGGCTTGCGGATTTCGACGATGTTCAGCGAAACGTCGGACGAGGTCATCGCGCCGAGCGTCTTGCGCAGCTTCTCGATGTCCGCGCCCTTCTTGCCGATGATGACACCGGGGCGGGCCGCGAAGATCGAGATGCGACACAGCTTGGCCGGACGCTCGATCACCACCTTCGAAATCGCGGCCTGGGGCAGCGTCTCGACGATGTACTTGCGGATCTTGAGATCCTCCAGCAGCAGACGGCCATAGTCATGGCCTTCCGCGAACCAGCGGCTGTCCCAGGTGCGGTTGATCTGCAGGCGCAGACCGATGGGATTGCTCTTCTGACCCATTATGCTTCTTCCTGCTCGCGCACGACGATGCGCAGACGGCTGAACGGCTTCAGGATGCGGGTGGACTTGCCACGGCCGCGCGTCGCGAAGCGCTTCATCGTGATCGACTTGCCAACCGAAGCCTCGGCGACGACGAGTGCGTCGACGTCGAGATTGTGGTTGTTCTCGGCGTTGGCGATGGCCGAAGCCAGCACCTTGCGGGCGTCAACCGCCATCGCCTTCTTCGAGAAAGCGAGGATGTTCATCGCCTCGGCCGCCGAACGGCCGCGGATCAGGCCAGCAACCAGGTTCAGCTTCTGGGCCGAACCACGGATCTGGGTGGCGACGGCAAGGGCTTCCTTGTCGCCGACCTTACGGGGGGCTGCCTGCTTGCTCATTAGCGCTTACCCTTCTTGTCGGCGGCGTGGCCGGGGAAGAAGCGGGTCGGCGCGAACTCGCCGAGCTTCATGCCCACCATGTCCTCGTTGACCGACACCGGCACGAACTTGCGGCCGTTGTACACGTTGAACGTCAGGCCGACGAACTGCGGCAGGATCGTCGAGCGACGCGACCAGGTCTTGATCGGACCGGCGCGGGTGCCCTGTTCCTGAGCGGCTTCAGCCTTCTTGAGAAGGTGCAGGTCCACGAACGGACCCTTCCATACGGAGCGAGCCATCTATCAGCCCTTCTTCTTCGCGTGACGCGAACGGATAATCATCTTGTCCGTCGCCTTGTTGTGGCGGGTGCGCGCACCCTTGGTCGGCTTGCCCCACGGGGTGACCGGGTGACGGCCGCCCGAGGTACGGCCTTCACCACCGCCGTGCGGGTGGTCGACCGGGTTCTTGGCGACGCCGCGGGTAAGCGGACGCTTGCCCTGCCAGCGGCTGCGACCGGCCTTGCCGAAGTTCTGGTTCTGGTTGTCGGGGTTCGACACCGCACCCACGGTCGCCATGCAGCTGGCGTGGATATAGCGCTGCTCGCCCGAGCTCAGGCGCACGATCACCATGCCGCGGTCACGACCGACGACCTGAACATAGGCACCGGCCGAACGGGCGATCTGGCCGCCCTTGCCCGGCTTCATCTCCACATTGTGGACGATGGTGCCGACCGGCATCTGGCCCAGTTCCATGGCGTTGCCCGGCTTCACGTCGGTCTTCTTGCCCGCGATCACCTTGTCGCCAACGCCGAGGCGCTGCGGAGCGATGATATAGGCCAGACGATCCTTGCCGTCTTCGCCCGCGCCATAATTGACGAGCGCGATGAAGGCGGTGCGGTTCGGGTCATACTCGATCCGCTCGACGGTGCCTTCGACGTCCCACAGGCGGCGCTTGAAATCGACGACGCGATAGCGCTGCTTGTGACCGCCGCCGATGCCACGCGAAGTGACATGGCCCTTGTTGTTACGGCCGCCCGTCTTGGTCTTGCCCTCGGTCAGCGCCTTTACGGGGCGACCCTTGTAGAGCTGCGAGCGGTCGATCAGGATCAGCCCGCGGACGCCAGGCGACGTCGGATTATAGTTCTTGAGCGCCATGGTCTCAGATTCCCGTCGTCACGTCGATCTGATCGCCTTCGGCGAGCGTCACGATCGCTTTCTTGATGTCGGAGCGGCGGTAGGGCGCGCCCTTCCACTTCTTGGTCTTGCCCTTCTGGACGAGGGTGTTCACGCCGGTGACCTTGACGTTGAACAGCGCCTCGACGGCAGCCTTGATCTCCGGCTTGGTCGCATCGTTGGCGACCTTGAACACGACTGCGTTCGCTTCGGAGACGAGCGTCGACTTTTCGGTGATGTGCGGGGCGAGCACCACGTCGTAGTGACGGATGTCGACCGGCTTGGACTGCTTAGCCATTGAAGCGCGCCTCCAGCTTCTCGACGGCAGCGCGGGTCAGGACCAGCGTGTCGCTCTTCAGGATGTCATAGACGTTGGCACCGATCGCCGGCAGCACGTCGACCTGGTGCAGGTTGCCAGCAGCCAGCGCGAAAGTGGTCTCGACGGTGTCGCCGTCGATCACCAGCGCCTTCTTGCCGAAGCCCAGCTTTTCCAGGTTGCTCGCAAGCACCTTGGTCTTGCCGTTCTCGACGACCAGGCTGTCCATGACGATCAGCGAACCAGCCTTGGCATGGCTCGACAGTGCCATCTTCAGGCCCAGCGCGCGGATCTTCTTGTTCAGCGACGGATTGAAGTCGCGAACACGGGCACCGTGCGCCTTACCACCGCCGATGAACACCGGCGCGCGGCGATCGCCGTGACGAGCGGTACCACCGCCCTTCTGGCGGCCCCACTTCTTGCCCGAACGCGCAACGTCCGAACGCTCGCGGGTGCCACGGGCAGTGCCGCGACGCTTCTCGAGCTGCCAGGTGACGACGCGGTGCAGGATGTCGGCGCGCGGATCGAGACCGAAGATCTCGTCGTTGAGCTCGATATCGCCCTTCTCGGCGGCGTCGAGGGTTTGAACCTTGACCTTCACTTAGCCCTCCTGGCCTTCGGTGGCTTCCGGAGCCGCCACTGCGGGCGCTTCGGCGGGAGCCTCGTTGCTGTTCGCGACGGTCTTCAGACCGGCGGGGTACGGCGCATCGGCGTGACGGGCGACCTTGACGGCGTCCTTCACGATCAGCCAGCCGCCCTTCGAGCCCGGGACCGAGCCCTTGACGAAGATCAGGCCGCGCTCGGCATCGGTGCCGACCACTTCCAGATTCTGCTGGGTGCGGTTGCGGTCGCCCATGTGGCCGGCCATCTTCTTGTTCTTGAAGACGCGGCCCGGATCCTGGCGGTTACCGGTCGAACCGTGCGAGCGGTGCGAGACCGAAACACCGTGGGTAGCGCGCAGACCGCCGAAGCCCCAACGCTTCATGGCGCCGGCGAAACCCTTACCCTGGGTACGGCCCGACACGTCGACGAGCTGGCCCGCGACGAAATGGTCAGCCGAAATCTCGGCGCCCACGTCCAGCAGACCATCTTCCTCGACGCGGAATTCGCAGAGGACCGCCTTCGGCTCGACTTCGGCCTTGCCGAAGTGGCCGCGCTGCGGCTTGGCGACGTTCTTGGCCTTCGCCGTGCCGGCGCCGACCTGAACGGCCACATAGCCATCCTTTTCGGTGGTGCGCTGTGCCACCACCTGGACGCCTTCCAGTGCCAGAACGGTCACCGGCACGTGCCGGCCGTCGTCCTGGAACAGGCGGGTCATCCCCATCTTCTTCGCGATAACGCCAGTGCGCATCGGCCTGTTGCTCCTATACAGAGGCACCCCCGGGACCATTCCCGCGGGTGCGTGCTCAACCCGAAAAATACTGCGAAGCCCCCGTCCGGGCTGAACCCCCGCCTTGCAGCGGGAGAGACGGGGGACGCAGGCCCGGCCACCCGAAGGCGCCCGGCGGTATCCCTTGTCGATGCGAGCCGTTCCGGCTCAGCGCTCCTTGCGTTGGATCGGGGAACGATCCGGTCGAGGAGGATGGCGACTCCAAAAGGGGTCGCGAATCTCGTGGAAGCGGGGCCTTTACGTCAGCTTCGCTTCCCTGTCCACCCTTTTAGGGGTGAACGCCAAAAGCCCCCGCGAAGCGCGGGGGCCGAAGCCATCAGGCCAGCTTGATCTCTACGTCGACGCCGGCGGCGAGGTCGAGCTTCATCAGCGCATCGACGGTCTGCGGGGTCGGCTGCACGATGTCGAGCATGCGCTTGTAGGTGCGCACTTCGAACTGCTCGCGCGACTTCTTGTCGATGTGGGGACCGCGGTTGACGGTGAACTTCTCGATCTTCGTCGGAAGCGGGATCGGGCCACGGATCAGCGCGCCGGTGCGGCGTGCGGTGTCGGCGATGTCGCCGGTCGCCTGGTCGAGCACTCGGTGATCGAACGCTTTCAGACGAATGCGGATATTCTGCGTTTCCATGGTCCTACCGATGCGAAAGAGCGGGGCTGCGCACCCTGCCACCATCCTGGCGAAGCTACCGGCCCCTGCCCTGCCCCGAAGGGCGATCGGCGGACCCGGTAAACCGGGACGGCGGCTGAACGGCCGCCTCTTGCTGTGTTGAACTCAAAACCGAAGGGCGGGCCCTACAGGCACTCCCATAAAAAGGCAACCGCCCGACACCCATTTTTTTGGGTGCCGGGCGGTTGTTTTCCAAACGAGCCGGCCGAAGCCGGCGCCGTTCTTACTTGTCGATCGAGGCGACCACGCCCGCGCCGACGGTACGACCGCCTTCACGGATGGTGAAGCGCTGGCCGACGTCCATCGCGATCGGGGCGATCAGCTTGACGCCCAGCGAGATGTTGTCGCCCGGCATCACCATTTCGGTGCCCTCGGGCAGCTCGACGGTGCCGGTCACGTCCGTGGTACGGAAGTAGAACTGCGGACGGTAGTTCGCGAAGAACGGCGTGTGACGGCCGCCCTCGTCCTTCGACAGGACGTACACTTCCGACTTGAACTCGGTGTGCGGCTTGATCGAGCCCGGCTTCGCCAGAACCTGACCACGCTCCACTTCGTCGCGAGCGACGCCGCGCAGCAGCGCACCGACGTTGTCGCCGGCCTGGCCCTGGTCGAGCAGCTTGCGGAACATTTCGACGCCCGTGACGGTGGTCTTGCGGGTGTCGTGAATGCCGACGATCTCGACTTCTTCACCAACCTTGATGATGCCGGTTTCGACACGGCCGGTCACCACGGTGCCGCGACCCGAGATCGAGAACACGTCTTCGATCGGCATCATGAACGGCTTGTCGAGCGGACGATCCGGCTCGGGGATCGATTCGTCGACAGCAGCCATGAGCGCCAGGATCGCGTCCTTGCCCAGCTTCTCGTCGGTGCCGTTCAGCGCGGCGGTAGCCGAACCACGGATGATCGGAATGTTGTCGCCGTCGAACTCGCGCTTGGAGAGCTCTTCACGGATTTCCATTTCGACCAGCTCGAGGATTTCCTCATCGTCGACCAGGTCGCACTTGTTGAGGAACACGACCATGGTCGGCACGCCGACCTGACGGGCGAGCAGGATGTGCTCCTTGGTCTGCGGCATCGGACCGTCGGTCGCTGCCACCACCAGGATCGCGCCGTCCATCTGCGCCGCGCCGGTGATCATGTTCTTCACATAGTCGGCGTGACCCGGGCAGTCGACGTGCGCATAGTGACGGCTGTTGGTCTCATACTCGACGTGTGCGGTCGAGATGGTGATGCCGCGCTCACGCTCTTCCGGCGCCTTGTCGATGTTCGCGAAATCGACCGCAGCGTTACCCGCGACGTTCTCCGCGAGGATCTTGGTGATCGCAGCCGTCAGCGACGTCTTGCCATGGTCGACGTGACCGATGGTGCCGATGTTGAGGTGCGGTTTGCTCCGATCGAACTTTGCCTTCGCCATTGTTTCCTACCTTCTGATTCAATTTCCCGTGCCGCCATGGGACTCGCGAGAACGCGGCCCCATAGCGGTTGATTTCCGATTACGCCAGCTTCGCCTTCACTTCTTCGGCAACGTTGGCGGGCACTTCGTCGTAATGCGAGAACTGCATGGTGTACTGTGCACGGCCCTGGGTGAACGAGCGAAGCTGGTTCACATAGCCGAACATGTTCGCCAGCGGCACCATCGCCGTAACCGCCTGGGCATTACCACGCGTGTCGGTGCCCTGGATCTGGCCACGACGGCTGTTCATGTCGCCGATGACGTCGCCCAGATAGTCTTCCGGGGTGACGACTTCGACCTTCATGATCGGCTCGAGCAGCTTGATGCCGGCCTTCTGGGCCACTTCACGCATCGCGCCGCGGGCGCAGATTTCGAATGCCAGCGCCGACGAGTCGACGTCGTGGTAGGCGCCGTCCGTCAGATGGACTTCGAAGTCGATGATCGGGAAGCCGATCAGCGAACCGGTTTCTGCGGTTTCGCGGAAGCCCTTTTCCACCGACGGGATATATTCGCGCGGGATGTTGCCGCCCTTGATCTCGTCGAAGAACTGGAAGCCCGAGCCACGCTCGCCGGGTACCACGGTCACCTTCACGCGGCCGAACTGGCCCGAGCCACCCGACTGCTTCTTGTGGGTGTAGTCGATATCGACCTTCTTCGCGAGATATTCGCGATAGGCCACCTGCGGCGCGCCGACATTCGCCTCGACCTTGAACTCACGCTTCATGCGGTCGACGAGAATCTCGAGGTGGAGTTCGCCCATCCCCTTGATGATCGTCTGGCCCGATTCGTGGTCGGTCGAAACGCGGAACGAAGGATCCTCGGCAGCCAGGCGGTTGAGCGCGATGCCCATCTTTTCCTGGTCGGCCTTGGTCTTCGGTTCCACCGACAGCTCGATCACCGGCTCGGGGAATTCCATCCGTTCGAGGATGATCGGGTTCGCCGGATCGCACAGCGTATCGCCGGTCGTCGTTTCCTTCAGACCCGCGATGGCGACGATGTCGCCCGCAAATGCCTCGTCGATGTCCTCACGCGAGTTCGCGTGCATGAGGAGCATACGGCCGATCTTTTCCTTCTTGTCCTTCACCGAGTTCAGGTACGTGCCCTTGGACAGCGTGCCCGAATAGATGCGCGCGAAGGTGAGCGAGCCCACGAACGGGTCGTTCATGATCTTGAACGCCAGCGCCGAGAAGGGCGCCTTGTCGTCGGCCGGACGGGTGTCCTTGGTTTCGCCGTCGAGCTTGACGCCTTCGACCGCCGGAATGTCCAGCGGGCTCGGCAGATAGTCGACCACGGCGTCGAGCAGGGGCTGCACGCCCTTGTTCTTGAACGCCGAACCGCACAGCACCGGCACGAACGCGAAGTTCAGCGTACCCTTGCGGATCAGCGCCTTCAGGGTGGCGACGTCGGGCTCGTTGCCCTCCAGATACGCCTCCATGACTTCGTCGTCCTGCTCGACCGCCATTTCGATCAGCTCGGCACGCGCAGTGGCAGCGGCGTCGGCGAGATCGTCCGGGATCGCCTGATATTCGAACTTCGCGCCCAGCGACTCTTCGAGCCAGATGATCGCGCGGTTCTCGACCAGGTCGACCAGCCCCTTGAAGCCGCCTTCGATGCCGATCGGCAGGTACAGAACGGCCGGGCGGGCGCCCAGGCGATCCTTGATCATGTCGACGCAGCGCTCGAAGCTCGCGCCGGTACGGTCGAGCTTGTTGACGAAGCACATGCGCGGCACGCGATACTTTTCAGCCTGGCGCCACACAGTTTCCGACTGCGGCTCCACGCCGGCAACGCCGTCGAAGCACGCAACCGCACCGTCGAGCACGCGCAGCGAACGCTCGACTTCGATGGTGAAGTCGACGTGGCCGGGGGTGTCGATGATGTTGATCCGGTGCTCTTCACCCTTGCCTTCTTCGGCGCGCCAGAAGCAGGTGGTGGCAGCAGACGTGATCGTGATCCCGCGCTCCTGCTCCTGCTCCATCCAGTCCATCGTCGCGGTGCCTTCATGCACTTCGCCGATCTTGTAGGACTTGCCGGTGTAATAGAGGATGCGCTCGGTCGTGGTCGTCTTGCCGGCGTCGATATGCGCCATGATGCCGATATTGCGGTAACGCTCGAGCGGATGGCTGCGGGCCATGATCGTGGTTTCCTTGAAGTTTTGGGGAGCCGGACCGTCCAGCTCCCCAATATGTAGGTAAGAAATTTACCAGCGGTAGTGGCTGAAGGCGCGGTTCGCTTCCGCCATGCGGTGCGTGTCCTCGCGCTTCTTCACCGCGTTGCCGCGGTTGTTCGCCGCATCCATCAGCTCGCCCGAAAGACGGGCAGCCATGGTGTGCTCGCTGCGGTTGCGGGCCGAGGCGATCAGCCAGCGGATCGCCAGCGCCTGGGCACGCTCCGGACGAACTTCGACCGGAACCTGGTAGGTCGCACCACCGACGCGGCGGCTGCGGACCTCGATGCCCGGCTTCACATTGTTCAGGGCGTCGTGGAACACGCCGATCGGCTCGCGCTTGGCGCGCTGCTCGATGGTTTCCAGGGCGCCATAGACGATCGCTTCTGCAACGGCCTTCTTGCCGTCCAGCATGACCGAATTCATGAACTTCGACAGAACCTGATCCCCATAGACGGGATCGGGCAGGATTTCCCGCTTCTCGGGACGACGACGACGTGCCATCTCACTTAATTCCTTCTGAACTTCAGCCGATCCGGAACCTGTCCGGGGCTTACTATGGCCTGATTACTTCGGACGCTTCGCGCCGTACTTCGAACGGCTCTGCTTGCGGTCCTTGACACCCTGGGTATCGAGCACACCGCGCAGGACGTGGTAGCGCACGCCGGGAAGGTCGCGCACACGGCCGCCGCGGATGAGCACCACCGAGTGCTCCTGCAGGTTGTGGCCTTCACCCGGAATGTAGCTGATGACTTCGCGCTGGTTGGTCAGGCGGACCTTGGCAACCTTGCGGAGCGCCGAGTTCGGCTTCTTCGGGGTGGTGGTGTAGACACGGGTGCAGACGCCGCGCTTCTGCGGGTTCTGTTCCATCGCAGGGACCTTCGACTTGGCCTTCTGCGGTTCGCGGCCCTTGCGGACCAGCTGGTTAATCGTCGGCATGAAGCCCTTCACCTTTCAAGTGGTTACTTTGCTGGAGCCCTGTTGGACAGAATACGAAAAAGCCCCGGCGGCATTCTTGCCCCCCGGGCGATTGCGTCTCCAGCAACGTTCAGCTCTTATTCCAAAGCGGGATGGCACCTTTGAAGACCAGCCCACGTGGAACGGCGCGCCTATACCGATGTGCCCGGTTGCGGTCAACCACTTCCACCCTGCCCCATCTCGGGGATTCACGGAGGCTGTAGCGGGCCTTGCGCTGTGCTAACGCCCCTGCGGGATTCGGATCAAGGGTTGGGGATCAGGCATGTTCAACGGCAATCGCGGTCGCGAGGAACGTCAGGCGGCACCGGCCGCACCGGCCAATGGCAAGCGCGGCATGTTTTCGGTGATCGGCGCCGATATCGTCATCACCGGCAACCTCACCGCCACGGCCGACCTGCATGTCGACGGGCGCATCGAGGGCGATGTCGATTGCGGCACCCTGGCGCAGGGCGCCGAAAGCCAGATTTTCGGCAGCGTGCGCGCAGACACGGCCCGCATCGCCGGCAACATCGAAGGATCGGTGCATGTCCGCCAGCTCACCGTCGAGCGCTCCGCGCGAATCGTCGGCGATGTCGAATATGAGACGATCACCATCGAACAGGGTGGCCATGTCGATGGCCGGCTGAAGCATCTCCAGCCCGGCGCCCCGGCCGCCGCGCCGGTGCCGCTACAGATTGCGAGCGAAGCGGCGGCCTGACGCCGCCGCCTCGCCCTGCGGGGCCTTACTGGCCGCGAATTTTGTCGAGATGATCGGCCACCACCTTGGCGGTCGAATCGGCGAAGTCGCGCAGCGCCGGCACGTCGCCGCCCTGAGCATAGCTGCGCAACACCGCCAGCCCCTGCTCGTGCGCCTTCACCTGCTGCGAGCGATAGGCCGAGTCGAAATCGGCACCCGTCGCCGAGCGCAGCGTTGCCAAATTGGCCTTTTGCTCGGCAGTCATCGTCGGGTCGGGTGTGAGCGGCGGGGTCGCCTTGCCCGATGCCTTGCGCAGCTTTTCGGTCGAGTCGTTATGGTCCTTGACCATCTCCTTGCCGAAATCCTTCAGCTTGCTGTCCGTCGCCTTCTGCTGGGCAAGCTGCCCGGCGGCGATTTCATAGGCATCGCTGGCAGCTATGGTGTTGACGAATTTCTGACCCGACACCGGCGCGGCGGCAGTTTCGTTGCCGGCCATGCCGTTCATCGCATTCGCATCCATGCCGCTGACATTTTCGTCGGCGGGCATGCTGGTGACCATATTGTCGGTGTTGCCCGCTGCCATGCCGTTGTCGGCACGTTCGCCGCCATTATGGCAGGCGGCAAGGGCGGCGACCGGCAAGACGCCAAGGATCAACAACGATTTCTTCATGAGCGCATCCTCCTGTTTCCTTGGCGCGATTGAACGCGCGGGCGGTATCGCCGTTCCGGTAACGCCTCGAATCGTCCCGAAACTTTGCCGCTCCGGCGAAACGACTTGGGGAAAAGGGAGGAATACTGATGCAGGTTAGGCTTGGAACGGCCGGAAGTGGTGGCTAGCCGCCGTTCACCCGTGCAAACGAATACCGTCCACTGTCCGCGGGATTACCAAGCAATTCCAGTTGGTGGGGATGAGCTGGATCGTCGAGACGTAGCTTAAGCGGGTAAGCATCATACCTGACGATGAAGGCATGCGCTGACGCTCCAACGAATGCCGCTGGCAGCACATACGGGCCTACCTTGTCCCGCTCTATGATGTAATCAACACGCTGATTTGCAACGGTCATCACCCCGTCGTGCAAGACGATCGTGCCACAACAGGCGCTTGAATATCGGCCGTTCGCAATACCGATCGGCAAACGCGGTTCTCCCGAGAGCGCAATGTAAGCCCACGCAGAAAGAACCATGACCACGGTAGCGATCCCAACAGTCTTATTTGCGCTCATGATGCCTGTTTTGAACTGGCACAGGCATGTCCGCAACTGGCCGCAGCCCCCATTCGGCTTTACCCCTTGCCCCGCCCCGCCGCTTGCCGCTACAGGCCGGCGCGTGACGGGTGTCCCCCTTGGCCGGGGGATGAAAAGGGAATTCGGTCTGCAAGTCCGAAGCTGCCCCCGCAACTGTAGCCGGCGAGCCTGCACGCCACAAAGCCACTGGACCTGTTCCGGGAAGGCGGCGTGCCCAGGCGATGACCCGGAAGCCAGGAGACCTGCCCGCCACAGTCGATTCCTTTGCGCGGGCGGGGTGTACCGGGCGAACGGGGCTGAAATCCCCGCGTGAGCGACACCAAACCAGCGGCGCGTCCCGGCCCCCGGGGCGGGCCCGTTTCGAGGTGTCTTGAAGCAATGCGTTACCTGAACTTCCTTTGCGCGACCGGTGCCCTGCTGGTGCCGTTCGCGGCCCATGCCCAGCAGGACGATTCCAGCAAGACCGACAACGAAGTCGTCGTCGTCGCCAGCGGCGTTGCCCAGCCGATCGACCAGGTCGGCCGCTCGGTCACCATCATCGACCGCGCCGAAATCGAGCAGCGCCAGACGCTGGTGCTGTCGGACCTGCTGGCCACCACACCCGGCGTCACCGTCACCCGCAATGGCGGGATGGGCACCCAGACGAATGTGAACATCCGCGGCGCCCAGAGCGAACAGACGCTGGTGCTGATCGACGGCATTCGCGTGAACGACCCTTCCTCGACCGGCGGCGCCTATAATTTCGGCAGCCTGCTCGCCGGCTCGATCGAGCGGGTGGAAGTGCTGCGCGGTCCCAATTCGGTGATCTGGGGCAGCCAGGCGATCGGCGGCGTCGTCAACGTCACCACGCTGCAGGGCAGCGAAGGCCTGAAGGCCCGCGCCAATGCCGAAGGCGGCAGCTATGGCACGTTCAGCGGCAATGCCGCACTCGCGGGCGGCAATGACCGCATCACCGCCGGGCTGACCGCCGGCTATACCACCACCGACGGTATTTCCGCCGCGGCCAATGGCAAGGAAGCCGATGGCTATCGCCAGTTCGGCGCGACCGGCAATGTTCAGGTCAAGCTGGTCGAAGGCCTGTCGCTCGACCTGCGCGGCTATTATGCCGATTCCAAGGTCGATCTCGACGGCTACGCCCCGCCCACCTATGCGTTCGGCGACACCGGCGAATATGCCAAGACGCGCGAATTCTACGGCTATGCCGGGTTGAAGGGCGACCTGTTCGGCGGCAAGCTCCACAACCGGCTGGGCTTCACCTATTCGAACATCAACCGCGACGGCTATAATCCCGCCACCACGCCGACGCTGGAATATGCCTATCGCGGCCGCGCCGAGCGCTACCTCTATCAGGGCGACGCGCAGTTGCTCGACCAGTTGCGCGTCGTGTTCGGCGCCGAACATGAAGACAGCCGCATCCGCTTCAACGATGGCGGCCCGGGCACCACGGCAAAATCGGTCGGCGTCACCAGCGTCTATGGCCAGGCGATCGTGACGCCCGTGGCGCCGGTGACGGTGACGGCGGGCGTGCGTAACGACGACCACGACACGTTCGGCAACCACTGGACCTGGAACACCGATCTGGCGGTGCGCGCCACCCCCGGCACGCTGCTCCACGCCAGCTATGGCGAAGGCTTCAAGGCACCGACGCTGTACCAGCTCTACAGCGCTTACGGGAACGCGGCTCTCCAGCCGGAAACCGCGAAGAGCTACGAGGCGGGCATCCGCCAGTCGATCGCCGGCAATCAGGTCGCGATCGGCTTCACCTGGTTCCACCGCGATGCCGACAACCAGATCGACTATAACTTCGTCACGTCGAGCTATTACAACATCAACAGCACCCGCGCCGAGGGCGTGGAGCTGGAAGCGGTGCTGCACCCGGTCGCGGCCTTCACGGTGCGCGGCAGCTTCACCCATGTCTATGCGCAGAGCCTGAGCGGCAGCACGCTGGGCAAGGATCTGCCGCGCCGCCCGCGTGACACCGGCAGCGTTTCGGCCGATTACCGCTTTCCCTTCGGGCTTGCGATCGGTGGCACAGTGACGATGGTGGGCGACAGCTTCAACGATGCGGGCAACAAGACGCGGATCGACGGCTATGCGCTGGCGAGCATCCGCGCCGAAATGCCGGTCAATCGCCTGCTGTCGGTCTATGCCCGGGTCGAGAACCTGACCGACGAACGCTATCAGACGATTACCGGCTACGGCACGCTGGGCCGCGCTGCCTATGGCGGCGTCCGGTTGCGGTTCAACTGATGCGAAGCGCCGCGCTGCTCGTCTGCCTGATGGCCGCGAGTTGCGCGGCGCCCCCGCCCGGTCCGCAGGGCGGCGGGGGCATCGTGTCGATGAACCCGTGCGCCGATGCGGTGCTGGTGGAACTGGTGCCGCCGGCCCGCATCGCCGCGCTCAGCCATTATTCGATGCGCGAAGATTCGACCTCGATACCGCTGGAAGTTGCACGGAAGTTCCACGCCAATAACGGCACGGCGGAAGAAGTGATCGCGCTGCGGCCCGATCTGGTGATCGCCAGCAGCTTCACCCCGCCTTCGACGCGCGAGGCCTTTGCCCGCGCGCATCTGAAGACGCTCTATATCAACATGCCGGGCACCATTGCCGCCAGCCAGGCGCAAGTGACCGAACTGGCCGAGGCGGTCGGGGCGCCGGCAAGGGGCGACGCGCTCAACGCCCGCATCGACGCCGCCGTCGCGGCTGCCCGCTGGCACGGCCCCAGCGCCCCTGCCCTGCTGTGGATCGGCGGCAACCTCGTCACCGGCGGCAAGACCTTGCTCGACGACATGATGACGCATGCCGGCTTTTCCAATCAGGCGGCGCATTATGGCCTGCAGCACACGGGTCATCTGCCGATGGAGCGCGTGATCGCCGATCCGCCGCGCGTGATGATGGCTCCCGAAGGCGCCGGCCACGACAGCGATTCGCGCGCCGCCGGCCTGCGCAGGCGCGTGATCGCGGAGACCGGCCTGCCCGTAACGCAGGCAGTGTTTCCCCGCCCGCTCGTCAATTGCGGCGGCCCGGTGATCATAGCGGCGATGGCGCGGCTGGCGGAAATCCGGCGGGGGGTGCGGTGAGAATGGCCAACCTGCCCAGCGCAATTCCCCTCCCGCTTGCGGGAGGGGTCAGGGGAGGGACCGACGTGGAAGAAGCGCAATGCCGTTTCGATCCGTGGCCTATGGCATCCCCCTCCCCCAGCCCCTCCCGCAAGCGGGAGGGGAGCGCTTGCCGAAGCCGGCGCAGCGCTTCGATCGCGCACAAACCAAGGCCGCCCCAATGACCCGCACCGCCCTCAACCTCACCCTCGCCTTCCTCACCGCCCTGCTGTTCGTCGGCTCGCTTGCGGCCGGCAAGCTGTGGGTGCCGTTCGATGCCTGGTTCAGCCACGATCCGCGCTGGTGGATCATCGCCGAGCTGCGCCTGCCGCGCGCGGTGCTGGGGCTGGCGATAGGGGCGGCGCTCGGCCTGTCCGGCGCGGTGCTGCAAGGATTTCTGCGCAACCCGCTCGCCGATCCGGCGATCGTCGGCGTCTCGGCCAGCGCGGCGCTGGGCGCCGTGGCCGCGATCGTGTTCCTGTCGACCGCCGCGCCGCTGGTGCTGTTCGCCTGCGCGATGGCGGCGGGCTGTGCGTCGATGCTGTTGCTGGCGGGGCTTGCCTGGCGGGCGGAAAGTCCGGTCGCCTTCATCCTGGCAGGCAGCGTGCTTTCCAGCCTGGCCGGCGCACTGACCGCCTTTCTGATCTCGATCTCGCCCAACCCCTATGCCACTGCCGAGATTCTCGACTGGATCATGGGCGCGCTCACCGACCGCAGCTATTCGGAGGTGCAGCTTGCCCTGCCCTTCATTGCTGCCGGCTGTGCGCTGCTGTTCCTCACCGGCCGCGCGCTGGATGCGCTGACGCTGGGTGAAGGCGCGGCGCGGTCGATGGGAATGCGGCTGGAGCGGACGCAACTGCTCGTCGTGCTCGGCACCGGCCTTGCCGTGGGCGCCAGCGTCGCGGTCACCGGCGTGGTCGGGTTCGTCGGGCTGATCGTGCCGCATCTGTTGCGCCCCTTTGTCGGCGCGCGCCCCTCGGCGCTCTTGCTGCCGAGCGCGCTGGGCGGCGCGGCGCTGGTGCTCGCGGCCGACAGTCTCGTCCGGCTGGCGCCCGGCCCCGGCGAGATCCGGCTGGGCGTGGCGATGGCGCTGATCGGCACGCCCTTCTTCTTTGCCCTGCTCCTCAAATTGCGGCGGTCGCCATGGAACTGAGCATCACCAGCCTTTGCGTCAGCCTGGGCAAGCGCCGGGTGCTCCACCGCCTCGATGCGACGCTGGTGCCGGGGGAAGTGACGGCTATCCTTGGGCCGAACGGATCGGGCAAATCGACGCTGGTACGCACGCTGGCCGGGCTGCTCGTGCCCGATGCGGGACAGGTCACGCTGGGCGACCAGTCGCTCGACCGCTATGAGCCGCGCGAGCGGGCGCGGCGGATCGGCTATCTACCGCAGGACGCGACCGTCCACTGGGACGTGCGCGTCGCCGATCTGGTGGCGCTGGGGCGCCTTCCCCACCGCGCGCCCTTTGCCGGGCTGTCCGCCGAGGACCGCGCCGCCATCGACTCTGCGATGGAGGCGACCGGCACGCGCGATCTTGCCGACCGCCCGGTGACGCAGCTTTCCGGCGGCGAACGCGCCCGCGTGTTGCTTGCCCGCGTGCTCGCCGGCCAGCCGCAATGGCTGCTGGTCGACGAGCCGCTCGCCAGCCTCGACCCGGTCCACCAGCTCGACCTGCTCGACCGGCTGCGCGCGCTGGCGGCGGAGGGCATCGGCGTGGTGATCGTGCTGCACGATCTGGTGCAGGCCGCCCGCGCCGCCGACCGCGTGCTGCTGCTCCGCGACGGCAACCGCATCGCCTTCGGCCCCGCCGGCGAAGCGCTGACGCACGCGCCGCTGCGCGAGGCATTCGGTGTTGAAGTGATGATGGTGCAGGGCGCCGACGGCAGGCAACTGCCGGTGCCGGTGGGGCGTACGCGGGGGTAGCGCCCCTCTATCCCCGGCAAAAAAGGAAAACTTACTCCATGCTCCCCTCCCTGCTCACAGGGAGGGGCTGGGGGTGGGTCCGCCGCCGTAAGGCGGCGGGGCTCGCTGTCGGCACGCGAAGATTTTTCCGAGCGCGCAGACGCGCGCACCCACCCCCGCCCCCTCCCTTTCAGGGAGGGGAGTGCCGCGTAACTCTAACTAATTCGCCTCGCCCTCTTCGCATCCGTCGCAGGAAGCGGCATGAGGCCGGCAAAGATCCGGGAGAAGCACGATGCCGTCTTACGAAACGATTCTGGTCGAGCAGCGCGGTGCCGTCACGCTGGTCACGCTCAACCGGCCCAAGGCGCTCAACGCACTCAACAGCCAGGTGTTGGCCGAACTGCTCGACGCGATGCGCGCCTATGATGCCGATGCCGCGCAGGGCTGTGCGGTGCTGACCGGCAGCGAAAAGGCGTTCGCCGCCGGCGCCGACATCAAGGAGATGCAGGCGCAGGGCTTTGCCGACATGTACGGCCATGACTTCTTCGCCGGCTGGGATGCCTTCACCCGCACCCGCAAGCCGATCATCGCGGCGGTGGCCGGCTATGCGCTGGGCGGGGGCTGCGAAGTGGCGATGATGTGCGACTTCATCCTCGCCGCCGACACGGCGAAGTTCGGCCAGCCCGAGATCAAGCTGGGCGTCTCCCCCGGCATGGGCGGATCGCAGCGGCTCACCCGCGCCGTGGGCAAGGCCAAGGCGATGGAAATGTGCCTTACCGGCCGCATGATGGACGCCGAAGAAGCCGAGCGCGCCGGGCTGGTCAGCCGTATCCTCCCCGCCGCCGATCTGGTCGAGGAAGCGGTGAAGACCGCCGCCGCCATCGCCGCGATGCCGCCGCTGGCGGTGAAGGCAAACAAGGAAATGGTCAACGCCGCGTTCGAGACCAGTCTGGCGCAAGGCGTCCATTTCGAGCGCCGCCTGTTCCACGCGCTGTTCGGCACCGAGGACCAGAAGGAAGGCATGACCGCCTTCGTCGAGAAGCGCCCCGGCAACTGGACGGGCAAGTGACCGGTCGCTGAGCCTTGTCCCCACCCCTCGCGCGGGCGGGCATACGGGCAGGGCAATCGCATTTTGGCTCCTTGTCCCCCCTCCCTGCATTGCAGGGAGGGGCCGGGGGTGGGTCCGCCGCCGTCAGGCGGCGGGACTCGCTGTCAGGTTAGGAAGAGCATTTTTGGAGCGCGCAGACGCGCGCACCCACCCCCAACCCCTCCCTTTCAGGGAGGGGAGCTAAAGCTGCAAACACGACTGCCCTTCCCCGCCTCGGAGGGGGGGCGGGAAAATCTTAACCGCGGCGCGCTAGTTCTCCAGCCATGCTCCTGCCGATCCTGCTCGCCGCCCCGCTGCTCGCCGCGCCTGCCGTGGCGCAGCAAGCGCCGTCCGCGCCCTTTACCATTGCCGAGACCGGCCAGCGGTTCCAGACCCTCGACGCCGCGGTGCAGTCGGTGCGCGACGGCAAGGCGACGATCCTGATCGCGCCCGGCACCTATCACCAATGCACCGTCCAGGCCGGCGGCCAGATCAGCTTCAAGGCAGTGAAGCCCGGCACCGTGATCTTCGAGAACACGGTGTGCGAGGACAAGGCAGCCTTCGTGCTGCGCGGGCGCGGATCGGCGGTCGACGGCATCATCTTTCGCGGCTTTCGCGTGCGCGACGGCAACGGCGCCGGCATCCGCATCGAAATGGGCGACCTGACGGTCACCAACGCAATGTTCCTCGACAGCCAGGAAGGCATATTGGGCGGCGGCCACCCGACGGTGCATGCCATCACCATCGACCACACCACCTTTGCCGGGCTGGGTCAGTGCGACGAGGCGCCGAACTGCTCGCATTCGGTCTATCTGGCGGTCGACGGGCTGGTGACGATCACGCGCAGCCGCTTCGAGCGCGGCACCGGCGGCCATTATGTGAAGCTGCGCGCGCGCCGCGTGGCGATCACCGGCAACAGCTTCGACGACAGCGCCGGGCGCAAGACCAACTATATGATCGACCTGTGCGAAGGCGGCACCGGGCTTATCGCCGACAATGTCTTCGTGCAGGGCAAGGGCAAGGAGAACACCTCGGGCCTGATCGTCGTCGCGGCCGAGGCCCGAACCTATCCCGTCGCCGGGCTGCGCGTGGAAGGCAACACCGCCAGCCTGGCACCGGGTGCGCCGGCCAATCCGGCGTTCGTCGCCGATCTTTCGGGGCAGCCGATCGTGGTGGAGAACAACCGGCTGACGGGCATGCGGGCATTCGAGAAGCGATAGTCGCTTCCGCCCGTGCTCCCCTCCCGCTTGCGGGAGGGGAATGTGAGCGGACCTACTTGCAGCTATCCCCCGCACCCGCATCCAGATCGAGGCAGCGCCCGTCGATTTCCACCGGCACCGGCACATGGATCAACGCCGCCAGCGTCGGGGCGATGTCGACCGTCTCCACCGACAGCGGCTGCTCGAAGCCGGTCATCCCCTTGCGCCAGAACAGGATCGGCACGCGGCGGTCATAGTCCCAGAAGCTGCCATGCGTCGCGACATTGCCGATAGAGGGGTCGAGGATCGGCGTCACCCGCGGCTTCAGCGCCACCACCAGATCGCCCGAATGTTCCGGATTGTACGAGGCGCGCGCGCGCTCGATCAGCGTCCAGGTCTCGGGCGGCGTATGCGCGATCGGCGTCGCTTCGATCTGCGCGCGGGTGAACACTGCCTGGACCTGCGGATTGGCCGAATACAGCTTCACAGCCTCGGCCAGTACCGCTGCGCGCTTCGCCTGCGGCACTGCGGGAGAGACATAGACGTCGCCGCCCGGTCCGCCGACCAGCACCGTGCCGGTCAGGCCCAGCCGCGCGGCAATGTCGCGACCGATACTGGTGACGGTTGCGTCAGCGGTGATCCGCTGCGCCATCGGCGCGGCATGCTCGCGGTTGCGCTCGGGCAGGTCGTGGCCGCCATGGTCGGCGGTCAGCACCACCTGATAGTCGACGCCGGTGCGGTCCAGCGCCTCGAACAGCCGGCCCAGCGTCTGGTCGAGCGAAAGCAGCTGCAGGCACATCTCGCTGCCCTCGGTGCCATAGGTATGGCCGACATAGTCGGTGGCCGAGGCGCCGAGGATCAGCAGGTCGGTATGGCCCTGCTGGCCCAGCTTCATGTCGGTCGCCAGCTTGGCGCCCAGCGCTAGCACTGCGTCGTCGAAATCGGGGGAGATGCGGAACGCCTTGGCGTCGCCGGCGGCGCGCGCGAAGCGGCCGTCGCCGACCGACTTGGTCGCGCTTACCGGAATGGCGCGGCTGCGTGCCTGGCAGAAGGCGGGCAGTTCCAGCGGCTCCTGCGCCTCGGCGATGCGCGCGGCGGTGGCGGCGTTGATCCGGTTGACGGCATCGGGCGCGGTGCGGCCGGCATAGGAAACGAAGGCCTTGCCGTTCCACCACCAGAGCTCGTCGACCTTGTGGCCGCCCATCATCACGGCCGCACGGTCCTTGCCCGCCACCGAAACGACGCGCGAGGCCGGGTCGGCCGCCTTCATCCACTCGCCCAGCGTCGGCACCTTCAGATGCTTGTCCGACACGGTGTAGTGGTTCGAATCGGTGCCCGGGACGCTCTCGTCCTCGGCGCAATAGACCGTCTTGTCGGCGCGCGGCGCGGCGAAGTCGGTCCAGTCATTGGCGATGATGCCGGTGCGCGAGGGGTGGTCGCCGCTCAGGATCGTCGAATGGCCGGGGCAGGTCTCGGTCGCGGCGTGGCTCTGATAGCCCGAGGGGAACACCGCGCCGGTCATCAGCCGGGCGAAGCCGCCGGTGAACTGGGCGCGATATTCGGCGAACAGGTCGGCGGAGAACTGGTCGACCGAAATCACCACGACCAGCTTCGGCGGAGTCGCGGGCAGCGCAGGTGCGGGCGCCGCCGTCTGCGCGGCGAGTGGGGTCGCAGCGGCCAGCGCAAGAGCGGCGGCGAGCGAAGGAAACAATTTCATCAGGGCCAGCTCCAGGCACGGGACGAGAAAAGGACACCCAGCTATTGTCGATCGCGCCGAACTGGGCAAGGACGACGCCATGGCCCAGCTTCGTTTCGCTTTGATGTCGCTTCTTCTCCTCCTTGCTCCGACGTTGCCGGCGGCGGCGCAGGAATTTGCCAAGGGGCCGCACGTCCACAACGAACTGGTGGCGGAAACCGCGCATCCCGCGCCCGGCAGCACGGTTACACTGGCGCTGGTGTCGACGCCCGACCCCAAATGGCATGCCTATTGGCAGAATCCGGGTGACGCCGGCCTGCCCGCCGAAGCCAACTGGACGCTGCCCGCCGGCATGACCGCCGATCCGCTGCGCTATCCGGTGCCGCAGCGGCTGCTGATCGCTGGGCTGATGAACTATGTCTATGAAGGCACGTTCGCGCGGCTGACCACGCTCCACATCCCGGCCGACGCGAAGGGCACGCTGCCGATCCGGCTGAAGCTCGACTATCTGGTCTGCACCGATACGCTGTGCGTGCCCGAAAAAGCCGCGCTGGAGACCAGCCTGACCGTGGGCGACGGCGCGGTCGACGCCGCCACGCGCGCGAAGTTCGACGGCTGGCGGGCGAAGCTGCCGCGGCCGCTGGGCGCCCCGGCGCAGTTCCAGGCGGCGGGCGACACGTTGCGCCTCGCCGTGCCGTACCCCGCAAGCGCCACGGCGAAGGATGTCTATTTCTTCCCGCTGACTGCCAACACGATCGACTATGCCGCGCCGCAAAAAGTCACCCGCGACGGCGACCGGCTGGTGATCGAGACCAAGGCCCGCAATGCGCCTAAGGCGATCGAAGGCGTGCTGGCGGTCGACGGCCAGGGGCTGAGCCTCACTGCCAATGCCGGAGTCGTGGGCGAACCGCGGCCGGTGCCCGCCGGGGCGCCCTGGCTGGCGGTGCTCGGCGCCTTCGCGGCGGCGGTGCTGGGCGGGCTGATCCTCAACGTCATGCCCTGCGTCTTCCCGATCCTGAGCCTCAAGGCGCTTAGCCTCGCCAAGGCCAACCATGCCGAGGGCAATCCGCGCGCCGAAGCGCTGGCCTATACCGCCGGGGTGGTACTGGTCTGCCTCGCACTGGGTGGCGTGCTGCTCGGCCTGCGCGCGGCGGGGGCAAGCGTCGGCTGGGCATTCCAGTTGCAGGACCCGCGCGTGATCCTGATCCTCTTGCTGCTCGTGACAGCCATCGCCTTCAATCTGGCCGGGCTGTTCGAAATCAACGCGCCCGGCTTCGTCAACCGCGCAGCCGGCAAGGGCCATGGCGGCGCCTTCGCCACCGGCGCGCTGGCAGCGTTCGTCGCCACGCCCTGCACCGGGCCCTTCATGGCCTCTGCACTCGGCGCAGCGCTGGTACTGCCCTGGTATGCGGGCCTTGCGATCTTCGGCGGGCTGGGGCTGGGCATCGCCCTGCCCTTCCTGCTGCTCGGCTTCGTCCCCGCGCTGCGCCGCGCGCTGCCGAAGCCGGGCGCATGGATGGCGACGCTGCGCCGCATCCTGTCGGTGCCGATGTTCCTCACCGCGCTGGCGCTCGCCTGGGTGCTCGGCAAGCAGGCCGGGGTGAGCGGGATGACGCTGGGTCTCGGTGCCGCGCTGCTCGCCACGCTGGGCCTGTGGTGGGCGGGGCTGCGGCAGGCAAAGGGCCGCAGCCATGCCTGGCTGCCGGCGCTCCCCCTGCTGCTGGTCGCGCTCGCCGCCGCTGCGCTGGTCCGCCCCGCCCCTGCCGGTGCCGAGGCGCCGTCGGCCGGCAATGCGGAAAAGTTCAGCGAAGCCCGCCTCGCCGAACTGCGCGCGCAGGGCCGGCCGGTCTTCGCCTATTTCACCGCCGACTGGTGCCTGACCTGCAAGGTGAACGAAAAGGCCGTGATCGAAACCGCCGCGGTCGAACAGGCGCTGAAGGACGGCAAGGTCGCGGTGCTGGTCGGCGACTGGACCAATGGCGACCCGGCGCTGGGCCGCTTCATCGAGGCGCACAACCGCGCGGGCGTGCCGCTCTATTTGTGGTACAAGCCCGGCAAGGACGAACCCGAGGTGCTGCCGCAGGTGCTGACCCAGGATCTGCTGACCGGGCTGGCGAAGGCGAAATAAGTTCTCCCTTCATTCGCTCCCCTCCCGCTTGCGGGAGGGGTCGGGGGAGGGGCTGATGGAGACGGAGGGTTGCGCTTATGCTGCCATCCCCTCCCCTAGCCCCTCCCGCAAGCGGGAGGGGAACGAGTTCCTCTATCTTCCGCGCCGCCCCATTTCCCCGCTTGTGCAGCGCAACGAAGCGTTGCAGCATGCGACCAAATAGCCACTCGGGCGTTTGGGAGCTTCGATGGGATCAGCGGGGGCGTTCGACGAGATTTGGGGACAGGGCGGGCCGGATGCGCCGCGCACCGAGTTCGCTGCTCTTTCCCAATGGATTGCAGATACACCCGCTGAAGAACTGCAACGAAGGCAACATTCCGCCGAAGCCGCCTTCCGCCAGCTCGGCATCACCTTCGCCGTCTATGGCGACAGCGACGCCGCCGAACGCATCATCCCCTTCGACATCGTACCGCGCATCTTCCTGCAGCATGAATGGCAGAAGCTGAGCGAGGGGCTGGTCCAGCGGGTCGAGGCGATCAACGCCTTTCTCGAAGACATATATGGCCCGCGCCGCATTCTGGCCGAAGGCATTCTTCCGCCCGAACTGATCTTCAGCAACGAACAGTTCCGCCCCGAAGTCGCCGGAGTCCGCCCGCCGCACGGCGTGTGGGCGCATATCTGCGGCATCGACCTCGTCCGCACCGGCCCGGACCAGTTCTATGTGCTGGAAGACAATGCCCGCACCCCCTCGGGCGTGTCGTACATGCTCGAAAATCGCGAGGCGATGATCCGGCTGTGCCCGGAACTGTTCCGCGATTTCCGCGTCGCGCCGGTCGACAGCTATCCGGACATGCTGCTGGAAACCATGCGGTCGGTGGCGCCGTCGGGGCGGTCGCGGCCGGTTTGCGTCGTGCTCACCCCCGGCCATTTCAACTCGGCCTATTACGAACACAGCTTCCTAGCCGATTCGATGGGTGTCGAGCTGGTCGAGGCGGCCGACCTCGTCGTCGATGACGACATCGTCTATATGGAAACGATCGCCGGGCGCGTGCGCGTCGACGTGATCTATCGCCGCATCGACGATGATTTCCTCGATCCCTTGGTGTTCCGCCCCGATTCCCTGCTCGGCGTGCCGGGCCTGATCGCTGCCTATCGCGCCGGCAATGTCGCGCTGCTCAATGCGCCGGGCAACGGCATCGCCGACGACAAGGCAATCTACAGCTATATGCCCGAAATAGTCCGCTTCTATTCGGGCGGCGAGGCAAAGCTGCCCAATGTCGAGACCTGGCGCTGCCGCGAGCCGCAGGCGCTGAAATATGTGCTCGATCACCTGCCCGAACTGGTGGTGAAGCTGGTCGACGGCTCCGGCGGCTATGGCATGCTGGTCGGCCCGACCGCGACGAAAGAGCAGATCGAGAATTTCCGCGCCGCGCTGGTTGCCGAGCCGCACCGCTATATCGCCCAGCCGACGCTGGCGCTGTCGACCGTGCCGACGCTGACCGAAAAGGGCCTCGCCCCGCGCCACGTCGATTTCCGCCCGTTCGTGCTGACCGGCAGCGACGGCGTGCGCGTGGTGCCGGGCGGACTGACCCGCGTGGCGTTGCGCGAAGGATCGCTGGTGGTCAATTCCAGCCAGGGCGGGGGAACGAAGGACAGCTTCGTCCTGCTGGGGGATGCGGCATGAGGAAGTATCCGAACATCGCCGTGTGCGCTCCCCTCCCGCTTGCGGGAGGGGGCGGGGGAGGGGCTGAACCCTCTTCGCGCTCCTTCCACGTCAGCCCCTCCCAGTATCGGGTGAACAGCGCCCCGCGCTGTTCAGTCCATGCCGGGGGCATGGACGTGCCCGATACTCCCTCCCGCAAGCGGGAGGGGAACCTCGAGGAGACCATCGCATGATGATGCTCTCCCGCACCGCCGCCGCGCTCTACTGGCTGGGCCGCTATGTCGAGCGCGCCGACTTCATCGCCCGGCTGGTCGAAGCGACGATCCGCCTCGATGCGCTCTCCGCCCGGCCCGCCGGCGAAGTCGCATGGCAGAGCGCGCTCGCCGTCAGCTATACCGACGAGGCATTCGCCGCGACCGGGCATCCCGCCACGCAGCAGCATGTCGCGCGTTTCCTGACGCTTGACGCCAGCCATCCGGGCTCGATCACCCGCTGCCTGGAAATGGCGCGCAATAACGCCCGCGCTGTCCGCACCGCGCTCACCCGCGAGGCATGGACCGCGATCAACCGCGCCTGGTGGCTGTTCGCCAACCGCGCCTCGACCGGCGGCGCTACCGAGACGCTCAACCTGGTCGAACAGATCAAGGGGGAGACGCGCGGCTTTGAAGGCGCCACCCACCGGATGATGCGCAACGAAGCGACGCTGCTGATCCAGCTCGGCGCCGCGATCGAGCGGGCCGACAACACCGCGCGGCTGGTCGATGTGAAATACCATCTGCTGCTGCCGGCCGGCGAAAGCGTCGGCGGCGCGGTCGATCGCGACCAGTGGACGACGATCCTACAGACCGTCTCCGCCGTCACCGCCTATCGCTGGCTCTATTCGGAAGGGCTGCGGCCCGACAATGTCATCGACCTGCTGGTCAGCCGCGCCGAACTGCCGCGCAGCCTGGCCGCCTGCGTCGAGGAAAGCGTGACGCTGCTCAGCGCGCTCGCCAAGCGCACCGGCCTGCAGGGCGAGGCCGATCGCATGGCCCGTGCCCGGCTGGCCCGCGTCCAGAAGGCGCGCACGCCCGACATCATCGTCGGCGGGCTGCACGAATATCTGGAGAATTTCATCACCGAGAATGCGCTGCTCGACGGCGCGATCGCACGCCAGTTCCGGTTTCTCTGATGCGCATCGCGGTCGAACATCGCTCCGTCTACCGGTTCAGCCAGCCCCAGGCCCGCATCGTCCAGATGCTGCGCCTGACGCCTTGCGACACCCAGCACCAGACGGTGGTCAGCTGGATGATCGGCGTCGATTGCGACGCAAGGATGCGCGACGCGGTCGACGGCTTCGGCAACGCCGTCACCATGCTCTATGCCGAAGGGCCGATCGACGCGCTGGAGATCAGCGTGACCGGCGAAGTGCTGACCAGCGACAATAGCGGCGTGCTGCGCGGTTCGCCCGAACCGCTGCCGCCGGCGCTGTTCCTGCGCGCCACGCCGCGCACGGTTGCGAGTGCTGAGTTGCGCGATTTTGCGGCAGGGAGCACCGCCGACACGGACGACCCGATCGAGAAGCTGCATCGCCTCAACCTAGCGCTGCGGGATCGCTTCCCCCGCGTGCCCGACGCCCCCGATGCCGGGCTGACCGCCGCCGAGGCCTTTGGCGGCGCGGCCCGCGCCTCGCGCGATGTCGCCCATATGTTCTTGGCGGCCGCACGCAGCCTGGGGGCACCCGCGCGCTATGTCTCGGGCTACCGGCTCGACGACGCGGCGCAGTGCGCGCCCCATGCCTGGTGCGAGGCGTGGGTGGAGGGGCTCGGCTGGGTCGGGTTCGATCCCATCACGGGCCTTTGCCCGGGCGACGGCTATGTCCGCGTCGCAGTGGGACTCGATGCCGACGGCGCCGCCGCCATCGCCGGCCGCCGCATCGGTGAGGGCGAGGAGCGGCTGGCGGTCGACCTGCACGTCGATCGGCTTTCGGGCGAGGAATAACCGGAGCGGAGCAAAGCTGGCCCGTGCAAGCGGCGCCATGTGAAGCGGAGCTATATCGCTCCCCTCCCTTTCAGGGAGGGCGAAAAAAGCCCAAAATCCCCCGCCCCATCCCTTTTCGCCAAACGCTTGCCTATATCGCCCCGGCGCGGGCATAAGCCGCGCTCCATTCCACACCCATGAAAGGGGTTCTTCCCGTGTCCGAGATGTTCCGCATAACGCTGCCCGACGGTTCCGTCCGCGAGGTAGCCCCGGGGACTACCCCGGCGGACATCGCCGCGGCGATCGGCCCCGGCCTTGCCAAGGCGGCGCTCGCCGCGCGCGTCGATGGCGAGCTGCGTGACATCGGCCGCCCGTTCGAGGGCGATGCGAACCTCGCGCTGGTCACCGCGAAGGACGAGGCCGACGCGCTCGAACTGGTGCGCCACGACTACGCCCATATCCTCGCCGAAGCGGTGCAGAACCTGTTCCCCGGCACGCAGATCACCTTCGGCCCGGCGACCGACGACGGCTTCTATTACGACTTCGCGCCCAAGGATCGCCCCTTCACCGAGGAGGACCTGCCGGCGATCGAGGAGGAGATGCGCCGCATCATCGCGAAGGACGAGCCGCTGATCCGCGAAGTCTGGTCGCGCGCCGACCTGATCGCGCGCTGGACCGCGCAGGGTGAGACCTTCAAGGCCGAATGGGCCAAGGAACTCCCCGAGGGCGAGGAACTGACCGTCTACCGCGCCGGCAAGGGCGAAGACGCCTGGCTCGACATGTGCCGCGGTCCGCACCTCGCCTCGACCGGCAAGGTGGCGGCGGATGCGTTCAAGCTGACGCGCGTGTCGGGCGCCTATTGGCGCGGCGACCAGAAGAACGCGATGCTCAGCCGCATCTACGGCACCGGCTGGCTGAACAAGAAGCAGCTTCAGGAGCATCTGACGCGGCTGGAGGAAGCCGCCAAGCGCGACCACCGCAAGCTGGGCGCGGAGATGGACCTGTTCCACCTCCAGCAGGAGGCGCATGGCTCGGTATTCTGGCACCCCAAGGGCTTCCGCGTCTGGCGCGAGCTGGAAGCCTATATGCGCCGCGCGATCGACGGCACCGGCTATCGCGAGGTCAAGACCCCGCAGGTGATGGACGCGCGCCAGTGGGAGCAATCCGGCCACTGGGGCAAGTATCGCGAGAACATGTTCGTCATCCCCGACGAAGTGCCGAACACCGAGGATGAAGGCCCGATCGTCTCGAACGATGCCCAGTGGATGGCGCTCAAGCCGATGAACTGCCCGGCGCACGTGCTGATCTTCCGCCAGGGCATCAAGTCGTATCGCGACCTGCCGCTGCGCCTGTACGAGAATGGCTGCTGCCACCGCAACGAGCCGCACGGCGCGCTGCACGGGCTGATGCGCGTCCGCCAGTTCACCCAGGATGACGCGCACATCTTCTGCCGCGAGGACCAGATCGTCGACGAGGTGAAGGCCTTCTGCGCGCTGGCCGACCGGGTCTACAAGGATTTCGGCTTCACCTATTCGATCAAGCTCGCGCTGCGCCCCGAAAAGCGCTTCGGCACCGAGGAGATGTGGGACCAGGCGGAGAACGAACTGCGCAACGCGGTGATCGCCGCCGGCCTCGCCACGGAGGAATATGGCTGGGAGGAACTGCCCGGCGAAGGCGCCTTCTATGCGCCGAAGCTGGAATGGCACCTGACCGACGCGATCGGCCGCACCTGGCAGGTCGGCACCATCCAGTCGGACCGGGTGCTGCCCGAGCGGCTCGATGCGTCGTACGTCGGCGAGGATGGCGAGCGCCACCGCCCGGTGATGCTCCACCGCGCGATCTTCGGCTCCTACGAGCGGTTCATCGGCATCCTGATCGAGCATTTCGCCGGCAAGCTGCCGACCTGGCTCGCCCCGGTGCAGGCGGTGGTCGCGACGATCGTGTCGGATGCCGACGATTATGCCCGCGACGTGGTCGAAAAGCTGAAGGCGGCGGGCATCCGCGTCGAGAGCGACCTGCGCAACGAGAAGATCAACTACAAGGTGCGCGAACACTCGCTCGCTAAGGTGCCGAACCTGCTGGTCGTCGGCAAGCGCGAGGCGGAGGAGAATACCGTCGCGCTCCGCGTACTCGGCAGCCAGGGCCAGACCATGCTGACGCTGGACGAGGCGATCGCCCGGCTGAAGGCCGAGGCGACTGCGCCGGACCTGATCTGATCCCTCCAACTCCCCTCCCGCTTGCGGGAGGGGAACGTGCAAGCCGGCGCCAAAGCTGCTACACTCCCCGCATGACGCTCTTCCAGAATGTGCGCCGGGGCCTCCTCCCCGCCCGTCTGACGGTCGATGAGATCTACGATCTCACGGCCACCGGCGTGCTGCGCGAGAACGAGCATATCGAGCTGATCGCGGGAGAGGTGGTGCCGATGGCGGCGGCCAAAGCGAACTGGCATTCGATGATGGAAGGCAAGCTGAACTGGGTGCTGGCCCGGGGACTGCCGGACGCGGTCCGCGTCTATCCCGCCCCTTCGCTGACGCTGTCGCCGGACACGCTGGTGGAACCGGATCTTCTGGTCGTTCCCAGCGGCACCAGGATGCGCGAGATCGGCGGCCCCGACGTCCTCCTGCTGATCGAAGTCGCCGACAGTTCGCTGCCCTATGACCTGCGCGTCAAGGCGCCGCTCTTCGCGCAGCACGGCGTACGCGATTACTGGGTCGTCGATGCGGTGCGTCAGACCATCCGCATCCACCGCGCGCCCGAAAACGGCAGCTACACCGATGTCGAGGAATATGAAGCGCACGACAGCGTTTCGCCGCTGCTGTTCCCCGACGTGGTGATCCGCCTCGACGCGCTCGACTGAACGAAGCGCACCCCCCTCAGAACTGATATTGCAGGCCTACTTCCAGCACCGGATAGACCTGATAGTTGTTCGCCGTGTCCTGCAGCTTCTGGCGCTGCTTGGCGAGTTCGTTGCGATAGGTCGTGCCGGCAATCGTAGGATCGGTCGCCAGCGTGCCGGTCGAGGTGAAGTCGCGGATATGCACTGGTCCCTGGAACAGCGCGCCGGCATCGACGGTCAGCTTCAGCCCCTTGCGCAGATGCGCGCCATAGCCGAGCGTCACTTGCGGCGCGAAGTCGCGCACATCGCCGCGGCCGGTAATGGTGCCGATCTGGTCGGGCGTGAACACCAGGTCGCCGATCCGCGTCGGCCCGGTCGGCGTTGCGCGCACCCGGCCCTTGTTGCCGTTGATCCGCGCGCCGGCCGAAAGACGGAACCCGCCGCCGAACGGATAGAGATCGACCATCACCCCGCCCGAACGCAGGCTGGCATGGCCATCATAATCGATACCGCCCGACGTGAAGCTGTGGTCGACGCCCAGAAAGCTGGCCTCGGCCCGCACACCCACCAGTTCGTCGAAGCGATAGGCCAGCCGCGGCCCGACGCCGGTGGTGCCGGCGGCAACGCCCACGCTCAGCCGGCCTTCCTCGGCACGCGACTCGGTCTGCGCCAGCGCCGCCGTCGATCCCAGCGCCGTCACCATCAGCGCCACTGCGCACACACCCGTCTTCATATTGCCGTGCCCCTTGCAGGCGCCGAATCCCATGTTCGGGCGCGCTCTCCGGCCATTATAGCCCGATTGAGGTTAACAATCTGGTTTTAAGCATAATTTTCCTGCGCGCGTGCCGACACCGGAATGTCGCGGCAGGAAGGTCGCATCGGCCCGCTTCCCGGCCCGAACAGCCCCCACGCATCTTGTGCACGGCGGGGCAAGTACCGATATCTGCGTCGTCTTCGCGCCACACCCGGCGCTTTTTCCATCGATGATCGCCATGCGGGCTACCGGAAACGGCGTTTGCGCGTTATTATGGCAAGTCGTAAGCAATAACGCACAGGAGCAAGTCTTATACGTCCTCCCATGTCCCGGCGCCCGATGGCGCCCGCAATGCCGCTGAACGGGCCGCGGTTTAACGAATTCATCCAGTCGCCGAAGGTTCGCGTCATCGACGAGAACGGCGAGAATCTTGGCGTGATGTACACGCGTGAGGCAATGGCGCAGGCTGCCGAGGTCGGGCTCGATCTCGTCGAAGTGTCCCCCAACGCCGATCCGCCCGTCGCCAAGTTCCTCGATGTGGGCAAGTTCAAGTACGAGGCGCAGAAGAAGGCCAACCTCGCACGCAAGACCCAGAAGACGCAGGAGATCAAAGAGATCAAGATGCGTCCCAACATCGACGATCACGATTACGACGTGAAGATGAAGGCGATCCACAAGTTCATCGGCGAAGGCGACAAGGTGAAGGTCACCCTGCGCTTCCGTGGTCGTGAGCTTTCGCACGGCCAGCTCGGCATGCAGCTGCTCCAGCGCGTCCAGCAGGACGCCGCCGAAGTCGCGAAGGTCGAAAGCTATCCGCGCATGGAAGGCCGCCAGATGCTGATGGTGCTGGCGCCCAAATAATGCAGGTGCGGCGGCCAGCCCTTGCGGCGGCCGCCGCGCTGCTTTGCGGCCCCGCAGGTGCCCAGACGGCCGCCCTGCCCCCCAGCCCCGCTGCCACCGACGAAGCCATTGCCGTGCCCCCGGGGGCGCGGCTGGTGTGGCATGACGAGTTCGACAGCGGCCCGCTGCCCGATCCGCGCCGCTGGGGTTATGACACTGCCCGCAACCGGCAGGGCTGGGCCAATCAGGAACTGCAATATTATGCCGCCGCCCGGCCGGAAAACGCGCGGGTCGAAAACGGCCGCCTGATCATCGAGGCGCGCCACGAGCGGCTCGCCGACCGGTCCGATTATGGCGGCCAGGACTATAGCTCCGCCCGCCTGATCACCCGCGGCCGGGCGAGCTGGACCTATGGTTTTATCGAGGTCCGCGCGCGCGTGGCGTGCGGCAAGGGCATGTGGCCGGCGATCTGGCTGCTCGGCAGCGACGCGAGCCCCGGATGGCCACGCATGGGCGAAATCGACGTGATGGAGCTGGTCGGCTGGGATCCGGAGACGGTCCACGGCACGATCCACACCGGCGCCTACAACCATGTCCAGCACACCCAGAAAGGCGCCACGACGCGCGTGCCGGATGCCTGCACGGCCTTCCACCGCTACCAGCTCGACTGGAACCGCGACCGCATCCTGCTCGGCGTCGACGGCCATGCCTATATGCGCTTCGACAACGACCATCGCGGCGATCCCGCGACCTGGCCATTCGACAAGCCGCAATATCTGATCCTGAACGTCGCTGTGGGCGGCTGGGGCGGGATGAAGGGCATCGACTCCGCCGCCTTCCCCGCGCGGATGGAAGTCGATTATGTCCGCGTGTGGCAACGCCCGGACGCTGCGGCACGGTAAAACCCGGCGGTCCGCCTCCCTCATTCGCCGTCACCCCAGCGCACGCTGGGGTCTCTTCGGGACTAAGCGATGCGGGAAAAGCGCTGCTGCGGGAGATGCCAGCCTGCGCTGGCATGACGTTGCGGTGACGGGTCGCCATCCGACCGCGTGGGATCACTGCCCCGCTTCATTCTCCAGCCGGTCGACCTCGGCCTCGATGCGCTGCATCGCCCGGTCGGTCTGGCCCTTGATGTCGCGGGCGCGGGCATGGTCCTGCGCGGCGTGGTGCAGCGCGACCACCGCCACAAAAACGGCAAGCGCCAGCGCCACAAGGGCACCGGCGCTCAGCCAGCGATAGGATTTCTGGGGTTCGCCGTCAGCCATAGACCTGCCTTAGCACGCCCCGACCGACCGGCCAGCCGGTTCAGTTGAGCCGGCCCAGCCCAGCGATCGCCTGGTCGACCAGTGCCTTGTCGGCATCGGCGCCATGCTTTTCGGCAATGATCGCGGCAGCCGCGCTGGTCGCGGCATCGGCGGCCTTGGCGCGGATCGCCTGGATCGCGGCGCGCTCGGCAGCGGCGATCTTGTCTTCGGCCATGCGGGCACGACGTGCGGTCAGTTCGGCGACATCGGCTTCCGCCTTCGCCTTCATCGCGGCGGCGTCCTCGCGGGCGCTTTCCACGATCGCACGGGCATCGGCCTCGCTCGATGCGGTGCGGGCCTTGGCTTCGGCCAGCAGCGCTTCGGCTTCGGCGCGCAGCCTGGCCGCTTCGTCGAGCTGGCTGCGGATGCCGGCAATCTGCTTGTCGAGCATCTTGCCGATCGTCGCCGGCACGCGCGCCAGCAGGATGATCAGCACGACGGCGAACATCGACAGGGCCACCCAGCCGGCGGCGGAGATGCCCAGTGCGGTCGGCTCGTGATGCAATTCGGCGGTCCCCATCTCTGCGTGCAGGGAATTGGTTGCCTCAGCCATGGGCCAGTGCTGCCTTCACATTCTGTTCGACGGTGGCGCGGTCCACGGCCACCCCGGAGAGCCGAGCGACGATCGCCTCGACGGCATCGACCGTCGCGGCTTCGATTTCACCCAGCGCCTCACCGGTGCGCGCCTCGATCGTGCGGGTCGCCTCGGCGATCCGCGCTTCGTCGGCGGCATTGGCGGCCTTGATGGCCGCCTCGGCAGCGGTGGAAGCCTCTGCCTTGACGCTGGCAGTCACCTGCTGCGCCTCGACACGGGCGGATTCAAGCCCCGCCTGATAGGCCTCGTCCGAAGCCCGGGCGGCATCGCGCGCGGCTTCCGCTGCGGCGATGTCCCCGGCGATGCGAGCGGCGCGATCTTCCATCGTCCGCTCGATCTTCGGGACCATTGCCTTGCCGATCCCGAAATAGATCAGGGCAAATACGATCGCGAGCCAGAAGAGCTGCGAGGCGTAAATCTCCGTGATCTGATCTAACTGCGGCATCGGCCGAGGCCCCCGTTTTGCTTAGTGCTTGACGACGAAGAGGATCAGGATCGCGACGACGAACGCGATCAGGCCCAGCAGTTCCGACGCGGCGAAACCGATGAACAGACGGCCCTGCTGGCCATCCGCCGCACCCGGATTGCGCAGCGCGCCTTCGAGGAACGAACCGAACACGTTGCCCACGCCGAGGGCGGCGAGGCCGATACCGATCGCCGCGAGACCGGCACCGATGTACATTGCACCCAGATCAGTCATTTCTAGCTCCCTAGATAATCCGCAAAAATTCAAAACGTTACTCGTCGACTTAGTGCAGGTGCACCGCGTCGTGGAGATACAGCGAAGTCAGCAGCGCGAACACATAGGCCTGGATCGCGCAGACCAGCAGTTCCAGCGCGCTGACGCCGACGATCATCGCGAAGCTCAGCACGCCGACCACGCCACCCAGCGGCGTGCCGCTGCTGAAGCCCTGGACGACGAAGCTGCCGAACACTTCGAGCAGGATGTGCCCCGCGGTCATCGCGACGAACAGTCGCAGGCCCAGCGAGAAGGGGCGCACCATGAACGACACGAACTCGACCGGAATGATGACCGGCATCAGCCACAGCGGCGCGCCGTGCGGCACGAACAGCGAGAAGAACTTCAGCCCATGCTTCACCAGCCCGACGACCATCACGATGCCGAACGAGAAGAAGGCGAGTACCGCAGTCACGGTGATGTGGCTGGTAACGGCAAAGGTGTGCAGGCCCGGCAGGATCGCCAGCGGCAGCACGCCGACCAGGTTCGCGAACAGGATGAAGAAGAACAGCGAGAAGATGTACGGCGCGAACTTCTTGCCGCCCTTGCCGATGTTCACATTCACCATCGAGTCGATGAACCCGACGGCGCTCTCGGCCATGAGCTGCCATTTGCCGGGGATCAGCTTGCGCTGCATGCCACCGGCCATGAACAGGTACAGCAACGCTGCAACCACGAACATGAACAGCGCCGAGTTGGTGAAGGAGATGTCATAGCCGAACAGGTCAATATGACGGCCGAACAGGGGTTCGACCTTGAACTGCTCCATCGGATCGATTTTGCCGGCGCTCACTCCGCGCGCTCCTTCGAAATCTTGTAGATGTTGCGAAACGCCACGATCACGCTCAGCGCCAGCAGGATCAACAGCCCCCAGGGGCTGGTTCCCAGCCAGCGGTCGAGCGCAAACCCGATCACGAACCCGCCCAGCGGTGCGCCGATCAGCTCGGCCAGCACGCGGGAGCCCTGCTTATAGCCCTTTTGGGGCCCGGGCGCCTGCACGCCCTCACCGCGCGCCGCGGCCTTCGCATCGGCGATGCGACGGTCGAGGTCGGTACGGACAGGGTCGTCAGACAAAGCGAGCACGGCGATCCAGATATGAAAAAGCCGCCACGCATGGGCGGGCGACACCACGCACCGCAGGCAAAACGCCGCGATGCGAGGGCGCTTTAGGAACAGGCGCCGACCGAGTCAACCGTTGCGCCGGCCCCGCCCGCGCAGCCGTCAAGTCTTCGCCGGCCGGCCTGTCGAAAAGCCGCCAGTTTCCACCGAATCGGTGGCGTTGCGTTGCCGACACTCCCCTCCCCCTGCATAGTCTGTGCGATGCCCGAGGAGATGTCCGACAATAGCGGCCACCGCGCAAGACTGCGCCGGCGCCTGTTTGAAGGCGGGCCCGACGCACTGCTCGATCACGAACTCGTCGAATATATTCTTGCGCTGACGATTCCACGCAAGGACACCAAGCCGCTCGCCAAGGCGCTGCTGCATGAATTTGGCGGTATCGCCGGCCTGCTCACCGCGGATGCCGAGGCACTGACGCGCGTGAAGGGCGTGGGCGAAACCCAGGTCGCGGCGCTGAAATCGGTCCATGCCGCCGCGCTGCGCCTGTTGCAGAGCAAGGTGCGCGAGCGGCCGGTGCTCGCCAACTGGCAGGCACTGCTCGATTATCTGCGCGCCGACATGGCGCACCACCCGATCGAGCGATTCCGCGTGCTGCACCTCAACACCCGCAACATGCTGATCCGCGACGAGCTGATGAGCGAAGGCTCGATCGACGAGGCGCCGGTCCATGTCCGCGAAGTCATCCGCCGCGCGATCGATCTGGGGTCGGCGGCGCTGATCCTGGTCCACAACCACCCCTCGGGCGACCCCAGCCCCAGCCGCGCCGACATCGAGATCACCCGCACCATTGCGGAGGTGGGCAAAAGGCTGGGGATAGTGGTCCATGACCATGTGATTCTGGGCAGCGAGGGGCACACCAGCCTGCGCGCCAAGGGGCTGATCTGAACGCCCCTATTCCCGCCGGGGCTTGAGGAAATGGGTGAGTTCGCTTTTGTCCACCGCGCCGCTGCGGTCGGCGTCGGTGGCGTCGAATGCCTTGTCGATCCACGCCCGCGCCTCGGGCGTGTCGGCATCGAACTTCGGCTCGGAGGCCTTGCGCAGGCTCGCCATCCAGGCCCCGAACTCGGCCTTGTCGAGCATCCCGTCATGATTGAGGTCATAGGTCGCAAAGTCGCGATCGATGGTGCGGCCGATACTGGCTTCGTCGCTGGCCGCCGCTGCGGCTGCTTCCGCAGGCGATAGCGCCGAGGCCGGGGCCGGCGCCGCCCTGTCCCCGGCGTCAGCATCCGCCGGCGCGGCCCCCGCTGCGGGTGCGGCTTCGCGCGCCGCGCCGGGCGTGGCGCCATCCGTGGCCGGCGGCGCAGTGCGCGTTTCCTGGGCGAAGGCCGGCATCGCAAGCAGCAGCGCCCCAACCACCAATCCTGAACGCATCATACGCAACGCTCCACCGCCGGATACTATAGCGACACGACGAAAGCTTGCCGCGGCCGCCCTCGTCTTGCACGATTCCAATAACCAGCGCCGCCGCACTTCGTTTCACCTGCCCCGCATTGCAGCCCCCGCCCGGCTTTGCTACGGGCCGCCCCGTCGCACCGGGCGCAGCCGCCCACCCCCCGAAAAGGAACGCCGATGGTCCCCCGTTACGCCCGCCCCGTGATGACCGATATCTGGTCGCCGGAAACGCGCCTTGCCATCTGGTTCGAGATCGAGGCGCACGCGACGCAGGCGCTGGCCGATCTGGGCGTGGTGCCGCAGAGCGCAGCCAAGGCGCTGTGGGACTGGTGGGCGACCAAGCCGGCGATCGACGTTGCCGCGATCGACGCGATCGAGGCCGTCACCAAGCATGACGTGATCGCCTTCCTCACCTGGGTCGCCGAACAGGTGGGCGAGGAAGCCCGCTTCATGCACCAGGGCATGACCAGCTCCGACGTGCTCGACACCTGCCTCGCAGTCCAGCTCGCCCGCGCCAGCGACCTGCTGCTGGCAGACATCGACGCGCTGCTCGCGGTGCTCGAGCGCCGCGCCCGCGAACACAAGATGACGCCGACGATCGGCCGCAGCCACGGCATCCATGCCGAGCCGGTCACCTTCGGCCTCAAGCTCGCCGAGGCGCATGCCGAGTTCCAGCGCAACAAGGCGCGCCTGCTCGCCGCCCGCGCCGACATCGCCACCTGCGCGATTTCGGGCGCGGTCGGCACCTTCGCCAATATCGACCCGCGCGTCGAAGCGCATGTCGCCGAAAAGCTGGGCCTGACCGTCGAGCCGGTCTCGACCCAGGTGATCCCGCGCGACCGCCACGCGATGTTCTTCGCGACGTTGGGCGTGATCGCCTCGTCGATCGAGCGCCTCGCCGTCGAAATCCGCCACCTGCAGCGCACCGAAGTGCTGGAGGCCGAGGAATATTTCTCGCCGGGCCAGAAGGGCAGCTCGGCGATGCCGCACAAGCGCAACCCGGTGCTCACCGAAAACCTGACCGGCCTCGCCCGCATGGTGCGCGGCTATGTCACCCCGGCGCTGGAAAATGTCGCGCTGTGGCACGAGCGCGACATCAGCCACTCTTCGGTCGAGCGCTATATCGGCCCCGATGCGACGATCACGCTCGACTTCGCGCTCGCGCGCCTGACCGGCGTGGTCGACAAGCTGCTCGTCTATCCGGTGCGGATGCAGAAGAATCTCGACCGCATGGGCGGTCTGGTCCATTCGCAGCGCGTGCTGCTGGCGCTCACCCAGGCGGGCGTGAGCCGCGAGGACGCCTATCGCCTCGTCCAGCGCAACGCGATGAAGGTGTGGGAATCGGACGGCGAACTGTCGCTGCTCGAACTGCTCAAGGCCGACCCCGAAGTCACCGCCGCGCTCAGCCCGGCGGAGATCGAGGACAAGTTCGACCTCGGCTATCACTACAAGCATGTCGACACGATCTTCGCGCGGGTATTCGGCGCGGCGTAACCGTCGATTCTGCCCCGGTGCTGGAGGGCGAAGCGTGTAACGTGCTTGGGCAGCTACGTCCTCCGGCTATGCCGCACCGGTGGCGCGCATCGAGTTCGGCGCGCCCGACCGGGGCACGGCTCGATGCCTCGGCAGGTAGCGCTCAGTCGAGATCTGTCTCGGGTTCCTTGAGCAAGTGCCTGCCCAGATAGAAGAAGGCCAAGCCGATTGCGAAGGGGACGCCCCCTACAAGCGCGACGAGCATAAAGGCCGTGGGCACGGTCAAGAGAAAGACAAGCGAGCACAGCCCACTGCAGCTCATCACCAATATTCCGAGCCCCAGGCAGATTCCCCCGAAAAGCTTCCTCATGACACTTCTCTCGCCCGTGCCAGCACACCCACCCCTTCGGCGCCCGGCCGGTAGAAGCTGTTATAGGTATCGAACGGGATGATCTGCCCCTCCGGCGTCACGAAGTGGACGCAACTGCGCTTCACCGTCCCCAGATCGAAATTATAGCGGTCGAGAAACTGCAGGATCACGACGCGAAAGCTGTTGGCATAGCTCAGGTCCCGCGGCACCAGCGCCTGTGGCAGGCAGCACAGCACCTCCGCCAGCTTGCTCTCGGTATTGCACTGCGCGGTCGCCAGGCTCAGCAGCTCGACCACCGCCTTCTGCAACGCCGGATAGGCTTCATAGCTGATCGTATTCGGTCCCCGGAGCAGCAGCTCGCGCGGCAACAGCGAGGTGATCGGAGTCACCGTCGTCCCGTCGCGCAAACCATAGCCGATGCAGATCTGGTCGGGGTTGCACGGCAGCGGGATCATGTCCTCCGCGCTGAACACGCCGGCCTTCACCACTTCGCGGCGGATCTGGGTCAGCAGCATCCGGTTCGCCTTGGCGTCGAACCCCTGGTTGCGCCCGGCGTCCTGCACCGGCTGGAAGGTCACGCCGCGCACACAGGCCCATTGCAGCGCATGGCGCACGATCGCGGCGATCTCGCCGTCATTGACGCCGCGCTTCACCACCGCGACCAAGGTGGTCGACAGCCCGACCCGCTCCAGCGCCTCCAGCGCCGCGCGCCGCACCCGCGCCAGCCGCGCGCCGCGCAGGTTCACCAGCGCATCGTCGTCCAGGCTGTCGAACTGCAGATAGACTTCCAGCCGGGGCGCATAGCTTGCCAGCCGCTCGACAAATGCCGGATCCTGCGCGATCCGCACGCCGTTGGTGTTGATCATCACATGGCGGATCGGCCGTCGCTTCACCGCATCCAGGATCGCGAAGAACTCGGGATGCAGCGTCGGCTCGCCGCCCGACAATTGCACCAGGTCGGGCTCGCCTTCGCTCTCGACCAGCGCGTCGAGCATCGCCTCGATCGTCGCCAGCGGCAGATGCCCGCCATGCATGTCCTCGGCATCGGCGAAGCAGACCGGGCACGCCAGGTTGCACGCCGAATTGACCTCGACGATCGCCAGGCAGCTATGCTGCTCATGGTCGGGGCACAGCCCACAATCGAACGGGCACCCCGCCTCGGTGCGGGTCTGGGCGGCGAGCGGCCGGTCGCCCGGCTTCAGCCATTCCTTCTGCGACCGCCAGTAAGGCAGGTCGTCGCTGACCAGCGTCTTCTGCACGCCATGGGTGCGGCAGCGCTTCAAATAATAGACCTTGTCGTTCTCGATGATGACCTTGGCCGGCACCACTTCCAGGCAGGTCTCGCACAGGCTGCTGGTCTGGCTATGGAACAGATAGGGCGCCGCCTTGCGGGCCGGCGGGTCGATCAGCGCGGCGTCCGCGGACGATCCAGACAAGGGCATAGAGGCTCAATCCCGTCATGGTCAGGTGGAAGATATTGAACGGCCCGACCAGCTTTGGATAGGGCTTCAGGAACTCCCACGCAAATCGCTGCACGGCATAGGCAAGTACAAAGGCATGGAAACCATGGCGCACCGCCCAGTCGCGCCCCTGTACCAGCGCCCGCCAATAGACCAGCAGGAACACCAATACTGCCAGCGGTTCATAGAGTTGCACCGGATGCCGGGCGATCCCGTCGCCCAGATCGACCCCCCAGGGCAGACGCGTCGCAATGCCATAGGTCTGGTCCGCCAGCCCGGCGAACAGGCAGCCCAGCCGCCCGACGATGATCCCCAGCGCCAGCGGAATCACGAACGGCCCGCCGGTGGATCCGCGCACCCCGCGCAGCCATTTCCAGATCTCGACCGCGACGATCGCCCCGGCCAGCGCCCCGGCGATCGAATGCGACAGCACCGGGCGCGCATCGCGCAGCGTGTTCGCCGATCCGATCAGCCAGGCGCCGATCGCTCCGCCGAGCGCCAGGCTGACGAAATAGCCGGGCTCGGTCTGCCGGGCGAGCCCCTCGACGCTGCGCCGGCGGTGGCGATAGACCCAGCGCCCGCCGGCAAAGGCCGCCGCCCATGCGCCCACGTCCCCCACATAATGCAGCCAGGGCGCGGTCGGCAGGTGCAGCACGTGTCAGCGCCGCGTGCCGAACCAGATCACGTGGCGCGGGCCCTTGCCGTTGGCGCGTGCCCGCACCGCGACCTCCTCGACGCGGAAACCGGCGTCGCGCATGCGCCGGGCGAAGGCGGCGTCGGGGGCCGCCGACCACACAGCGAGAATGCCGCCCGGCCGCAGCGCCTGTCGCGCGGCGTCCAGCCCGCGCATCGAATAGAGCCCGTCATTGCCCGGACGGGTCAGCCCGTCGGGGCCATTGTCGACATCGAGCAGGATCGCGTCATACGACCCCTGCCCGCCGGCGATCACCGCGCCGACATCGTCGAACACCACCCGCACGCGCGGATCGTCGAGGCAGCCATTGGTCAGCGCCGCCATCGGCCCCTTCGCCCATTCGACGATCTTGGGGACCAGCTCCGCCACCGTCACCTGCGCCCGGTCGCCCAGCACCGCCAGCGCCGCGCGCAGGGTGAAGCCCATGCCATAGCCGCCGATCAGCAGCCGCGCCTCGCGCTTGCCGAGCCGTTCGAGCGTCATCACCGCCAGCGCTTCTTCCGAACCGCTCATCCGGCTGTTCATCAGCTCGTTGCGCTCGAGCACGATCATGTGATCGGCGCCCCGGCGGAACAGCCGCAGCGGCTCGCCACCGGGGACATCGGCGGTGTCGATCAGTTCGCGGGGAGTCATTGGCTTGTCCAGAGGTGCGAAGGGGAGGTCGCATCCCCCTCACCCTTCCCACCGCCTTCGGCGGCGGGCCCCTTCCCTCTCCCACAGGGGGAGAGGGAGTTTCGGCGCCACGCTCTCTCTCCCCCCGTGGGAGAGGGAAGGAGCCGCGAAGCGGCGGAAGGGTGAGGGGGACTATCGTGCATAGGCGATAGCCCAGCCGGCTGATGCGCCGCCCTTTCCAACCTCAACCCAGCGCCGCCTTCAGCTTGGCGAAGAACCCGCTCGCCTGCGGGCATTCCTCGCCCGTTTCGGTCTTGCGGAATTCCTCCAGCAGCTCGCGCTGCCGGGCCGACAGCTTGGTCGGCGTCTCGACTTCCAGCCGGATCACCAGATCGCCGCGCCCGCGCCCCTGCAGCACCGGCATGCCGGCGCCGCGCTGGCGCACTTCACGGCCGGACTGGGTGCCGGGGTGGATCTTGATCGTGTGCCGCTCGCCGTCGAGCCCCGGAATGCCGATCTCGCCGCCCAGCGCCGCCGTGGTGAAGCTGATCGGCGCAGTGGCGTAAAGCGTCGTGCCCTGCCGCTCATAGATGGCGTGCTTGGTGACGTGGAGGAAGATGTAGAGGTCGCCCGCCGGCGCCCCGCGCGCGCCCGCCTCGCCTTCGCCGGTCAGGCGGATGCGGGTGCCTTCGTCGACACCGGGCGGAATCTCGATCTTGAGCGTCTTGGTCTTGTCGGCACGCCCGTCGCCGCGACAGCTACGGCACGGCTCGGCAATCACTTCGCCCGCGCCGTGGCAGGTCGGGCAGGTCCGCTCGACCATGAAGAAGCCCTGCTGCGCGCGCACCTTGCCATGGCCGGCGCAGGTCGAGCAGGTCCGTGCCTTGGTGCCCGGCGTCGCGCCCGATCCGTCGCACGCCTCGCACACGCCCGACACGTCGATGGTGATGTCGGTCGAATGGCCGTGAAACGCCTGTTCGAGCGAGATTTCCATGTCGTAGCGCAGGTCGGCGCCGCGCCGCTGGGGCCGGCCGGCACCGCGCCCGCCGCCCATGAACTCGCCGAACACGCTTTCGAAAATGTCGCTGAACGCACCGAAATCGGCATTGCCGCCGCCATGGCCGCCGCCCATCCCGCCATTCTGGAACGCGGCATGGCCGAAGCGATCATAGGCCGCGCGCTTCTGCGGGTCCTTCAGGCAGTCATAGGCCTGGCTGATCGCCTTGAACTTGGCCTCGGAATCCTTGCACCCGGCATTCTTGTCCGGGTGATATTTCATCGCGAGCTTGCGGTACGACGACTTGATCGTCGCATCATCCGCGCCGCGTTCGACCTGGAGCAGTTCGTAATAATCGACTTCAGTGGTCATCAAAAAGCCCTCTCCCCTTCAGGGGAGAGGGTTTGGGAGAGGGGCATGCGCAATACCAGACGCATCGACCTGCCCCGCTCCCCCTCTCCCCGACCCTCTCCCCGCAAGCGGGGAGAGGGAGGGGCAATAGTTACGCCTTGTTGTCGTCCACTTCCGAGAACTCGGCGTCGACCACTTCCTCGCCGCCGGCATGTTCGCCGGCCGCAGCGCCTGCGTTCGGCGAGGCGTTTTCGGCAGCCTGCTTCTCATAGATCGCCTGGCCCAGCTTCATCGCCACCTGGGCGAGGTTCTGCGCCTTGGCGGTCATCGCATCGGCATCGCCGCTTTCGATCGCCGACTTGGTATCGGCGATCGCCGCCTCGATCTCGCCCTTCAGCGCCGCATCGACCTTGTCGCCATTCTCCTGGAGCTGGCGTTCGGTGGTGTGGACGAGGCTCTCGGCATTGTTCTTGGCTTCGGCCGCAGCGCGCCGCTTCTTGTCCTCTTCGGCGAACTTCTCGGCATCGCGCACCATCTGTTCGATGTCGCTGTCCGAAAGACCGCCCGAGGCCTGGATGCGGATCTGCTGTTCCTTGCCGGTGCCCTTGTCCTTGGCCGACACGTTGACGATGCCGTTCGCGTCGATGTCGAAAGTGACTTCGATCTGCGGAACGCCGCGCGGCGCCGGCGGAATGCCGACCAGATCGAACTGGCCGAGCAGCTTGTTGTCCGCCGCCATTTCGCGCTCGCCCTGGAAGACGCGGATCGTCACCGCCTGCTGATTGTCGTCAGCGGTGGAATAGACCTGCGACTTCTTGGTCGGGATGGTCGTGTTGCGGTCGATCATGCGGGTGAACACGCCGCCCAGCGTCTCGATGCCGAGGCTCAGCGGAGTCACGTCGAGCAGCAGCACGTCCTTCACGTCGCCCTGCAGCACGCCCGCCTGGATCGCCGCGCCGATAGCGACGACTTCGTCAGGGTTCACGCCGGTGTGCGGTTCCTTGCCGAAGAAGTCCTTCACGACCTGGCGCACCTTGGGCATGCGGGTCATGCCGCCGACCAGCACCACTTCGTCGATGCCGGCAGCCTTCACGCCCGCATCGGCCAGCGCCTTGCGGCACGGCTCCAGCGTACGCTGGATCAGGTCGTCGACCAGACGCTCCAGCTCGGCGCGGCTGATCGTCTTCACCAGATGCTTCGGGCCGTTCTGGTCGGCAGTGATGAAGGGCAGGTTGACTTCGGTGGTCTGCGCCGAGCTCAGCTCGATCTTGGCCTTTTCGGCGGCTTCCTTCAGCCGCTGCAGCGCCAGCTTGTCCTTGGTCAGGTCGATGCCTTCGGCCTTCTTGAACTCATCGGCCAGGAACTGGACCAGCTTGGAGTCGAAATCCTCGCCGCCCAGGAAGGTGTCGCCGTTGGTCGCCTTCACTTCGAACACGCCATCGCCGATCTCGAGGATCGAGATGTCGAAGGTGCCGCCGCCAAGGTCATAGACCGCGATGGTCTTGTTGTTGTCCTTGTCGAGGCCGTACGCCAGCGCCGCCGCGGTCGGCTCGTTGATGATGCGCAGCACTTCGAGGCCGGCGATCTTGCCCGCGTCCTTGGTCGCCTGGCGCTGGGCGTCGTTGAAATAGGCCGGGACGGTGATCACCGCCTGCGTCACGCTTTCGCCCAGATAGCTCTCGGCGGTTTCCTTCATCTTCTGCAGGATGAACGCGCTGATCTGCGACGGGCTGTAATCCTCGCCGCCGGCATTCACCCAGGCATCGCCGTTCGCGCCGCGCACGATCGTGTAGGGCACCAGCTCGGTGTCCTTCTTGGTCACGGGGTCGTCGAAACGGCGGCCGATCAGGCGCTTCACGGCGAACACGGTGTTGTCCGGGTTGGTCACCGCCTGGCGCTTGGCCGGCTGGCCGATCAGCCGCTCGCCATCCTTGGCGAAGGCGACGATCGACGGCGTGGTGCGCGCGCCTTCAACATTCTCGATCACCTTGGGCTTGCCGCCTTCCATCACCGCGACGCAGCTGTTGGTCGTGCCCAGATCGATACCGATAACTTTAGCCATGGTCCTCGTTGGCCCCCAGAGTCAAAATAGGAGTTTCAAACACTTGCCCGCCCCGCGGCCCCAGAAGAGGCGACCCGGGAACGAAGCTACGCGATCGGATATAGGTGCGCTGAAGCTTGCCGCAAGACGCACAGGTTTCTATGCAGAATCCCGGATTGGGAGGGCGGTGACATGCGGGCTCTGTTGGGGATCGTTACGGCAGTGTCACTGGTGGCGTGCAGCCCCGCCGCCGACGTGAAGGCGGACGGCGCCTGGGTGCGCCTCCCCGCCGTTGCCGGTCAGCCGGGCGCGGCCTATTTCACGATCACCGGCGGCAAGGCGGACGACACGCTGGTCGCGGTATCGGCACCCTTCGCGCTCAAGGCGGAAATGCACGCCAGCATGAAGGACGGCCATGGCATGATGGCGATGGCGCCGCTGAAGGACGTGCCCGTCCCCGCCGGCGCCAAGGTGACGTTCGCGCCGGGCGGGCGGCATGTGATGCTCTTCTCGCTCGCGCCCAAGGTGAAGGCGGGCGACCATGTCCCGCTGATGCTCAGCTTCGCCAGCGGCAAGACGCTGACCGCCAGCGCCGAAGTCGTCACCCCCGGCGACGCGCGCTAGGGTTCGGCGCTTTCGCGCACCATAACAATCTATCTCCCCTCCCTGGAAGGGAGGGGATCAAGGGGTGGGTTCGGCGGCGGGCGGGGCTCGATGCCCCGGCCGACGCCTTTGCGGCAGGCGGAGACGCTCGGGCTGACGCCCTCGCACCCACCCCCGACCCCTCCCTTGCAGGGAGGGGAGATTGCTGCACCCCCACCCCGCCATTGCAGCGTAATACGCCTGCGCTATGATCGCGCGCATGACGCAGCTGATCGATCGTTTCCGCCCCTCCACCGCGGGCTGGCTCAAGGGTTCCTTTGCCGGCTGGGGCACGCTGCTGCTCTGCCTGGTCGGTGTCGGCTTCATCCTCATCGCGGTGCGCTGGATCGCCAACCAGGCGACGCTCTATGAAGTCACCGAAGACCGGCTGATCCTCTATCGCGGCATCATCAACAAATCGATCGACGAGATCGAGCTGTACCGGGTGAAGGACGTGCGGCTCGACTTCTCGATCGTCAACCAGATCGCCGGCATCGGCCGCATCACCATCACCTCGTCGGACGAGACGACGCACAAGGAACCGCTGGTGATCCGCGACGTCGAACATGCCCGCGAACGGCGCGAGAAGCTGCGCGAGCTCGTCAACAATGCCCGCCGCCTGCGCGGAGTGCGCGAGTTCGACATGGCGCCGGATTTCTACGCCCAGGGGTGAGTGCCCCCGCCTCCCGTCCCCTGACCGACGGCGAGACGCGCCTCGCCGCCGCGATCTTCGGCGACGCGATCGATTATGCCCGGGTGCGCGTGGCGAACCGCAAATGGGCGTTCTTCCAGCCGCGCCATGTGACGATGGCGCCGCTCGGCACCATCCATTTCCACCCGGAAGGCGGCCTGTACCGGGACGATTTCAGCGATGCGCCGCTCGGGCTGCAGGGCCTGTTCGTGCACGAGATGGTGCATGTCTGGCAGCATCAGGCAGGGCGATTCCTGCCGCTGCGCCGCCATCCCTTTTGCCGCTATCGCTATCGCTTCGATCCTGACCGGCTGTTCGCCCGCTACGGTATCGAGCAGCAGGCGGAGATCGTCCGCCACGCCTTTCTCCACCGCCACGGCGCCACTGCCCCCGGCGCGCCCGAACCCGGCGTGCTGGAGGCGCTGCTGCCGTTCGTCCCCGCCCGCATCGGCTGAAAGCACGCAACCCAAGCTGGTCGACACGCATTGCGCGCCAGCCACACGCCGTCACCCCAGCGCACGCTGGGGTCTCCCGGGGGCTGGGCGATACCGGAGCGGCGCTACTGCGGAAGATGCCAGCCTGCGCTGGCATGACGAAGGAAATGGGTCGCCATCCGTGGGCCGGTATCAGCGTTTCGGGTCGTTCCGCTCCACCCTGGGCTGCATCGTCGGGCGCGAGGGCGGCGGGGCGGCGCGCGACGGGCCGGACGGCGCCGGATGGAACACCGGCCGGGTGGGCGCCGCCGGCGCCGGATCGGGCCGCGCCGCATCGGCCGGACGCTGGAACTGCGGCTGGGGCTGCGGCTGCGGCTGCGGCCGGGGCACATCCGCCGGACGCGCCGGCTGCGGGCGCGCCGATGGCACATCGTCGAGCGTCGGCCGCTGCTGCCGCGTCCAGCCGGGCGAGGTCCAGGCATGGCCGCCGCGCGCCGGCTGTGCCTGCCCCGCCGGCGGCGCGGCCGGAGCAGGCGCAGGCGCCGGCGCGGGTGCCGCGGTCGAGGGCAGCGTCACGCCGGAGGCAGGCGGCTGCGGCAGATGGTGCCAGCCCGGCCGGTCCGGGCGCACGCCGCCATCGGGGCGGTTCGGCCAGCCCGGCCTCGGCCCGCCCGGCTGGTCCGGATCGGGCCCGTGCCACGGGCGCGGCGCAGTGGGCGGCGGCGTGGCTGGATTGGTCGCATCGGGCACGGCCGGGCGCGTCGGCCGGCCGGGCCAGGGGCGACCGGGCGCGGGCACGGCGTTGTTCGGCGGGAAAGGCGGGCCGCTGTACGGCACCGCCGGCCGGTCGGGCCGCGCGGGACCATCCGGCCGCCCGGGGCGATCGGGCCGGTTCGGCGGCTTGCCCGGATAGCCCGGCGTACCGGGACGCGGCGGCGGCAGCGGCCCCGCGCCGCCCGGCCCACCGGGCTGGTGATGCCAGTGATGCCCCAGCCCCGGCGGGGGCGGCCCCTGGAAGCCGCTGTCGCGCCAGCGCCGATAGGCGTCCGCCAGCGCCTGCCGCCGGCGCCGCTCCGCCTCCCACCGCTGTTGCGCGGCGATCGAGGCGGGGCTGGCGCTATAGCGCTGCCAGCCGGGATAGCGCATCCAGCCATTGTCCCATTGCTGTTCGAGTTCGAGGAACACGAACTGCGTGTCGAACCACTGGTCGCCGTCGATCGGCGCCCATTGCCGGTCGAGCAGCGCCGCCATCAGCCGCTTGCCGCGCGCATAGAGCGCCGTGCCCTCGTCGATGCTGTCCAGCGCCTCGCTCTCGGGCATCGGCCCGCCATCGGCGGTATAGACCATCGCCACCCGGCCGTCGCGATAGCCAAAGCTGCGATCGGGCAGCCGCACCAGAAACGGCCCGCGCGCACCCGGCGCAAAGAACCAGGTGCGCAGCCCGTCCGGGTCCGGCTCCGCCACCACCCAGAAGCCGCCCTGCACCTGCCACGCCCAGGGGCGCACGCTGCCATAGGAAAAGCTGTAGTCGGGGGGCGCGTCGCCGATCGTGTCCCACAGGCTGCGCGCCCGGTCGATCAGCGCAAAGTCCGCCGCGTCCTCGGAACGCGCCGTCACCACGCTGCGGGTCTGCGCCAGCGCCGGCGCGGCGGTCCCGCCGATCAGCAGCACCGCCACCAGCGGCGCAAGCGATGTTCGAAAGTTATGCCCGAGTGTCACGGCGCGCCTTCCCCAGTTTCCCGCTGTACCTAAACGCGCCGGCATGAATGATGACTGACCGATGACAAAATATTTCGCGGCAATGCTGCGCGGCAATGCTGCGCCGCATTTGTCACAAGCAGCGCGCGCCGCCCGATATTCCCTGCACAAGGCGCGCGCATCGGGCCGGTCGACGCCACCTTGCCTGCAAAAGCGCGGCCGCTACGATAAACGCCGGGGCCGGACATCGGGCGCTGCCGGCAGATACCCGGAAACGTTTCGGGCGTTCGCGCGGGGGCCGGCCTCACCCCTGCCCCGTGCCTCAAATCTCCGCGAAGAACTCGGGCAGCACCGTCACTTCATGATGCACCACTTCGCGCACGCGCACCCCCAGCCCGCGTTCGCGCAGCAGCTGGCATAGATATTCGCCGTCGATCAGGTCGATGGCCGGCGCGCCGTCGCGCCGCGCCTCGCGCCGCGCCGCCCCGCTCACGCCGCGTAGCGGCCGTCGTCCAGCTTGCGCAGGCGGCCCATGCCGGCCAGCGCGTCGAGCACCGGCAGCACGCTGGTCGCGCGCTTGCCCTTGAAGGCGCGGGCGACGTCGTTCGCCGCCACCGGCCGGGCAGAGCGCGCCACCACGCTCGCCACCGCCACCACCTGGTCGGGCAGCGCGCCCGGCCATTCCAGCGCCTCGGCCCTGGCCTTTTGCGGGGCGTCGAGTGCCAGCTTCGCCTGCTCGGCCGGGGCCTGGTATCCCGGCGCCTGGAAATCGGGGCGCAGCCAGCGGACCTTGCCCTTGGCTTCCTCCGCCGCGCGTTCCTGGTTGAGCGCGACCAGCCGTTCCAGGATGTCCTCGTCGCTCAGGTCGACCGGCCAGCCATAGGCCTCCGCCACGCCCGCATCGATCGCATCGTGATACTGGCGGATCAGCGAGACACAGCCGCGCTCGGCAATGTCGCGGTCCTTGGGGCCCAGCACCGTCCCCGCCCGCTCGGCGGCGCGCAGCGCCTCCAGCACATTGTACAGCTTGGTGAGCGTCAGGTCGTCGTACCGGGCAAGCACGTCCTTGCGCAGCGCATCCAGCCGCTCGGCGGCATCGCGGATACGGGCTTTCAGGGCTTCGTCCGAGGTATCGGGGAAGGGGAAGGGATCGAAGCAGCGGGTCTTCGAATAGCGTGGGTCATTGCCCACACCTAACCGGGCACCAGCAGCCAATGACCAAACTACGTGCAGGCGGCTACTCAGTACACCGAGAAAAAATGCGTCACGCAAACCAACGCCAACAATAGAATTATCGGGTAGAAAATCGCTGAAATGAAATTGGAATACGCGGTGCTTCGCCGTCTCAGCAGTTATTATAAAGCGCTCAATCCCCTTCTGAAAATTGCGCAACATTTCCACTGGCTCCCCGTGGAGCCACCACCTCTCAGACCTGTGCCCACGCTTATTTAAGTCACGCTCGGGTTTAACGTGTGTATATAGATGATCATATATTGCCGGATAATTCTGCCTAATATTATCTTCGCTCAATCCGTAAGTATCTATTACGTACAAGCCACGAGAGCGCTGCATAATATCACGCCCGTTGGCGAACCTTCGTACAACACCCTGACAGTCCCCACATTTTTTCAACGCATCTTTTGACAGGATAAAGCCAGCACCATGTAGCGGAGCCCCTCGTGACGCAATACGACTGTTACTTCGAAGAGGCGACGCTGTAGATACAGGCGCTCCAACAGTAAGATCGCTGTGAATGCGCCCGACCTTCTCAACGAAGCCGATCAGTTCGGGCGCGCCGCTTTCGTCGATCACCTGCAAGCGCCGCCCGGCAATCTCGCCCGGCGCCCCGGCACTCATCGCGATCCGCACTGCCGCATCGCCCTTCTCGCTGACCCATGGATGGTCGGGAATGGCATAGGTCAGGCTCAGCGGCGGATCGGCCTCCAGATGCGCGGCGATCACCCGGCGGCTGAACGCCTGGGTAATCGAATTGGTGGTGACGAAGCCGAAGCGGCGCGTCACGCCCTGTCGCACCATCGCCGCCGAGCGGTCCCACCAGTGCATCACGAAATCGGCTGATTCCGGCACCTTGGTGGTGCGGAACAGCGCCTCGAAATAGCCGTCGCCCAGCCGGTCGCGGACATCCTTGCCGCCGATGAACGGCGGATTTCCGATGATAAAATCCGCCTTCGGCCATTTCGCCGCGCGCGGGTTCAAATAGCGATACAGCTCCACCCGCGCGCTTTCGTCGGGCACGTCCTTCCCCGTGACGGGGTGCTTCTTCATCGTCTCCCCGTCCCAGCGCGTCACCGGCACGCCGTTTGCGTCGCGCTCCAGTTCGCGGCGGTCCCATTCGATCAGCGCGTCACGGTTCTCGATCGTGCGCACGTCGCGCAGCACCGGCGGCTCGGGCATCCGGTCCTCGCCGTTCACCCGGAAATGCCATTGCAGATAGCCGATCCACAGCACCAGCTGCGCGATCGCCGCCGCGCGCGGGTTGATCTCGATCCCCAGGAAATTCTCGGGCGTGATGGTGTGGCCTTCCAGCTCGGCCAGATAGCGCTCGTCACCCAGCGCATCGAGCAGTTCGAGCACTTCGCCCTCCAGCTCCTTCATCCGCGCCATCGCCACGTACAGGAAGTTGCCGGTGCCGCACGCCGGGTCGAGCACCTTGGTCGCGGCCAATTTGGTGTGGAACGTCTCGACGATCTGCCGCGCTTCTTCCTTCTCGCCACGCTCCGCCGCCTCGGTCGCAATCGTGCGCGCACCCATCCACTCTTCGCGCAGCGGCTCCAGGATGGTCGGCCCCACCAGCCGCTCGACATAGGCGCGCGGGGTATAGTGCGCGCCCAGCTTGGCGCGCTCCTTCGTGTTCAGCGCGCGTTCCAGCAGCGTGCCGAAAATCGCCGGCTCCACCTGTCGCCAGTCGGCCTCGGCGGCGGCGATCAATATGTCGATTTCCTTGACCGTGACCGGCAGCGCGGTGGTGTCCTTGAACAGATAGCCGTTGAAACGGCGCACCGTCTCGCCCGCCTCGCCCAGCCCGAAGGCGAGCCCGCCCTTGTCCATCGCCTCCCACAGCTGGCTCAATTGCTGGGGCAGCAATTCGGGGCGATCGCGCGTCTTCTTCAACAGCGCGCTGAAGCTTTTCCTGGGGATCAGCCCGGTGTCTTCGGCGAACATCGTGAACAGCAGCCGCATCAGGAACGCGGCGACGCGGTCCGGATTCTGTTCGCGTTTCTCGATGTCCTTCGCCAGTTCGGCAAGCAGCGTGGCGATCTCGCGGGTGACGCGCGCCGCCTCGGCCGAGGGGTCGAGCGCCATCGGCGTGGTCCACACCGCCGCCAGCCGCTTGCGCACTTCGTCGTCGCGCAGATCGTCCAGCGTGATGCGGTATCGCCGCCGGTCGGGGAACGGGGCATAGCCTTTGCCGCTGCGCTGGAAATCGGCATAGACGTCGATGCAGTATCCCACATCGGTGACGAGCAGGAACGGCGGCCAGCCATGGTCGCGCGGCAGGTTCTTGGCATAGCCTTCGGCCTGGCTGGCGGCGCGCTGCATCGCGCCGGTCCATTGGCCGGTGCCGCGCTTGGCCATGCCGCGCTTGAACCGGTCGATCGCGGTCTGGCCGAAAAAGTCGCGCATCGCGGCATTTTCGCCCGCATCGACGGCGGCGATGTCGGCGGCGCTGCCCTGCTTCGCCTCCAGGATGAAGCAGTCGCGCTTGTAACAGTCGATCCAGCCATTGGTCGGCGGCGCGTCGATCTCGTTCTTGATGACGTGGCGCTCGAACACATAATCGTTGCGCTGCGTGTCGGGCAGCGTCGGCTGGGGCGGCTCGACCCCCAGCAGATGGCACAGATCGGTGACGAACAGCTGCGTGTTCGCCCGCTCGTTACCCCCGGATGCCTGCCACTTGGCGATGAACTCGTCGACGGTCACACAATCCCCCCGCCCCTCTTTGGCCGGGAAGCGGGCCGGGCATCAAGTCCCCGCGCGGTGCGGCATTACTGCCGGATTGGATGTAATCCCCCTCACGGTGCCGGCGTGGCGGCGTCCTTTGGCGCCGATCCGCCATCGACCGGCGCGTCCACGGGCAGGCCGGCGCCGGAATTGAACCGATAGGGGCGCGGCATCGGCTTGAACCCGATCGCGTTGCAGGCCTTGCCGCGGATCGTCTGGCTCGTCTTCAGATCATCGGCCTTGCCGCTGAAATTCAGCGCGACGCAGTCGGCCGCGATGCCGCGCATCAGCATCAGGAAGGCGCGCTGGTTCACCTTGCCATCGGCGATCGCGGCGCCCTTCAGCTCTTCGGGATTGCCGAACAGATCGTCTTTCGACAGGCCCAGGCATGCCGCCGCCTGCACGATCGTTTTCGTATCGGCGCGAAAGGTGCCGCCGCCGTGACACGTCTTCACCGTCGACGCCACCGTTTCCAGCCCGGTGCGATAGCGGGCAAAGCCGACATGCAGCCCGCCGACAAGGTCCGCCGCCGCGCCCACCGCCTTCCACGCCGCGCCCATCACATTGCCCTTGGTAACGTCCTCCAGAAACTTGCGGGCCTTGTCGGTGGGCAGCGCGGCCAGCATCACCTTCACGATCCGCCCTTCGATCGCGGGCACATTGCTTTCGAAATTCTCGTAAAAGCCGTTGCAATGCGTGTCGTCGATGCTGGCCGGCGTGGGGGTGGCCGCCGGCGACGGGGGGCCTTGCGATTCGTCGCGGGTCCAGCAGACCTTGTGGGTCGCATCGGCATCGTACAGGTCGGCCGCGGCATAGTTGATCTCCAGCGCAGCGCTGGCCAGCAGTTGCGCAAAGCCGTCGGCATCCTGCCCGTTGACGGTGGTACGCCCGATGTCCGCCGCCATCGCCAGGATGATCGTGGCGCGCAGCAGTTGCAGCCGCTTCGAATAGGATGCGTCGAAAGTCCGCTTGTCGAGTAGATGGCCGGGATAGCCGCCGCTGTGCCGGGTTTCCTTGACGATCATGGTGCAGCCAGGCGCCATCAGGATTGCTGTGGCTGCCAATATTGCGGTTGCGCGCTTCATTCGCCCCCTTCCTCTTGCGAAAGACTGGCGCAGCACCACGCAACCGGCTGCGAATATTGATAGTGGTTGGCGGATATTGCCGCAGGGCGCAAGCCGTTTCGCGCCGCCTTCGCCTTGCCGCCCCTTGCGGACAGGTGGCACATGCCGCCCGGCGTCCCTATCTCCGCTCTGGAAAATCCTTCAGAACAAAGCTAGAACCCTCCCCATGGCACTCACCACCATTTCCGTCCGCGGCGCGCGCGAGCACAACCTCAAGGGCGTCGACATCGACATTCCCCGCGACACGCTGACGGTGATCACCGGGCTGTCGGGCTCGGGCAAGTCGAGCCTGGCCTTCGACACCATCTATGCCGAGGGGCAGCGCCGCTATGTCGAATCGCTCTCGGCCTATGCGCGTCAGTTCCTCGAGCTGATGCAGAAGCCGAATGTCGAGCATATCGAGGGGCTGAGCCCCGCCATCTCGATCGAGCAGAAGACCACCAGCCGCAACCCGCGCTCGACGGTGGCGACGGTTACCGAGATTTACGACTATATGCGCCTGCTCTGGGCGCGGGTGGGCGTGCCCTATTCGCCCGCCACCGGCCTGCCGATCGCCGCGCAGACGGTGAGCCAGATGGTCGACCGCGTGCTGGCGCTGCCCGAGGGGACGCGGCTGCTGCTGCTCGCCCCCGTGGTGCGCGGGCGCAAGGGCGAATATCGCAAGGAACTCGCCGAGTGGCAGAAGGCCGGGTTCAGCCGCGTGCGGATCGACGGCGAGACGTACCTGATCGAGGAAGCCCCGGCGCTCGACAAGAAGTTCAAGCACGACATCGAAGTGGTGGTCGACCGGCTGGTCGTCCGCGACGACATCGCCACCCGGCTGGCGGAAAGCTTCGAGACCGCGCTGAAGCTGGCCGACGGGCTGGCCTATGTCGACCTGGTGGATGCGACGGTGGCGGAACTCACTCCCCCTCCCGCGCGCGGGAGGGGGCCGGGGGGTGGGCCCACGCTCTCCACCAGCGATGACCTTGCAGGCGAGCGGGGGGCCCCCCCCCCCCCCCCCCCCCCCGCCCCGGGGGGGGCCCCCCCCCCCCCCCCCCCCCCCCCCCCCCCCGGGGGGCGCCACCCGCCCCCCCAGGCAAACACCCCCCCCCCCCCCCCAAAACCCCAGCAAACAACCCC